>JACRIM010000001.1 GCA_016235815.1 Planctomycetota bacterium
CTTCGGCCTGAGGCTTGAGGCTCCCGTGGAAAATAGACCTGGGATTAGGTGGGAATAGGTGGGATTGAGTCGCAGAGCCACGAAGCCACGGAGCGACGCAGGGGAGGATGGAGGTTGCTTCGCAACGATTTGCATGATGTCAAAGAGCGGGCGCGGAGGGGGCGCGGGATGTCCGGGGTTTTGTTCATACGCCTATCAATCTTGATCGGTGTTTCGCTTTGGGGGTGGTTTTTTTGTAAGTTGCGGGCGGGGCGCGATTTGGGGGTGCGGAATTTGCTCATGGCACAGACTCGTGGGGAGGGTGGGGGCGTTTGGATAGTGCGTTTATCCAAAAAGTTGAATGACCCCCTATTCGCTCAGGGGGGCCCAAACAAAGTTGCCTTCAACTAATGGTTGTGTTGGCTGTCCCTCTAGATGCGGCAATTCAGGGATTCTGTCGGGCCGTCCGTTTCCTCGATTTGGAGCGCGGTCCCGCGTGGCACTTGTGGCTTGCTGTCTCCGTGCAACTTGGGCGGAACGTCTCTGGTTTTTAATTTTGGACCTCTTTGCCATGCGAATCAGCGTACCGCACGAAAGGCAAAGTGATCAACACCTCGGCAAATCGCCGATTTCGCTGTTTTTGCGCTACCAAACGATACCGATCGCCTTTGATTGGGAATACTCACTGCAAAGTCGCGATGACAGGCTCGATACCGCTGTGGACAAATGCCATCGGGTTCAGCCGTTCAACTCGGTGCGGCAGCGGTTGGAGTTCCTATTTGCATTGGACGAGCAGTTGGTCACACCGTTGACCGCGCGGCCGACGCGGCGGCGGGGTAGACACAATGGGTGATGGTCCGCACAGCGGATGCTAGGCGGGAGCCATCGCGCGCATCGAAGCGGCGTCAATCATGGGTGGACGCGGCGGACGATTCTCATCGGATTTAGCGGATCGTTAACGATTTGATAAGTGTCGTCATCAATGCAATTTACTGCCAAGCCGTCCACCGTACGGGCTTCCTTGAGTCCCGCAATCTGCTCTACGGCTCCGTTAAGTAATCGCGATGATATCATGTTTTGATAGACGATTACCGTTGTCTGATATCCCTCACCACCCTCAACACCAAACCTGTCAATTTCATGAAGCGCCATTTTGAAAGCGTCCCTTCTATTAAAAGACAACAACCAGTCACTGTAAATTATAGAGGGCACTCTAATTCTGTCAACAAATATTTAAGGGGTAGGCGGGGCCTAAGGTGCTCTCGGCCGGGCGGTGTAGGTGCGAGAAGGGATTGTCTTCCAGGCGACTCTGCGACTCGCACGAGCAAGCCACGGGTCAACGAGTTGACCCATGCCACCCTTTAAAGTTGATCCATGCTACCTTTGCCATGGCATTGCGAGTGCAACGTGGATTGCGGGTTCGCCCCGGCGAATCTTCGACTCGCGCCGCGCGGCTCGGATTGGGAGAAGATCAAACCCGCTTCCTGATGGGCGCGGCTCGGATTGGGAGGTGACCGCTGGTCCCCCGGTCCCCCGGTCCCCTGATCCCCTGATCCCCCGGCCCCCGATCCCTCAGGCCTGCAGCTTCTTCCAATCCGCGAGGAACTTTTCCAAACCTATATCCGTGAGCGGGTGGTTCAGCAGCATCTTGAACACGCTGAACGGCATCGTTCCGACGTCGGCACCGGCCTTGGCCGCCTCGACGACGTGCATGGGATGGCGAAGGCTGGCCGCGAGGATCTCCGTCTTGAAGCCGTAGTTGTCGTAGATATGCCGGATGTCGTGGATCAGCGCCATGCCGTCCTGGCCGATGTCGTCCAGCCGGCCGAGGAAGGGCGAACAGAACGTTGCGCCGGACTTGGCGACGATCAGCGCCTGAAGCGGCTGGAAGATGAGCGTCAGGTTCGTTTTGATTCCTTCGGCGGTGCAGATCTTCAGGGCCTTCACGCCTTCGGGGATGGTCGGCAGCTTCACGATGATGTTCGGCGCGATCTTCGAAAGTGTCCGCGCCTCTTTCATCATTTCGTCGCAGGTGGTCGACACCACTTCGGCCGACACGGGGCCGGGGATGATCTCGCAGATCTGGGCGACGAGCGTTTTGAAGTCCTTGCCCTCTTTGGCGACGAGGCTGGGATTGGTGGTGATGCCATCGACGATGCCAAGGGCCGCGCCGGCCTTGATCTCATCGAGGTTGGCGGTATCGAGGAAGAACTTCATGACGGTTGCTCCGTGGATGGGGTTGGTCCGGTTCGCGACCGGCGTATTCTACGGGAGCCGGCGCGGAACCTGAAATGGTCGTTACCGGTAGCGATTGGACCGAGCCGCACGCGTAAGCAAGCGGGTTCAAGGCTATTGCGGAAGAAACCCGCTCCCTCATGGTCGCGGCTCGGCTCAGAATAAGAACCCGCTCCCTCATGGTCGCGGCTCGGCTCAGAAGGCAAACACTACCCGTGCCAAATGGTCGGGGCGGGTTGGCTCAAGAACGCCGACTCGGTACAGTGAGTCCATGCACCCTGCAAAACTCACAGGCCTGATCGTTGTTTGCGTTCTTGCTAATTTCTGCGGCTGCGCTGCGCCGCTGGACCATCCGGAGATTCGCAGCGTCCTCGACAAACAGGTCGCCGCGTGGAACAAGGGCGACATCGCCGGCTTCATGGCGGGCTATTGGAAGAGCGAGGCGATGGAGTTCAGCACGCCGGGCAAGGTCACCAAAGGCTGGCAGGCCACGCTGGATCGCTATCGCACGAAGTATCCGACGGGCGAGAAGATGGGTTCGCTGGAGTTCACCGACGTGAGCGTGTCGCTTCGCAAGCCGGATGAGGCCGAGGTGTCGGGGCATTATCGCCATCAGACGCCGGACGGCCTCCACTCCGGGCAGTTCTTTCTGCACATGCGGCGGATCGACGGGGCATGGGTGGTTGTGAAAGACCACACCGTGGGGGATTAGCAGCTCGATGGCAACATACATCGCACTGCTGCGCGCCGTGAATGTGGGCGGGAACATCCTCAAGATGGATGCGCTGCGCGGCGTCTGCAACAAACTCGGGTTTGAGAATGTGCGAACCTATGTTCAAAGCGGCAATGTGGTCTTCGAATCGGGCGAGTCCGCCTCCACGTGTGCGGCCGCGCTGATGAAGGCCCTTGCGGGGAAGACGCGGCTGCCGGTGGATGTGATGGTGCGGACGCCGGCGCAGTTGAAAACGATTATCGCGAAGAATCCGTTTCTCAAGAAAAAGGGAGTGGAAATGGCCCGCCTGGCTGTCGCGTTTCTAAGCGGCTCGGCTCCCAAGGACGCAGCAAAGAAGCTGGCCGCGATCCCCGCCGGTGCGGATGAGATTCACGTTGCTGGCACGGAGTTGTATCTACACTGCCCCAGCGGCTTTGCCAGAACAAAGCTGACCAACGCGAAGATCGAAAGCATGTTGTCGCTCCGGGCGACGACGCGAAACTGGAACACCGTGAATCAGCTTTATGCAATGGCGGGTGGGTGAGATGCGGAAGACGTGTCGAACTTGAACAAGTCTTCGCAACTTTCGACGTAGCCGCATCGTGGGCAGAGCAGTTTGCAGTGGCGGGCGTCGAGGCCGACGCTGCCGCAGCGCGGGCATTGGGTGGTCGCGTGGCGGGGTTGCACGGTTGCATCATCCCGCGGCGAATTCGTGGTCGGCAATTGGTTCACATCGCGCCTCGCCGCACCTCGTCGTTGTATTGGCCGGTGTTGCGTTTGTTCTTGGCGATAAAGGATGAGGGGTAAGTCGGAATCGGCTCGCTGATGGTGGTCAGGGCGGACATCTCGTTGTCGGGGATCTGCAGATCGCATGCCGCAAGATTGTCGCGGAGTTGGGCGACCGTCTTCGGGCCGATGATGACGCTGGTCACCATCGGGCGCGAGAGCACCCAGGCAATGGAGAGTGCCGTGCTTGTTGTTTCGAGTTTCGTCGCGGCCTTGCGAACCGTCTCGGCGATGCCGATGTTGCGATCGTTCACGAAGTCCTTGCGCCAGGCGTTGGCCGCGTCGGGCGTGGGGCCGAAGCGCGAGCCGTCGGGGCCGGTGCCGTCGGCCTTGTATTTGCCGGTGAGAACGCCGCCGCCGAGGGGGCTCCACGGGAGAATCCCGATGCCATATCGCCGGCACACGGGTATGACGCTCGCCTCAATGTCGCGCCGGACGAGGCTGTATTGCATCTGGGCTGTGGCGAAGGGTTCCCATCCGTGGCGGATGCAGAGTTGGCGGCTTTCGGCGATGTGCCACGCGTCGTAGTTGGAGAGGCCGATGTAGCGAACCTTGCCGGTGCGGACAAAGTCGTTGAGCGTGCTGAGGGTTTCTTCGATCGGTGTGACGGCGTCCCAGCAGTGGACCTGGTAGAGGTCGATGTAGTCGGTCTTGAGCCGCTTCAGGCTGGCGTCCAACGCGGCGGTCAGGTGGCGGCGGGAGGAACCGAGGGCGTTTTCATGATCGGGCGGTTCGCCAAAGCGGCGCACGACGGGGAAGTGGCCCTTGGTGGCGATGATGACCTTGTCGCGCCGGCCGGCAATGCCCTTGGCGCAGAACTCCTCGCTGACGCCCTTGGCATAGACGTCGGCGGTGTCGATGAAGTTGCCGCCGGCATCGAGGAAGGCGGCGATGACTTCGATGCTGGTTTTTTCGTCAACGCCCCAGTCGGGCATTCCGAAGTTCATAGCCCCGAGGCAAAGCTCGGAGACGTGGAGGCCGGTGTTTCCCATCCGTCGCAGTTGCATGGTATCGCTCCGTGATTGAGCGCGCAGTTGTACCGTTGGGGGAAGGAATCGGCAAAGGGGACGTTGAGGCGTTTGTTGAAGTGCGAGTTTTCAGTTCGCCTTCAGCGGCATGCCGCTGATGCGACCTTCAAAGACCATGACGCCCTGGACAAACGACTGAATGTCGTAGATGAATCGGCGTGGGCGGGCTTCAACGATCTTGCCGACCAGAATGATTCGACAGGGCGGTACGACGGCTCCCCGAAACTTGGCATCATCGATTCCGCCGAAGCCGAGAAACGTCCCCTCGATCGGCATCAGCAAATGTTGCACAAACGCGGCGAGGTGCGCGCCGGTTTCGACCATCAGCACGCCGGGAAAAAGTGGCTGGCCGGGCATGTGGCCGCGGCACCACCATTCGTCGGGCTTGACGTCGCGGAAGCCGGCACTGATCCCGGAGTTCGCATCGTAATGGATGATGCCGTCCAACTGGGAGAACTCGTGGCGTTGGGGCAGCACCTGATAGATCTGCTCGCGCGAATAGAGGGGCTTCGAGCAGTCGAGACTATTAGGATCGAGGAACGGGGCACGAGGCATGCTGATTTCCTCTGACCTAACGCGCGCGGCGTCATCAATGCGGCCGATCGTCCCTTGCCGGGTTCGTTATCAGGTCACGGCAACTTGACTTGCTGGGGTCTCGTGGGGCGGATTTAGGCAGCGCCCTCTTCGCCTTCGGCCGATCGGACTTCCAGGATTTTCTTGCGAACGGCCTGGGCGGCGTTCTTGATGTCCTGCATGGCCTTTCGGACGCGCGTTCCGGCGGCCTTGTTGCCGCCTTCGGCCTTGGCGACATCCTCGGCGGTGGCTTCGACCATCTTCTTGAGGTTCTCGTATTCGAGCATCGTGGGGTACTCCTGTGTGGCCCGGCACTGAAGGACGGGCTGGAAATCGACGAAACGGTTCAGACCGCGCCTCGGTGAACCGGGGGGCAGTCTAGCAGGGTGGGCGCGGGGCTGCAAACAGAGAATCCGCGTTTTTTGGTTGAAAAACGGGGGTGGGATATTCGCGGCCCGAGTGGCTTGCCGCTGTTAGTCCGGTGTGTTAGAATCCGACCCCACATAGGACTGAGATTATCATAAATCGCCTGTTCGCCTGAGGTTACATCATGCACTATCCAAAGCGCCTAAGCCATCGGAAGAGGAAGCGGAAACAGGGATTTCGCGCTCGAATGAGTAGCGTAGGCGGAAGAAAACTGATTGCCCGCAAGCGCAAAAAGGGTCGACGGATCAACGTCAAAGACCGGGTTTGCTAAGTTTCCGTTGTACTTGACGTTTGGATCCGCCGGTTAGGTGATCTTCGGCGGGTCGATGATTGACGGAACGGGCCACTTACCAAAAAGCGGCATCATGTCGGAGACCCCAATGGGCCGGGGAACGGCATAAAGCTCGCCATAATCATAACCACACCATCCGCCTTCGAAGCCGGCAATGCTGCGCATGTAGTGCTTGAGCCGGTCCATGCGCTCCGGGGGGAATTGCGACTTATAGCAGGCAACGGCGGCGAGCTTTTGCTCCATCGTATCGCTGATATCAACCACGAATTGGCTCTGAAAGTGCGGCGTCTCCGCAGCGCGGGGAATCACACGATACACGAGGTGATCGACGGCGTGCGGCTTGGTGCCGTTGAACCGGTCATCCCATTTGGTGAGCTGGGAATAGAACCGGACGGCCTCGGTGATCAGTTGAGACTGGTAGTGATCGGGCGAGGCGGCGACGGTTCGGCCGGCGATGCCGACAAGCACGCGCGGGCGATATTTTCGCACGACGGAGGCAATCGCGAATCGGGCATCGGGACCGTCCATCAGGACGCGATTGGTGAGGCCGACCATTTCGCAGGCGGCAACACCGAGGACGTCGGCGGCATCGCGCATTTCGCGGAGGCGCGTTTCGACGGAGCCGTGGGGGGTTGGCTCGCCGTTGGTCATGTGAACCATGCCGACCTTGTGACCTTGTTTGACGAGTTTGGCGATGGTGCCGCCGCAGCCGATCTCGAGATCGTCGGGATGGGGCGCGGTGAACAGAATGTCGAGATGCTGAGTGGACATTGGGAATGCTCCGAATATGAGGGCGAATTGTAGGCAGGGTGCTCGGGGGTCTCAACGGCACTGATCGGTTATGCTTGCGGGCTTGAGGCGCTGGGCCACAGGAGTGATCATTGAAGTCCGATGACGTACGACCGGCCCCGCGTTCTACTGCGGACGACGGGGCGATGGATGACCTGCTCAACGAGACGCGGATGCTGCGTCGGCGGGTGAATTTCTGGCAGCGGACCGCCTGGCTGCTGCTCGGCGGCGTCGTCATAGTGGGGACGGTAATCTGGCAGCGCGGGGAACTTCGGCGTCGCGAGTGCGCAAAGTCTCTGCACGATCTCGCGGTCAACGCATTTCAGAACAAGATCGAGCATCAGAATCGGACGATCCTGGAGCAACAGTGGTTGACGACCGACCACAGCAACACGACGCTGGAGCCGATTCACTATGATCTGATTGTGGAGAACTGGGTGATCCAACCGAAGCCGGGGGAGACGTTGCCTCTCGCAGTGTGTCGGGAGACGCATTTTCTGGCGTTTTCACGCGGGCGGAACGTGCTACTCCGCGATGACAAGGGGCTGCGCGTGGAGTGGCGGTCGGAAGAGGCGGCGACGTCCATCGTGCAGTTGGCAGCACGGGATAATGTGAATCATTGAATTGGGTAGCGAGGTTTCACTCGATCCATCCGCCGCCCAGCACTTCATCCTCATTGTAAATAACCAAGGCTTGTCCCGGCGTGACGGCCCACTGCGGATCGTCGAAGACGGCTTCGACGGTGTCGTCGCCATCGGCGTGAACGAGCGCCGGGGCTGCGTCGTGGTTGTAGCGGATTCTCACGAGGGCGCGGAACGCCCCGGCCGGCGGTGGCGAGAGCCATTGCATGGACGTCGCGCGAACGGTATCCGCCAAGACGGACTCTTGAGGTCCGACGGTGACGGTGCCGGTTTCGGCGTCGAGATCGGTTACGTAAACGGGGCTGCCGACGGCGATGTTGAGGCCGCGGCGCTGACCCACGGTGAAGTTGGGAATGCCGCCATGCGTTCCGAGCACGCGGCCATCTTCGTGTCGTATTTCGCCGGGGATGAACGCGTCGGGGCGGCGATTTTGCACGACGCGGGCGTATTGCCGATCGGGGACGAAGCAGATGTCCTGCGAGTCGGGCTTGTCGTGCACGGCGATGCCGAAACGGCGGGCATGGGCGCGAACCTCGGGCTTGGTCATGCCGCCGAGAGGGAAGAGCGTGCGGCGCAGCACCTCGGGCGCGATGCCAAAGAGGACATACGATTGATCTTTGTCGGCGTCGACGGCTCGTCGTAGCCGCGGACGATCATTGACGATGTCAACGCGGGCGTAGTGGCCGGTGGCGATGAGGTCGGCGTTTATGGCGTCGGCGTAAGCAATCAGTTTGCCGAACTTGAGCCACTGGTTGCATCGCACGCAGGGGTTCGGCGTTCGGGCGACGGCATATTCGTCGGCGAAATAGTCGATGAGCCTGGCGAAGTCTTCCTGGAAGTTCAGCGCGTAAAACGGAATGCCCAGCTTTCCGGCGACGACGCGGGCATCGGTTGCATCGAGGGCCGAACAGCACCCACGATGGCGGTCGGGTTGATCGGCCGCAGGTACGAGGGGAAGCGAGAGTGTGGACGCATCGCATGTTGCCGCGACCGGCTCAGCCCCGAGTCGCATGAAGACGCCGACCACGTCGTAGCCCTGCTCGCGCAGCAGACAGGCGGCAACGCTGCTGTCGACGCCGCCGCTCATGGCGACGAGGACGCGGGTGTTTCGGGGGGACGTATTCACATGGATATTCTAGCGTTTTTCGGTCGGGCGTTGCGCTATCCTTCGACGCCCGTCTCGGACGGTGGAGTGGGGGATTCCTTGGCGCTGACCATACGGCCGACCAGGTCTGAGACCCTGACGACGTTCTTTCGCTTCAGGTACTCGGCGATTCCATCGGCGATTTTCAGTGGCGTGGTCGGGTCCACGTAGAGCGCCGTGCCGACGGAGACCGCGGTCGCACCGGCGAGGATGAATTCGACTGCATCCTGCCAGTTGCGAATGCCGCCGATGCCGACGATGGGGACGCCGGCGTTGCGGGCAACGTCTCGCCAGACTTTGCGAACGAGGTGAATCGCCATCGGTTTAATGGCGGGGCCGGAGAGACCGCCGGATTCGTTGGCGATCTTCGGCTTCCACGTTTCGATGTCGATGGCCATGCCGAGAAAGGTGTTGACGAGCGAGAGGGCGTCGGCGCCGGCGTCGACGGCCGCGCGGGCCGTGGCGGAGATGTCCGTGACGTTTGGCGAGAGCTTCACAATGAGCACGCCCCGGGTGACGACCCTTCGCACTTGCGCGACGAGTTCTCGCAGAAGTGCCGGGTCGGTGCCGAACATAAGCCCGTCGGCGACGTTGGGGCAGGAGACATTCAGCTCGATTCCGGCCAGCCCGTCGGCGGCGTCGAGGCGGCCGGCAACCTGGACATACTCATCAATGGAGTGGCCGGCGACATTGGCGAAGACGGGGCAACCCATCGTGCGAATGTATGGGAGCTTTGAATTGAGGAATTCGTCAATGCCGACGTTGGCGAGGCCGATGGCGTTGATCATTCCGCCGTGAGTTTCGACGATGCGGGCCGGTGGATTGCCGTCGCGCGGGTGCAGGGTGATGCTCTTGGTCGTGAAGGCGCCGAGCTTCGACAGATCGGCAATCGGGGCGTATTCCTCGCCGTAGCCGCAGGTGCCGGAAGCGGTCATCACGGGGTTGCGCAGGGTTACCCGACCAATGCGCACGGATAGATCCGGAACTCCGGCAATCACGAAAATTCTCCGGGTTGTGAAATCCAAGGCTGGCCGGTGCCATCCTGCATGGTTACTATAATGGGCGAAGGGACTCCGCACGTCCACGAAAGGAATTGCCGTTGTCTCAATCCACGATTGAAGCTCACTATCGTCCAAATTGGAACTTGTCGCAGGCGCTGGGATTCACCGGCTACAACTGCGGATTCACTGAAAAGCCCGGCAGCGCGACGTTTGCGGAGAATCAAAAGGCACTCGTCTGGCGATTGCTCGGCGACGTGGCCATCGGACATGAGCATACCGTGCTCGACATCGGCTGCGGAATCGGCGGGCCGACGGGCTGGCTGTTCGAACGATTCGAGCCGAAGCGGATCATTGGATTAGAGTATTGCCGATCCAGCGTCGTGGCCGCGGAGAAACGATGGGCGGGTATGAATGAGCGGCCGTGGTTCCTGCAGGGCGACGCGCATTCCCTTCCCGCGGAAGACGGCACGGTCGATGTGATCTTCAACCTCGAGTCGGCGCTGCACTATTTGAACAAGCCGGTATTCCTTTCCGAGTGCCGCCGAGTGTTGCGAAAGGGCGGACGGCTTTGCATCGGGGACATCACGGCTTCGAACAAGCTGCTCTTCTCGCCGCTGACGTTGCTCAACAGTCTGCCGAGCCAGTTCAACTCAAATATCCGCCTGTGGTCGGCGGATGACTATTTGATCGGTTTTGCCAAGGCGGGGCTTCGCTTGGTACGGCATGAAAACGTGGCGCGGCAGGTGGCCGACTCGCTGCACGACGGCATGTCGGAGATTCGCCAGCGAAGCTGGGCAGAGAACAAAGGGTTCCGGGCGCGGATCATGTATCTGGTGGTCCTTGAAAAGCTGTTCCGCGGCGGCCGGCTCGGGTACGACCTGTTTGAACTCGTGCGCGAGTAGCAATTTCGGCGGCCAAACGACGGTAGCGGGGGTTCGTCCATTCATTTCACAAGCTCCTGTCCGGCTTTACTCCGCGACCTGAAAACGGGTACCATTTTGCATTCCGCGCCGTTGCACTTGGCGCGATATGGAGACCCATCATCATGCCCTCCTATTCCATTGCGGACATTCGTAATATCGCCCTCGTTGGTCACGGCGGCGCGGGAAAGACGTCGCTTTGTGAAGCCTTTCTTCACAGCACCGGCGTGACCAGCCGACTCGGCAGCATCAACGACAAGACCAGCCACCTTGATACCGATGAGGAGGCGAAGGAGCGCCTTTGCTCGGTCGATTCCCACGTGATGTACATCAATGCCGAGGGAAAGACGCTGAATATCATCGACACGCCCGGCACGCCCGACTTCATCGGCCCGGCCATTGCGTCGCTCATGGCGGTGGAGACCGCGGTCATTGTGATCAACGCTGCGGCCGGCGTGCAGGTCAATACTCGTCGCCTCAACGGCATTGCCCAGAGTCAGGGGCTGGCCCGCCTGGTGGTGGTGAATCGCATCGATGCCGAAGGCGTGGCGTTTGATGATTTGCTCAAGGTATTGCGGGAGTCGATCGGCAACGAGGTCGTGCCGGTGAATCTGCCGGCGGGCAAGGGTAAATCGGTGGTGAACTGCATCACCAACGCAGGTGGCGAGACCGATTTCTACAGCGTTGCCGAGGCGCACAAAGACATCGTTGAGCGTGTGGCCGAAGTGGATGACGCGCTGTTGAACAAGTATTTCGAACAAGGGGAACTGTCGGCCGATGAAGTGCAGACGAATCTCCCGAAGGCCATCGCGGCGGGCAACATCATTCCGCTGCTTTTCACGAATGCGCGCGGCAACGTCGGCATCAAGGAGTTCCTCAGCTTCGCGGCGAAAGAGTGCCCGTCGCCGACCGAGGGAAAACAACGCGTTCTGAAATACGGCGACAAAGAAACGCCGCTCACGCTTGACGGGCCGTTTGTCGGACAGGTGTTCAAAGTCGCCAACGACCCCAAGAGCGGCATTCGCTACTGCTTTATTCGCACGTTTTCGGGCAGCCTGAAGCCCGACGGAAACCTTGTGCACCCCGGCGAGAAAAAGGGGGCGCGGCCGGGCCATTTGCTCCGGTTCCAGGGCCACGATCACAAAGACGTGGACCTTGCGATTGCCGGTGATATTTTCGCGGTGTCCAAGACCGAGTTTCACATTGGCGAGACGTTGTTCGACGGACACGGCGAGGGCGAAATTCCGAAGATCAAGTTTCCGACGCCGATGTACTCGCTTGCGGTCGAACCCAAGGCACGCGGCGATGAAGCCAAGATCGGCGACGCGGTTCGGCGGTTCTCTGACGTGGACCCGTGCTTCAAGGCTCACCATGACGCCCAAACGCACGAACTCGTCGTCAGCGGCGTCGGCGACCTGCATCTTCGCGTGATCCTGTCGAAGATGCACCGGCTGTTTAAGATCGACGTCAACACCAAGCCGCCGAAGATACCCTATCGTGAGACGATTTCGGTCGCGGCGGATGGTCATCACCGCCACAAGAAGCAGACCGGCGGGGCGGGGCAATTCGGCGAAGTGTATCTTCGAGTCGAACCGTTGCCGCGCGGGTCGGAACCACCGATGCAGTGGGCGTGGGATATTTTCGGAGGGTCGATTCCGGGCCAGTTCGAGTCGGCGATCAAGAAGGGCGTCGTGGAGTTGCTTGGTCAGGGCGCGCTCGCGGGATTCCCGCTGCAGGATATCAAGGTGAGCATCACGGACGGCAAACATCACCCGGTCGATTCGAAGGAAGTCGCCTTTAAGACGGCGGGCAAGCTCGCCTTTCGGGATGCGGTGCTTAAGGCGAAGCCGGTGCTTCTGGAGCCGATCGTGAACATCGAAGTCACGGTGCCGTCGGATAATGTCGGCGACATCACCGGCGATCTCGCCCAGCGGCGCGGCCGACCCAGCGGTCAGGACATGCTTCCCGGCAATCTCGCGGTGATTAAGGCGCAGGTGCCGCTGGCCAAGGTGGCGGATTATCACTCCCGGTTGAGCAGCATCACCGGCGGCAAAGGCAGCTTTGCGATGGATCTGTCCCATTTCGAGGCGGTGCCCAGCAACGAGGCCGCCGCGATCATCGCTCAGTACAAGCCGAAGAAGGATGAGGACGAGTAACCGACTCGGCCGCTCCTCAACGGGCTAACCCAGTCGTTCCCCAAACTCGGCGGCGATCCGCATGAGCAACGCCTGATCGTCGGTACTGAATTCGTGTGCCGTCGGCATGGCGATGCCGAGCACACCCTTCACGACTCCCTTAACCAGCATCGGGACGGCGATGGCACCTTCCATCCCGGTCGCTCTTGCCCCCGGTCGCGCCTGGCCCGATTGATCGGTTTGGAGGTTGCAGACCGTGACCGGCTCGCGACGCTCTGCGGCCAGACCGGCCATGCCCTTGCCAATGGGAATGCGCTCGATGGCGGGGAGGATTGCGTCGGGGATTCCACGGCGCTCAAGCAAAAGCAGAAGCCCTGTGGCCGGATCAAGGCGATGAATCGAGCCGACGGGACAGGCAAAGTGCTGCATGACCCGGTCGAGCGCGGCGGCAGGCGACGCGCTGGTGAGCAGGGCGCGAAGTTCGGCCATGAGTCTGGCGTGCAGGGGATTGTCGATTCCAGTTCCACTCATCGGCGAGGCCTTTCCCAGTGATCGGAAACCAAAAGAAAAAGCCGGGTCACCTGGACCCGGCTTCTCCCATCCACCCTCCTAAAATCGAGTCAATCGCCTAGCAACCGCCGCCGTTGAGGAGGCAGTTGGCGAAGTTGTCGGTGTCATCGAGATCAACGCCGAAGTCGGCAATCGCTTCAAGGTCGCCGGCACACTTCTCGCGGGGCGTTGCGGCACCATTGACGATGATCTCTGAGAAGCGGGAAATGTCGGCGGCGTCGATCAGGCCGTCGTTGTTCATGTCGCCGCGAAGGCATGTGACGTTATTATCCGGTATGACGGTGCTGGCATCGACCGAGTTGACCACGGTCCATTGGCCGATTGCGGCTTTGCCACTGCCGGGCGGCAGATCTGAATCGAACCGGAAGTTATAAGTCGAACCCCATCGGAGTGCATTCGAATTACAGGGCGCGTTTGCCCCCGAGCCGGTCAGGGCCACCATATCCCAGCGCACGTTGCCGCCAGAAACGATACCCGGCCAATCCGTTCCATCAAAGGTGATGGGGACGCTGGTTGTGCTGCCGCAGCCATCGGGGTCGTGGTAGAACACATCGTGGAATTCGATGTTGGTTACATTTGCATAGGGCGAAACAGGGACGCTAAAGCTTTGCACCGCGCGTTCCGAGTTCATGTTGTAAAGCGCGTATTCGTAGTGATAGATGCCGCCTCCAAGTGATGTCGCTTTTGCCATAAGTATCAGCCGACCCGTAGCAGGCGGGGCATCCTCGGGAACGTCGAGCAACGTTTCCGTTACTGACGGATCGAGTGCCTTCCATCTTTGTACGGCTGATTTCTGGCGAACGGTTGTTCCGTTGGATGCGGTCACTGAGCAATCCGTTGCATTACCGGTCACCGTTGCCGGGGCATAGGATGCATTGTTGTTCTGGTTGCCGGCCGTCGCATCATCCTTGGTGACATACTGGCCTTCGATGGTATATATGGCCCCCGCATTTACGGCTGGATTCAAGTCCGTCAACTTGATCTGAACTCGTCGAGAGATGTTTGTCTCACCACCCGGAATTGCGAGGTTTCGGAACAGATACGGATACGTGAAAACGCCGGTATGTGCATTCACCTGAAACCGGGGTCCAAGGCCTCCGGACGTCGTGAGCTGCTGCCCATTGCGGCTGGCGGTATAAGGATCGGAGCACCCTTGTCCAAGAACGGATCCACCCTGCCCATTGCAGGTGCAACACAGGTTCTGAGTAAGCGCTGTGAAGCCATGCTTCAACCATCCAAGGCCGATCTGCTCGAATCGACCAGAACCGTTTACAACATTGTAACGATAGAGCGATCCCCCGATGACAGGGTGGTTATTGTTGCTTGCAACCCATTGGACGTTTACGTTTCCAATGTTGCACGAGGACGTTGCAATGGAGATGGCGTCAATGGCACCGACCGCAGTGTAGTTTTGCACTGCGGAACCACTGGCTTCGAGCCCACCGACGATCACATCCGGGCCGGTATTGGGGCTTGCGCACACGCGCTGGCCATTGGGCTCATCATGCGCGGGATTCGGAACTTCAAAGACAAGGTTCATCGAAACCGTACCGATGGAAACTCCAGTCAGACGCTCCTGACCAAGCTGGGCCGCCAAGGCTGGGGAGATCAACAATGATCCGCCCTGAATCCCAAAACTCCCGGATGGAACATCAACGAACCGATCCCCTCCGGAGATAACGAGGCGCGGACTCTGGTCCAATGACTTGTCCTGCAATGATTGCAATGCCAGTTCCGATCCATCAATCAAGATCGACGTCATGTCGAACCGCCCATTACGACTATTGATGGACAAGCCGCCCAAATGGAAGACTTGCAGCGTGCTGAAGCGCGCGCTTTTTAGATCGTCAAAAACGGCGGCATACGGGGAGTGAGGGGCCACTTCCACCAGCATAGGCTCTGTCGTCCGGCCAACGTCCGACGAAATCAGCAAGCCGGCCTTACTGAGTGCCGCCTGATCCAGCACAATCAGGCTGCGACCTTCGCGGATGGACCACAGTTCGTTTTCCGCGTTCGCCACACCGGCAACTGCAAGAACTTGTGCAAACATGGCCACCGCCAGGATCACGTTTCGACTTTGTCGCATTAGATCTACTCCTACAAATTAACTTCCATACGGGTCCGAACATATCAGTGCAGACTCGACCATTGACCAACTAGATTCTTGTGAAACTAGTAGACTGGAATCAGAGGATTATCAGACTTCAGAAACCCCCTCGCTGGATTTCGAGGTTCCCAGTAACCCCTAGCATATCACATCGCATGGACTTAGTTCAACTAATCCCAGGTCAGCCGAACAGATTTCCAGGCGCCATCGGCCTAATCCACAACGGCCGGATGGTGCATGTTGAGGGGAGAGCGATGAATGGGGGATCGATTTGGTGCTGTTTATGGGCTTTCGGTGGTGTGCGAATGGACCCATGGGTAAACGCCGGTTGAGCAACGAACGGCCCCCACACGCCTTTGGCTCTCTCCACATAGCACCGGAACTACCTCTACATCCTTCGGGAGACCCTCTGAGACGAGCCGCTGCGCCGCTTTGTCCAGTTGTTCAAATAGGCCTCCATAGGCTGGCATGATGTAGTGCCTCCGCGATTGGATTCCATTCAGGTAGTTCATACTTAGGCCTTCTTCCGAGAAGCTGGGAATGGCCCTCAGCTCCCATCCGCGGTTGGCAAGCATGTCCCAAAGCCGTTTTCGGTCCTCTCGCCTTCGGAGGATCGCCCGGCGAAACGCCTGACTATGTTCGTCCTGGGGCCAGGCGTCCGAAGGCAGCGTCTCGGCGGCGAGCAAATCAAGTGCGAGGAGAAATCGCTGGAGATTGCCGACTCCGGAATCGACGGGTCCCGTGGAGAAACGTCGCGCCAGCGACGCAGGAAATCCACCATGGGCCGCTGCCGTTTGCAAGATCGGTCCCATCACAGCCGAAAGGAACTCGCGTTCCCGATGAGCGTCCAGGCGCCCTTTTGCGATCGTTCGAGCGTCCGCGCTGAGGACCCCCGCAGCTTCAAGGCAATCCAGGCCGGCGTTCAGCACGATCTCTCTCGCCGCCACGGAGTCATTTACGAAGGCGATCAGTTTCTTGTCGTGCTCTCGAAACGACGCTTCATAGTCGATGTGATATGAAACGGCTGGAAGCACCAGGCATTCGTCGACACCGAATTCCGTTCGAAAAGCCGCCTCGACCTGATCGCGAGTCAGGCCCAGGGCTGTATTGCGATAGATCTCCGCTTCGCCGATCAGCAAGACACACTTGTTCGATTTGGGATCACGAACCGCGATCAAGTTTCCCCCTTGAAACAACAATCGGGATTGGCGGACATCGTGGCCCGCGGCTTTGAGCCGATTCGCAAGAAATGACTCGCCCGGTACAAAGACCGATCCATCCTCCCGGCGGCTGGCGTATCGTGGCACAAGCGTGACCGGCTTTGTGACCGCCGAGTGGCCGTTTCGTTCTCGGATGAAGCCGACCTTCGCGTTGTCTTGCGCCCATTGTCCCAATGTTTCTTGATCAGGCAACACTGTTACGCGCCCCCGCTCGCCGAGGGGCCAAGTCCTGGCCGTCTGCAGAAACTGATTGACGAAACGATCTTCAATGTGAACCACAAACTTCGCATCCGGCAATTTCGCGATCAGTTGCCGGGCAATATCCACACTGCACCCGTCGCCCACGCCATCCCAGTAATCACCGCGCGTGAGTTGCAGGCGAACCATCGCGCAATCGCCTGCTCCATTATCCAGCGCGACGCGAAATCCGCACGGCTTCCATGTGAAGGGGAGGTTCGCCAGCCATTGCTCGCATTCGACGGACGATTTCCGTCTTCGTGCATCCATTTCATGAAGCAGCGTTTGCAAGGAACCGTCGTGCTCTGACGCGCCGAAACACGCGAGCAAATCCACGGGTATTCCCACGCGCCTCAACAGATCCGCCGCATCCTTCCGCAGCAACTTCTCTCCAACCACATCAACCAACGCGCTGGTCGTGGCTAATAGTCCATCACGCGCCAGTCGCCTGGCAACAACGTCGGCCGCCTTTCGCACGTCAGGGGTGGCCGATTCCGCCGGCTGCTCGAAGGGCCACTCCTGAATGGGTTCGCCTTGAATCGGGGCGCGAAATCCACGCACCGGCGGGCGATCCTCGCGAAGGGTATTGCGATACGCCACCATGCCCGTCGGTGATCGAAACCGGTGAATTGTGATCGCTGGAACATTGGGAGCGGAGTCGGACTCGCCCGGCGGGGCGTTCGCTTTTGTCAGTCCATCCGGGAGCACGGCGCGATGCCGCTCTTCGTAGGATTGCCGAATGATTCGATCCGCGGCGCGACGAAGAAACTCGTCGGGGAGATTCAGATCATCCACCGTCCCCCCGCCCAATGGTTGATGACGGATGTTCTCCATCACCTCGCGTTCAATTTCTCCTGAACTCGAATTTGGATTTGTGGTCGTCGGTTGCCCAAAGGCAAGTGGGGCGTGAAGCAATCCGAAACACAGGCAGTTCAGCAGTCCGCGCATCGGGGATCATTAAAGCAGGTTGGATGCAGGATTTCCAACCCGAGCCAGCGTTTCGGATACACACCCATCATCAGGTAAAAAAGAAAAAAGCCGGATCGCATGGACCCGGCTTTTTCCACTCACCCTCCTACTATCGAATCGTTGGCTTAGCAACCGCCGCCATTGAGCAGGCAGTTGGCGAAGTTGTCGGTGTCATCGAGATCAACGCCGAAGTCGGCGATGGCCTCGAGGTCGCCGGCGCATTTCTCGCGGGGCGTTGCGGCACCATTGACGATGATCTCCGAGAAGCGGGCGATGTCGCCGGCGTCGATCAAGCCGTCGTTGTTCATGTCGCCGCGAACGCAGGTGACGGATGCGGGGGCAACGGTGTCGCCGACGAAGCTTTGGGCGTTTGGTTTGAACTGGCCGAAGGTGGCTCCGACGAGTTCCGTGTCGCCATGGCTGTAGGGCGGGGCCTCATTACAGTCAAAGCGGAAGTTGTACATGGTGCCCCAGCGAAGGGCGTTGGCGTTGTGATTGGCCGCATAGGTCTGAGTACAGGCCCAGGTCACCGCGCCGTTGGCGTGACTTCCCGGCCAGTCGGTGCCGTCAATGGTGACGTTGCCTTCGCCATCGCCATCCCAATAGGCCACGTCGCGGAAACCGATGTTGGACACGGTGAGATAACTGGACACCGGGATGCTCACGCTCGAGACGCTGCGATCCGAGTTGAGGTTCTGCACCGCGTATTCATAATGCCAAAGGCCGTTGCCGAGGTTAGTGGCCTGTGCCGCGATGATTACAAGGGCTGAATCGCCGTTGTCTTCCGGAGTGATCATGTCGGTTTCAACGACGCGGGTGATGGTTGCGGGGTCCGTGACGGTGGTATCGGTATCGGCCCATGCCCGTATTCCGCATTGCTGGCGCTGCGTGGTACCTAATGCGGAAAACGACCATGCAGATCCACTTCCGCTTACGTTGATCGGACGATACGAAGCATTGTTGTTTTTGTTGCCGGCTGCGGCGTCGTCAGCCGCGACATATTGCGACTCACCCCAATAGCGTGTCGCATTGACATCGCCCGTACCGTTTGAGACCTCAAGTTCTGTAACGGGAATATGCATTCGGCGGGAAACCGTGGTGGAGGTTGCGCCTCCCGGATTCGCCCGGGGTTCGGGGTGAATGCCGGTCGTGGCGTTGATCTGCCACTTGGGCCCCATGTTGGCGGTCTGGCTTCCGTTTCGGCTGGAGCTATAAGGATCCGAGCATCCTACGCCGAGGTGGTCACAGGATTCATCGAGGCGATCCGTGCAGCAGGCACTTCCGCAAAGGGCGCAGAAACCGTGCTTGAGCCATGCCTGAGCCAATTGCTCGAAGCGGCGCGTGCCATTGATGTTTTTAAGGCGATAGAAGTTTTGGCTGATGGCCGGGTGGTTGGGGTTATTGCCTTCATCAATCCAGTTAAGATGCACGGTGCCAATGTTGCAGGAGGTCGTGCCCATCGAAAAGGCTTCATACGTCACACCGCTAATCGCTGCCGAATTGAAATTGGTGATTGCGTCATGGCACAGCGTGCCGACGATGACGTCCGGCCCTGCGACGGGTCCGGGGTTGGTCGTGCCCGGACAACCCATGTAGGTTCCGGCGAAGGTCGGCGCGACAAACATCAATCCGATCGATGTCAACGCGACGGCGCATACCACAATCTGCTTTGAAACATTCAAGCGCATCTCGAACTCCTAATTAGATTAAAAGCACCCCTGAACCCGCACGGTTTTGTGGGAGGGTCGGGACCTGACCGACAAGTTATCACGAAACAATCGTTCCACCCCTCGCGTGGCAGGAGAAATCTCACCTCGCAAGTAGCGTCTTCAGTATACCAAGCCGCTTATCGGCATGTCCAGAGGATTGTGTCCTGATAAAACGATAATTCAGTCCGTGTTTCGGTCGCCTAGTTGCGCGGCAGCACACAAACGGAGCACCGTACTGCTCCATCTCTCCGCTGGCTTTCGGCCGTGCGAATGGGCACAACGCGGGTTTCTGGCCCTAATGCCATGGAAAAAGCCTTTTTTGCCGACTCGTCCAATTCCGACATAAAGCCTCCTTGCACGGGCATGAGATACCGGTCCTTCAGATGAAGACCGTTCAGGTAATTAACGCTTCGCTCGCCGTCGGCGGTACTGGGGATGGGGACCACCGTCCAACCTTGTGCGGCAAGCGTCTTGCGCAGTGCAGCGCGGTCCGCTTCGCGACGTCGCAAGGACCGGGCGTAGGTTTCTCCCGCGGCATCGGGTGCGCGCCATGTCGGCGGCTCCGGTGTGAAGGCGGCCGTGTCCAGCGCGAGGAGAATTCGCTGCAAATTTCCGACGCCGGAGTCAACATTGCCGCGGGCGAACACGTTGGCAAAGGAGACGGGGAATCGGCCGTAGCCAACGGAGTGTTTCTCAAGAACGCTTTCGATCAGCGCGAGCGCCGCTTCGGTTGAGTTGGCTTGTAATTTGAGGCGTGCAGCATCGGCGTCGGATTGTGTGATCGCGCCTGCCTTTTCCATGGATGAAAGCGTGGCCGAGAGTATGTGCGTCGTTGCCTTCGTCGTGTCGTTTACGAATGCGATGGTCTTGCCGCCGACGGTGCGTACGCTGACTTCATAATCGATGTGGTAGGACACATTTGGAAGTACCACGCAGGCGTCGGCGCCGAATTCCAGTCGGAACGCCTCCAGCGTTTGCTCGCGCGTTAACCCGAGCGCGACGTTGCGCCACACTTCCGCTTCGCCGATCAAGAGGACGCGGCGGCCCGACGCCTCCTCCACCATGAGGAGATTGCCGCCTTGAAACAAAAGCGGCGAACGAATGATCTCCACACCGGCGGCCGCGACGGAATCGAGGAGCCAGTTCTCGCCCGGAATGAAAGATGACACTTCTTCGCGTCGGCTTGCATAGCGCGGCGCGAGGATTAGTGGTTTTGCAGCTGCTCCGTTCTTGGACGGCATAAACCCGGCGCGGCCGTTGTCCTGTGCCCATTGGGAAACGGGCGATGGTTCGGAGAGGATCGTCAGGCGATCCATGCGGGGGAGTCGCCATGAGTCCACATGCTTCGTGAACAATTGCAGATGTTGGGCGTTGATGCTGACCACGAACGGAATGTCGGGGAATTGTTCCAGGAGCTGATGGAGCACATCGAGCGAACCGCCGTCGCCGGGGCCTTGGTAATAGGAGTCGGTCGGCATTTGCATTCGGATCAGTCCGGGTGCGAGTTGGCCGCTATCAGGGGCGAGCCGAAAGCCCGGCGCCGTCGGTCGAAACTGAAGCTTGCGAGCCAGAAGCATCGGCATCACCTCGTCGATCTGCGGATCGCTTCCGAGCGAGCGCGTAACGTCCACGACGACGCGGTATGGCTCCGAGTATTCCTCGTTTTCATTCGGAAAGAACCCGAGCAGATCGGCGGGAAAGCCGATGGCCGCGAGATCGTCGGGCGTTTGTTGCCCACGTTTGGAGACCCATCGATAGCCGACGCATTCGACCACGCGGGCGAGCGTCACCACCAGCCCTTCGCGGGCCAGGCTGCGGGCGACGATGTCGCCGGCCAATTGCATTTTCGTTGTCAGATCGGGAAGGCGATCGGGAGTAAGTTCGGTTGACCACTCGCGCCAGTTGTCGGTGAGGATCGGCGCGCGATACCCGCGACAGGCAGGGACGGCTTCCTTTTGCGCGGCGCGGAACTCCAGAATTGCTTTCGTACCAGCGGTTGACGGGACTACGAAGTTCGGCACCTGATCTGCGGAGGGTTGCGACGGCTGGGCTTGAGCGTTCGGCACGAGGCACGCGAGGGTCACGGCGACAATCGGGAGGAATCGGTGCGTCACGGGTTTTTCCTCCGCTTTCGCCGAGCCGCCATCGCAACGATCAGAATCGTGATCAGCCCTCCCGAACTCCAAATCACGCGACCGGATGGCGGCGTAGTGGGCTTGGATGGCAATGGGGTTGACGGCGTGATGGAGGGGGCAGTGGTGGTGCCGGCGGGCGCGGCGGCGTCGGGCACGACGATGCGAAACCGTTGCTCGTACGACACGCGAAGGGCCCGATCGGCGACGCGCCGGCGGAAGTCTTCGGGCAGATTCAAGTCGTCCACCGTTCCCTTACCGATGGGTTGCGTTCGGAGATTGTCCATGACCTCGCGTTCGAGGCGCTCGATCTCGGAAGCGGGTTGCGTCGTCGGCGATTGGGCCGATGCTGTCGATGAACTCGCCGCAGCGAGGCAAAACGTGAGCAAGGATCGGGTGGTAAACCGCATCGAGGAGATTAGAGCACGGAGCGGCAACGGTTGGCAACACGTCGCATGTGTGGCGTTAACGCATTGATTCGGCGACCATGACGCAATGCCTCGTATGCGCCGCGATGACTGGCTCCGCGCCGATGATGACGCATTACTCGCCGCGTGCGAAGTCGATACGTACCGAGCCAGCGGGCCTGGTGGGCAAAAGCGAAACAAGACAAGCTCGGCTGTGCGGTTGCGACACACTCCAAGTGGAATCATGGCGATTGCCGAAGAGAGCCGTTCGCAACATGAGAATAAGGCACGGGCGCTTCGCAGACTGCGGCGCGAGTTGGCGACTCAGTTGCGAGAGGCGTTGGCGGACGACTGGACGCCGCCGGCGGAGTGGGCGGCGCATCGGACGCCGGCCGGTCGCATGGAGGTATCATCGCGGAATCCCGCGTTGCCGATCCTTGCGGCGGCCGCGCTCGATGTGTTGGCTCACGCGAAGGGCCGACTGAGCGATGCGGCCGGGATGCTGGGCATTACCACGGGGCAGTTGTCGCGGTTTTTTGCGATCGATGAAAAGGTCTTCGCCGCGGCGAACCGGATTCGCGCGGCGGCGGGGCAGCCCGCCATGCGGATGTCGTGAGTCACGCTTGAGGAATCGTTGACCGAACTCGGGAGAGGCGGCGTCGAATCTGCTGAAACGTTCTCCAGCGTCTCCAGCCGCCGCTCCAATCGGCGGAGTTCAAACCGGATCATCTCCAGCGAACTGCGCAGATTGCGTACTTCGTCGGCAGAGGGTTTGTCGGACAACGGTGTGCCTCCAGCGTCGCGTCGTAGTGCCCGTTAATTCTCCGGCCGCGAATCGGGGTACATGTCCAGACGCTTCTCGGCTCTCGACGTGATGTCGCGGTTTGAGCCGGCCTGCGATTTGGCTTTCGACCATGCCTGCCGGGCCGCGGCGCGATCGCCGTTGAACATGACGACATCGCCGTATGCCAGCCAGGCTTCGGCATCCTGCGGGTCCTGCAGGAGCAACTTGTCCAGCGTCTCGCGTGCTGATTTGTAATTGTGCTTTCGCGATTGAACGAGGGCAAGGCTCTTGAGGGCGCTTCGATAAGTCGGATCGATGGCGAGGGCTTTTTGCAACTCTCGTTCGGCCGCATCCACGTCGCCACGGATCATCAGGGAGCCGGCCAAGTCCACGCGCGGCGGCATTTCGCGCGGAGCAAGTTCGATCGACTCGCGATACCGGGCGATGGCCAGGTCGTAGTCGCCGCGCAGCCGATGCCATGTTCCGGCTTCATAACGACGTCGTGCTTCCTTGCTCGCGGCCTGGCGGGCGATGTCTTCGCCGGCATCGGGTTCGTCGTAGCCGGCTGTGCGAAACGCGCCGAGGTCGGCCGAGTCGCGATGCGTCTTGCGAGTATCGGATGAGGGCGTGGACGATGCCGTGCGTTGTTCAGTCGGCTGGGAGGTCGGCTTGGCAGCGCCGGCTTGCTCAATCTCGGCGACATAAGTTCCGGTGTTGCCGGCGCGGTCCGTGGCGGAGAATTTCAATTCCAGGCGGCCGGTCACGTCGGGCGGCACGGTCCATTTGTAGGCTCCGCGCGCCGACAGGCAATCGGCGATCAATTTGAATGACTTCGTTTCCTCGGTGCGATAGTGCAGTGCGACGGGTCGATCTGGAAGATTGTCGTCCATGGCTGCCCATCGCAGATGCAGGTCTCGATTTACCGCAAAGCGCGGGTCGGGCCTGATCGCGAGCGCCTGCACCGAAGGCTGCGACCGGTCGACACGAATCCAGTGATGGGGAGGCGTGGCGGCAGCCGGCGGAGGCGAGGATGCGCCTGCCGTGTTCTGCAGCACAATGAAAAAGCCGAGCAGTTCGTCACCGTCGGCGTCGTATGTCAGGGAACCGTCGGCGTCGAGCACCTTGGCGGCTGACCATGTCTTGCCGAGGTCTTTCGTCACCCACAATTCGCCGCGCGAGGCATCGCCTGAGCCGTCGGCGAGGCGATAGGTGAACACGATGCGAGTCGAATTGACGGAGCGCACCTGTTCGGGCGGCGGTGGGCGCAACGGGGCGGCGTCGGTGCGCGGCGTGACCGCGAGACAGGCAATGAGAAAAGTGAAGGCGACGGCGACGTGCGAAGATCGAGCGTCCATGCGCGATCCTTTCTGCGTGGGTGGCATTGTATCCTTATCGGACGACAAGCACATCTCACGTTTCTTTGCATCGCAATGTCCGCATTTCAGTGCTGAAAGTCGCCCTCGTCCCAGAGAACATGCCGGGATGTGGCTGTAACCCCCCGGCCCCATACCACCCTTAGTTCGTGCTGACGCCACGCGCGAAAGCTGCCGAAGTCGTCTCCCGAATGGGTCCGTTGCCGCCCCGCGCGACGACGGACGCCGCCCTTCGATCGTGACTCGGAGGGGAAAGAAGCAAATTTCACCGGGGGAGAAGCACCGTGAAGACGGCGGCTCGGAGAGGCCGACGCGCAGGCGGCCTGATTGTCATTGCTCTTGCGCTCATGACCTGCGGCTGTCTGGCGACCGGCGGCAACCGCAGCCAAACCTGGCAATTCCAGCGGGTTGTGGAGGAGGCGGCGCGAACGACGCAGCGCAACCGCTCGTCGGGCCCGCGCCCTGCTGCGCCGCAAGCAAAACCAAATACACCGCAGCAGAAGACGACGGAAACGACGAACGATTCCGACGAACGTCACCCGTCGCGCTGGAAGCGCAAGCTCAAGGCGGCGTACGCTTGACGGCCAAGCGGTTTCATTGACACGTCTAAAATTGCAGCGGCACAGCGCCGGTGATTATTCGTCGTCGTCTTCTTTTTCCTCCGCCTTCTTGGCGGGCTTCTTTGCGTCCTTCTTCGGCTCGGCCTTCTTCTTGGTCTTGGCCTTTTCGGCTGCGGCTTCCTTCTGCTTGGCCCGTTCGGACTCACTCATGACCGTCGTGGTCTGCTTGACTTTGACCTGAATCTTCATACCCGGAGGCGGGCCCTGGCCGGCGCCTTCTTCTTCGTCGTCCTTTTCTCCGTCCTTCTTGCCGGCGTCGGGCTGCTTCATCTCGATGTTTGTTTCACTGTTGCTGACCGACTTGGTCACCATTCCGCGTTCGATGTCGAAGGTTGTGACACCCGTCGATAAGCCCTTGATTACGGGCGTCATGCCGTGCATGGCGTCGTCTTCCTTCGCGCTCTTGTCGGACTTGTCGTTCTCGACGTTTGACTTGAATGACACGATGGCCACCTTTCGGCCGGCCTCTTCCGCGATCTTGTCGAGCTTGTATTCATAATGGGAGACGACTTTGCCGAGCTGCGGGATCGTGTCGCGCTGGGTCTTGGCCCACGTCTCGCCGACCTTCACCTCTTTGTTCGGATACATGAGGTACATCGTTTCGCCATAAGTGACGCGACCGCGATCGTCCGTCAGTTCGCGCTGAAGCTGCTGGCTGAGCATTCCGCCGGCACCGGCTTCCTGAGTCTTGTCCAGGATGGCCTCCATGCCGCTGCACGAGGCGTTGGAAAAGTCCTTGCTCATTTCGATGTTGAACTTGCCGCCGATCATGGCTTGCAACAAATCGGCCAGCATTTCCGACTCGTCTTCATTGCCGGCACTGTCGGAGTCGTACGCAGCCTCGAGCATGGGGCTTTCGATCTTTTGCATGGCGCGGTCGTAGGTCCATGAGAGCTTTGCGCCACCGTCCGTGGCCGACTCAACCTTGCGAATCAAGCCGTAGGTGCGTTGCAGATTGATCTCCATCGGTTCGCCCATCATCGGGTTGTGGATCTTCTGCAGGATGTCGGCGGCCTGCTCGACATAAACGGTGTCGCCGACCTTGTGTTTGGGCTTGAGCATGACGCTTTCTGCCGAGGCGATTGACGCGATGAACGCGGTCGCAAGAACGGCGGGAAAAGCGGCGCGAAGGTGAGAATCGTGAATACGCATGGGGACCTCCAAGGGGTTTCGTCGTGAGCTGTTCGACCGGGGGTTTTCCACCGCACATACGGGCGACGGAATTGCATCGTAGACGAAGTAAGGCGGTATTGCACCGCCTCGCTACGAGTGAGGATGCCAGCGAGGATTAACGAGAAAAGGACGCGTTATTCACGCACGACGGCATAAGGGTCTATACTCGCCGCATGCGGTCCATTTGCGGTATCACGCAGCCTTGGGAGCCTGTCATGATTGGCATTTCTTTACGTTCTCGAGTGGCGAGTATTGGGGTCTTTGCGGCGGCCCTTGTCGGCTGTGCCCCTGCTGAAACGAGCGTGCGACCCGGCGTCAACGCGGAGTACCAGAAGCCCGACCTCGCCAAATGGACGGACCGTTTCGAGTCGGAAAGCCGCGAGATATTCCACGAACGCCTCGCGATCATGGAAGCCATGCAGATTAGGCCCGGCATGGTGGTGGCGGATGTTGGCGCGGGCACCGGGTTTTTCGCGGAGATGTTCGCCCACCAGGTCGGCGGTGAGGGCCGCGTCTATGCCGTGGATATCGTGGATGATTTTCTCAAGCGAATCGCGGATCGATCAAAGCAATCGGGATTAAACAACATCACGGTCATCAAAGGCACGGAGCGCGACACGCGTCTGCCGGCGGCCTGCGCCGACATCGTTTTTATCTGTGACACCTATCATCATTTTGAATTCCCGCGTAGTTCGCTTGCATCGATTCATCGGGCGTTACGTCCCGGCGGCTCGCTCATCGTCATCGACTTCGATCGAGTTCCGGGCACCAGCAGGCAATGGGTGTTGGACCATGTTCGTGCCGGGCAGGACGATGTCCAACGCGAGATCGAGTCCGCGGGATTTCAGTTTGTCGAGCGCGTCCCCACGCCGTTTCTGAAAGAGAACTACATGCTCCGCTTCAAACGGAAGTAGGCGGAGTTGCAGTTAGAACGTGTTTTTGTCGGTCGACTTGAGATACGAAGATCGTGCCGCTTCGTATTCCTCAGGCGTCATCGGAACCATGTCCGTCTCAACCGTTGAATTGGCGATTCGTTCAGCGATTGATTGGTCGAAGATTCGCTTGAGGATCGGAATGCACCAGCCGCAACCCGTCCCCGCGCCAAGGCACTGCGACATTTGACTGGCCCGCTGCAGCTTCTCGCGACGTGCGTAGCTCACCAGCTTTCGCAGGGGGACGTGGTAGCAATAGCAGATCTTGTCGTCGAGGTTCATGTGTTCCATGTGATTGTAGGGCGCATTTCCGTGCGTCGGTTATCATGTGCCGCGTACGCCTGCCCCCGCGCGATTTGAGGCAACCATGACCCAACTTGGCCTGTTTGGCGGCAGCTTCGACCCGATCCATCACGGGCATCTCATCGTTGCGCGGTCGGCTGCCGAACAGCTTGGTCTGGCGCGCGTCGTCCTTATCCCCTCTGCCCGGCCGCCTCATAAGCTCGGCCGCATGGTTACAGATCCGGCCCATCGACTGGCCATGGTCGAAGCCGCCATAGCGGGTGATCCCTTGTTTGCGGTGGATGACCTTGAACTCCACCGATCCGGGCCGAGTTACACGTTTGATACGGTGGGGGAGTACCGCCGCCGAATGGGAGCGGATGCCGAGTTGATTTGGTTTATCGGCGCTGATTCCCTGCTCCAGTTACCGTCGTGGTATCGGGTGGCCGAGCTGGTCCAGGCGGTCCGAATTGTGACACTGACTCGGGCTGGGTGGTCACCCCCGGAGCCGGCACGTTTGGACGCTGCGGTCGGCCCGGTCGCAGCCCGGCAACTCCTGCGCGACTGCCTTACCACTCCCACCATCGAGATCAGCGCGACCGATATTCGAAAGCGGGTACGGGATGGTCTCCCAATAATCAACTTGGTTCCCGCCAGCGTAAGGGCCTATATTGATGCACATGAGATGTATCAGGCGGGCTGACTGGTGAAATGCACAGCCTGCGCAACGTTTTGTCTGGCAATCAGTTAGATCGTCCCAGTAACGACGATGTAGCCCATCTTCACGACCGGTACCTAATTGACCGCCCCAAAAACGTGTGATACAGTTGTTGGTGTGATGTGTACAAGTGGCAGTTGGCTCACCGCCCGCTGTTGCAGTGCCCGGCGCGGGGCTAAACGTCACACGAAGCCGGCGAAAAAGCTCGCCGTAGGTATTCGTAAAGCTCGCCGCGTAGGACTGCTCGGCCCGGCTAACGGCCTGTCGCAGGCGTACCGATGTTAATCGGTGCGTTGACAGTGCCTGAGGCAGGACAGGCCGAGGGCAGTTCGCATCCTTGGGTGGCTTGGACGTGAAAGTCCGGTGCCCTCAATCGGGATGTTCGACGTCATAGAGAGGTTTTCAGTACATGCCACGTGAGCCAAGGCAGATCACTCGACGGAAGCTACAGTTTTTCTTTGGACTGGTGCTCGCGGGCATTCTCTACGCCCAGTTCCAACTGAATGAAGATGCCGAAGTCATCCTGACACAGCGGGCTCCACGCGTGCTTGCGGCCGAGACATCGGACGTCGATCCATTTGAAAAGATGATCCGCCGCGATCCGCTCTCGGCGCTGAAAGAAGCGCGCGATCGCCACCTGCGAAGCGTGAAGGATTATGAGTGCGTGATGGTGAAGCAGGAGCTTCTCCCGTCGGGCATGAGCGAGGAGCAGGAGATCAAGGTCAAGTTCCGTCACGCGCCCTACAGCGTGTACATGGACTGGATTCGCAATCCCGGTCTTGCGGCCCGCGTTCTCTACGTGAAGGGGAAATGGACCGATCCGAAGGCGAAGAATCCAGACGAGCGTGAGTTGGCCGTGGCACAGCCGGGCAAGATCGCACAGCTTTTTGTGAAGAGCCTCAAGCAGCCGGTTCGCGGGTCACTGGCGAAGGATGCGTCGCGTCGCTACCTCGATGAGTTCGGTTTTTCGACCACGCTCGACCTGTTGATCAAGTATTGCGACATCGCCCGCGCGAAGGGCGAGCTAGGTCTGGAGTTGGCTGGGGAGTCCCATTTTGACGGTCGTCCGGTGTGGGTGGTTCGCCGAACCTTGCCATACACGGATGAAGACGGCTTTTACCCCGACCGCACCGCGGAGATTTACATCGACAAGGAATATCGCGTTCCGGTCGCGGTGTATTGTTTCTCCGATGACGCAAAGAACCCAAAGAATCTGCTTGGCAAGTATGAGTATCGCAACATCCGCTTCGGCGTCGGCCTGACCGACAAGGATTTCGAGCCGAAGACCTACGGCATGTAGTCCGTTTGCTGTTATCACGATGATCGCATCCAACGCGAGGCCCAATCGGTCTCGCGTTTTTTTTGTTTGCTGGACCCGAGGGAGTTCGACCGTTTTACATTGACGTTGGATATCGCAGTATTGACCGTCCGCATCGCGCGACGTACGCTTCTTGTGTGACGACAGCATTGTCACGGAGGACTGTGATGCATTGGTTCATTCGCCGCCGCTCCCGGATTTGCACGTTGGCTGCAATCTCCCTCGGTTGTTGTCACGCTCTCGGATTTGGCTGTTTGCAGGAGATCTTCGCCATCATCGGGGCGTCGTTTTTCTGATCGACCCCCTGTTTTCAGCCCCGCCAGGGCCGGTCCTGCACCGGCCGTTAACTTTAGCTTTGACAGCATTCTAAACCTCCGATATAGTGCGGGGCTCGGCTGAATTGCCTCCGGTATGTCCGCATGTCGGTCGTTTTCCCGGATTCACAGGCAACACTGAACCTTTACCGCCGTCCGATGTCGGGCGACCGCCGGGAGTTCCCCACCGATGCCGAAAAACGCCGGCTCGGTTTATCGACTGCGTGACAGATGTTTGGAGATTCGGCCATGGCCGTCATACCCGGCCCCAAAGCTTTGCGAGACATTGATTCCATGAACGCTTCCCCGATCAGCAAACTGCGAAACGTCGGAATTTCCGCTCACATTGACTCCGGCAAGACAACGCTCACCGAGCGCATCCTGTTTTATGCCGGCCGCATTCACAAGATCAGCGAAGTCAAAGGCGGCGGCGATGGCGCCACCATGGATCACATGGAGCTTGAAAAAGAGCGCGGCATCACCATCACCAGCGCCGCGACGCAGGTCCAATGGAACGACTGCGACATCAACATTATCGACACGCCCGGCCACGTTGATTTTACCGTTGAGGTTGAGCGATCTCTGCGCGTCCTCGACGGCGCAATCCTCGTTCTCTGCGGCGTCGCCGGTGTTCAGTCACAGTCGATCACCGTCGACCGCCAGATGAAGCGCTACAATGTCCCGCGAATCTGCTTTATCAACAAACTCGATCGCGGCGGCGCCGACCCGGTCAATGTCATTAAGGGCCTCGAAGAGAAGCTCGACCTCACCACCATTCAACTTCAGCTTCCCATCGGCCTCGGCAACGATCACGACGGCGTGGTCGATCTCATCAAGATGAAGGCCGTGTACTTCGACGGCGAGAACGGCGAGAAGCTTCGCTACGAAGACATCCCCGCAACCATGGCCGACGAGGCCAAAAGTGCCCGCACCGGCATGTTGGATGCCCTCAGCCTCTACGATGACGAACTCCTCAGCATCATGCTTGAGGAAAAGCCAGTACCTGAAGAAATGATCCATTCGATCATCCGTCGCGGAACCATTTCCGCACAGTTCACCCCCGTCCTCATGGGTTCGGCCTATCGCAATCGCGGCGTTCAGTTGCTCCTCGATGCCATGGTGCGTTATCTGCCCAGCCCGTTGGATCGCGAAATGTTCGCACTCGACCTCGATAATGAAGAGGCCGAAGTCCCCCTGACGTCCAATCCCGAAACACCCCTCGTTGCACTGGCATTTAAGCTCGTGGACGAAAGCTTCGGCCAGCTCACCTTCATGCGAATCTACCAGGGCAAGATGATTCGCGGTGATCGCTATGTCAATTCGCGGACGCGCAAGCCCTCCCGCTTCAGCCGTATCGTGCGTATGCACGCCAACGACCGCGAGGACATGGACTCCGCCACGGCGGGTGACATCGTTGCCGTCGTCGGCCTCGATTGCATCTCCGGCGACACTTTCTGCTCCGAAGGCGTGAATTACACGATGGAATCCATGCACATCATGGACCCCGTCATTTCCCTCGCCGTGTCTCCCACCAAGACGGCCGACCGCGACAAGTTCTCCAAGGCGCTGTCGCGCTTTGCAAAGGAAGATCCGACCTTCCACGTCGCCACCGATCCCGACACCGGGGACACCCTCATCAGCGGCATGGGCGAATTGCACCTCGACGTTTATTGCGAGCGCATCCGGCGCGAATACAAAGTCGATGTCACCGTCGGCCAGCCCAAGGTCAGCTACCGCGAATCGCCGTCCAAGTCGGTCGAATACAATTACAAACACAAGAAGCAGACGGGCGGCTCCGGACAGTTTGCCCACGTCGTCGGCACGCTCGAACCGCTTCCCGAAGATTACGAAGAACCGTATGTGTTCGAAAACAAGGTATTCGGCGGTCGCATTCCCAGTGAATACATCCCGTCGGTCGACAAGGGCTTCCAATCCGTACTTAACAAAGGCCCCGTCGCCGGCTTCCCGATTACCGGCGTCAAGATGATTCTCGAAGATGGTTCGTCGCACGCCGTCGATTCGTCCGACATGGCGTTTCAGATCTGTGCCCGCGATGCCTTCAAGGAAGCCTTCCTCGCCAGCAAGCCGGTCCTGCTCGAACCCATCATGAAGGTACAGGCCGAATGCCCCGTCGAGTTCCAAGGCTCCATCATTGGTGACCTTTCGGCGCGACGCGGGCTCGTCATGGGCACCGAGAATCGCGGTCCGCTGGCCATCATCGATGCCGAAGTGCCGCTCGCCAAGATGTTCGGCTATGCCACCGACGTGCGTTCCATGTCGCAGGGCAAGGCAACCTTCACGATGGAATTCTTGAAATACAAGCGAGTCCCCGCGGCGATCCAAGCGGAAATTATTGAGGCCGTGAGACTCCAAAAATCCGGCAAGGCCCCCGCACCGCCGGCCAAGAAGTAAACTATTTTCAGCCGATTGCGGCTGCAACCAGAGACCCGCCGGCGAATGAGTTCGCCGCGTTGAGGAGGATCCTCCCATGCACGAAAGATTCAGCGACCGCGCCCGCCGAGCCATGGCCCTTGCCAATCAAGAGGCCATTCGGCTTCACCACGACTACCTCGCCCCTACGCACATCATGCTCGGAATTCTCTCCATGGGTTCCTGCGTGGCGTGGGTGGTGATGCAAAACCTCGACATCGACCTTGAGGCCTACCGTTCCGATCTCAATAAGAGCGTCGAGCCGGGCCACAAGGAAATCCATCAGACCAAGATGGCCCAGAAGGAAGAAACGCGCCAGGTCATCGGTTATGCCATTGACGAGGCCCGCAAGCTTGGCCACAAGTATGTCGGCACCGAGCACTTCCTCCTCGGTTTGCTTCGCGAAGGGGCGAATGCGCCTGCGAAAATTCTCACCCAGCGCGGTCTGACGATTGATAAGGCGCGCGAGGAGATCCTTACGATTCTCCGCTCCAGCACCCACGAGGACCACAGCCACACCGCCAGCGGCCACGATGCATTGGAGTGGATCCACCAGGGCGAACTGGCCAAGGCTTTCCGATCGCCCAAGTTCTGGCACACCCTCATCATGGCCGTCGATTCCGCCAATCGCCTCGGTCAGGGCGAAATCAAGGACGAACATCTCCTGCTCTCCATGCTGCGTGATCGGGACAGTTTCGTTTCCCAGATGCTCGCCGAGAAGGGCGTCACCGCTGACTGGGTCCGCGATCGTGTGACCCGTGCATCGGCGATGTGATCATCCATAAGACAATTTGGAACCTCAGACCCCGCAGCTTGCGTATTCGTCAGCCGCGCGTGATCGTCGCCAGGTCAAATTCCCGACGCCCACCGACATCGAGCTGGAGCAGCATCCCCGCGTGTGGATTGATGTCCAGAATCTGACCCGTGTAGGACTTGCCATCGCATCGGACCGTGACACGCGAGCCGATGTCGGAGGATCGTTCGCGCCATTCCGCCGCGATTGCATCATCGCTCAGCGGCCGCTTTCGGGAAAAGCAGCGGTCCAATTCACCGATCAGCGCACGCGCGACCGTGACTCGGTCAATCGGCCCTCGTGATTCGATTTCCAGTGACGTTGCTGAATCGCGAATCTCTGGCGGGAAGTGGCCCGAGTGTTGCAGGCAGTTTAGCCCGATCCCAACCGCAATGGGCATGGGTTGGTTTGCACAGGCCCGGGCCTCCACGAGTATTCCAGCGAGCTTCTTGCTTTTCACAAAGATATCGTTTGGCCAGCGAATCGTCGGCACCACGTCGGTCGATTGTTCCACTGCCCGCGCCACGGCGACGGCGGCCGCCATGATGAGCCGGGCCGTTGAGAAGGACTCCGGGCGTTCCCAAAGTAGCACCGTCAGCGTCAGGCCCGCGCCGCGCGGCGATTGCCAGCTTCGTCCGAGTCGTCCGCGTCCGGCCGATTGATGTTCCGCGATGATGACGTGCCCGTCGGCGGTGGGGCCGTCGGCGCGAGCAAGCGTGTCCAGTGCGTATGAGTTTGTGCTATCGACTTCGTCGAGAACGGTAATGCGCTGCCCGATGCGCTCGGTGGCGAGGCCGTGGTGAAGCGCGTCGGCGGTGAGTCGGTGTGACATGGCAGGATTATACGGCGTCGAGTCCGAGATCGAGGATCGGCGCTGAGTGCGTGATCGCGCCGACGGCAATTCGTTCGACGCCCGTTTCCGCCACGTCGCGAATCGTGTCGAGCGTAATGCCGCCGCTGGCCTCCAGCTCGATCTTGCCGCGCAATCCGCTGCCATCGCGTATCGACACGGCCGCGCGAAGTTCGGTGTTCTCGAAGTTATCCAGCAATATGACATCGATTCCGACGACGCGCAGTAGCTGTTCGAATTGGGCGAGATCGTCACACTCAACCTCAACAAACGCCGGTCGTGCCGGCAGCGTTGATATATGGTTTAGCATCTCAAACACGGTGTGCGCGAGGCGCGTGGTCGGAATGCCGGCGAGGTGGTTGTCTTTGATGAGCACAGCGTCGTACAGACCGATGCGGTGGTTGTGGCCGCCGCCGCAGCGCACGGCGTACTTTTCCAGGGTTCGCAGGCCGGGCGTGGTCTTTCGGGTGTCGTAGATCTTCGCATGAGTCCCCGCGACAGCGGAGACGTATCGCTCGGTCAGCGTGGCGATGCCGCAGAGGTGTTGAAGAAAGTTAAGGATTGTCCGCTCGGCCACAAGCATCTGGTGTGTTCTGCCGGTCAGACGTGCAATCGTCGTGCCGGGTTCGAGCGACTTGCCGTCCGGCGATGGAAGGCGCCAATCGAGTGCGACTTCCGGCGCGAGCGTCTTCAGGAGTTCCGGCAGTATCTCGGCTCCGGCGAATCGCCCCTTGCCGCGCGATCGCAATTCCCATGCACCGGTTGCGCCGAGCACGGATTCGGGCAGCAGCCGAGTCGTGATGTCGCCAAAGGGGCCGATGTCTTCGTCGCGAGCAAGCTCAAGTAGTTTGGCGAGCGCCTGCGGGTTTATCGATGAACTCATGGTCGCTCCTTCAGGCGTCGATTGTTCGACTGACAGGCCTTCGTCGCCGGGGTATTGTAGTGTCCATGAAATCCGCCGCGCCTCGCGTCAAGCCGCCGAGAATTCACCACGGCGACAATTTGCCATACATGGCTTCGCTGCCCGGCGGCTCCATCGATCTCATCTACCTCGATCCGCCGTTCGGCACCAATCGCATGCGGCGCGGCGGCGGGGCGGCGTATGCGGACCAGTGGCGCGACATCAAGACATACCTCGCGTTTCTCTATCCGCGGCTCGTCGAGTGTCATCGGCTGCTTGCGGCGACCGGCACGCTTTATGTTCATCTTGATTGGCGTGCAGCCCACTACGTGCGCATTCAACTGGACACGATCTTTGGCGGGCGGAATTTCCTCAATGAGATTATCTGGCACTACCGCACCGGCGGAGTCTCGCGCAAGTGGTTTGGACGCAAGCATGACACAATTCTTTGTTATGCCCGGACGCTTGGTCGCCATTGCTTTACCGTTCTTCGCGATGGCGTCTATCGCACCGACGGTCTGAAGCGCGATGAGCAAGGCCGTCCGTACAAATCCACTACGAAGGGTCGCCTGTATTTCGATGCCCGCGGTCCGGCGTTGACCGATGTGTGGGACCTGCCGTTCTTGTCGACGGTGTCGCTCGAACGTGCCGGCTGGCCCACGCAGAAGCCTGTTGCCTTGCTCGAACGGATCATCACGGCCTCCAGCCGCAAGGGCGACACCGTGGCGGATTTCTTCTGTGGCAGCGGAACGACGTTTGTGGCCGCGAAGCGACTTGGCCGCGATTTTCTCGGATGCGATTCGTCCAAGGCGGCGGTGCGGATCGCCTTGCGACGCCTGGCAACCGAGGCAGAACGATCTTCGGACTGATTTGGTTGTTGCGCCCCCGGTTCGGTATAATGGGGTCGTCCTTATCGCCGCCGCCATCGCGTGGCGGGATTCACGCAGGCCGTTCGAGCCTGATGCACGAAGGAGGAAATCGTCCATGTCCGACGTCGCCACCAGTCGCGTGTGCCAGCAGTGCAATGGAGAGATCACGACCGAGCAGATTGTGAACAAGTCGGCCGGTCTGGTTCAGGGCGTCCTTCTGTGTCCGGGTTGTGTGGAGGCGAAACGAAAGCAGCTGATCGAGGCGGCCAAGGCAGCCGCCGCGGCGCAGCCTGCCAAGGACGAAGCGGATGAGAAGCTCGAGCTGATCGATGAACTGGAGATGCCGAAGGGTCGCGAAGCGCCGAAGATTTTGAGCTTTGCCCAGGGCAGCTCGCTGGGCGGCACGCACCACGAGCAGGACTTGAAGCGAGGCCTCGGGGCTGTGAATGAGCCGGCCACGCGTTGTCGCACCTTTCACAGCAAGCTGACGCCCGCGGCGCTGGCCCACATGGACGAACTGGTCAACGAATTCCTGGATCACAACCCCGGGACATACGTGAAGCTCGCCACGACAACGGTGGGCATGTTCGAGGCCAAGCTTCACCCCGAGCCGCACCTGGTGTTGACGATCTTTTATTGATGCCATCGGCGTGACACAGCATCAGGTGAGTTCCACGATGCAGTCCGGGTCGTCGAACCGCGGATTGTTCACGCGACGGCTCACGGGGGTGATCGAGAGCCAGTCGGCCGGGCAGGGGACCAGCAACGATTTCAGTTGGTCTGGTTTGGTCGCCGGATTCAGCCACGTTTCATAGTCTTCCGGGCGAAGGATGACCGGCATTCGGTCGTGAAAGGGGCGAATGGCGTCGTTGGCGCTGGTGGTGATGATGGTGAAGGTTTCGACGACCTCGCCGTCGGGCGCGGTCCAGGATTCCCAGAGGCCGGCCAGTGCCATCGGCTTGTCACCCACGCGGCGAATGTATCGGGGCTGCTTTACTTCCTTGCCGTCTTCCATGGCGCGCTGCCATTCGTAGAAGCCGCTCGCGGGCACGAGGCAGCGGCGGCTGCGGAAGGCCTCTCGAAAGGCGGGCTGGGTGGCGACGGTTTCGGCGCGGGCGTTGATGGTGCGGAAACCGAACTTGAGATCCTTGGCCCAATGCGGCACCAGCCCCCAGCGCAGGATGTCGAGCCGGCGCACGCCGCCCGGCTCGGTGAGGCGAACGACGGCGCGCTTCGGCGGGGCGTCGCCGACGTGGAATCGAACGACGGGGACGCGCTGGGTGGGGGCGATGTTGTAGCGCGCGGCGATCGGAATCGGCTCGACGAGATCGAACTCGGCGGCCAGTTCATCGGCCTCGGCGGTCAGGGTGTATCGTCCGCACATGGGAACCTCATCGCTTGCAACGGGTGCATCATTCTAACGGATGCAAACGTCGGTCCCGATTTGTGGCGTCTGGCCGGGTGAATTATCATGGACGTTCGTCGGGCGATTAGCTCAATTGGCAGAGCACCTCGTTTACACCGAGGGGGTCGGGGGTTCGAGTCCCTCATCGCCCAGTGGGGGTTGCGAAAGTCGAAACGTCGAAACGTCGAAACGTCGAAAGCCGAAACGTCGAAAGCCGAAACGCCGAAAGCTGAAAGCCGAAACGCCGAAACGCCGAAACGCCGAAACGCCGAAACGCCGAAAGCTGAAAGCCGAAACTTCGAAAAGTCGAAAAGTCGAAAAGTCGAAATAAGGCCGAGGGGCATGACTTGGCAAGTTTTGCGGATTTGGTTTAGTGGGGGGTCGTGGGATGTCGGATATGGCGGGTTCGGGAGAACCCGCCCTGCGCGTTCACTTTTTGGGAGGAGGCTGAATGGCAGTACCGCCTTTGGGGGGTTTGGGTGCCTCGTTAGTCGGTTGATTGGAAGGTTGGTGGCCTGCGGTCCCCCCGGGCTTTGCGATCTTCGTCATTTGGGGTTGATATCCGCGATCTATGAGAGGTTTATGTCCCAACGCCTCTTTTTTATTCGTTTGGTTTTCAGCCATAATTCACTTCCTTGAGCAGCCGGAATTCGACAGCCGAAATCTGCTCACCCTTAATGAGTATACCCGCGCCGCCATCGACCGGCAACCATTCGCCGTCATCTGCGATTCCGTAGACGGCCTCCAGATAGACATCTCTTTCCCCTGGATCATCGCTGGCAAACGATTTGCCGCCGAAGAGGCCGTAAACATGGGAGCCGTCCTTGAGCGTAATAATCACCCAATAGGGGAGACCCCGGCTGAATTGGTAATCCCACGATGTCGGAATCTGATGCAGCGTGCGAAATCCCCATCGTCCGAGTTTCGCTTGAAGCCAATCGCTTTGATAGAGGCGACCTGACAGGACTCCCAGCGCAACGGGAGAAAACAGAGTCGGGAATATTAGAAAAAGTCCTGCCCATCCCGGATGGATGCGATGCCAACCCGTCGCAAATAGCGGAGCCAGCATCCAAATCCAGACAGCATGGTTCACGCAACTCAGGGTCAGGTATTCAACCAAGCGAACTTGCGGGTCGAGGGCCCTTCGAGGAACGAACTTTGCGTGTAACGCCGACCAAATGAAACCGGGAACGAGAAAGACTGTCGTGAAGAGTAGTGCGTCAATGGTTTGAAAGGTCATTGCAATGTCCTATGGCATGATGCAGTCGTCGGTGATCAGGGGCTTGGGGTCGCCGTAGGTTGGGGGGATGCCGGGGGCGGTGACGGGTTCCTGGCGGTCGATCTTGGCAGCGACGGCGAGGTTTAGGTCGAGGAGTTGTTTGAGGAGGTCGGCGTCGGGTTTGAAGCCATAAGCATCGAGGACGGCGGCGTCGAGGGCGGCGTGGGCTTCTTTGAGGGGGTTCTTTCCGGGGAGTTCGAGGGTTCGGTAGAGGGCGCGGAGTCCGCCGGTGATGTTGGGGAGGGTGGCGGCGCGGATGCGGCGGATTTCACGTCCGGCGGCGGCGACGGCGTTGATTTGTTTTTTGGTGGGGGCTTGGGGCCAGGGGAACATGTCAAAAACCGTCGGCGGAGTGTATCTATACCGTTCGGCGAGCTTAGAGCATTTGGTCGTAAACCACAGCCAATGTATTCCCGACTGTAGTACGCCAAATGAGTAGTCATCTTCAAATGCAAATACCTCCAACAGGTTGCTTGGGCGAACTTGTGGGTGCATAAAGATGAAGATAGGTCGCTTAGTTACAATTGAGCAACAAATGTATCTCGGCAGACGATTAATCCAAGAAATCATTTCGGGGCGGTCGAACGAATGCCTCCACCAGTATCTTAGAAATTGTTGATGGTGTGGTCTGAGTTCTCCTGAGGAGCTCTTACCGATCTTGGCTTTTTTCTCTCTGTCAGGAAGCACACTCTTCTTGATTCGTGCAAACGGTATTTCATAGGTGCTTGCTTTGTTGATATCAACATCCTGAAAGTCGATGATTATTCGGGTCGGCTTTCCGTCGCCGGTAACGAGTTCGCGTCCATTTAAGAATGGGTATAGAACTTGTTTGTTGCGTTTATCACTTCTGACCATCTCGTCGGCTTCGTCAAATGTAAGGTAAAACCCCTCGTGTCCGGGCGCTTGTCCTTGGAAGACACGTTGTGGCTCGGTGTTGCATTTCAGTATTCGTGCGGTTGATACATCAGTCTGACTTGACAGCGCCGAATTGATAGACGCGCATTCATGAACTTCGAGTTCATAGGATTTGTCTTTTCGTTCGCCCTTTCGTTTGCCGGGGGTGCGGACGGGGGCGAGGCGTTGCGAACCCGCTCCCTTACGGTCGCGGCTCTGAATGGCGGAACCCGCTCCCTCATGGTCGCGGCTCGGATTATCGTCTTCGTCGGGGAAGAGGTGGAGGGAGGTGTCGGCTTTTTGCCAGAGTTTGCGGGTGGCGGGGATGAGCATTTCGGCGTGCTTTGATCCCGGCGCGTTGCGCGACAGTTGCTGCGTCTTAACCCAGTTGACGATGGAGACGTGGACATTGGCTTCGCCGGACCACGGTTGGTTGTCAACCGCTTCGACGATGACGCCGGTCTTGACGATGTGGTCTAAGCCGCCGACGCGGGATTGATTGTTGCGGATGTTTTGCGTGCCGACCAAGCCAGCGCGGCCGGCGACGGGGTCTTCGGGAGTGCAATTTTTCAAGTGGTCGTGGGTGCGGCGGAACCAGTAGACGCAGTAGTCGGCCATGCCGGGGACATCGGGATAGGCGGCGCGGACGGCGTTGACGTAGTCGGGGCCGCGTTCAGGTTTGAGTCGTTTAGCGCCGAGAAAGGGGGGATTGCCGATGATGACGTCGCAGGCGGGCCACTTCGTTGGAACAGAACCCGCTCCCTCACGGTCGCGGCTCTGATCAATCAGGGCGTCGATGCATTGGATATTGGCGTCGAGGTTGTCGAGGGGGAGGGCGGCTTCGTCGACGTGCAATTCGTCGATGACGAGTTTGTGGGCGAGGGTCATGGTGACTTTGGCGAGTTCGACGGCGAAGGGGATGATGTCCATGCCGTAGAATTGTTTGCTGGTGACGTGGCCGATGAATCGCTGGCCGGCGTCCTTCGGCGACTTCTGCTGGATGCGTTCGATGAGTCTCGTTTCGAGGCGCTTCAGTTCGCGGTAGGCGAGATAGAGGAAGTTGCCGGAACCGCAGGCTGGATCGAGGACGGTGAAGCGGCCGATGCGGTCGCGGAGTTTGTGGAGTTCGGCGGCGGTTGATGCGTTTTCAATGAGATTTTCCCACGGTTCGACGATGGTGGGGCGGACGATCTTCATGATGTCGATGGGAGCGGTGTAATGGGCGCCGAGTGCGTGGCGCTCTTCGGCGTTCATGGAATGTTGGAAGATGGTGCCGAAGATGTCGGGGGAGACGTGGGACCAATCATATTCCACAGCGCGCTTAAGTTGACTAACCTCATCGTCGAGCAATTCGATGGGGGCGGGTTGGGCGAAGATGCCGCCGTTGAAATAGGGGACGGCTTTGAATCGACCGCCGCGGGAGCCGTCTTTGGTGGCCATTGCGTTGAAGAGACCGCCGAGGAGGTCGAAGGCCTTGGGAGGGTCGGTGCATTCTTTTATCAAGTCGGCGACGAAGTACTTCGGCAGGAGGCCGATGTCCTCGGAGAAGAGGGCGACGAGCATCTGGAGGATGAAGCGCTGGGCAAGCTCGGGGCCGATCTTTTTTCGCTGGGCGAGTTTGGAGTAGCAGGTGGCGAGTTTGTCGGCGGCCTGGCGCGTGACTTTTAGGCGGTCGATCTCGAAGCGTGGTCGCTCGTCTGTCGGAAAAAGGAATGCGAGCGGCCCGTAGCGATTGGGGAGATCGTCGAGGGCGAGAACATCCTGCGGTTCGTTGATATCGACGTTGAAGTCGTAGATGCGGAACTCGTCGAAGTTGCAGAGGATGACAAATTCGGGGCGGTTGGGAACGAGTCGGAACCAGTAGTTCAGGGCTTGTTGGGTGTGGCGGGCGAGGACAGTGCCGCGTTTTTTCATTTCGATGAGGACGACGGGCTTCCAGACGTAATCTGCAAAGGAGGTTCCGCCGCCGTCTTCGGTGGGTTGCTTGATGCGGAACTCGGGTGTGCCGCCAACTTCGAGCAGGCCGGGACGACCGAATGCCTGAAAGAGTCGGTCGAGGTAGATTTGTGCCTGACCTTTTTCATCGCCGGTGATGTGTTGGCGTGTCCACTCAACGAAATGTTTGAGGCGAGCGGCCCGTTCGTCGGTCATGGAGTGGGATTGTGGGGAGGGGCGGCGGGGGCGTCAAAGGGGGGAGGGTTTTTGGCGGAAATGCGGGGCGTCGCCTATCCTATTGGCATGGCCGTTCGGGAAAAAATCACGTTGGCGACGCTTCGCGCGCGGAAGCGGGCTAAGACGCCGATCACGATGTTGACGGCGTATGACTATCCGACGGCGCGCGTGGAAGAGGCGGTTGGGATCGACTCCATTCTGGTGGGGGATTCGGCGGCGCAGGTGGTGCTCGGGTTTGATTCCACGTTGCGGGCCACGATGGATTTCATGATCGCGATTTGTTCGGCGGTGCGGCGCGGGGCGGCCGGTGCGTTTCTGGTTGGCGACATGCCGTACCTTTCTTATCACGTGAACACGGAGGAGGCGATTCGCAACGCGGGTCGCTTCATGAGCGAGGCGGGATGCGACTGTGTGAAGTTGGAGGGTGATGGTCGGGTGGCCGACACGGTGCGGGCGCTGACGGCGGCGACGATTCCGGTGATGGCGCATCTGGGGCTTCGTCCGCAGGCGGTGCATCAATTCGGAGGCTACCGGGCGCAGGGGCGCGATGCGAAATCGGCGCAGCAGATTATTGATGATTCCAAGCGGCTGGAGGATGCGGGGGCGTGTGCGATACTGCTGGAGGCGGTGCCACCGGAGCCGGCGCGGATAATTGCGGAGTCGACGGAACTGCCGGTGATCGGTTGCGGGGCGGGGCCGTATGTGGATGGTCAGGTGCTGGTGTTGCATGACGCGATCGGACTTTCGGAGGGGCCGTTGCCTCGGTTTGTGAAGGCATTTGGGGATATGCGTGGGCAGTTGCACACGGCGATTTCGGCCTATGCGGCAGCGGTGGTGAAGCGCGAATACCCGGGTGGGGAGCATTGCTATCAGATGGAGCCGGGGGAGTCGGGGAAGCTGCGGCCGGTCGCCACGTCACTGTAAACGCTTACGGATTAATACCCGCCGCGATGCTCGATCGGGGATCAATATTTTGGGTGGTGGCTGCATGGGTGTCGGTTGGCGGCAACGATGCGGTGCCGATATACTGGAAGAAGGGTGTGGTGGCCATTCGCCGGCCTTTCCGAGTTGAGTTGTGGAGTGAGGGTTTCCGATGTCCCATCCGGTCTCAGAACGTATGAATTGCGCTGAGCGACAATCTCGGCCGGCGTTTACGTTAATTGAACTCCTCATTGTCATTGCGATCATCGCGCTGTTGATATCGATTCTGCTTCCGGCGTTGAGCGCGGCCCGAGAAGAGGGTCGGCGTGTGATGTGCATGAGCAACATGCGAAGCATTGGTACCGCGATGGAGCAGTACCTTGGAAATGAAGAGCAAAATAATCTGCCGTGGACCTACGTCTACAGTTACAACCCCCAAACCCATCAGTTACGATTTTGGCCGGGCGATGGTGAGACCACGCAGCCTACGGGGGTTGTCACGAGCTATTCGTGGGGTGGGGCACGCACGACGATTCGCACCAATCAAACCATGAGGTGGGATGTGACGACGACTCCCGCCGAGGTTCGCCCGTTCAACAAATACCTGGATGAATCCGCCGTCGACACGAAGGACGTCAAGCAGCTTTCGTGCCCCGGTGATCGCTCGTCCGAGGTGGTGACGGTCGGAGAATCCATAAACAACCCGCAGCCTGAATCAGCGAAGACCAGCTTCGAATTGCTGGGCAACAGCTATAGCATCAACTGGTTCTTCATGGAGGAGCCGGACATCGGACAGTGGACCATTCTCGATATGTTCGAGCATGGGAAGCGTGCATTGCAGCTCAATCGCGGGGCGAAGTCGTCGGAGTGGGTGGTGTTTTATGAGAATGAAGTTGAGCCGCTTTTTAGTGGCGCGACGCTCGCGGGCGCGGGTGGGCGACTGGGCCCGGGGTGGCATCGTCGATTCTCGAACCATACGTTTTTGTTTCTTGACGGGCACGCGGAATGCCGGTTTTTCGACACTCGAAATGTGAAGGGGCCGGGTTGGCGCATCTGGCGAAAGTGGACCTGGTATTCGGATGGCGGAGTTTAGAACGGAATGAACAGCAAAGAAGGCGTGAAGCTGGGTATCGCCATCGCAATTATCGCGGTCGCGATCGGGTTATTTGTCTATCGCACTCGTGCCGCCGCCGACGCTGCGGATGATTCAAAGACCTTCTGGTATTGCACTCAGTCGAACAAAGGCTTTGAGGTGTCCGGCCCCGATTACGACCGCAATGTTCGCACGGGGCGCAAGACGGCGGCGCCCCAGCAGGAGGGCACCATCAGCCGGGCTCGACTTTCGGATGACTTGGTGACGCAGGCGAAAAGCCCGTATTCGGGGGATTGGACCGGCGTGCCGGCATCGAAGTGCGGCGACTGCGGCGAGATTTTCCCTCTCAAGACAGACGCGCAGGGTGAAAACCTCTGCCCTAAATGTAACTGGAACCCTGTAACTCAAACCAAGGGGCCTTCCAACCTCGCTCCCCCGCCTGAAAAGCCCGAGTGATGCGATTTTGCGATCGTGCCCCTCACGCGATAATCATTCTTTCCGTAGAATCCGCCTAAATGCAAACCGAGCGGATACGTAACTTCTCCATCATCGCCCATATCGACCACGGCAAGAGCACGCTGGCGGATCGCCTGCTGCTGCGCTGCGGTGCGATCACCGATCGCGAATTTCGCGAGCAGTTCCTTGATGATATGGAACTCGAACGCGAGATGGGCATCACCATCAAGGCGAATCGGGCATGTCTCGATTATGACTACACCGGCCCCTCGGAAGCGACGACGGCCGCCGGGTATGCGGCCATGCCCCTCGGCGCCTACTCGCTTAATCTCATCGACACGCCGGGGCACGTTGACTTTCATTATGAAGTGAGTCGTGCCCTTGCCGCATGTGAAGGGGTGCTTTTGCTTGTGGATGCTTCTCAGGGCATCGAGGCACAGACGCTTGCAAATGCGTACAAGGCGGTCGCGGCCAACCTGACCATTATTCCCGTTATCAATAAGATCGATCTTCCATCGGCACGGCCGGAAGACATCGCCCTTGAGCTTGAGAACGTTTTAAGCATTCCCGCAGAGCACGCGATCTTTGCCTCGGCCAAGACGGGCGTCGGTGTCGACGAGATTCTGCGGGCCATCGTCGAGCGAATCCCCGCTCCCTCGGGCGACCCGGAGAAGCCGCTCAAGGCGCTGATCTACGATGCCAAAGCCGACGTCCATCGCGGCGTCGTCTGCCACATGCGCGTCATTGATGGTGCGCTTCGGCGTGGGGACCGTGTTCGGCTCATGGCGGCCGGTCGCATTTATCCGGTGAGTGATGTCGGGGTTTTTGCGCCCAAGCTTACGAGCCGACCGGACCTGGGTACGGGCGAAGTGGGTTACATGTTTGCGGGAATCAAGACGATTCACGACGTACACATCGGCGACACCGTGACGCTGGATGCCAAGCCTTGCGACGAAGCGTTGCCGGGCTATCACCCGCCGCAGCAGATGGTGTTCTGCGATTTTTATCCGGGGCCGGGCACGACCAGCGCGCAGCTTCGCGAGGCGATGGAGCAGCTTTGGCTGAATGATTCGTCGTTTAACTTCACGCCGGCGGCGAGTGCGGCGCTTGGCCTTGGGTTTCGGTGCGGATTCCTCGGTCTGCTGCACATGAAGATCATTCAGGAGCGGTTGGAGCGCGAAAGCAACGTTGATCTGGTGCAGACGGCGCCGACGGTGGGGTTCGAGGTGGTGTTCAAAGATGGTGCCGTGCGGATTATTGAGTCGCCGGCCGATTTGCCGCCGGGCGATCAAGTCACCGAGATTCGCGAGCCGTACATTCAGGCCGAGATCATCGTGCCGTCGCGTTACATCGGGAACGTGATGAAGCTCAGCGAGGAGCGGCGCGGGGCGCACAAGCGGACGGATTATCTCTCCACGGATCGCGTGGTGATGACGTACGAGTTCCCGCTGGCCGAAGTCATCTACGATTACTTCGACCGGCTCAAGAGCGTGACCAGCGGCTACGCGACGATGGATTACCACCTCATCGGGTTCCGGGTGGATGACCTGGTGAAGCTCAACATTCTGGTCAATGGAATGCCCGTGGATGCGCTGTCAGTGATTGTTCACCGGAGCCGGGCGGAGTTTCGAGGCCGGCGGCTGATCCTTCGATTGAAGAAAGAGATTTCGCGGCATCTGTTTGAGATACCGATTCAGGCGGCGATCGGCGGGAAGATTATCGCGCGCGAGTCCATCAAGCCTGTGCGCAAGGATGTTACGGCGAAGTGCTACGGCGGCGACGTGAGTCGCAAGCGCAAGCTGCTTGAAAAGCAAAAAGAAGGCAAGAAGCGCATGAAGCAGGTCGGCAATGTCACCATCCCGCAGAGCGCGTTCATGGCGGTGCTGGATTCGTCGGATGAATGACCGGGGAGCTTAGCTCAACACGTCGGATAGATGAACCTTCGCGAAGATATCCTTCAGGGCTTTCTCAGCATCGCCATACGCGCGGGTCATGGTGATCTGCACCGATGACGGAAGACCCTTGACGGACTCGGACTTGTTCCCGTTCTCGACCGCGCCGACGCCGGAGAAGATATCGAAGAGCGAAATCTCCTCGATGGGGCGATTCAACTTAAAGCCGCCGTGCGGGCCTCGGTCGGAGTGCAACACGCCTGCACCGGCCAATTGGCTGAGAATCTTGGCGGCGTAGGCCTTTGGGAGCTTGTGGCGTGCGGCGATATCGCCGGCACGGAGGCCGCCACCTCCCAAGGCGGAATCGCGTTGGTGTCTGGCGATTTCGTAAAGAGCGAGAAGAGCATAAGTGGCTGTTTTGTTTCGAATCATGGGGTTCCCTGTTTGTGGGGGTAGCCGGAGGGGGAGCGGTCTACCCGCGCCGAATCCTAGGATGAATCCGACGCGACGGCTACGAAATGTGAGAATTCGTTACGAAGCGGTTACCATTGAGCGAGAACGAGGTTTTTTCCAAGAAATGGCCAAGGCTGAAAAATCGATGCCTGCGTGGTTGCTGGCAATGGGGCGGCAACCGCTTCCCACCACCATTCAGGCCGGAGGGGCGGATTACAGTTTCGTTAAGCCGTTTAAGCACGATTTTTTTGCGGCGACGGCCCTCTATGGAGGCTCGGACGACAAGGTGGTTCTGAAGGTCGGGCGCTGCACGAGTTTGGCGGGTTTGCCGATGACGTGGCTGGGTCGGCGGATGATGCGTCACGAGGCGCGGCTGTACGAACTGGCGCAGGGGATCACCGGGATTCCACGCGTCGTAGGATTTGTGGGTTCGACTGGTTTTGTGCATGAGTACATCGAAGGGCGACAGCTTGCACGGGACGATCGACCGCCGGATGGTTTTTTCGAGGCGCTATCCGAAACGCTGGATGCGTTGCATGCGCGGGACATTGCCTATGTCGATCTGGAGAAACCGGAGAATATTCTGCTCGGCACGGATGGTCGGCCGTACTTGATTGACTTTCAGATTTCGTGGCACGCGGCGCATCGATGGTGGGGACGCTCGTGGCCGGCACGAAAGCTGCTCAAGGTGCTGCAAGGCTCGGACCGCTATCATCTGCTCAAACATTGGCGGAAGCTGCGGCCGGATCAGTTGTCGGGCGAACGGCTGGCCGAGGCGATGAAGGTTCCATTTTGGATTCGGTGGCATCGGGCGGTGTTTCGGCCGATCACACTGCTTCGTCGTCAAATCCTGGTGTGGATGGGCGTGCGCTCATCCGTGAAGGTTCGCTCGCCGGGATGACCCCGTGGAGGAGTTGAGGTAATGACATTGACCAGCGCGCAACGCGATGTCGTGGAGTCGTTTCGATCGGCGATGGAGGAATCGTTCAAGGGGGATGCTCGGTTCGCGGGAAGCGAACGCGTGGACCGCGCGGACGGGGCCATGCTGGCAACGCGCTGGGCGAGCGCGGAGAACCCGCGGGTGTGGTTCGAGATCGCGGTGCGGCCGGGGATTCCGCAGGTTCGCGTCGGCGTGATGACGGATGATCGCTGGAAGAGTGAGGACTTCGAGGAAAAGATCGAAGAGTCGGGCGACACGATGGGCGAGTTCGTCGAGATGGGTTTCGATGAGGCTGACCTGACGTGGAAGGATCCGATCGTGGAGCACTTCCGCGAGGACATGAAGTATTTCTATTTTTCCACGTCGCTGGATTTGGCGACCGTTGATGAGTTGGCATCGCCGGGAACGCGGAAGAAAATCCGGCAGATGCTCGATGGTTATTTCCACGCGTTTGGTCCTTTCCTGAAATAATGTGCAGGGCGCACCATGTATACGGGCCGCGATGTTTTGCACGCCATCGGCGGCACCTCGATGGTGCCGCTTCGCCGCGTGGTGCCTTCGGATTGCGCCACCATTCTTGTCAAACTGGAGTGGGAGAATCCGACCGGCAGCATGAAGGATCGCGTTGCCCTGGCGATGATCGAGTGCGCCGAGCGTGATGGTCGGCTGAAGCCGGGGGACACCGTCGTTGAATATACCGGGGGAAGCACGGGCACTTCGCTGGCGCTGGTCTGCGCCGCGAAGGGCTATCGACTGCGCATCGTGTCATCGGATGCGTTTAGTCGGGAGAAGCTGGATCACATGGTGGCGCTTGGCGCGGAGCTGACGCTGGTGCCGAGCGAGGGGGGGACGTTCACGAAAAAGCTGTTTCTCGACATGATCGAGACGGCGCGGGGGATGGCGCGGGAGCCGAATACCTATTGGACAAATCAATTGGAAAATCGCGACAGCCCGACGGGTTACTTCGGCCTGGCGGAGGAGATTTGGAGCCAGACGGAAGGCCGCGTGGATGCGTTTGTGCAGAGCGTGGGCACGGCGGCGTCGTCGCACGGGGTGGCGACGATTCTGAAGCGGCACAAACCGGGCGTGCGTGTGATTGCAGTGGAGCCGGGTGAGTCGCCGGTGCTGTCGGGCGGCGCGCCGGGGGCGCATCAGATCGAGGGGATCGGCATCGGCTACACGCCGCCGTTGTGGGATGCGGGGTTGGTGGATGGTGTGGAGGCGGTGGCGACCGAGGATGCCAAAGAGATGGCACGGCGGTTGGCGCGGGAGGAAGGGATTTGCGCGGGCACATCGTCCGGGGCGAATGTGATCGCGGCGATTCGGGAAGGGCGGCGGCTTGGCCGGGGTGCCTGCGTCGTGACACTAATGATTGACTCGGGGTTGAAGTATTTGAGTACGGATGTGTTTCGGCGGAAGTAGAGACGGTGTGTGGGAATGGGATGGCCTTTCCGTGATTTTCCCAATGTTTGAGGGGCGTGGCGGGCGGTTCCGCACGGAAATCCTTTGCTCGTTGTGGAACACGACCGACGCGACATATTTTCTTTTTTTCTCGTTTCTCTGAGTAACGCCCCGTCGGTTTTCATACAATGGTCTTTTTCCCGATTCGGGCCGACTTTTTCAAAGTATGGGGTGAGGGACGATGTGAACCGGCTCCGGCCTCTTGGAATGGAGAGATGGATGTTTTCGAATCGAATTGCCCTGTTCCTGGTAACGCTTGTCACCGCACTCATATCGAACCCTGTCGCGGCCCAGCCGACGCCGGTGCATGAGTATCGCTTCCCGGCAACCGCCCGCGACAGCGGGTCGCTGGCGACGGGCAACGGCACGGTCGGGTCCAGTTTGACCTTCACAAGCACCGGCGTTCCCGGCGGCATCGGGCAGGCGGTTGTGTTCGCCGAGGATCAGCCGGGCGCGGCCGATCGGATCACCGTTCCCAATGCGAACTTCGTCGATTTCGGCACGGGCAATTTTTCGATCGCCTTCTGGGCGAAGCGGAACAACGTGGAGGTCGTGGACAGCGACGGCGTGCTGGATGCGCTGAGCGGCACGGGCGTCGGGTGTGAGGTTTCTTTTGGAACGAGCAACAACCTGTTCTGCCGCATCGACGGCGGTTCAAACACCTTTGTCGCACTCGCCAGCGGGACGCCCATCACCAACTCCAATTGGCATCACTATGCCATCACCGTGACGCGCGGCTCGGCCTCGGGCTTTAAGTTCTACATCGACGGCGTGTTGGATGCCACGGGCAGCACCACGGGCGTGACCGGCAACATCAACCCCGATCAAAATACGCAGATCGGCAGATGGAATGACACCGACGGCCTGGAGGGCCAACTGGCTTTGGTGCAGATCTACACGACGGCGCTGAGCGCCGCCGAGGTGGCGAAGCTGGCGGCCGTTGGGCAGCCGGCGCATGAGTACAACTTTGAGGGCAACGGTGTCGACGGACCCGGAACGGCCAACGGCACGGTCGGGGCCAATGTGACCTTTACCAGCAGCGGGGTTCCAGTCGTATTGGGGCAGGCGGCGACATTTGGCTCGGCAGGCGGATCGGCTAATTGGATAAACGTTACCGCGGCCAGCTTTGGCAGTTTCGGAACTTCGGGGACGGGCAACTTTTCCATCTCCTGCTGGGTCAAGCGCGATTCGCTGGGTGGCTCTAACTCCGGCATCCTCGATGCACTGAACTTAGGCAGCGGCGTTCAGATGCAATTCCTCTCAGGCGACCAGATTCGAATCCGCATCGATGACGACGCTGCGCATACAGCCACGGTTGATACAGCCACAAGCATCACCGACCTGAACTGGCACCACCTGCTGGTGACCGTCGATCGCGCCGTGCCGACTACCGGCATCAAGTGGTACATCGACGGCCAGCTCGACACCAGCGGCGACCCATCGGTTCTGACCGGCGCCATCACGCCCGATCAGGACCTGCAGATCGGAACGATCAACGGCACCGGCCTGCAGGGCAAGCTGGCCCGGCTGTCGTTTTTCTCCACGGCGCTCAGCGCGGCCGATGCCCTGAACCTGGCGGATCTCGATGGCGACGGCGTGCCCTTCGCGACGGATATCTGCGAGGGCTTCGACGACAGCGCGGATGCCGACGGCGATACCGTGCCGGATGGGTGCGATCCTTGCATCGGTACGCCGAATGTCGACACCGACGGCGACGGCCGCTGCGATTCGTCCGACAACTGCCCGCTGGTTGCCAATCCGACTCAGACGGACACCGACGGCGACGGCGTGGGCAATGCCTGCGATAACTGCCCGACGGTCGCCAATCCGACTCAGGCGGACACTGATGGCGACGGATTCGCCGATGCCTGCGACAACTGCCCGCTGGTCGCCAATCCGACTCAGGCGGACACTGATGGCGACGGATTCCCTGATGCCTGCGACAACTGCCCGCTGGTGGCTAATCTGACTCAGACGGACACCGACGGCGATGGCAAGGGCGATGCCTGCGATAACTGCCCCTTGGTCGCCAATCCGACTCAGGCGGACACTGATGGCGACGGATTCCCCGATGCCTGCGACAACTGCCCGCTGGTGGCCAATCCGACTCAGACGGATGCCGACGGCGACGGTGTGGGCGATGCCTGCGATCCGTGCACCGGCTCATCCAACGTCGACACCGACGCGGACGGCATTTGCGACGACTTCGACGCCTGTCCTGGAAATGACGCGCTCTGCACTGTGCCGGCAAACGTGATCTGTGTCTGGGCGGCTGCGCCGGGGGCCAACAACGGCAGCAACTGGTACAACGCCTATCGCAGTCTGACAGCCGCCCTGGCCGCGGCGACTTCGGGCAAGCAGATCTGGGTCGCGGCGGGGACCTACACCCCCGACGGTGGCTATCGGCCGATCGGGGGCGCTCTGGTCCCCGGGAACGGGAGTCGCGGCCTGTCATTCCAGATGGCCGCCGATGTGGCGCTCTACGGCGGCTTCCGAGGCAATGAATCCCTTCTGAGTCAGCGCAACGTGCTGACGAATGTCGCCACGCTCAGTGGTGAGATCCAGGGCGATGCGGATGCGACCAACAACAGCTATCACGTGGTGGAGGCCGGCAGTGGTGACATCGCCACGGCAGTGCTCGACGGCTTCACCATCAGCGGCGGGTGGGCCAGTGGCCTTGGACCCGACCTTTCGGGCGGCGGGATGCTCAACAACGGCGGCTCACCGACCATCACGAACTGCACGTTCGGCGGGAATGCGACGAACGGCGGCTTCGGCAAAGGCGGCGGGATATACAACAACGGCGGCTCTCCGACGATCACGAACTGCACGTTCAGCGGGAATGCGGCGAACGGCGGCTCCAGCGAAGGCGGTGCGATGTACATCGGCGGCGGCTCTCCGACGATCAGGAACTGCACGTTCAGCGGGAACACGGCGAGCAGCAGCGGCGGGATACGCAACTCCGGTGGCTCGCCGAGCATCAGGAACTGCATTCTATGGGCCAATAGTCCCAACCAGCTTTCTGTGCCCGGCGCCTCGGTCACCTACTGCCTCGTCCAGGGCGGATTCGCCGGGACGGGGAACACAAGCGGCGATCCGCTCTTTGTCGACGCCGACGGCGCGGACAACGTCTATGGCACTTCGGATGACAACATGCGATTGCTGGCAGGCTCGCCGGCCATCGACACCGGCAGCAACGCCGTGGTGCCGGCCGGCATCACGACCGACCGGGACGGGAATCCGCGCTTCATCAATTGCCTGGTGGACCGGGGGGCCTATGAGTTCGTTACCGGTGGGTCCACCGACACCGACGGCGACGGATTCCCCGATGGGTGTGACAACTGCCCGTTGTTTGCCAGCCCGAATCAAACGGACAGCGACGGCGACGGCGTCGGCGATGTGTGCGACCCTTGCATTGGGACGCCAAACGTCGATGCGGATGCTGACGGCCGGTGCGACGCTTCCGACAACTGCCCGCTGGTTGCCAATTCGACTCAGACGGACACTGACGGCGATGGCGTCGGCGATGTGTGCGACAACTGCCCGCAAGTAGCGAACTGGACCGGGATGGTCGGCGATGTGAGCGAGAATTCGATCGTGGATATGGGCGACATCGGCCCATTCGTCACGGTCCTGCTCAATCCCCTCGCGGCGACGCCGGGCCAGCGCTGCGCCGCGGACGCCAACGTCGACACACGGCTGGACGGGCGGGATGTGCAGTCGTTTATCCAGGCGCTTTTTGCAGCTGCGCCTTAGCGGCGACGAGGCCGGCAGTCAGATAGTGCCGGCGACCTGGCGGAAGTGGTAGCCGGTGATGGCCAGCGTCATCGCTTCGCTGAAGGCGCGGGGATGGGTGGCGAGGGCGCGGGTCATGAACTTCCAGTATTCAAATCGGCCGCGCGTGCGCACGCCGAGGGTCCAGAGGGAGTGGAAGAAGGCGCGGATGTCGGTCGCTGAGAGCGGCACCTTCGGGCCGGATGGTTTGTAGGTGCGCAGGAAGGTGAGCACGCGGCGGTAGTACTCGCGGGGGGAGTAAATGCGTTTCACCAGGTCGCGGTAGCCTTCGATCAGCGTATCGCGGTCGAGCTTGGGGATGAAGTTCAGCACGGCGTCGAGGTTGTTGCCGGTGCTGTGGGCGAGGAGGCGGCCCTCCTTGCGAAGGCGTTCGAAGAGGCGCGTTTCGGGGAGCGCGGTGAGCAGGCCGACCATGGCGGTGACGATTCCGCTTTCCTCGATGAAGCGTCGCTGGCGTTCGAAGATGTTGGAGGTGTCATTGTCGAAACCGACGATGAAGCCGCCCATGACCTCCATGCCGGCGTTGTGGATCTTGCGCACGGAGGCGGCCATGTCGCGCGAGGAATTCTGCACTTTGGCGCATTCGGCGAGGCTCTCATAGGAGGGGCTTTCGATCCCGACGAAGACTTTCTTGAAGCCGGCCTGGACCATAAGGTCGAGCAGTTCGGCATCGTCGGCGAGATTCAGCGAGGCTTCGGTCAGGAAGGACGGCGCGGCCCGGCGATGGCGGCGCCACGAGATCAGTTCGCGCAGGAAGGCCTTCACCTTGACCTTGTTGCCGATGAAGTTGTCGTCGACGATAAAGATGGATTCATCCCAGCCAGTTGCGCGGACCGCCTCCAACTCGGCGATCATCTGCGGCGGGGACTTCACGCGGGGGACACGGCCGTTCATGACGATGATGTCGCAGAATTCGCAGTTGAAGGGGCAGCCGCGGGAGAATTGCAGCGGCATGGTGGCGTAGTGTCGTGGTTGAAGGAGATCCCAGCGGGGAATGGGCGTGCGCGTGATATCGGGGCGCGACGCGGCGCGATAGGACGGCTTCACCTCGCCGAGGGCCATGTCGCTTGCCAGTTCGGCCATCACATCTTCGGCTTCGCCAAATACCACGTGCTTGATTTCGGGGAAGCGATCGCGGCCGGTGGTAAAGAGCGGCCCGCCGGCGATGACGGGCGTTCTTCTTGCGATGCATCGGGCGACAACCTCGCGGGCCGAATCGGCCTGGACGATCATCGCGGAGATGAGGACGTAGTCGGCCCAGTCGATGTCGGCGTCGGTGAGGGCGCGGACGTTGAGGTCGACGAGTCGCTGGTTCCACGTTCGCGGCAGCATGGCGGCGATGGTGAGCAGGCCGAGCGGCGGGTAGGCGGATTTGCGGGCGACGAAGGGGAGGACGTGTGCGAAACTCCAGAAGGTGGGCGGGTTGGCTGGCCAGACGAGCAGGATGTTCATACGAGGCGGCTCCGGGTCAACGGACTGTGTAATCTGATTATAATAGCCGGTGGAGGATTCGGTGCAAGGGTCGCATTTGCAGGTTCTCGTCAGGGGGTTTGGAGTTGGGAATGAATGTAGAAAGGTGAAAGAGAATGGGGCTGCTGCGCAGCGACGAGGTGGGGGCAGCGTGGGGCCGGGGACATGAGACTTGAGACCTGAGTCCTGAGTCCTGAGGCTTGAGGCCTGAGGCTTGAGGCAATAAGGGAACGGGGAACAGGCTTGAGTCCTGAGTCTTGAGACCTGAGGCTTGAGGCAATAAGGGAACGGGGAACCCGCCGGGTCGGGTCTGCGACAGGGAACAGAGGAAGGCACTGAGGGGTGGAAAATTCGAAACGTCGAAAAGTCGAAATGAGGTGGCAAGGGATTCGAGGGGGCATGGGGCCGAGGGGAAGTGGGACCCGCAAATGGCCGCAAATCGCGGTTTTCGGCCGCAAG
>JACRIM010000014.1 GCA_016235815.1 Planctomycetota bacterium
CCTGGAACGCTTCCGAAAGCATCCGCGCGGCCCCAAGAAACCCAGGCCTCGCCGAACACGCTTCGCAAAGGCCAAACACATCTCCACCGCACGCCTGCTGGCTGACGAGAAACGATTACAATGACACCTTCAAAGGGCTGGCAGGGCGATAGCAACGGCGGGCAGGAGAGCAAAGCTCAACAAGAACTTGGAAGTAAAGAAGAAAGCAACACCTAGACCCAAGGCCTCCCACCGTCCGAGGATCGCGAGCCAGATTCCAGAAACGATTCCACCGAGCAAGTTTAGAACCATAAATGGGATTAAGAGCGAGCCGAAGAGTCCCAGTAGTACCTTCATTTGTAGGCTCCCTACAAGCAATGATCAGGAATGAATTGTACCTTTCGATGTCGACAGTGTATTGCTAAACGAGTTGGGTTGTGTACAGATCACTCTACGGCCACCCCGATGATCACCATCCACCGCCCCCTGCTCTAACGTCGAATTCATACGCCTTCGTTTTCGCAAAACTATTTCCTGTCATGAGTATATTCGTTGCTCCCTTTGCGATGCTAATCCCTGAGCCTTGAGGTCCGACAAACGACCTGTAATATTCTTGCGCGAGCGGCACAAATGCAGCGTGATCCCACGGCCCTTTATACGGCCCTTGAATCTTGCCGACCTCAATCTCCTCATCATAGTTTGTGCCATATGGATGCGAAATGTCCACACTCATCCCATTGTGATTCTCGCCGCCCACTTCGAGGGCAAAGTGAAGGGTCGCGCAAATATGATTCCTTTTCTCATCTGAAGCCTCGAAGGCGTGGCTGTCCTGCTGACATTGATAAAACGTTACCTTCGCTTTCTTTTGTGTCATTGAAATCCTCATAGTGTGCGTTAGGTACTGTGTTCGAGCTTCGCCGGTACTAATAAAGCCCCGGAGCGATCACATCGACCGCTCCGGGGCTTCGTTGATTTCTATTCAGTTCTTGCGAACGCGTTCATTACATTCCCATCCCACCCCGTCCGCCCGGGGCCTTGGGCTTGTCTTCCTTGATTTCGCTGATTACCGCGTCCGTCGTGAGCAGGAGCGTCGCCACGCTCGCTGCATTCTGCAACGCGATGCGCTCGACCTTGGTTGGGACGATGACGCCCATGTCGACCATGTTGCCGTATTCAGCGGTGAGGGCGTTGTAGCCGAAGCTCGGGTCCTTGGCCTCGAACACCTTTTGGGCGACGATGCTGCCGTCGATGCCGGCGTTTTCCGCAATCGCCTTGATGGGTGCCCACAGGGCGCGGCGAACGATGTCGACGCCGGTCTTCTGGTCGCCCTTGAGCTTCTTCTCTTCCTTATCCAGGACGGCCGCCAAGGCTCGCAGGGGAGCGACGCCGCCGCCGGGGAGGATGCCCTCTTCGACGGCCGCACGGCAGGCGTGCAGGGCGTCTTCGACGCGGGCCTTCTTCTCCTTCATCTCGACTTCGGTGGCTGCGCCGACCTTGATCTGAGCCACGCCGCCGGAGAGCTTGGCGAGGCGTTCCTCGAGCTTCTCCTTGTCGTAGTCGCTGGTGGTCTTGTTGATCTCGTTCTTGATCTGCTCGATGCGGCCCTTGATGTCGGCCGTGGTGCCGGCGCCTTCGATGATGGTGGTGTTGTCCTTATCGACGACGACGCGCTTGGCGGAGCCGAGGTCCTTGAGGTCGAGGGATTCGAGCGTGATGCCGAGGTCTTCGAAGATGGCCTTGCCGCCGGTCATGATGGCAATGTCTTCGAGCATGGCCTTGCGTCGGTCGCCGAAGCCGGGGGCCTTGACGGCGCAGCACTGCAGCGTGCCGCGGAGCTTGTTCACGACGAGGGTGGCGAGTGCTTCGCCATCGACATCTTCGGCGATGATGAGCAGGGGGCGGCCGGACTTGGCGATCTTCTCGAGCAGCGGGATGAGGTCCTTGATCGAGGAGATCTTCTTCTCATTGATGAGGATGTAGGGCTTGTCGAGGCGGACTTCCATCGCGGCCGGGTCGGTGACGAAGTGCGGCGAGGTGAAGCCCTTGTCGAACTGGAGGCCTTCGACGACGTCGACGGTGGTCTCCAGGGCCTGGCCCTCTTCGACGGTGATGACGCCATCCTTGCCGACCTTGTCCATGGCGTCGGCGATCTTCTTGCCGATGTCGCCTTCGTGATTGGCGGCGCAGGTGCCGACCTGGGCGATCTGCTTGTTTTCCTTCACGGGCTTGCTCATGCGCTTGTACTCTTCGACGATGGCTTCGACGCCGATGTCGATGCCGCGCTTCAGCTCCATCGGGTTTGCGCCGGCGGCGACGTTCTTCAGGCCTTCGTTGAAGATGGCCTCGACGTAGACGGTGGCGGTGGTGGTTCCGTCGCCGGCGTCGGTGCTGGTCTTGCTGGCGACTTCCTTGACCATTTGGGCGCCCATGTTGGCGTAGGGGTCGTCGAGTTCGATTTCCTTGGCGACGGTGACGCCGTCTTTGGTGACGGTCGGCGAGCCGAAGGATTTCTCGAGGACGACGTTTCGGCCGCAGGGGCCGAGGGTGACTTTGACGGCGCGGGCGAGGGTGGTGACGCCCACGCGGATGGCCTCACGGGCCTCCATGTCGAATGCGATTTTTTTTGCAGCCATTTTCTGTTCTCCGTTTATTTTCGTTTCTGATATTGCGCTTCGTTTCGGTCGGCTCCGTCGCCCCTGCCGGGGCTTTATTCTTCGCCGCCCTTTTTTCCACGGGCTTGCGCCCGTGGCTACGATCCTTCGCCCCATTCGGGGCTGCGTACTTTCGTTGCAAGCTTCTTTCGCCCCTACGGGGCTTTTGCCTTTATTTGCGATCGTCCGAGGGCTTTCGCCCTCGGCTATTGGCTTTCGCCCCTTTCGGGGCTTTTGCCGAGCGGGCTCGGCGATTTCAACTCTCCACGCCGAGCAAGCTCGGCGGTTACATGAGTTTCAATTCTTCGCGCCGAGCAAACCCGGCGGTTGATTTATCCGTATATCACTGAGCGCGATTTGCGGGTCAGTGATTCAATCCCTTCACTGTTCCTCTTCGTCGCCGATGCCCTGGAAGGGTTCATCGTGCCAGACGCCGCCTTTTTGTTTGACCTGCAGCTCGACGGTTTCGACGGAGGTGGCGTCGACGAAGATGACGTCGTCCACGACTTCGGCGTCGTCGTATTTCGAGACGCGGATTTCGACACGGAAGCCGCAGGCCTCGATCTTGGTGTAGGCCAGCGGGTGCAGGTGCATGGCATCCTCGTTTCCGGGGAAGGTCAGCACGAGCCTCGCCGCAGGGCCGAACTTGATGGCTTCGTCGAGTGCCGTTTCAAACAGTTTGGGCGTCATGATCGTGGCTTTCGAATTACGAGTGTCGAGCAGTGAGTTCCGGGTATCGAGGCGACATCGCTCGCGACTCGTAACTCGCCGGACAGAGCCGACGGCGCATCCTACTCAAGGACGGCCAGGATGTCGGATTCGTCCATGATAATGAACTCTTCGCCGTCGAGCTTGATCTCGGTGCCGGCATAGCTGGTGAAGAGGACTTCATCGCCCTTCTTGACCGTCAGCTTGGCGCGCTCGCCGGTGTCCAGCATTTTGCCTTCGCCGACGGCCTGAATGCGGCCGCGCTTGGGCTTCTCCTTGGCCGAGTCGGGCAGCACGATGCCGCCGGCGGTCACGGATTCGGCCTCCAGTCGCTTGATGAGGACCTTGTCACCGAGGGGTCGAACTTTCACTTTCGTCACAGCCATCTCCATTACTCCTTTCCGAATCGAATCGGATAATCCAAATATCAGTTAAAGGCCGAAGCATCAGCCCAGTTCATCTGATAGACCTGCTTGAAGACTTTGAGCACCATCGGCGTGAGGACATCACGCTCGGCGATGGGGGCGATTACGCTGAAGACATCGAGGGCGAGGGCATCTCGCAACATGCGAGGGTCGGCGTGGTCGCAGATAATGAGGCACGGCTTTGTCCAGCCGAGCTGGCGCACGCGCTTCAGCACGCGGAGGCCGCCGCCGGGGAGCTGGTCATCCACAATGGCGACGTGGACGCCGGTCGTGGTGATGATGTTGATCACGTCGCGATCGGTGTGTGTCCAATGCAGGTCGACCGGAAGCGGTTGAAGTGCGCGGGCGAGACCCTGTGCCCAGGGGCTGGGGCCGGCGTCGGCGATCAACAGGTTTGCTCTGGTCGTATCCAGCATGGTCAAAAACCGGTGGGCCGGGCGGGGAATCCGCGCGGTCGAACGGCTATCCCTGAGCAAGGGGCGTGCCAGTGGGTCAGAAATGCGGGGGACTTGATGTAAGATATTGTCAATGCTGTAGTTAGACAAAGATGTGTAGTGTAATCCGCGATTTGCCGGTACGCCAAAGCGGCAGGGCGGGTTGTGGAGGAACGAACGAGGCTGCCTATGTGGCAGGGGATCGTCAATGGGAGGGCAGGTTAGCAAAATAGGATAACCAGCGACCCTTCGGCGATGCCGGATCGAGAGGCCCTGCGTGCTATGCTATAAAGAGGTACCACTATTCGGCGCTCGGGGAGAGTCACGGTGAGCATGCAATTCAAATCTGGGTTGAGCACGAATCCACACACGGGGGCGGCGGTCCACGAGGCTTGTGCGCCGTTGGCGGACTTTTCGCCGGATTTGGCGATCATGTTTGTCTCGCATCACTATGGTCCTGAGTTTGAGGATGTTCTGGATGGGGTTTGGGGGAAACTCAATTGCCGCAATCTGATCGGTTGCACGGGTGGCGGCATCATCGGCCCGGATCGCGAAGTGGAGGAAGCGCCGGGGTTGGTGGTGTGGGGCGCGAAGATGCCGGGCGTGCGCGTGCTTCCGTTCGTGATCGATCAGAATGATGTCAACGATTTCGACGGTGTGGAGGTGTGGCAGGAACATCTCGGCGTGAATCCGTCGGAGAAGCCGGGGTTCGTGGTGTTGCCGGAGCCATTTTCAATCGATGCGGAGTCGTGCCTCGGGGAATTGGACAAGGCCTTTCCGGGCAGCACGATTGTCGGCGGCATGGCGAGTGGCGCGAGCGGGCCGAATCAGAATCGATTGTTTCTGAATGATCAGGTGCTGCGACAGGGGTTGGTCGGTGTGTCGATGTCCGGTCCTTTGGTGATCGACACCGTGGTGTCGCAGGGATGTCGTCCGATCGGCGATCCTTTTGTCATTACCAAGGCCGATCAGAATGTGATCTACGAGCTTCGGGGAAAGCCGGCGCTGGATGTGCTGCGCGGCGTGTTTAACAAGGCTGCACCGCACGATCAGGAGCTGATGCAGCAGGGTTTGCAGGTCGGCAATGTCGTCGACGAGCACCTCGGCAAATTCGAGCAGGGCGATTTCCTTGTGCGCAATCTCATGGGTGTCGTTCAGGAGACGGGGCTTGCGGTGAATGCGATGGTGCGGCCGGGGCAGACGATTCAGTTTCATGTGCGCGACGGCAAATCGGCGGATGAGGAAATGCGGCGTCTTTTGACGGGCAAGGTCGCGAGCATGACCGGTCCGCCGACGGGCGGATTGCTGTTTACCTGCAATGGGCGCGGACGGCGGATGTTCGGCTCGCCGAATCATGACATCGCGGTTGTGAATGAGGCGGCGCGGGGTTGCGCGGTGGCGGGTTTTTTCGCGGCGGGCGAGATCGGGCCGGTCGGCAAGCGGACGTTTATTCACGGGTTCACGAGCAGCCTGGTGCTGTTTCGAGAGGCCGCGATGCCAACGGCGGGTTAAGCGTATTCCTTGTGCATTAAGGGGCCGGCGGGATCACAGGCGCACTCGGGTTTTGTGAGGTACTTCCCTGTGCGGTCTGCGCGCCGATCGCGCCGAGGAAGACCGGTGGATTATGATTGGGCGTTGGATAGACCGGGAAAACGACGAAGCCGGCGGACGACAATGGCGAGGTCGTGAAACCGAAAGGTCCGGCCGGAAGCGGATACGTGCCTCCCGCCAGATCAAGGGTGACGTCGCACGTCTGCCCCGCTGAAACAGCGAAAACAGCGAGCAACAGAACGACAAGACGTGGCGTTAACTTCCTCATCCCAAAAACACCCGGCGAGAAGTGGAGGGACTCTCACTGCATGATAGCCCGTCGCCGGGGTGAATTCCGAATCAGAACAACTTATTTCAGTGTAATCAAGACTCGGATGGTGCCCGAGCCTTTGGGAAGCGGGTCCAGTGCCTTGCCGAGGATCGTGCCGGCGCCAAAAACAGCCACCCCATTCACAAGGACAGGGGAGGCTCGCATGGCGTGTCCGGGGGTGTTGGATGTTGTCAGCAGGTCGCCAGGGCGGATTGCGCCGTTTTCAGCGGACACTTTCGTGGGAACGATACCGGTGATTGCGACAGGGATGTCGTCGGCGTTGATGAGGGTTTCGTCGTTGCCGGAGATTCCGATCATGCCGGGGCGCGTGGAATAGACACCGGCCACTTTGTTGTCGTCGGCTCGACTACTTTTTTCGATGCCGCCGGGGTGGTCCTGGCTGAGGATCAGCACATCGCCCGGTTCATAATGGCTCTTGCCGCCGACGGCATGGAGGGCCTCGGCGAAATCGCCACCGGCGTTGTAAGTTCCGTTGGCGTCGATGTGAAACTTGCGCGTGGCGGTCGCGCCGCCATCCCAGTTGATGCCTTCCACGAACCGGTTGGTTCCATTGGGATTCCGATGGAGCTTTAGCACGGGAATGTTCACGTTGTTGATGGGAACAGCGGTTCGCAACCATGCGCCTTCGCCGTCGGCCAGGAATGTTTCGACGTGGAGCGCCGCGCTCGTGGACGTGAGCGACGTGCCGTAAGCGTTTCCTTTCTGAATTCGAACGCCACCGGTCGCGCGGATGCAAAACTGATTGGGCGCGATGGTGGGGAAGGGGTTATCGATGCCGCCAGCATCGGCCCAGACGAAGGAACCGTCATGAAGGGCCTTGGCCTCCCAACCTCCGGCGAAACTGTAATTGCCCTGGGCCAGGTTTGTGCGGCCGCCGGGGACCGTTGAGTCCGTTCCGGTGGCGTCGTTATTGTCGCCGCTGCCGATAAAGGAAAGCCCGCCGGTGGCGACATTGAAATTTCCGGCGCCGACGAACGAACCACTCCCCATGGTTCGATTTCCCGTGCCAGCGCCTATGAACGAATTGCTGGCGCTGGTGTTGTTATTGTTTCCGGCCGCGATGGCGCTTTGCTTCCCCACGATGAGCGTATTGTCCAGCCGCGATTCAACCCTATTGTCGATTCCCCCGCCGATGAAACTGGAATCGGCCGACACTCTGTTATCCCGCGTCGATGTGACGGAACCATTTTCAAGAATTTCATATCCACCGGCGACCCACGAGCCGACGACGCCGGCATCGATCTGGTTCGAGGGAGTGCCCATGAACAGGTTACTCGAGCGGAATGTTTTGTCGGGCGCGCCCGGCTCCAGCCGTTCGGTATAAGCAAGGCGCAAGGCGCGGCGATTGTTGGTGCGAAAGTCCAGCGGGTTGTTGTCGGTTGTGCCGAGAAATCGTGTGGCAGGGTTCATGCCGGAATTGCCGGTTTGCGACCAATAGCGAATGTCGGTGAATGTGGTGTCGAGTGAGACTTCGCCATCGTCAACGAGAATGCCCAATCCGGCCGTGACGTTGGCGTTTGCACCGGCGGGACCTTGAGGGCCGGCTGGACCAATGCTGCCCGGAGTGCCTTGAATCCCCTGCGGACCTTGCGGCCCGGCCGGCCCGGGTGGACCTTGCTCGCCGGGAATAGGATCCGAGGACGGCGTCGTCGAGGTGAGGTCCGACGGGCATGACGTTCCTGCAAGCGGCACGAGGGCTATTGTGATCAATAGAAACCAACGCGAATGTTTCAGACGAGCCATGGCGCTCCTCCTGAGACAGATTTGGAGGAAGGAAGCATTTCCGAACAGGCGTCATTATACCACAGATTTCGGGGGCGAATAAAGGTTAATCGATACTGTGTTGATGCCCGCCGAATGCGTCTGCGCGTTACACGTCCGTTACAGCCTTGAGCGCGTGCATCTGTTATACTTTTTCAAGCAGGAATGGCCTTCTGAACGTCCGCTCCTTCGGCGAGATTATTGGAGAAATCCATGATGGTTTGTTCGGGAATCAGAGTATCGGTGCTGCTTTCGGCAGTGCTCCTTTATCATGCCGCCGTCGTTTCGGCCCAGGCGCCGGCCGGGAATGTTCCGCCCGCGACACAACCGGCGGCTTCGCAGCCCGGCGGCAAGGATGTTGGCACTGGGGCGCCAACCGTCGTCCTGAAGCCGGGGGAAGTTCCCAAGATCGTCTTCGATACGCTTGCCTACGAGTTCCCCAAGGTTGTGGTCGGCAAGGATGTCTTTCACGAGTTCACCTACAAGAACACCGGCAACGGCCCGTTGGAGCTTCTGGCGATCCGACCGGGCTGCGGGTGCACAACGGCCGGGGCGTATGACAAGGTGGTCGCGCCGGGCGGCACGGGACGACTGCCGATCAAAGTGAACACAGACAAGTTCAGCGGGTATATCAGTAAGACCGTGACTATCCTGACGAATTGCCCGCAACCCGATGCGGCGATCACGCTCATCATGAAGGGGGAAGTGTGGGAGCCGATGACCTTCATGCCCAAGACGGTCGGATTCGGTCGCGTGTCATTGCAGGACCCGAAGGGAATGGCGGCGACACAGACGCTGACGATCATCAACAATTCCAAGACGCCGGCGAGCCTCTCGCCGCCCAAGAGCAACAACCCCGGCATCAAGGGCGAGTTGAAAGTCGTTGAGCCGGGAAAGAAGTTTGAGGTGATTGTGTCACTCGTGCCGCCGCTTCAAGGCGGTGTGCTCGGGGCGTCGCTTTCGTTCGAGACCGGACTGGCGGAATACCCGCGATTCGAGGTGCCGGTAAGCGCCTATCTGTCGGCCGACATCGAAGTTTTCCCGAATCGTCTGACGCTTCCGCCAAACCGCTCCAACGATTTGCAGCGGCAGTTTTCCATCGTCAACAACTCGACGAATCCGATCAAGATTTGGGAGGTCAAGGCGTCAAACCCGATGATCAAGACCACGGTCGAGGATACGCGACCGGGTTTCGCGTTTAAGTTGCTGGTGGACATTCCGAAGACCTATCCGCTCCGCAAAGGCGGGGACGTGATTACGGTGCGCACGGATTCAACGTCGTCGCCGATGATTTCGATCATCATCAGCGAGGCAAAGATCACCGGTCCTTCGAAGGGCGAGGCCATCAACGTTGGCCAGCCCGAGACGCGCGACCCGGCCAATCCGAACCAGCCGACCAAGCCGACGGGAGGAACTCCATGAACAAGGTCATGACTCAGATCATCACACTTCTTGTTATCGCCAGTGCACTCGGCGCGGCGACTAATTCGATTCGGCCCACGTCGATGCCATGGATGAGAGCGGAGCGTATCAATGGGTCTGAAGCCGTCACAAATACGGCTACGACTCCAAAAGTTGTGCCTGTGGAACCGAAGCGCGCAGGTTCCGGCTCGGTTGCCAATGCCGTGGAACCAGCACCGGCTGCTCCTGCGGCAGGTCCGTTGACGGCCGAGGATGTTTTGTTGCATCTGAAGAACGGGTCGGCCCGATTTGTCGATGCTCGCGAGCAGCATGAGTGGGTGGAGGGTCACTTCCGCAGCGCGATTCACATACCGGCCAGCGCGATCTACGCCAACATCGATCGCATCGTGCGCGAGGTTCCGCCGAATGAGAAGATCATTGTGTATTGCGGCGGCGGCGATTGCGAGGCCAGCCACCACGTTGCGGATGCGTTGAAGAACGACTTCAAATATCAGGACGTGACGGTGTATGTGAAGGGGTGGCAGGAAGTTGACTCGAAGATGTCGATGTTCGCGTCGTATGTCGCGAAGGGGGACTAATGACGAAGCAACAACTGGCAATTGTTTCACATGTGTGCGCCCTTGGCGTCGCCGGTGTGTTTCTCTACGCGTCGCTCGAGAAAATCTGGGAGCCGCGACAATTCGCGATGGACGTCACCAACTTTCGCATCCTGCCCGACGCGTATGCGAATCTGGTCGCAATTATTCTGCCGTGGTGGGAACTTGCCGCGGCCATCGCCCTGCTGATTCCCGCGACGCGCCGAGCCGGTGCATGGGTCATCAGCGGAATGCTGGTCATGTTCATCGGCGCGGTCGCTTATGCGGCGCTTTATAAGGGGCTGCACATCAGCTGCGGCTGTTTCGGCAAGGATGGCAGCACGGCCGCTGGATGGAAGACGATCGGGCTCGACGCATTTTTGCTCGTGGTCACCTTTCTCTCGGTTCGGCTGATGCCGGAGGCGAGCGAGCGTCAGCCAGTCGAGACGTTTCCTGCGGCCGCTGCATCGCAGGGGGCGTAGCGAGTACGCCTCTTTTCTACGTCATCAACGTTGAAAACCCGCGATGATCGCGAAGCGGCCAGTGTCCGCGCCGTCGCGGCGGTGGGAATAGAAACGTGGGTCGGCCATAGTCGAGTGATTCGCGATGAAGATTCGATCCGGATTCACGCCCATTCCGATGAGCTGCGCGGCGTTCGCGGTGCGCATGTTGAAGTAGATGCGGCCGTCGCGCATGGGAAAGAAGCGATCCACGTCGCCGAGCCGGGCGGCGGCGATGCGGCGAACATCTTCGCCCACTTCATATTCGACGGGGCCTGCGCAGGGGCACATGGCCACGATCAGTTCGTCGGGTTTCGTGCCAAACTCGCGAGTCATTTGTCGCAGCATTTCTTCGGCGATCTGCGTGACGGTTCCCCGCCAGCTCGCGTGGGCCGTGCCGAATGAGCGATGGCGCGGGTCCACCGCGAGGATCAATGGGCAATCCGCCGAGAACTGAATCAGCGGGACTCCCGGCACGTCGCAGACCAAACCATCGGTGAATTTGATCGCCGTGTCGCGGGAGGCGCGGCCCGCGCCGGCATCCTCTGCGCGCACGCGGAGGACATGCGGGCTGTGCACTTGATCGGCGGCAGTAAGCTTGTCGAACGAAAGGCCGATGTGCTCGCAGAGTTGTCGACGACGCGAAACCGCCAGTTCGTGTTGCGGACCGCGATGGGTGGCCATGTTCCAGGGGCGCGTGGTGACGATGTGTACAAACCCCGGTATTTTTTGAAGCGCATCAAAACGCAGCAACTCTGTATCGTGGAATTTCTCGATCTGAAGATCGACGAGGTGCGGCCCGTTCATGTGTTGCACGCGAGGAGAATCTTGATGTGGTTTGGGTCGGCGGCGAGTGACATCGCGGCAACGCCTTCGCTGAGGGGCATTTGTTTGGAGATCATCGATTGAACGTCGACCTGTTTTCGCGCCAGTGCCCCGAGCGCGTCGCTGAATGGCCCGCATCGGCTGCCGAGCAGTGAGATCTCATTCACGACCAGTGGTGTCAAGTCGGCGGGTGTCGGCGTCGCGCACGTCGTCTTGAGGATGATGGTGCCTTTGGGGCGGACCATTCGCATGGCCAGCGGCAACCCCTCGGGCGAGCCGGTGCATTCGATGACGACGTCCTGCTCGCCCCAATGAGAGAACTCGGTGACGTTGGAGGTGCGAATGCGCTTGCGATCGAGCAGGTCCAGCGTCCTCGGATTGCGACCGACGGCGGTTAGGCGGCAGGGGAATTGGGCCAGAACCTGCGCCACGAGCAAGCCGAGGCGGCCCGTTCCGATGACGGCGATGCTGGTCTTGGTTTCGAGCTTGATCTGCCGCAGCACTTGGTAAGCGGCAGCAAGCGGTTCGGTGAAGACGGCTTCGGCGTCGGTCACGCCGTCGGGGACGAGATGGCAGTTTCGCTCGGGCAGGGTGACGAACTCCGCGAAGACGCCGGGCCGACCCTGAATGCCGAGGACCGTGCGCCGTCGACAGTGACTCGACAGGCCGCTGGTACACATGTCGCATCGGCCGCAGACGCAGTTGATCTCGCCGACGACTCGTTTGTTTATGAGCGCATCAGGCCCGATGGTGACGACGCCGACGAATTCGTGTCCGAGGATGCCTTTGAAACCGCCGTAGCCTTTGAGGATTTCGAGATCGGTCGCGCAGATGCCGGCGAGGGAGACTTTGATGAGGACTTCACCCGCCGATGCGGTCGGCGTTGGTTCGTCGCGGAGGGAGAGTTTGCCGGAATCGACTACGAGGGCACGCATGATGCTGGATGATACGAAGCAGCGGCAAGCCCGTACAGCGTAGCGTCCTTGATAGCGAAAAAGTCGCACCCCCGGGGGATGCGACTTTCACGCGAGAACAGTTGAAATAATGGCCGCCAGCCGCTGGACGATTCCGATAGCAGGGCCGAGATCCAGTCCGGTCCTTTCCAGTCGTTGAGGTCCGCCTTGACCTCACCGGCTGCTCGCATCGGAATGCCGCAGCTTGCAATTCCGTTCGCCTCGACGGCCGATGGAGGATGTTATCGACCGCTCAAGGCAACGCAATAAAGATCCGGGGAAAATAAAAAAAAATCTGCGGGCCAGGCGCGAGCGAGGTAGAGCGTTGGGGATCGTCCACGCTTCGTCCTCTTGAGACGCTGCGCGTCGCGCAGATTGTCCCTGGTCGCCGTTGCCCAACGGGGTGGATCGCCGCGCACTCGGCGTATTGTCGTCATCGCGATTTTCAATACTGCCGTGCCGCATTGCCGAGCCTCAACATTGCAGCGCTTCGTTTGATCCACTAGATTGACCCGGTCTTTCATGGAGCATCTCACGTGGGAGTCCCCGGCGTCGTAACCCATCGGCTTGTGAACTGCGTCAATATGCCGCAGCTGATTCAACGCTGCGGACTGCGGGCCTTTGTGGAGACAGGCATTCTCGACGGGGACGGGATTGCGGTGGCGCTGCACTACGGGTTCAGCCGTGTATTTTCGTGTGATATCGCCCGCGAATGCATCGAGAAGGCCCAACGGCGGTTTACCAATACCAATGTGTGTTTGTCCCTTGGCGATTCGCGCGAATTCATCCGGCAAATGGCGGCGCAGGTGGAGGGACCGGCACTTTTTTGGCTGGACGCCCATTTTCCGGATCACGCGGCCGGCGACGTGGGGGAGTTCCCCTTGCCCGATGAACTGGCCACGCTTCGGGCACGCAAGGGCGTCGAGCGGGATGTGATCATCTGCGACGACATGCGATGCATCCCCGGCGACGACAACCCGACGCTGATTCCGCGAACGCACCCGGACATTGCCGCAAACCCCGATCGCTTCATCCAGAAGGGCCTAACGCTCAAAATGCTATGGGGCCCGTTTGCCGATTCGCACGACGTATACCTGATTAATGAGGAGACCGGTGTGCTGCTGTTGGTGCCGCGCGGAACGGCATATCGGGGACACTTTCGTTGGCGCATCCTTCGGCGGCCACGAATGATACGGCTGCACTGATCACGGCGGCGGCGATACCAATTGCAATCGGGGCGGATCGTTCGACCGAGAGACATCGCGATGCAGGTCTTCGCCGTCATACCCGTACACAACCACGTCGAGGAGACGCTTCGATGCCTGGCGGGGCTGACCCGGCAGACGGGCGTTGAATGCGGCGTGTTTGTGGTGGATGGTGGATCGACCGACGGCACGCCGGAGCGGATTGCGGCGGCGTTTCCGCAGGTGACGGTGGTGCGGGGCGATGACTCGCTGTGGTGGACGGGCGCGACGGCACTCGGGGTGGACGCGGCGCTAGAGGTTGCAGGTGCCGGTGATTTCATTCTGTTCCTGAATAACGACACAGAGGTCGGCACCGATTATTTGCAGAAGCTCGTGGCGTGTTCCGAGCGGCATGGGCGTGTGCTGGTCGGGTCGCTGAATGTCAGCATGGATACCCCGCCGGTGGTTGTGGACAGCGGTGTGCGCTGGGATTGGGCGAGTGTGTCGTCAGCGCAGCTGCCGGTGGAGGCGGGCGCGATCGACACGACGGACGTCACCACGCTGTCCGGGCGTGGGATGCTGGTGCCGGTGGAGGTGTTTCAGAAAATAGGCAATGTGGATGCGCGACGGCTGCCGCACTATGCCGCGGATTATGAATTCTCCATGCGCGCGGCGCGGGCCGGCTTTCGACTTGCGTTTTCTTACGAAGCCGTGGTGCGCGTCAACACGACGATCACCGGGCGCGAAGGGGATTTGGCGACGCCGGTCGGATTCGGTGAGGCGCTGCACCTGCTTTTTTCGCGCCGGAGCATTCGCAATGTCATGGATCGGTTGCGGTTTGTGGCGGCAGCCTGCCCGCCGGAGTATCGGATTCGAAATTATGCGGCCGTGGCAGCGGCGTCGGCATGGTTACTGACGAACGTGCCGATTTTGTTTCAGATCAAACATGGGTTGCTGCGCATCGTGCTGCCGGGGCGATTGAAGTCGTGGATGCGCGCCCGTAAGCTGTTGGCGTAACAAGGACGCCCGCAGCAGAAAAGAAGCCCGTGCCGCGATGCCCGAACCGTCGACGCCGCTCATCTCCGTGATCATTCCATCGTTTAATCGGCGCGAGAAGCTCGCCGCCTGCCTCGAGTCGCTTTGCAGGCAGAACTATCCGCGGTACGAAGTTATTGTTGTCGACGATTGCTCGACCGACGGCACGGCCGAATTCCTTGATGAGTTCGGCCCGGCGCATCCGACGGTTGACTTTCGCTGGTACAAGAACGAGACCAATTCCGGGGCGAATCACAGTCGCAACCGCGGCGTGCGCGAGTCCAAGGGCGCCATCCTTGCGTTCATTGACAGCGACTGCATTGCCCGGCCCGATTGGCTGGAGAAGATCAACCGCGCCTTCGATTCGCCGGACATCGCCGCCATCGTCGGACGCATCACGGATCCGCCGGTCCGCAATGTCTTTGAACTCACCCATCGCGGCGGCAATCGGATTCCCGGCGACGGCGACCCGGGGCGGCTCGTCGGTTGCAACATGGCGGTGCGGCGGGCCGAGATGTTGCACATCGGCTGGGATGAGGATCGACGGTTTCAGGCGATGACGGCCGTCGGGGTGCCCGATACGGCCACGTCCGGCGGTTGCGACGAAGAACATATTTATCTGATCCTTCGCGCCCTTGGCTATCGGCAGCGCGCTGCGCAAGACGCGGTCGTGCTGCACGAGCACTATTACACCGGTCGCTCGCTCATGCGACAGGCCTATATCGGCGGCGGGTCGGCGGCGCACCTTGTGTACAAGTATCGTCTGCCTATACGGATTGATATCCTGCCGTTCGTTCTGACGTATGTGACGCTGCCGTTCATGGCGTGGGATGTGCGGCTGGGATTCGTGCCGTTGTTTTTCTTTGCGGGGGCATGCGCGGCACTTTTCTACAATGACGTGTGGCGGAAAGGGAAGAACGTTGCACAGACGATTGCGACGTTTCCGATCCTGCTTGCGTATTACCACGTGCGTGTGCTGGGCTATGCGATCGAAGCAGTGCGCGTACGTCTGCGGCGAAACAAGATGAAGCGGGTCAGCCTGAGTGACATGGCGCGGGATTCGGCGGACATTCGCGCGAAGATTGCGGAAAGCGCACTACGAAACTGACTTTGCTCGCGCGGCAGCACGCCGAGCAGCATCAACCAGAGACTGACGCACGCCGGTCAGTTCCCAATCGCCGGCCGTTCTAGCGACGACGACGAAATCGCATCCGCCCGGAATATTGGATTGTTCCATGCGGAATGCCTCGCGGAGCAGCCGTTTCACGCGATTTCGCACTACGGCCGACCCGAGCTTGCGGCTCACCGAAAGACCGACGCGCGAATAGGCCCGCACATTGGCCGCGGCATAGACAACCATGCGCTGGTTTGAGGCGGTTTGACGCTTTGCAAAGACGCGGGCAAAGGCGGATCGACCACTGAGTCGTCTTGTCGCAGGAAATGTGTTTCGGGCCGCCAACGCCGTGCTCCTATCTGACCACTATGCCGCTCGGGAACCTTCTTAACAACCTGTGAAATCCTTGTGCAGTTCGTGGAAAGTCTGTTGATTTGACTGCCGGCGTACGGCGGCCAGCTTGTGATTTTACAGGGTGACCGGAGAATTTACGAAAACCCAGCAATTCTTGCGCGCGGCATTACTCGTTGACTGATGTGAGGTTGCGCGACTCCCCATTCTTGTAAGTCCGGAATCGCTGCGTGTGAGACACTGCCCCGGGCGCATTTTCCCTGGAATTCGGTGCATCATGGGTTAGGTTGAGTTCGCGGCGACCTACGGACTGTTGGTCGTCGCGACAACCACGATCCAGCGCAATCGGCTTCGATTGCGAAGTGAATAAGGCGCGGTCTGCCTGCTCGTAGACGGAACTCCGACGGCAGGCCGCCTTTGTTTTTACGCATCCGCGTTCTTTATTCTCCGGTTCATGACGACAGGCCGTTTCGGTTATCAGCCGTCGCGAATCCTCGTTCTCAGTATTCCTGAACGAGCATTCTCGCTGAACCGATAGCCCTTCGGCCGCGCGAACGTCGGCGTGGCCAGGAGAAGGGGAAATGAAGAAGCACTTCGCGGAGGCGGGTTCCGTACCCTATCACAGGGACCGACATATCCAGATCGCGCTCGCTGCGATTATCGGATTGCTTGCAATGTGGGCGGTTGTCATTTCGCTTACCGAGCGCGGCATGTCGCTTGCGGCCGTCGAACAGCTCGGCGTCCTTCTGGTTCTTACTGTTCCACTCCTGTTGCTCGCTGTTATTTATGGTTGGGCCGGGATCCTTGACGCAGTGCTCTGGACCGTTCGCCCGCCGATGCCATGCCCCGCGGCGCACGAGGCGGTGACGTTTTTCCACCTGGCGGCCGCGTTTTCGCTTGCAACCGGATTCGTATGCACGCTTCTTGGGCTTGTTGTTTCGTTGGCTAATCTCGGGCATCCGCGCGACCTCGGCCCAAGTCTGGCCGGAACGCTGATCTGTCAATTCATCGGAATCCTGCTTGCGATCGTCAGCCTGATTGCCGCAGCCCGTATCGCACGCCGACACGTCGGTATGACGCTTCTCTCGCCGCTGGCGCGGCGCTCGGCCGGCGTTGCGGGCGCGACGGTCATCGCCGGCACGCTGACTACACTCATTGCCTTCGGGATCTTGCGATTGTCGGTTTGCCCGGGTCTTTAGACACCACCATTTGCAAGGGGCACTGGCGCAATGCTACGCTGCGCCCATGCAAACCGTCCTCCTTCTCATCGCCAGTAATCTCTTCATGACCATCGCATGGTATGGCCATCTGCGTCACAAGAGCACAGACCTGTGGAAGGTGGTGCTGATCAGTTGGGGCATTGCGTTTTTTGAATACTGCCTGCAGGTCCCCGCCAATCGCTGGGGCCACGGCCGCTGGACGGCGACCGAGCTGAAGATCATGCAGGAGGTGATCAGCATTGTGGTGTTCTCGGGGTTTTGCTTTCTCTATTTGCGTGAGACGATGCGCTGGAATCATGTCGTGGCTTTCGGGCTGATTGTGGCGGCGGTGGCGTTTGCGTTTTGGCCGACGAATCCGGCGAAGGCGGGATGAATCTTCCCAAGGAGGTGAGTACAAGACGTCGATCGCCGTGGTTAATAAGTGATTTCGCAATGCCGGAGCGACCGCGTGTTCTCCACGGCGAATCTTCGAACGGCGCGTGCGGCTCGTATTGCCGCGGCGGAACGGGCGAATAGAATAGGGAGCCTCAGGAGAGGTGGCCGAGTGGCTTAAGGCGGCGGTCTTGAAAACCGCAGTGCTGGAAACGGCACCGGGGGTTCGAATCCCTCCCTCTCCGTTCTTCATTCCTGGCGCAAATCGGTAAGTACCGATTTGGCCGTCAGTTGGCTCAACTTTCGATCATCAGTTCCGAACCTTTTGGTGCACAGTTGGTGCACGCTTTGTGCGCCGGAGGTTTTCCAAGTGAAAATACTAACGCTCAAGAAGCCGCGCGGGAGATTCCGCGTCGGACAGGTGTCGCTCTATCGTCATCATCGTGCCTGGTGGCTTTACTACCCTAAGCGCGGCGTGGTCCGGCGGAACCGGATCGGAGCCGACCTTGACTCCGCCCGACGAGTGGCGGCTGAGATTAACTCACAACTCGTATCGGCGCGGCCAACTCTGTTCTCGTTTTCCCCAATCACGATCAATGACTTAGTCCGACAATGGTTGGACCACCACGAGTTCGGTCGGCACACATCGCTTGCCACCATCAGGCGGTACCGCGCCGCCACGCAGCACCTCATCAATTTCGTAGGTTCTCGTCGCGGTGCGACGTGCGCTCACGAGATCGTCCCCGATGCATTCGTTCGGTACCTACGGGCAATTCGTGTGTCATCCAACGGTCACTCCAACACGACGAAGCGCCCGCTGCGTGAGAAGGGCATTCGGTTCAGCGTCCGTCTTGAGAATCTGCGTTATCACAATCGTCAAGGCACACAATGGCCGAGACATCAAATTGAGGCGATCCATATGCTATCCCCGATTACGCCATACTTGGAACGGATTCGAGTGTAAGTTCCTGCTCCTTTCGAATAGACCATCCCGTATACAGGCCAAGGATGAACCAACCCAGCGCAATGACTCCGGTGGCGAAGATCGTATCGCCGACAATTCGCAACCAGCGAAGTGTTTCCATTGTTGGGGTTTGGAGAAACTCGGCCGATCGGGCATACCAAAGTCCGTGCTCAACGCTCGCCCATGTCTGGAGAAGCCCCACCGGCAGCAGACTCAACAGGACCATCAGCGCAAGGCCGATGTTGATGGACCAAAATGAATAAGCCAGCACCCTGGTGCGCCAGACGTTGTGAGTCGCAAGTCCCTTGAGGCAGAAGAGCATCATGCCGATGCCGAGCATTCCGTAGACGCCGAAGAGGGCTGTGTGGCCATGAACGGGCGTCGTATTCAATCCCTGCATGAAGTACAGCGCAATCGGCGGATTGATGAGGAATCCGAATAGGCCTGCACCGACCATGTTCCAGAACGCGACGGCGACGAAAAAGTAGATCGGCCAACGATACGCCGCGATCCACGGTTTTGCACGGCTCAGGGTCAGGTTCTCGTATGCTTCAAAGCCGATGAGCACAAGCGGCACGACTTCAAGCGCGCTAAACGTCGCGCCCAGGGCAAGTATCACGGTCGGCGTCCCCGTGAAGTACAAATGGTGGAACGTGCCGATGATCCCGCCGGTCAGGAAGATCGTGCTAGAGAACAGCACGGCCGCAGCCGCCGTACGCGGGCGAAGCAATCCCATTCTTGTGAAGAGAAACGCGATGGCCACGGTCGCGAAAACCTCGAAGAAACCCTCCACCCACAAGTGGACGACCCACCAGCGCCAATACTCGATGACGGCCAGGTTGGTTTGTCGGCCCCACATCAATCCCGCACCGTAAAACAATGCAATCGCGGTCGAAGCAATGAAAAACAACGTCAGCAATGCCCTGTTTTCACCGGGTTTCCGAAGCACGGGCCACATGGCGCGGCCCATGAGGAAGAGCCACAAAAACAAGCCGACAAAGAGGAACAGTTGCCAGAAGCGACCCAGATCGACATATTCCAGCCCCTGATGGCCGAACCAGAAATTCGCCACCAGCCCCAGCCGCTGCTGGACGCCGAGCCACTGGCCAACCAAGGACCCCACGACGATTATCAGTAGACACACGAACAACACGTTCACGCCGAGGCGCTGAAACTTTGGCTCGTATCCCGAGACGGCGGGCGCCATGAAGAGGCCTGTTGCCAGCCAGGCCGTTGCGATCCAGAAGATGGCGATTTGCGTGTGCCATGTTCTCGTCACGGCGGCGGGAAGGTATTTTGCAAGGGGGAAACCGTAGAACCCTGAACCCTCAACCCCGTAATGCGCCGTCACCGCACCCAGGCCGACTTGAACAACGATTAATGCCGCGACGATCCAGAAGTATTTGAGCGTCGCCGTCATGGACGGCGTCGGGTTTAGGGCCAGCAACGGATCATGGGACGGCAAATCATGAGATGTCTCGTTGTGCGAACTCTGTACGGCAAAGTACGAGGCCAGCAGGGCGATACCCGCCAATAGGACGACGAAGCTGATGACCGACCAGACGATGATGGAACCGGTCGGTCGATTCCCGATGAGACTTTCGGAGGGCCAGTTGTTTGTGTAGGTAATCTCCATTCCGGGGCGATGGGTTGCGCATGCCCACGAGGTCCAGAAGAAGAATGTGTTGAGCTTCGCCTGACGATCCGGAGTGCGAATGGTCCCTTCCGGAATGGCGTAAGCGTTGCGTAAGTTGTTTAGGGCGGGGTCGGTGCCGAAGAGCGAGGCATAATGTTTCCCGACAGCTTCGATTGCTTTGGCTCGTACCGGTGAGACGATCAGGTCGCCGGACTTTGGATCAAAGGTATTGGTACGAAGCTCGGTTTGTAATCGTTGCTTGAGTGCTGCCTGGGATTCCAAGGGCAGACTCTTGAAGTCTGCGTTGTGATCGGCCTTGGCCCAGTGATCCAAGAGCCACGACGATTCCCGATGTAGCCAGTCCGCCGACCAGTCCGGGGCAACGTAGGCTCCATGTCCCCAGATGCTTCCCACTTCCTGGCCACCCATCGATTGCCATACATTTTGCCCGTCACGAATGTCCGCACCGGTAAACAGGGCGACGCCATCCGTAGTGCGCACGACATGGGGGATCGGGGGCGCCTGGCGATAGATCTCGAGACCGTAATACCCAAGCACGGCGAAGGAACAGGTGATGACGGCGGCGAAGGCGATCCAAAGACGTTTGTGTTGCATGGTTGCATCTCCGATTCGTGGGCGGAGGCGACGCAGTATTCGCCTCGGGATTAAAGTGGACTCAGACATCCAGGTTGACATACAGAATAGCCCGACTAAACTGGATGTCAAGGTCCAGATACATCGGTGTGCCCGGCGTGGTGACGCGCGGCGGGCAATCAGGATTCAGGAGCAGTCATGACGTCTCAAACAGCGGAGTATGCCTTGAGGGCGGTGGTTTGGCTGGCCAGTCAACCGGATCAGGCGCTCACAACACGGCAAATTTCGGAAACCACCAAGGTGCCCGCGGACTATCTGTCCAAAGTGCTGCAGGCGCTGGCGAGGACCGGGCTTGTTCATTCCATTCCGGGTCGCGGGGGCGGGTTTCGGCTGGCGCGAGCTCCGAAACGAATCAGTGTGCTCGACGTGATCAATGCTGTCGACGACACCCAGCGTATTCGGCGATGTCCACTGGGTCTCCCATCACACGGAACGAATCTGTGTCCGCTACATAGGCGTCTTGACGACGCCATGGCCATGGTCGAACAGGCGTTCGCAACGTCCACCATTGCTGAACTGCTCGCAGAATCCAGCACGAGCGCTCCTTTGTGCGAGAAGAAATCGGTCGTCACCGTCGAACTCGTTACGGAGTCGGCGAAGGCTCCGCGGACTCGAAGCGTGCGAGTCGTAGCGCGGAACAAGAAGCCTGGGTCTCCGCGGTAACGACCATTGTTGACCGTCGTTGCGCTGCGCGGACTCATGTCATCGTTCTGGAGCAACCTCGTTCCCTTCGTCCATGCTTCCGATGACCTCAATGCCCTGGCCAACGAAGACACGTCCGGGTTCAACGACACGAGCGAGATAGCCGCATCGTCCGGCCACTGCGGATTGCAGCCGCGGATCAATCTGATCAAGCACATAGCAGGGTCTGCGAGGTTCGCTTAACTCAACCAGCGGACCGTCCTCGAAACGAATGCGAGTGCCGGGTGAGAGTCGTTGTACACCTAAACCTCGCACCGTCAGGTTTTCTCCGAGGATGCCCGGAGCAAGTGCATAGCCTTCACCCGTCAATTCCTCGAGCTTCTCCACATCTTGGATCAGCACCGCTCGATGCGGGCGAACATGTTTCTCATGCTCATGGCCGTCACCCACGAGCCCTGTGGCAACCACGTGCGCCTCCGGAACCGGAGTCTTGGGAATACCACCGGGTGAGATGCACACTGCGATAATGCGACCTCGGTTCATCATGCACCAATTTCAGAGGCCAAGTAGATTCATTACGAACTGGTTTACATCGTTGATGTCAATTACCTGGTCAAGTTGAATGTTTGCGGCACAGAATGACGATGTGGCGGGACCATTCGGCTGGTTCAGGATTACATTTACGAAGGCAGCAATATCCATGCCGTTTGTGACTGAGTCGCCATTGACATCGCCATTGCCCGGGGCCGTGCAATGCGGGATCACGATTTCCTGAAGCTCCATGAGATAGCCGTAGTGCGGTGGTTGGACATCACCGAGTGGATTGCCGTGGCCATCTTGCGTCCACTGTTTGGCATCAACGAGTGCCCGCCATGCGCGTCGGTAGAGAAGCCGCGCGCGAACTCGGATGTCGCCGGAATTCTGCGGCAAAGTAAACGAATAGGAAGTGGAGTCGACCTCCAGCGCGGCCAGTCGGTTGTCGAAGATATTTCCGGTTGCGTCGGTGAAGAAGGCGGGATAGTTGTTGGCCGCATCGTGCGGCACCTTGGCGTAAAGCTTGCCCGGGCGCCCGCCATAGTAACCTTGAGAAGGATTGCCGAGGCCTCCCAACGGGTGCACCGTCTGGATCCCCGTGAAGGGCAGGAGATCCACGATGGGGTCTGCGCCGTCGGGCCAGGCCTCGACAAGGAGGAGCATGTTGCGTGTGGTGACGCCGGTGGGCACATGGTGGCCGGTGAGGTTGTTATTGAGCGTGATGCTCACGTTCAGGCTTGATCCGACCACGCCGGTTTGCATTGTCATCGTGACGGCATTTTCAAGGAATTGCTGCGTCGTGCCGCGGATTTCGTGCGAACGAATCAGGCTGGGGTCGCGCGAGAGCGGCGGGTTCTGCGTCGTGCAGAATTCCGTATCACCGGTCGGCGGCATGTGGCAGGTGACACAGTTTGCATACAACGGCGACTGCGGATCGCTGTACGGAGAATCCGCCCACTCGATGTAGGTCGGTTCGGAGATCGGACCGGTGTACGTGTGGTTCTCATTGGGGTCGCTGCGATCTTGATGACACGTCCCGCAGACTTCCGCCATGAGCTGCGGTTGATAGGAAGCACGCATCATGAACGTTTGATTGACCGTGGTATCGCCGAGTAGCCCGTACTGCACCTGGCGCGGAGGTGTTCCTGCCGGGCGAGTGAAAGTGACGGCGCCTGGAAAAATGCCGGGGAAGTTTATTTTAGACACGTCCACGTCGGCGACCTTGTGGCAGACATCACACGATACGCCGTGGACAGCAGCGATGGACGGGTACCCGGAATCCTGCGGACCCTGCATCCGGCTGAACGGCGTTGGAATCCAAGATTCAGGCTGGTGGCACGAGGCGCATTCGGAATTTGGATTGGTCGGCGCGTAAATCGAGTCTCGCGTGTAGACAAATCCGCCCATACCGCCGGGTGTTCCCATTCCGTTGTAGATGTCGTGCACCCACGTATTCGTTCCAGCCTTCGACATCGGCGAACCGGTCCATTGGGCGAGTTGATTGGGATGGCAGGTACCACAGTTCTCGGGCGCGGCCAGCGCATAGGACGGGTTGTTATCCGGTGGAACTGCCGGGAGGGTGATTTGCACTCCTGACGACGGCGATGCAATCGTGACACCGGCGTTGTAAAAGCCTTTGGCTGCACCTACGACGACCTTGCCCGGGCCGGCCGGCACGGAGATCGAAAACGTACCGTCTCCACGTGTCAATACGTGTATGAGTGATGCCTGAAGCGTGACCTTAGCGCCGGCAATCGGCATGAGGTCGCCTTGTCGCACGACGGTTCCCGAAATGGTCTGTGCCTGCGCCGGCGCTGCGCAGACTGGCGTAAGCGTCAATGTGATGATCAACAGTGGACGACAAGCGCAAGACGTGTGCGCGTTCATCGAAGTCTCCCCACGCATGGCCATAAAAGAACACTCGATCTGAATATCGATTATAAAACCATGGGGTCTCCAATTCAAGTGCCCAGCACGCACGTTTCACATCGCACCCGCCACCATCAGGACGTCGAGATTATCGCTGGTTCGTTGGCTAATCCTTTGCCGCTTCCGGCGCCAAACTCAAAGGCTCGGGATATTTCTTCCACGTATGTTCGGGGCGGCTGAGGATTTCCTTGATCACCGTGTTGACTGCGTCGGCCTGCTTCTTCTTGCCGTGCTTGGCCGACTCGGAGACAAGTTCCTGCGCCTGCGGGATGAACTCCTGATAAAACCGTTCGGCAACTTCAAACATTCCGTGCCAGTGGGTGTAGTCCGGACCCATCATGGATGCGCCCATGCGTGCGCGTCGCCCCTCATGATGCCAAAGCAGGTAGTAGGTCCACTCAATTTCTTCGTCGAAATCCTGTTTCGTCAGCAGGCCCTGATCGTAGAAGGCGGTCATGATCTTCTTGCCGGCTTTGGAGAATTTCTCATTGAACAGCACCACGAGATCGTCGTATTGCTTGTAGAATCCGTTGACGTAATCGGGTGTGTGGCAATGCAGGCAGACGTCTTTCATCCGATTGCGCTTCTGCTCGGCCGTGTCGGCAATCAACTCGGCCCGTTTGGTCGGATCGGTCTCGGTAACGACCCTGTGCGACTTGTCAGTGTCCATGACCTGACTGATCGGCGGCCGGTTGGTCCAGGAAATGCGTTCGCCGGGATCGTGCGTGATTCGGCCGCCGTTCTTGGTGTTGCCGGACATGTGGCAGGTCGCGCAGGTGGGGGCGGCGGAATAATCCTTTCCGAGTATCCAGGATTCGGAGTCGAGGTTCATCTGCTCCTTCAAGTCGCGGAACGCGATGCCGTGTTTTGATTCCTCATAGATTTCTTTTTGTGGATGGTCCGGTCCCATGTGACACTTGCCGCAGCTTTCAGGCTGTCGGGCCCGGCGCGGCGAGAAATCATGGCGACTATGACAGGCCGAACAGGAACCGAGCGAGCCGTCTAGGTTCAGACGACCGATGCCGGTGTTGGGCCAGGTGGATGGGTGATAGGCCGGTTTGCCCTCCTCGTTTCGCACGATGCCTGCGAGTACGGCGATATTGGTGGGCTTGCCATCCGGTCCGGGCTTGAGATCGTCGACCGTGATCATGCCGCCGTCTTTGGTTTGCAATCCGACCTTTCCACCGTGGCATTGTCGGCATCCGAGGTTGGCGCTGGCCATACCATCGACCGTGTCGATTTTCTTGCCGGGCGTGGGCGAATGGGGATTGAAGAAGCCGCGCATGCCTTCGGCGGTTTCGGCAAGCGTGTTGTCCAGCGATGCCAGGATGTTCCCGGCCTTGGAATGGTGGCTTTGGGCGAACTCCTGCGACTCCTTGACGTGACAGCGCGAACAGTCGCGGGGCGTGACAACGGTGGCGATGTGCTGGCCGTAGTGATCGAAGCCGTCGGCATCGCCTTTGTCGGCCTGGTGACACTCCACACAGCCGACACCCTTGTGCGAATGCGTGCTGCCTTTCCAATGCTCGACGATTGCCGGCGAGGACTTGGCATGACAATCCACGCAGGTCCTGCTCGACTCCGGCGTCATGGCGAGGACGGTCGACATGGGCATTTTGTGCGCAGGCTGATGACGGCGAGACTCGGTCTCGGCCACCATCATGAGGGCGGCGCAGAGGGCAAGGCCGAGGACGAAGACAATGACACGCTTGAGATTAAGGGACATAAAGGTTCCTTCGACAAACCCGAACTAAACAGTTGCTTCCCACACCGTGAATACAAGAAACATCAAGAACGCGACGATTCCAATGTAGATGCCAAGGTCTCGCTTCGGAGCGATCTTCTCCAGCAGCGCATCGATCCAGGGCCAGCCAACGACCATTACTCCCAAAACGCCGGATAGAACGACGGCCGTGTTCAGCCCCGTCAGCTTTAGCATTCGGAACTGAAAGAAGAAATACCACTCCGGCTTGATATGATCGGGCGTCACCAGGGGATTGGCCTTCTCGGCGAGTTCCGCTGGGAAAACGAGGGTCATCAAGGTCAACAGGAAGAGTAGCAATGTTCCGATGAGCAATTCGCTGATGATATGATCGGGGAAGAAATTAAAGGGCTTGTCCGCGCCTTTGCCCTCGATGAAGCGATTCTGTCGCACAACGCCATAGACAGCGGTGATGCCCAATACAACGGCCATCGCGATCCAGCCCGCAGGATGCAGGGCTTCCTGGTGGGTCAGATCAAACAGCAGTTTGGCGATGGTCATGATGCTGATGCCGAACCAAAGCAGCAGACCGTACATGTGGCCGCGGGAGAGCAGGGCGGAGGCGGTCGCCAGAATCGCGCCGAGCACGAGCCACAAGAGTCGTGTGCTCTCTGGACTGAGTTCGCGAGCGAGCATGGTAAATGATGATTTTGCGAAGGCGGCCGCCGCCAGACAGCCGATCGCCCCGATCGCCGCGAGAAGCGACAACAGTTTGACGCCCAAGAGATCTTTGGCGAGTCGCGGGTGTTCAGGCTGAATACGCGGGTCGCTGAAGGTCAGTTCGGAAACGCCGTGCAAGCGAAGCACGGCAATGTGCAATCCGATCAGAAGGATGGTGATGACGGGCAGAATGCCCACGTGTAGATTGAACATTCGCGTGAGGGTGTTCGGTCCGATTTCCTCTCCCCCGCGCATGAACGTGGCCAATATGCCTCCGATGAACGGCACATTCGAGACCAATTCGGACGCGACCGTGATCCCCCAGTAACTTAGCTGTTCTTGAATCAGTGAATACCCCGTGAACCCCAGCGACAATGTGCACATGAGCAGTCCGCAGCCAACGACCCAGTTGACCTGCCTGGGGTGTCGAAATGCACATGAGAAGAACACACGACACATGTGCAGCAAGACCGTGATGATCATCAGGTTCGCAGCCCACTTGTGGATGCTGCGTACAAACCACCCGAACGGAACGACGTGCGTGATGGCCGCGACGCTGTCATAGGCATGGTCCTGGGACGGCACATAATAAAATGACAGCAGGATGCCGGTCGTAATCTGTATCAAAAACAAATAGGCGGGTGTGCCCCCGAGCGCGAACCACCATCGCTTGATATGGCCGGGCACCGGTTCGTTGGTGACTTCCTGAATTTTTCCCCAATCAACGGGCAGCAACTGCCACAGGCGGCCGCCCGTCGCGCGAACGTGTTGCGTGCCGGCTCCCGATTCATGCGCCATACGGGGACTCCTGTGTCACCATGACATACACGTTGCCAGTGTTCTTGTTGACGTGCACCTGGTATTCGGTGAGGTTCTTTCCCTCGGCGGCGGGTGGGCCGGATACCGCTTTTCCCTGTTTGTCGAAGATGCCTTCGTGACATGGACACCGGAAGCGGTCCTTTCCCGATTCCCAGTGAATTTTGCAGCCCAGGTGCGGACATTTCGTCGACAGCGCCCGAAAATCGGCGACACGCTGGTCGGGGTTGTCGGCGACCCGGGCGATGATAATCTCCTGGCCACGGGGGTCGCGGACCGTACGCGTGGTGCCGACGTCGAATGTACCCAGCGTTCCGATGAACATCTCCCGACGACGCCCTTCGCGATGAAGCGGAACGAGGTAGCGGAAGAAATGGAGCGCCCCCGCACCATAGCCGGCAATGAGTCCTGTCACCATCAACACCCATGAGGCAAACCCACGACGCGTGGTGCCCTCGGGGGGTTCATTGTGATGCGGCATCGCTAGTCTCCCAATCCAATCATGTGCGTCACACTCGAATCGTCAACAGCGTTTCATCGTCGTCGATCTGCGAGCATTCAGCGCTCGTCTCGAATGATCCGATCACCCTGAACCGGCTCAAAACGCGCCTGGAAGAATCGCAAATGTCTAGGCTCATGCGTGAAACGCAGCCCGGCGATGCGATGGCGGTTCGCGTACAACTCGCATACGGATTCGGCGGTGACATCCATGTGCGCCTGAGTATAAACCCGGCGGGGGATCGTGAGTCGTACCAATTCAAGCTTGGGGAATCGATTCTTGCCGGTTTGGGTGTCGCGGCCGGCCGAGACCGCGCCGCGCTCCATGGCACGCACGCCGGAATCCACGTAAAGGGCCGCGGCCAATGCCTGCGCCGGGAACTCCTCACGCGGAATATGCGGGAGGAATCGGGCTGCATCGAGGAATACCCCGTGACCGCCGATCGGACGCACGGCAGGGATCTCCGCCTTTTGCAGGAGGTGGCCGAGATACTCGACCTGTCCGATCCGGGCGTGCATGTGATCCAACTCGATTGACTCGCGAATTCCGATGGCCATGGCCTCCATGTCGCGGCCGGCCAGGCCGCCATAGGTATGAAGTCCTTCGTAGAGGACGACCATGTTCCGCGCCCCGTCCGCGAGGTCGTCGTCATTGACCGCAAGGAAGCCACCAATGTTGACCAGGCAATCCTTCTTGCCGGACATGGTGCAGCCGTCGGTGTACGAGCAAAGCTCACGAAGGATATCCGCGAGGGATTTGTCGGCGTATGCGGGTTCACGCTGCCTGATGAAATAGCAATTCTCCACCGCCCGCGTCGCGTCCAGGAATATTTTGATGCCATGTTTGCGGCACAGGCCGGCGACCTGCCGGGCGTTGGCCATGCTGATCGGCTGCCCGCCGGCCATATTGACGGTGGCGTGCATGGTGAAGTACGGAATCGACTTTGCTCCGACCGATTCAATGAGCGTCGACAGCTTTCCGAGATCAACGTTTCCCTTGAAGGGGTGTTCACTCTGGGGGTCGTGTGCCTCATCGATAATGACATCAACGAACCGGCCGCCGGCCAGCTCCTGGTGGGCGCGGGTGGTGGTGAAGTACATGTTTCCGGGAATGGTGTCGCCGGGCTTGATGCAGAGCTTGCTGAGCAGGTGCTCGGCGCCTCGGCCCTGATGCGTTGGGATCAAGTGTTTGTAACCGTACACTTCGCGGACCGTCTCTTCGAGCCGGTAGAAATTCTCGGAACCGGCGTAGGCCTCGTCGCCGAGAAACATCCCTGCCCATTGCCGGTCGCTCATGGCGGAGGTGCCGGAGTCGGTCAGCAGGTCGATGTACACGTCCCTGCTCTTGAGTAGAAACGTGTTGTATCCCGCTTCGGCAATGGTCTTCTCGCGATCGGCGCGCGTGGTCATGTGCAGCGGCTCGACCATTTTGATCTTGAAGGGTTCCGCCCAGGAACGCTTGGTCATGGTGAGGTCCTCTTTGGCACGGAGCGATTGGACGGCGATTGAGGGTCCAATTCAACTCCCAATAACTCGTTGACATATGGCCCGTAACTGGAATCAAGCCGTCGGGTGTTTTCAAGGAGGCGATAGGCCTCGCCGCGACGCCCCATTTGCAAATACACTCGTCCCAGGTTGAATTGCGGAGCGGCGTATTGCGGATTCAATCGGATGGCATTTGTGAGGTGAGCAATGGCGGCCGAGATATCTCCCGTGTCGGCAAGCGTGAGGCCGAGATTGTTGTGTACTTCGGCATCCGACGGATCGAGGCTGATCGACCGTCGGTATTCCCGGATGGCGTCCGCCTTCTTCCCGCAGGCGGCCAGAATGACACCGTAGTTGTAGTGTGTGGGTGCGTGGTTCGGACGAAGAGCCGAGGCCCGGCCCAGATGCACCGCCGCTGCGGCGAGCGAGCCTTGATCTGCCAACATCGCGGCCCAATCGGCGTGAAGGGCGCTAAGCGTCTCCTGATGCTCCGGCGAGTGAAGCAGTCCCCACGTCTCGCAGAACTCAAGATCGTGAATGCCGGCTTGCAGCGGTGATGCACGATTCTCCGTATTGCCAATTGACTCGCGATGGGCGGACTGCGCGGCGAGCCTTAATCCGCGAAACTCATGGTAGCGAATCACGGCACTGTGTCCCGTCAACGCGACCAGCGCGACCGAAACGCCCGCAAAACACCAGCCGGAGCGCGTCACGTGATTCGCGGCCTTGAGTCGAACGTTATTGAGGTGGACATCATGTCGACGCATCAGCCGCACGAGCAAGACCAGCGAATAGGCGAGGATTCCACCGATGGCCAATGCCAGGAGGAACGGCACAAGTTGATAGAGGCCTCGATAGATGAACAGCGCGGCGAGAAACACACTCGCCATCAACAGGTCTTCACCCCAGGTAACGCTGTATTGTGGTCGCGCTACTCGATCGGTTGTGCCGATTGTCAGAATGGCCGGACTGCCCAGTCCATAGCGTACCCGGCCTTCCGGGCAGGCGGCGACGCAATCAAGATCCTTCAGGCAGGACGAATCAATCACGCGCCCATACGCGGCGAGTTCACGATGCACCAGCACATGCGACTGACAGACGGCCGTGCACTTACCGCATTGCGAACAATCGCCGCGTGCAACGATTCGGCCCGGAGCAAAGCGGTCAGCCACGCGGAACAGCGCGCCGTAGGGACAGGCATACGTGCAAAAGCCCCGCGTGCCCAGCATGTAGACCATTACAAACCCGCAGATGAAAAACGTGATCGCGGTCACGCCCGGGCCCGGCAGATTGCGCCAGAAGTTTGAGGTCAAGAAGGAGGCCCAGCCCTCGGCATCGGTCCGCAAATGCAACGCTGGCATGGGTTGGCCTGCAATGAGCCGCGCCACCTGCGGCCAGGCGAACATATACAACATGGCTCCAAGAGGCACCCATCGAAGTACGCGGGAGCGAATGGGCTTGGGGTGAATTCGAAGTTCGTGGAGGAGCCAGGCGGAAAGATCTTCCAAGGCAAGAATATGGCATCCCCATGAGCAGAAGAATCGGCCGAACACCACGGTAGCCACCATGGCGACAACCATGAAGAGAAACCCGGCGGTCACAATGCCCAATTCAAGTGTATACATGACTTCATTGAGTTCCAGAGGGGCCAGGGTCCGCCCTGCGAGCTTCCAGTGAACGAAGTGAAGGACAAAGAGCAGATAGACGATTACCAGCGTCGCGGTGCGCCAGGGGGCGTAGGTGCGAGGGCGTCGCGCCGATGATGGGGCCGCCGCGCGCCGCCGCTTTATCGAGTTATCTATCATGATGTCTAGTTTATCGGGACGCCGATTAAATGGGAAGAGGAACGGGGGCAAAGGGCCTTGTATTAGCAACGCCGCGCAGCGCGGAACGTCGGACGTTATAAGTTATTCCGTAACGCTCGATACAGGCTGTAACATAATGAATGACAGAATCTTAGAGACAATGCACTGATGTTGGAAGGCAGCGACATTCGTACCTGCTTGACTGGGCAGGGCCGAGCCGATATTCTTGATGTGTAGGTCAACATATCGAAAGGTCGTGTTTAGTGGCGGGCGGCCGCTATTTGGTTAATGGACGTCGCTGAACCCTGAACACTCGATGAGCATGCAAGGGTGTCGATATGAATCAACAACGCCTCTCCCCGGTGAACACCATTCAATCGGACATGATGCTGCCCGATGTGCTTCGGCGATTCCCGTTTCTCCGCGTCATCTTTGATCGCTACGGACTGCGCGGGTGCGGCGGACCGCATGGCCCGGCCGAATCGGTCGGGTATTTCGCCAAGGCTCACGGCGTGAATGAGGGGCTACTGCTCGATGAGCTCAATCGCGGCGTCGCCAATCCTGCGGCCGTCACACCCGTTGCCAACAGCCTGCCCAATGCACTCGATCAACTGGCGGACTCCATCTACCGCCGTTTTTTCAAGGCCGGTGTAGTCGTCATCCTGACAGCCGGCGCGGCATGGGGAGCCCTGCTGCTCGTACGGATCGGGGTGAGCCACTCGTTCACCGCGATCTCCATCCACGACATTAACGCCCACGGCCACGCCCAGATCTTCGGCTGGGTCGGGTTATTTGTAATGGGGTTTTCGTATCAGGCATTCCCGCGCATGAAGCACACCAGCCTCAGCCGGCCCGACCTGGCAAACATGAGTTTTTATCTTATGGTGTTTGGTATTTTCGCTCGCGCCATCGGTGAGCCGCTGTTTGCGCTGCCGATGTTTCGCGAACTGGCCGTCGCCGCGAGTTTTGCCGAAATCGCGGCCATCGGCATCTTCGTCGGCGTACTGCTGACGACGTTATGGCGATCCGGAAAACCGTTCGAACAACACGACTTCTACATCATTGCGGCCCTATTGTTCTTTTTTATGCAGGCGGTTTATGACCTTGGCCTTCTTTACGCGACAACGGCGGCCATCACTCGTGAAGAGTTGTTGCGAATCATTGCGACCTATCAGGCGCCGCTTCGCGACCTGCAGATCCACGGTTTCGCAATGCTCATGATCCTCGGCGTTGGCGTGCGAATGTTTCCCGCACTCTTCGGCTTGGCCGCGCCCGGGCCCAAGCTGGTAAGAAACGCGCTCGTTTTGCTTGTTGTCGCCGTGATCTGCGAGTCGGTTTTCTTCATCATCATGCGCCGGTCGGGTAATCACATCTGGGCGATTCCGCTCTACGCGTCCATGTTTGTTCTCGCCGGCACGAGCATCGCGCTGACCTTTCGCTGGGGCCTCCTTGCCCGCCCAACCGAACGGGACCGAAGCACAAAGTTCGTACGCATCGCGGTTGCGTGGCTCCATACCTCCATGATCATGCTGGTCCTCGCCCCGCTTTATATGCGTGTCATTCTTCCGGCCGCTGCGACACTCTCAGAAAGCGGTCGCGCGGCGGCGAGTAGTGGGTTCTCTCACGCCTATTACGGCTCCGTACGCCACGCTATTACGGTCGGTTTTATCAGCATGATGATCCTCGGCATGGCGGGGAAAGTCGTGCCTACACTGAACGGCGTGGACATTCGGCGTTTGCGACCATTGTGGGTGCCGTTTGCGTTCGTAAACGTCGGGTGCCTGATGCGTGTGAGCTTTCAGATTGCAACGGATTTCGGCGAATGGGCCTACCCTATTGCAGGCGTCAGCGGACTGTTGGAACTGACCGGAATCGCCGTTTGGGGCATTCATCTTTGGCGAATCATGAACGGGTGGAAGCCCGCGGAGCTTGAGCCGTCGGGGCCGCCGACGCGAATCACCGCCGATGACAAGATCGGTTGGATCGTTGAGTGGTTCCCCCAGACACTTCCGCTTTTGATTGGCAAAGGGTTCGCGCCGCTCGCGAATCCGGTCATGCGCCGGACCATGGCCCGTGCGATTTCAGTACGCACAGCGGCTGAACACCACCACCTTGACTTGGAGTCGTTGCTCGCCGAACTAAACGCCGCCGCGTTCGAGGTGGACCGCCCAAGTACAGGTGGATCGAGAGGAACGAATTTCTCCTTACCGGTCATCAGCCATGCCTGACATGTTGAGCCATCCGATGTTCGACGAAGTGGCGACGCGATACGATTGCCTTGTCGACTGGCCGAAGCGACTCGCGCGAGAGGGGCCTTTCTTCCGCGAACTTTTTCAGCGCCATGGCGTTCATCGTGTCCTCGATGTCGCGTGCGGAACGGGGCATCATGCGGCGATGTTTCATTCGTGGGGCCTGGATGTGGTTGGGACGGACATCAGTGCGGCCATGCTCGACGAATGCCGCCGATTGCATGGGACAAACGACCGGCTCCATTGGCAACAACGCTCGTTCACGGAGCCGGTTGTGCATGATCGCCCGTTTGATGCCGTGGTTTGTCTGGGCAATTCGCTTGCGTTGGCAGGCGATGCCCTGCGCATGGGAACTGCCGTCCAACAGTTGGTGAAATCGTTGCGCCCGGGCGGAGCAGGGGTCATTCAGGTGCTGAACTTGCATGCGATCCCAGAAGGGCCAACCCGATGGCAGAAGGTGCAGCGAATCGACGATCATGACCCTCCGACCGTCCTGCTTAAGGGTATTCATCGCGCAGCAGATCGGGGATTCGTCGAACTCGTGGAGCTTCGGCTTCCGGAATACGGCGTCGAATGGCAGTCTCAATCGGCGTCATTCTGGGGAGTTGGTTCATCCGGCCTGTGTGAGATGGTTCGAGCGTGGGGCGGAGAAGTGGAAGGAATCTATGGCTCATACAACCGCGACCGTTTCGATGAGACACAAAGCGCGGACTTGATCGCAGCGTGGTGGCGGGGGAGGTGCGGGTAGATTTCACTTGACATACGGCGGAATTATCAGACAATGGATATTCAAGTCGAGATGTAACATATGTTGTCCATGACCGCCCAATACGCCTTGCGTGCTTTTGTGTATATCGCCGGCAAGGACGATAAGGAACCGGTCTTGGCCAAAGAGATCGCCGCCAAGACGGGCGTTCCACCGCATTATCTATCGCGAATCCTGCGGGATGCGGTGCGTGCGGGATTGCTGGATTCGGCCCGCGGCGTGGGGGGCGGATTTCGATTGTCGCGACCGCGGCACAAAATCCGTCTTTCCGAGATTCTTGCACCATTTGATGACATCTTAAGCAGGTCGAGCTGCCCCTTTGGCCAAGCCCAATGCAATGATCGTAACCCGTGTGGATTCCACGAGCATTGGAAGCCCATTGCGTCGTCGTACCTCAAGATGCTGGAGGAAACGACACTCGACAGCGTCGGCCCCGAGGGCCTGGGGAGCGGCCGGAAAGGCAGTCGCTAGCTTTTTTTGCAAACATTCTTGACAAGAATATCCGTAAGTATGTAATATGCGTCCAGAACGGCTGACGGAGGATATCACTCATGCTCAGTGACAAGGCTCGATTAACACGTGTTACCGTGGTTGGCTCTCTTGCGGGCTTTCTTCTCTTGTTTGCGTGTGCTGCGCGGGCGCTAAACCCACAGCCCACCGCCGCTCCCAAAACGGCCGCGGTGCCTGACCAAGCGACTACATCAACCGTGACGCCGGCAACGTCGGTTGATTCGCCGATCGTCGCACGTGGTCAGGCGCTGTTTGCTCGACAGTGTGCGATCTGTCACGGCGAGGCGGGCGATGGCGCCGGAAAGTTTGCATATCTGATGAACCCGCGTCCCCGCAACTTCAAGCTCGGTAAGTTCAAACTCAGCACAACACAAAACCAAGTGCCATCCGATGACGACCTGATGCGAACGATCAGTCGAGGCATGCCCGGATCCGCCATGCCGCCGTGGGGACATCTCCCGATCGCCGATCTCCAGGCGCTCGTTCAATACGTTCGTCAAATATGGTCGGACGCGGTTCGTGCGGACCTGCAAAGTCAGGTCGCGGCGGGGGAGTTGAAGGGCGACGAGGTCTCCGCGCAACTCGCGACAGCGACCACACCCGGTGCCCCGATTGTCGTTCCGCCGGAGCCGAAGGGCGATGATCTTCGCTGGTTCAACGGTCGCCGTGTGTATGTCGAGGCCTGTGCGTCGTGCCACGGTCAGGATGGGCATCCGGTTGCCGAAGCAGTCAAGTTTGACGACGAAGGGTTCCCCGATCCGCCACGGTCGTTTGTAAATGGGATCTTCAAGGGCGGAATGGATGGACCGGGCCTTTATGCCCGCATTCTCAAAGGCATGCGCGGTACTCCGATGCCGGCTTCCGAAGGCAATTACTCGTCGGATGATGTCTGGGATTTGATTCACTACGTGCAATCGCTGGCGCGATCCGGCTCCCAGGACCGCGCCCAACTCCGCCAGGGGACGATCAGCGCGCCGAAAGCGGCGGGGACGCTGCCTTCTGGCCCCAAGGACCCCGCCTGGAATCAGGCCCGAGCAACGTATGTCGCGATGACACCATTATGGTGGACGGACCATCGTGTCGAAGGATTGGTCGTACAGGCGATTCACAATGCGGATGAACTCGCCATTCGTCTGAGTTGGCTCGATCCCTCTCAGGATGACCGCGCCGTGCGGGTGGACGAATTCCGCGATGCCGTTGCGATCCAGTTTTCGATGTCAAGCGACCCGCCCTTCTACATGGGTGACGCACAACAGCATGGCGGCGTCAATATCTGGATGTGGAAAGCGGACCGTCAAAAGAACATCAATGAAGGATATCAGGATGTCGATGCCGCGTTTCCTCAGCGAGCGGTGGACATGTACGACGCGTGTCCGATTCGCGCGAAGGACATGAGCCAAGTGGATTGGCCGCATGGAAAGATTACCGAACACTTTTCACGGTACATCACGGCCTGGGGTGCGGGCAATCTTGTCGCCGATCCGAACCTGACGACCCCGGTTGAATGCCTCGTGGCTCGCGGCCCGGGCACACTGGCCGGCAAGCCTGCCAACGCACAACTGGTTAAAGGCCAGGCAGTGTACGAGCGCGGCATTTGGTCAATTCAGCTTCAGCGAACACTCGAACTACCGTGTCATCACGATCAACCCAATGCCGAAACGGATGAGCGCGTCTTTCGGCCCGGAGACTATCTGCCAATTTCATTTGCGATTTGGGACGGCAGTGCGGGTGATCGCGATGGGAAAAAAAACATCAGCATCTGGCAGAAACTGGTGATTGAGTAAGCCTTGTCCCGGCCGCGGCCGGGATGCGATTGCTATGGAGATTTGATCATGGCGTCGAACCAACGATTTGTACCCTCACGTCGCGAGTTCATTGAAGGGTCTGTGGTATTGGCGGCCGGCGCTTCCGGCGTCCTTGGCTGGCCGCTGAGAGCATTGGCTGCCCGGCCTGACGTTGCAAATCCTCTGGCGGGCTATCCGGCCCGCGGCTGGGAAAAGATCTACCGCGACCAATATGCCTACGACGGTACGTTTAGCTGGGTCTGCTCGCCGAACGACACCCATGCCTGCCGCGTATTGGCGTATACGCGAAACGGCGTCATCGTCCGCATGGGCGCTCAGTATGACATGGAAAAATACGCCGACCTCTATGGAAACAAGGCGACGGCGAATTGGAACCCGCGCCAGTGCGCGAAGGGGTACACCTTTCACCGATTGGTCTATGGTCCCTACCGTTTGAAGCATCCGATCATCCGCAAAGGGTGGAAGCAATGGGCCGATGACGGTTTTCCACCACTGACACCTGAAAACAAGACCAAATACAAGTTCGACAGCCGCGGCACGGATATCCATCTCAAGATCGACTGGGACAGCGCCCTGAAATACATCGCCAAAGCCTATGTGGCCATCGGAAAGCGCTACAGCGGCGAGGCCGGCGCGAAACTCCTGCGCGAGCAGGGGTACCCCGAGGAAATGATTCAGCCCATGGAAGGCGCGGGAACGCGCACCTTCAAGATGCGCGGCGGAATGGGTCTGCTTGGTGTGCTCGGCAAGTATGGCATGTACCGGCTGAACAACTCCATGGCCCTACTCGACAGCGCGATTCGCAAGGTCGGACCGGACAAGGCGAAGGCGGGGCGCAACTGGAGCAACTACACCTGGCACGGCGACCAAACACCCGGGCAGCCGTGGGTGCACGGGTTGCAAAACTCCGACTGCGACTTCAACGACCTGCGTTTCAGCAAGCTCATCATCATGGACGGGAAGAACCTGGTGGAGAACAAGCTGCCGGATTCCCACTGGTTCATCGAGTGCATGGAACGCGGCGGGCGTATCGTCGTCATTGCGCCGGAATACGGCGCGCCCAGTACCAAGGCCGACTATTGGATTCCGATTCGTCCGGCCACGGATGCCGCGCTCTGGCTCGGCATCACGCGCCTGATGGTCGACAACCACTGGTACAAAGACGAATTCGTGAAAGGCTTTACGGATTTCCCATTGCTGGTGCGTACCGACACGCTCAAACGCCTGCGTGCGGAGGAGGTCTTCCCCAATTATGCCGGCGCGCTCGCCAAAGACGGCGCGAGCATGAAGATCCAGGGACTGACCACCGAACAGCATAAGAAAATCGGCGACCGAGTCGTATGGGACGCCAAAACCAAGAAGCCCGCGGCCATCACGCGCGACGATGTGGGCAAACGAATGTCCTCAAAAGGGATCGACCCCGTCTTATCAGGTACGTGGAAACTAACGCTTGTCGACGGCAAGGAAGTCGAGGTCATGACGCTCTGGTCCATGTATCAGACGCATCTGAAGGACTATGACGTCGACAGCGTCGCGGAGATGACGCATTGTCCGAAGAACCTGATCGAGCAGCTCGCCAGGGACATCTGGGATACGACCAAGGCCGGTGGACCGGTTGCGATCCATCAGGGCGAGGGCATCAACCACTGGTTCCACGCGACCGAAGCCAACCGCGCTGCGCTGCTGCCGATGCTGCTGACCGGCAACATTGGCCAACCCGGCGCCGGCGTCCACGGGTGGGCCGGCAATTACAAGGCCGCGCTTTTCCAGGGCAGCGCCGTCACCGGTCCGGGCTTCAAGGGTTGGGTGGCGGAAGATCCGTTTGAACCTGCGCTCGACGAAATGGCCCCGGGCAAGAGCGTTCATGCACATGCGTATACGAAGGACGAGGAACCGGCCTATTGGAATCATGGCGACCGCCCGCTGATCGTCAACACACCGAAAGATGGTCGAAAGGTCTTTACCGGCAAGACGCACATGCCGACACCGACCAAGGCGTTGCACTTCACAAACGTCAATTTGTTTAACAACGCCAAGCATGCCTATGACATGTTCAAGAACGTGAATCCGAACATCGAGATGATCATCGCGCAGGATATCGTGATGACGTCGTCGGTGCAGTACTCCGACTTCGGATTGCCTGCGAATAGCTGGGTAGAGTTTGAAGACCTGGAAGTCACGGCGTCCTGCTCCAATCCGTTCTTGCAAATCTGGAAAGGCGGCATCAAGCCCGTATTTGACTCTCGTGATGACCTTTGGATCCTCGCCAATGTCGCAAAGGCGGTGGGCGAGGAACTCGGCGGCGAATGGAAGCAGAAATTCTACAACTACTTCAAGTTCGAGCACGAAAAGAAGCGCCGCGTCTACCTGCAACGACTTCTCGACACCTGTACCACCACCATCGGTTACAAGCTCGATGACATCATGGCCGGAAAGTATGGACCGCCGGGCGCGGCGTTGATGCTTTTCCGCACCTACCCACGAATCCCGTTCTGGGAACAGGTGAACAAGGACGAGCCATTTTACACCGACACCGGCAGGCTTCATGCCTACGCCGACATTCCCGAAGCGCTGGAGTATGGCGAGAACTTCATCGTTCATCGTGAAGGCACGGAGGCGACACCCTATCTGCCCAATGTGATTGTCTCCAGTAATCCTTACATTCGGCCCAACGACTATGGCATCAGTCCGGACGCCGAGCATTGGGATGAACGAACGGTGCGTAACATCAAGCTTCCATGGCGTCAGGTGAAGCAGACCAAGAACTTCCTTTTTGAAAAGGGTTTCAAGTTCTATGCGCTGACACCCAAGACGCGCCATCGCGTGCATTCATCGTGGAGCAACGTCGATTGGCACAACATCTTCGACAGTAGCTTTGGCGACCCGCACCGGATGGACAAACGAGCCCCGTATGTCGGTGAACATCAAATGCACATCAACCCGCAAGCGGCGCGCGACCTGGGCATCAACAATGGCGACTTTGTTTATGTCGACGCCAATCCAGCGGATCGCCCCTATGTCGGGGCAAAGCCAAACGACCCGTTTTACAAAGTCGCACGCTTGATGCTTCGGGCCGTTTACAACCCGGCGTATCCGTACAGCTGCATCATGATCAAACACGCCCCCTACATCGCAACGGAGAAAAGCGTAAAGGCTCATGAGACGCGGGCCGATGGGCGCGCCCTCTCCGATGACGGGTACCAGGCCAACCTGCGCTACGGCTCGCAACAGAGTCTCACGCGCAATTGGCACATGCCCATGCATCAGACCGACAACCTCTTCCACAAAGCCAAGGCATTCATGGGCTTCATCTTCGGTGGCGAGGCTGACAATCACGCCATCAACACCGTGCCCAAGGAAACGCTCGTTCGTGTGGTCAAGGCCGAAGACGGCGGCCTCGGTGGAAAGGGGATCTGGCTGCCGGCGACAACCGGCATGTCCCCCGGCCAGGAAAGCGACATGATGAAACGCTACCTCGCAGGCGGCTTCATGGGCGGCGATGAATCGACCAGCACGCCGGCGAAGTTAGAGGAATTTTGATCATGCCGTACGACGACCCTGATGCAACCGACCCGATGACGCTCACCGGCGTCGAAGTGCCCGTTGAGGATGACGGCGCCGTGCGCGACATGGCTGCCTGCTTTATCGAGGAGTATGTTCGACTGGGGCACGGCGCCGACGCCATCATGACCCTTTTCGCGTGCGGTGAGTTCGCCGGACCGACCATGGCGTTTCAGCAACTGGGCCGTCATTCGATTCAAGCGTTGATAGATGAGCAAGTGATGTTGCGCGGACCGCGTGGGCCGCGCCTGCCGATCCACATGACTCCGGCCGGTGCACTGAGCCTGCCGGTCCTGGAAGGATAGGAGCCGATCATGAACAGCGTGTACAACTGGCAGCTCGGCCGACCGATGGGCTACCCCTACCCGCAGGCCGCACCAAAGGAACAGTTCGCGTTCGTCATCAACATCAACCGCTGCATCGGCTGCCAGACCTGCACCATGGCATGCAAGAGCACCTGGACCTTCTCCAAGGGCCAAGAGCACATGTGGTGGACGAATGTCGAGACGAAACCCTATGGCGGGTACCCGCAGCATTGGGACGTCAAGATTCTCGACTTATTGGGTCAAGCGAATCCCAATGGCCTCAATTGGGCAGGTAAAACCAACGGCGACTCGCGAAAGCCGTATGGCGAATTGACCGGCAAGACGATTTTCGAAGCGCCCGAAATCGTCGCCCGCGGCGGCCAACCCAATCTCGTGCTCGGCTATCTCCCGACGGAAGAGGAATGGACGGCGCCGAATATCCATGAGGACACGACACAGTTCGGTTCGAGCAAACCGATGGACTTCGGCTCGGGCGAGACGATCGATGGCGCCGCCAAGCACAAGGCGTGGTTCTTCTATCTCGCCCGCCTTTGCAACCACTGCAGCTATCCCGCCTGCCTCGCGGCCTGCCCACGCAACGCGATCTACAAGCGACCGGAGGACGGAATCGTCCTGATCGATCAGCAGGAATGTCGCGGCTATCGCAAATGCGTCGAAGCGTGCCCCTATAAGAAGTCGCTCTATCGAGGCACGACGCGCACCAGCGAAAAGTGCATTGCCTGTTACCCGCGCGTCGAAGGGACCGACCCCGAATCCGATGGCGTGCCGATGGAAACACGCTGCATGGCAGCCTGTGTCGGACAAGTTCGCATGCAGGGACTGGTCAAAGTGAACGAGGATGCCACGTGGGTGGAAGATCGCCAAAATCCACTTTACTACCTCATTCACGTTGCCAAAGTTGCGTTACCGCTTTATCCACAGTTCGGAACTGAGCCGAATGGCTACTACATCCCGCCGCGATGGGTTCCCACGAAATACCTTGAGCAAATGTTCGGCCCCGGCGTAAAGGACGCGGTCGAACGCTATCGTGCCCCGGATCGGGAACTGCTCGCCGTCCTTCAGCTCTTCCGTCGCTCGAATCGGATCATCTTCCGCTACGAAATCAAGGAAGGTCCCAAGGTCTGGGAGACCGTCATCAACGGCAAGAACTTTGAGATGTTCAATGACACGGTTATCGCGTTCGACCGAAAGAACCGCGAGATCTTCCGAACTCAGGTCGAGGAGCCTATCCATGTCCGGCCGGAAACCCATGCAAACTCTATCTAACACATCGACCGCGCGAGAGCGCGCCAAACTTGCCCGTTTCATCGCTGCAATGCTCTGCGAGCCGTCACCTGCGTGCATCGACGATCTCGAACATCCGGCAATTCGAGACGAACTGCAGTCCGCGGCAATCGCGTTGGGGATTCCGTCGCAATTGATTGAACGAGTATTCGAGGCGCATTCGATCACCGCTCGGGAGGAGTCGTTTGTCCGACTCCTCGGCCATACAGTGCGGAGCGAGTGTCCGCCTTATGAACTGGAATACAGGTCCGCGGAGGTATTTCAGCAGAGTCAGACACTGGCGGATATCGCGGGCTTTTATCGAGCATTCGGTTTCGACGCCTCAGGTCCTCTGACTGAGCGCGAGGATCATGTGGCGACTGAATGGGAGTTTCTCGCCGCGAATTCCATGTTGGAGTCGCTGGCTACGGACGAAGACCAGATCGCTTGCTGCCGGGATGCGCAACGCGCCTTCTTGTCGGAGCACGCTGCCGGCTGGATGCCAGCCTTCTTTGAGCGGGTTCGACGTGCCGGCCCTGAGTCGTTTCTCGCGGAGATCGTCAATCTCGCGGAGGCCGTGTTGCGGAATTGGTGCAATACCGTGGGTGTCCTGGTTGGCCCGGCATGGCTGGAGCTGCGACCTGTTGATGAAGAGGACTCGACCATTACCTGCGGAGCGCCCGGCGCGGTCGAACTTGGCCCCACGCTTGCGGCTGCGATGGACGAGGGAGCTTGAGTGCTATGTATCTGGGCGTCCAGCCAAACCTCATGGAACGTGTCGTCTTCGACACCGCGCGACATCAACCCGATTTCCGCTCGCAATACGAGCGACAATTCGCCGATTGCCACGAGCACCGCGAGCCGGCCCGTCGCGACCAGGCATTCGCAGAACTGCACGACCGGTGGTTTCGCGAGTTGGGCTATCGCGCAAGGTTTGTCGATTACGCTGCTGCATTCCCTTTCATCAGCCGACTCGTAGATCGCCTGATGGTCACACAAGCTCCCGGTCCGCGCGATCAGACCATCGAATTGTTCGGAAAACCGGCGCAATACACGGTTGTCATGTCCGTTGCCCCGGCCGTGCTGCTGGATCTCCCTACTTTTGATTACTGGGCGCGGCACGAACTGCAGCACATCGACGACATGCTGAACCCTGCGTTTGAGTTTGACAGCGCGAAGCAGCACCGGGGCGCAACCGATGCAGGCCGGAACCTCGCGCGTGACCGATACGCGGTTCTTTGGGCTGTGTCCGTGGACTCGCGGCTGGAGGCGTCGGGACATCTGCCTCAGGGCATGAGACAAAAGCGGTATGGTGAACTGTGTCGGGCATTCGGTCTTGTCGCCGAACCAACGGCGGCCATCGACCGGCTTTGGAAGCAGTGCGTATGCTCGCCGCCATCCCACCCGACGTTGCTCCAGTGGTCCGAACAAGGCCCTCCCGAAATCGAATACGCCGGGGATGACCCCGCCCATGGCCGGAGTGGGCAACCATGCCCGCTTTGCGGTTTTCCGACGTTTGACTGGGGCGCGCCCTCGGTCGACGACACCGGATTGAATTGCGCCATCATCGCAGATTTTCCTGGATGGAATTCGGAACAGGGTCTATGCAACCGATGTGAAGAGATTTATCGTGCCTGTGTTCCTGCACCGGTACGCGCAGGATAGGAAATCGTCGGCATCACACGATGCCCGAAAAGGAGCTTGGTTATGTTTCCCCCGTTTATTGATAGTTTTGGCGATCAGGCGTCGGCCGTGTTTATTAACACCATGGGCACCATCGTCGCGAGTTTTTTCAACACGATATTCGGAGCCTTCGTGAACTCCTTCCTCACTCCGCTGTTCAAGATTCTTGCAGTCGGAATCGGCGTAACTGCCTAGTTTGCCTTTTACAGTCCCCGGGGAGCCTGGAGAGGTAGGTGGATTCATGCGGAGCCGAATGCTCGCGCGAATTGCATTGATCACCGCCATGACCTTAAACGTGGTGCGGCCGGAGAGTCGTGCCGACCAACCCACGTCTCAGCCAACGACGGCGCCCGCTGCGTCGACCGTCAAGCCCGGCCCGAAGTACATGGCTTTGCGCTATAACGATGATTTTTCCTATCTGGACGGGCCCGAAGGTAGCTATGTCAAAGACTTCTTTGACCCCATCAAAAATATTCATCTTTCCAGGGACTGGACCCTGAGCCTCGGAGGCGAAGCCCGCGTCCGCATGGAGTCGGAGACCAATCGCAACTTCGGCACGCGCGATCCGACGAACGATACATTCCTTCTCCATCGCTACTTCTTGCACGCCGATCTGAAATATCGAAAACTCGCCCGAGTCTACGCGGAATTGGGCGATGTTCGCGTCGAGGATCGGGACCTGCCGCAGACCCCGGGAATGGAAAACACGTTTGACATCCACCAGCTCTTTGCCGACGTGAAGTTTCTCGGCGAAGAGGCGCCTCTCACGTTGCGCGTTGGTCGACAAGAAATGCTTTACGGGAAGGAAAGGCTGGTCAGCAAGCTCGATTGGTCGAATGAGACGCGCCGATTCGATGGCGTCAAACTCATGTATAGCACTCCCAAGTTTGACGTGGACGCCTTCTGGGTGAAGCCCGTGATGTTCTCGAACCGCCCATTCTCGAACCCCTGGAATACGCACATCAACGAGGGCATGAATCGAAAAATCGACCACTGGCGCGAGGAGCAAAACTTCTATGGGGTGTATTCAACGTATAAGGGAATTGCGAAACACGTCATCGATCTGTACTTCCTTGGATTAAACGACCGCGGCATCTTCGTGAACGCCAATAACCGATTTGGAGACTTAAACGTCTATACCCTCGGCAGCCGCTTCGCCGGGACGAACGGCAACTGGGATTACGACATCGAAGGCGCCGGCCAATGGGGCAAATGGGTCGGCGATGAAGTCCACGCATGGATGATGGGCGCCGATGGAGGATACACGTTCAAAAGTGTGGCCATGACGCCACGGCTCGGCGCAGGGTTTGATTTCGCCACCGGCGACGACACGCCACGCGACAATAGCCACGACACGTTTAACCAGCTCTACCCACTCGGCCACGCGTACCTGGGGTATCTCGATGATGTCGCGAGGCAGAACATCATTGCTCCCAATCTGAATGCCAGCATCAAGCCACTCAAAGATGTGACGGTCAAGCTAAGTTGGTTCCATTTTTGGCTCGATTCAGAGCTCGATGCACTCTACAACGCGGGGGGGAATCCGATTCGGCGAAATGTAACCGGCTCGTCGGGTAACGATGTAGGCGATGAGCTCGACCTCACGATTAATTGGCAGGTGGACACACACTCCGCCGTGCTCTTCGGCTGGTCTCATTTCTGGCCGAACAACTTTATTGAAACGTCGGGGCGAAGTCAGGATGCGGATTACATTTACTTGCAATACGCCTTTAAGTTCTGAGTTATGCACGATCCAATCGCTACAACGCACAAAGTCAGAAGCGATCGCCGTGAGTTCGGAGCCGCACAGATGCTTAAACGTGGGGGCGTCCACCAAGCCGTTCGTGAAGGAACACTAGTCGACGGGTGCGGCCGCAGAATTGATCACTTGCGACTATCCGTAACCTCGGCCTGCAACCTGCGATGCCTCTATTGCCGCCCGAAGGGGACAATCGATCCATTCACAAGCGCACCGGTTCTGGATGACGCCCAACGCCTTGAGCTTATCCAGCACCTGTATGAAACCTATTATCTGCGCCAACTCCGACTGACCGGTGGCGAGCCGCTCCTCCATTCAACGTTGGTTTCGCTTATTCAGGGAATCCGACGCATCGCACCGGACCTTGACCTGGCGATGACGACGAATGGGTGGCGATTGGCGGACTTGGCTCGTCCGCTGCTGGACGCCGGCTTGAACCGTGTCAACGTCTCCCTCGACACGCTCGACCCGGCGCAATATCGCCATCTCACCGGCGGAGAATTGGCCCCAGTTCTTGATGGGATTGAGCGGTGTATGGCCGTCGGTTTTCCGCCTCCGCGGATAAATGCAGTCGTCCTCGCCGGTGTCAATGATCATCAACTCGTCGATTTGGTCGAATGGTCGATGCAACAGGGCACGGAGATTCGATTCCTCGAGGCCATGCCGATCGGCCCGGCAGCGAGCTTTAATCGGGACCGATTCGTGAGTGCCGCGACGATTCGGCACGCGCTTTCTCGCCGTTTCGAGCTGGTTCCACTTCATCGAAACCATGGTGAAACGGCGGTCCGCTACCTCGCGGTCCATGGTGGTCAGCGAGGCATCGTCGGAATCATCGCCCCGGTTTCCGAACGCTTCTGCGGACAATGCCGCCGCATGCGCATCACGGCCGACGGTCGCCTGTTCCCATGCTTGTTGGATGAACGGAATGTAGATCTGCGAACCGCATGGCGTCATGGTGTGTTTTCTCCGGACACCGTGGATGATGTCGTCCAGTCGGCGGTGGAGGCGAAACAGTGGCAGGGCCCTGCGCTTCAACCGACGGCGATGGTGCAACTCGGAGGGTAGCCCGGGGTCTGACCCATGCTTTGTCCGCTTGACACAATTTCGGGCAGAAGCCGCCGATTGTCGGGAGCCGTGCTCGTCGGCGGAGCAAGTCGGCGGATGGGGAGGCCCAAGGCTCAGCTTCCGTATAAGAACCGTTCTTTTCTTGAACAGATCCTGGTGACAATCCGGCCCTTTGTTGGGCAATTGGTGGTGGTTGGCGGCGCAACGAGAGAAGAAGCACTTCGCGGAGTCGGCGCAGAGACTCGCGCGAACGTCGAATGGATTCCCGATGTCGTCGCTCAGGCCGGTCCGCTTGCAGGAATCGTCGCGGCATTGCAACACGACCGGGAGAGCGATTGGCTGTGCATTGCCTGCGACATGCCGTTGATTGAGCGTGCCGCCGTGCGATGGCTGGTCAAACAATACCGCAAATGCAATACGGATGTTGTTGCCGCTCGCCGAGCCGATGCATCCGCCCCGGAACCATTTCCGGCAATCTACTCGCGTACGACGTTGCGATCCTTGTACAGCGCGCTGACGTCGCCCTCTCACGGTCTCCGATCGGCCATGGAACAATTGAGCTGTTGGACCCCCTTGGTCCCGACCGAGTTCACAGACTCGTGGTCAAATATCAACACGCTGGCCGATTATTCTCTTCTGGGCCAATTGCGCTAAGCCAACGTGATTTGGGGTTGCGCTTTGTGCTCGTGAACCCCCTGCACGGTGATGGCATGGATCAATCGATGCACGCCAGCCGCACGATCCCTCAGCGTTTATGATGTGCAGAGCATGTTGCCTAGTGAGCGTATCGTGGTTCAGGCCTGCGGGCGGTTTCCGCGAGAGCGCGTGCGCGTGACATTCGACGCTGCGCCGCGGCCGAGTACGCCGGCGTTGGATGCATTTATCGCGGAGGAGTGGGAGCGACAGGTCGCGCTGGCGAAGGGCACGCAGCGCATGCTGTTCAACGGCGGGATGCTGCGCTACGTGTCGCACGCCGTCCGTGAAGATGCATCGGGGCAACGATTTGAAATGACGGTCGGCCCGACGTGTTACCGTGACTTTGTCGGGACGAATCTCTACGGCGGCCATTGGCTTGACCGAGTGGGCTGGGAGCGTTTCTCCAATGCCGTCGGCACGACGGCCACGATCCTCACGGCGGATGGCATGATCTGTTACGGACGGCGCTCGCAGCGCGTTGCGTTCCACGCAGGCCATGTTCACACGTTTGGCGGGGCGTTGGAGATGAACGACCGCACCGCCGACGGCAGCGTCGATGTGTTTGGAAGCCTGCGGCGGGAACTTCGCGAGGAACTCGCCCTTACTCCCGACGACATCGACGCCATCGAGTGCGTTGGGCTGATCCGCGACAAGGAGATACACCAGCCGGAATTGCTTTTTGAGGCACGCGTGCGCTTGACGGCAAAGGAGATTCACATCCGCTGGGAGTCGGCCGAGGCGAAGGATGAGCACGAGGGCATTGTGTCGTTTCGCGACGACCCGGCGGCGATTGAGGCGTTCATCTCATCGTGCGGGGCGATCGCGCCGGTGGCGGTGGGGGCGCTGGTGATTCACAGGATGATTGGATCTCAGGGTGGTGCCGGTTAGTCCGCAAAGAACTCTGACACTTCAATCGAGAATCCCGGCAGGATGTCGGCATCGGCGATTCGCTCGTCGCGATCGACGATAACCGGTTCGGAATCCGAGCGAAAAACATGAACGCGCTCGGATTCGGGGTCGAGAACCCACACGCGATCCACGCCCATGCGAAGGTACTCGCCCGCTTTCTCCACCATATCGCGCCAACCCTGCCCTTTGCCGATGATCTCGACGACCAATTCGGGTGGGACGTCCAGAAATCCTTCGACGCGCCGGCTTTTCGGTAATCGCGTGAACGAGATGAAGGCAACATCGGCTCCGCGAACGGTATCGGGGCCCACCTCAACGATGATGCCGGCCTCGTTGGTGATGACACGACCACACGTCCGTGATCGTGCCCAATCTTCCAAGGCAAACCCGACGTTGATGCTGATTCGACTGTGTCCAAAGCCACCGGGCGACAACTGAACCACCTCGCCCCGGACCAATTCGCACGGCCCGAGTGTTCGGCAAATCGTCTCGAATTCCAGTGCGGTCGTCAATGTAGGAATCGTCGCCATTGGCTTGCCTATGTCCACACTATTATACCATCGACTCCGGTGTAATTCAGCCTTGCGAGAGTTGGCCCTCACTGCTACGTTTATCGCTGCATGGCCATTAACTTTAACGATGTCTTCGCAGCGTTTGGATACACGCTGAGCCTGCCCGAGCGGCTGGCCCGCTCGCTTGCGGCCACGCTCGGCGGCACCACGAAAATCCTCACGGACACGCTGATCCCCGAGCCGCTTCGCAAGACAAACACCTATACGGCCGTCGTAGGCAATGCCCAGCGATTCTTCATTGAGAAGGTGGCGGAGGTGCAGGGCGCCTATGCCGATTCGCCCGGCGGGGCATTGCCCGATGATTACATCCCGAGAGTCATTGCCGGCAACATCATCAGTACGGCGGGCATTCTTTCGGTGCATCTGTCGCCGCTTTGGGTGTTTGCACTCGCGTCGGACGTGGCCCATGGGTCGAAGATTTACCTGAATCGACTCGTGACGGAGTTGAAGGAAAACAAGGTCATCCCGCCGGACGCCAACATTGACGAAGTCGATGAACTGCTCGATTCATTGGGCAGGGCGGGCAAGGATACGGCGCAGGTGTTCGACATCCCGCCGGTCGATGTGGGGCAGATTCGCGAGTTGCGCGACCGGCTGACCGCGGGCTATCAAAACGTGTTCAAAGAAGCGACCGACTTGTTGCCGCGCATGGATGCCATCTGGAAGAAGATGGAAAGCCTTGCCAGCCGCGACAACGTGGCGATGGATTCGCTCGTCGGTTTGATGACGGTCGATCTGGCAAAGGGGGCGGGCAAGGCGGTCGACGCGGCCTTCGCCGTCGGAAACGTGACCACAAATGTCCTTGCCGAGACGATTCTCCAGTCGTATGGCGAGACGATGCTTCGCGTGCAGAACAAGGGTGCAATGGTCTGCCTCGAGGAAGCGACCCGCCCATATATGGATGCGGTCTCAACGCACATGAGCCTGGACAAGGAAACGTGGACCGAGTGGGCGCTGAAGAAGGTGCTCAAGCCCATCGTGGGTGCGCCGACGCCGCCGCCCGCTGCGTCGCCGCCACCGAAATCACAAGCCTGAATGACAACCCGCGCGACAGTTGGATCGGGCCGCTGTGCCCGCTTGAGTCTCGCGTAAACAGGGCGTATCGTTTCCGGTATGACTACGCGGGTCTCCACGTCTTCCGTTTCCCTTTCCACCATCGTTGCCGAAGTCGAACGCTTTTGGGGCTATCGCACCCTGCGGCCTCTGCAGGAGGAAGCGATTCGCGCCGGGCTGGAGCAGCGCGATTCGCTCGTGGTCATGCCCACCGGCGGAGGCAAGTCGCTTTGTTATCAGGTGCCGCCTCTAATCAGCGACCATTTCGGCATCGTGGTGTCGCCGTTGATCTCGCTGATGAAGGATCAGGTCGACGGTCTGCGCGAGTGTGGCTACCCGGCGGCGGCGATCTACAGCGGACTGACGGGCGTGCAGGTGCGCAAGATCACGACTCAGGCCGAAGCGGGCGAACTCAAGTTGCTCTTTGTCGCCCCCGAACGGCTCATGACTGAATCGTTTCAGCGGTGGCTCGATGATTTGAACGTCCACTCCTTTGCGATTGACGAAGCACACTGCATTAGCCAGTGGGGGCACGACTTCCGTCCTGAATATCGCCAGCTTGCCATGCTCAAACGGCGTTTTCGCAACGCCAGTGTTCACGCCTTCACTGCCACGGCCACACCGCGCGTGCGCGAGGACATCGTCGCGCAGCTGGGTCTTGTGGAACCGCACGTTCTCGTCGGCATCTTCGACCGGCCGAATCTGGTTTATCGCGTCATCCCGCGCGTGGATGTTCATGGGCAGATCCTCGATGTCGTGCGCCGCCACCCGAGGCAGGCGGTCATTGTCTATTGCATCAGCCGCAGGGACACTGAAACGACGGCCGAGTTTCTCAAGGCGAGCGGCATCAAGGCGGCGGCCTATCACGCGGGACTGACGCCCGAGGAACGGCGCACGACACAGGAGGCGTTTTCCGAGGAGCGGCTCGATGTCGTCGTCGCAACGGTCGCCTTTGGCATGGGCATTGATCGCAGCGATGTGCGGTGTGTGATTCACGCGGCCATGCCCAAGAGCGTGGAGCATTATCAGCAGGAGACAGGCCGGGCGGGGCGCGATGGGCTGGAAGCCGAGTGCGTGCTTTTCTATTCGGGCGGCGATCGCATTCGGTGGGAATCGCTGATCGAGAAGAGTGCGGAGGAGGCATACGAGCCGGAGGCGGTGATCGCCGCGGCAAAGGAACTGCTCGGACACATGCAGCGATTCTGCAATTCGCCGAATTGTCGGCATCGTGTGTTGTCGGAGTATTTCGGTCAGGCGTACGAGCGGGAGAATTGCGAGGCGTGTGACACTTGTTTGGACGAGACCGACGTGCTGCCTGAGTCGACGCTGATGGCAAAGAAGATTCTCTCGTGTGTCGCGCGCGTGGGGGAACGGTTCGGCGGCGGGCACGTGGCGGATGTACTGCTCGGTGCGAATACCGAGATGGTTCGGACGTGCCGGCATGAAACGCTCAGCACGTATGGGCTTCTGAAGGGGGAAAATCGCAAGAGCCTGATGAGTTTGATCTCGCAGCTCGTCGATCAGGGGCTGCTTGATCGGTCGCCGGGGGATCGGCCGGTGTTGAAACTGAACGATGCGAGTTGGCGGGTCATGCGCGGGCAAGCGGACGTGAAATTGATTCGACCGGCGGGCGTGAAGAAGACGCGCGTTGATGCGGAGTCGTGGGAAGGCGTGGACATGGGGCTGTTCGAGGAGTTGCGAGGTCTGCGGCATGAGTTGGCGACTCAGCGGAAGGTGCCCGCGTTTGTGATCTTCGGCGATGCGACGCTGCGCGGCATGGCGCGCGTGAGGCCCGGCACGGTTGATGCGCTGGCGTCGATCTCGGGCGTGGGGGAGAAGAAGCTGGCCGAGTTTTCAGGGACGTTTCTTTCGCGGATTCGGTCGTATTGCGAGCGGCATTCATTAAGGATGAATGATGCGGAATCGGCGCAGGTTGTTGAGCCGGAGTCGACGGCGCAAATGACGAAGAGTCATGCGCCGGCGTTCGCATTGTTTGCAAAGGGGGCGTCGATTGAGGATGTGATGGCCAGGCTGGGGCGGGCGCGGAGTACGGTGAACGGGTATCTGGCGGATTACATCGAGCAGGCGCGACCGAGTTCGATTGAGCCATGGGTGGATGCACGGACGTACGCGCGAATCCTGGACGTGATGTCGGGTTGGGACGGTGTGCGATTAAGGCCGCTCTTCGATGCCCTGGATGGCAAGATCGGCTTCGAGGTGATCCGATTGGTCGTGGCGCATCAACGGGCGCTGGCGACTGTTTGAGCGGAATCGGAATGCTGAAAACTGCGAGAGACAACGGGTCGGGGCATTCACCACCTACTCGTCGTTGTTAGAGCACGATGAATGATGTTTCTTGCAGCCGCTTGCGGGATCGTCTGGAGCATCGAGATCGTCAAGCCTCTCGAACGCCTACCTGCCGCGTCGGCCGCCGCCACGACCTGCACTGTCGCCGCTCCGATTCCCGCTGCTTCGCATGCCCCCGGATGAACTGCCTGCCGGTGAGCGCATCGACATCCCACCCGAGCGGGATTCCATTCGAGGACTGGACGAGCTTGATCCGCCGCCGCGAAAGGCACTGCCGCCGGACGATCGCCCGCCTCCGGAAAATCCAGGCATACGGCCGGCGTCGCGCGACCCACTGCTGCCAAAGCTCCGCGAGGGAGAATCGCCGCCGCTGTAACCACGTTGCGGAGATCCGCGAAAGAAGTCCCGTCCTCCGCCGGTCGAACTGCTGTCAAATGCGCGCGGCGTGCCGCGGGCGCCACTTGACCGGCTTCCGCCAAACGAGTTGTCTGAATTGCGGCCTTCCTGATTGGGTCTGACACCGCTGTGCAGTCCGCTTCTGCCGCCATCACGATCGGCCCGGTCTCTATTCAAGAGATCGCCTCGGTTGTCGCCACCCGAGGAGCGACCTGCTCCACGCGAATCACTTGGCCTGCCATCGCGCGGACTGCGGCCGAATCCACTGAATGGGTCACGCTTGCCCGTTTCGTTTCCAAGAGCGTTTTGTGAACTACCACCCGGCCGGCCTGAGGGTCCATTGCCTAAATTGTTTTTGTTGTCGGACGCGGCCCGATTGCGTAGTCCGCCGCCGAACTCAGCATTGCCCGGGTTATTCCGCGTACTATTCTTTGTGTCACCGGCCAATCCGCCGCGATCGGCTCCGCTCGATCGAGGGCTTGCGAGTCCGTCATTGCGCTCACCCGCGCGCGTGCCATTTCCAAATCCGGTACTTGTGCCGCCGCGACCCAGCCCTGCTCGTGGACCATTTCCAAAACCTTCACCACCGCGTCGGCTGTTTCCAATGCCTTCGCGCGATCCACCCTGACGATTGGCAAACCCGCCGGCTGATCTGTTGGCGAACCCACCACGCAGACTGCTAAAACCCCGGCCTCCTCGGAAGGCACTGGCTCCGCCACGAAACCGTGGGAGCGAAGAACCAAATCGACGATGCCATGCGCCACCCCATCCGCCGTGACCATAGTACACACCACAGAACCCGCGCCCGCCGAGATAGCCGCCGCGATAGTAACCGCCATGCCACAAAGGCCATGGACGGTACGACAGACAACGGCCGCCCCAATTGAAGCCCAGGTTCAGCCACGAGCCGGTGCTATAGCCGACACCGAACGAGATGGAAGAGAAATAGCCGCCAATCGGTGGCTCAACCCAGCCGTAAACTACTTCAGGAACGTACTGCGGCACGTAAATGATCTGCGGATCGGCCGGGAGGATTCCGACAAACGCCTCTTCGGTGTAAACCTCTTGTTGAGGCGAGCTTTGAAGCGCCCCGTTCGATATGGCCTGAGTGCGAAGACGTTGGACAGCGTCCATGACGTCCTGCTGTTGATTCAAGAACGCGGCACCGAGCGCGTTGGTCCAATCGAGTTCGGCATCCATCATCTTTAAGGTATCAGGAAACCTCGCGAGCGCCTGGACGCTTGGGTCCAATCCCATTTGATCCAACTGCGACAGATCGGTTGACGAATTCAAGAGGCGGACCGCCTGAACGATGTCCATAGGATAGGTCGCGGCCGCAAGGACTTGCGCCAGCAGTGGATCTGGATAGAGCGCGATCGGTCCCAGCAGCTCATCGAGTTGTTGAGGAGAGAGGGGAGTAGCACTCTGTCCGGCTCCCGCCGCCGTTGACCTGTTGCCGGGATCGACCTCTGCTCGGGCGACCTGCAGTTGTTCCGAGTCCTGGGCGTGTAGATTGGTCGATACCGTCAGAGCCAGGGCGGCCATTAACAACCAGCGTGGTCGGAAATCTCGGATAAAATAGGTGGTCATGGGAGTGCTCCCCCTGAAGGATTCGTGCGATGGCGACCTGACTGCGGTTACCGCTGCAACCGACCCGTTGCCATTCTCACAGATGTTCCTACTTGAATAGTAGACACCAAAGGGAGCCGGCTCGATAGCGAGAAGTCGGAGCATAGCGATTTCCCGCCTGCGAGCCGCCGCTGCCTTGTTTTTTGGATTATGGACCGCAGCCGATCGAATGCGCGTTGGGCCTCCGCAGGAGTGCCTGCCGGTTGGTCCTGCATCCAATCATCCCGAGTCGTATACGACATGCCCCGTCTGATTAGGGATGGTCGCAGCGTCGGCGCGTCGGGCGCATCCGGCGGAACATCAAGATCGCTCCGGGCATCAGACCGACGGTTCCCATGCCGCAGGCCGAGCCTTGCTGGCCGCAGGCGGGTATCAGTTGGCCGCCGGGTGCATCTGCGCAGACGTCGCCCACACCGTTGCCGTCGGTGTCGATCTGATCCGCGTTCGCCGTGGCCGGGCAGTTGTCCACACAGTCGGGAAGACCGTCCGAATCGGTGTCGGTAACAGAATCGACGATGCCGCATCCGCATGTGCCGGGGGCTGACTTGGTGGGATCGTGGGGGCAGCCATCGTTGACGTCGGCCACGCCGTCGCCGTCGTCGTCGCAGGCGAGCGCAAAGGCATAGGCCGAGCCGGCGTCGCTCCCGCTTGTGTTGTCGTCGGCCCTCGCTCCAACCACGGCTGTATCGCCCGACAGTGCCACCGAAACGCCGAAGATATCACCGGCCGCCGCGTCGGAGGCGATGAGCTTGGAGTGTTGGGTCCACACCACGCCTGAGCGGATAAACACGAATGCTGCGCCCGCGTCGGCGCCGCCAACGTTGTCGTCCTGCCACGCCCCTATCAGCGCCGTGTCGCCGGAAAGTGCGACCGAAAAGCCGAAATTGTCAGCCGCTGCCGCGTCGGATGCGATTAACCTGGCTTGCTGAGTCCACGTCACGCCGGAACGAGTGAAAACGTATGCCGATCCGGCGTCGGCCTCGCCGGGGTGGTCATCGCCATTCGCTCCGACCAGTGCCGTGTCACCAGAGATTGAAACCGAGACGCCGAACTGGTCACTCGTTGCTGCATCGGAGGCCGTTAGCTTGGTCTGCTCGGTCCAAGTGGTTCCGGAGCGGACGAAGACATAAGCGGAGCCGGCGTTGGCACCGCCCGCATTGTCGTCGGCGGTTGCCCCGACCACTGCAGTGTCGCCCGACAGTGCGACCGATGAACCGAACAGGTCGGACGCTGCTGCGTCGGATGCAATGAGTTTGGTTTGCTGGGTCCAGACTGTGCCGGTGCGCACGAAGACGTAGGCGGAGCCTGCTTCACTTCCGCCCGCGTTGTCCTCGAAAGTTGCGCCGACCAGTGCCGTGTCGCCCGACAGCGCGACCGCGGCGCCGAAGAGGTCGGCGACCGCCGCGTCGGAGGCGATCAGCTTTGCCTGCTGGGACCAGGTGGTGCCGGAGCGGACGAAGACATAAGCCGAACCGGCGCTGGCACCGCCCGCGTGGGTGTCAGACTGTGCTCCAACCACTACGGTGTCGCCCATTACGGCGACTGCGTAGCCGAATTTGTCACCCGCCGCCGCGTCCAAGGCGTTGAGCTTGGCCTGTTCGGACCAGGAGTCGCCAGCTCGGACAAAGACATAGACCGATCCCGAGTCGATTCCACCTGCGTGGTCGTCGACGTCCGCGCCGACCACTGCTGTGTCGCCCGAGATCGCGATCGAATAGCCGAAGAGGTCATTCGGTGCCCCGTCGGAGGCGATGAGTCTTGCCAATTGTTGCGGATCGCATTGACCCTGCGCCGGCCTCGACATGGCCGCGAATACCACCAGCGTGCATGTTGTCGCAGCGCCCATGCGCAGCAACTTCCGATCCGACCAAGGGCGGAACTGGTTCATCGTTCGTCTTTCTTTTTTTGCGGATCGTCGACAGGCCCGAATTGATCCGAGGACCTCGTCGTATATGGGAGGTGTTGCCTCAATTGTAGCGCGCAGTCATTGCACAGGCATGATTCCGGTGGTTATTGGAAGGAGTGGATATTGAAGATTGGCCTCCACGAAGGCGTCCACAGCGGTTTCCTTCGCATTTCGAACGTTGTCGTTGGCATTCAAGGTTTGAAAAGGCGTGAGCGCGGGGGCGGGGGTTCGTTGGTATAACCCTAGTTGCGAGCAAGTCCTTTCTGTCCCGTCGGTTCCGATGTTGTTGCCCGCATTGGCTCGCTGCGCGCACGGGTTGTGGGAAACTCTATGTCCGCTGTTGAGATTCAGGGCGTTACCAAGACCTTCGGGACGAAGGTGGCGGTTCATGATCTATCGCTGGTCGTCCCGGGCGGGTCGGTCTATGGCTTCATCGGGCCCAACGGTTCCGGCAAGAGCACGACCATCCGCATGATCATGCGCATCTTCCACCCCGACCGCGGCCAGATTCGCGTGCTCGGCGAGGATGCCACGATGGGCGACGCGGCCAACGACCGCATCGGCTATCTGCCGGAGGAGCGCGGGCTGTATCGCAAGATGTTCATCGGCGAGTTGCTGGAGTTCTGCGCGAGCCTCAAGGGCGCGACCAATGTGAAAGCCGACATCCGCCGATGGCTGGAGCGACTCGACCTCGCGGGTTACGAGAAAAAGCGATTCGAAGCGCTCAGCAAAGGCATGGGCCAGAAGGTTCAGTTCATCGCGTCGATCCTGCATCGGCCGGAGTTGCTGATTCTCGATGAGCCGTTCAGCGGCCTCGACCCGGTGAACATGGAAGTTCTCAAGGATGCAATTCTGGAAGTGAAGCAACAAGGCTCGACGATTCTTTTTTCCACGCACGACATGGATGTGGCCGAAAAGATGTGCGACTTTATCTTCATGATCTACAATGGGCGCAAGGTGCTCGACGGGACGCTTGATTCGATTCAAAACGACTACGGCAGCGACACGCTTCGCATTCGCACGGCCGGCAACGGCGTGGCCTATGACCGGCTGCCGGGGGTTGAGCGTGTGAATGATTATGGACGATTTCAGGAATTGCGAATGACGCGCGGGGCCGACTCACAGGCGATTCTTCGCGAGATCATCAGCAAAACCAAGGTGGAGCATTTCGAAGTCGCGCGGCCGAGCCTGCGCGACATTTTCGTGCGGATCGCGGGGCCGCAGGAGGCGACCCATGAGTAAAATCTTTTACATCGCCAAACGCGAGTATCGCGCCACGGTCCGAACCCGGGCGTTTCTGGTCTCGCTCATCCTGATGCCGATTTTCATGGCCGGTGGCGGCTTGGCCCAGAAGTTTCTTGAGGGCCGCGTCGATCTCGAAACGCAGCGCATGGTGGTCGTAGACCCGACCGGGAAAATCCTGCCGGCGCTGGTCACGGACGCCGAGCGTCGAAATAAAGAGGACATTTTCGACTCGTCGACCGGCCGCCAGGTTGATCCGAAGTTCATCATTGAGGCAGGCCCGAGCGACGTGCTGACCGATGAGCAGCGACTGGACCTGTCCGACCAGGTACGCCAGCGCCGAATCTTCGCATTCGTTGAAATCAACAGCGACATCTTCAAGGCGGATCGAGCCAATCCCCATGCGATCGACGCGAGTTTTTATTCTGAAAGCGCCGTTTCCAACGACCTCAATCGCTGGTTCACCGGTGTCCTCAACCGAACGGTTCAGGCTGAAAAACTAAGGGCCGCCGGCCTCGACCCCGTCGTGGTGAACAAGGCCGTCGCTCGCGTCAACATCGATGTCTTTGGGCTGTACGCGCGCGGAAGAAATGGCGAAATCCGAAAGGCCGACGAAGTGAGTCGCAAGGCCGCCATCTTTGTTCCGATGGGCGTGATGATGCTGATGTTCATGTCGCTCATGATGTCCCAGGCCATGTTGCAGAATGTCCTGGAGGAAAAGCAACAGAAGATTACCGAAGTTCTGCTCGGTTCGGTGCGCCCGTTCGAGTTGATGATGGGCAAACTAGTCGGCAACGTCGGCGTCTCGGTGACCATGGTCGCGCTGTGGCTGTCGGGCGGATTCTACATGCTCCATCGCGCCGGGTATGGCGACTTGCTGCGCAATGAACTTATTGTGTGGTTCCTTGCCTATCAGATCATCGGCGTTTTGATCTACGGCTCGATCTTCGTCGCCATCGGTGCCTTGTGCAACGAGCTGCGCGAGGCTCAGAATTATCTGATGCCCGTCATGTTGATCCTTGTGCTGCCGATGATGGTGTGGTTCAAAGTGTTGGAGGAACCGATGAGCAACTTCGCCACCGGCCTCTCGTTGTTTCCGCCGTGCACGCCCATGCTGATGATTCTGCGAATGTCGGCGACCGCCGCCGTGCCCATCTGGCAGCCCATCGCCGGAATTGCCGGCACGCTGGCCATGACGGTGGCCTGCGTGTGGGTCGCGGGACGCATCTTCCGCGTCGGCCTGCTGATGCAGGGCAAGCCGCCGAAACTAACCGACCTGATGCGGTTTGCGATCAAAGGCTGAGGCCCGGCGACTGGGCATCACGTTTTTGGACCACGCCGGGGATGCCCGGGCGTTGTATGGGCCGGCCAATTGTGGTAAATTCATGTCTGAAGGGCCGTTTCTGACCCGGACTCGCGTCCGGAGTTCGACGGCCCGGTTGCGGCCCAGGAGGCCTCGCCTCGCCCGAGGGAGAAAACGCAACGGTAACGATTGCAAACCAGTAGTGGTGGGTTCTCACATGACGATGCTTCGACGGAATGGCAGTGCCTTTTCACGCTTAACGTGCGCGTTTTGCGCGATGGCTGCGGTGTTGAGCACCGGTGCGGCGTTTGGGCAGTTGATCGACGCCTCGGTGATCCAGACGCCGCGATCGTCGCGGTCCGGCCTTCCGATGATGATCTCCGCGCGCGGCGGTGCGCCGCTGTATCACACGCCGGCGGCGATGCGCGGGATGCGTGCCGAGGATGTGGCGCAAGTGTTCCTGACTGAAAACGGACATCTCATGGGAATCACGGATGTCGCCCGCGAACTGTCCCTCAAAATGGTGGAAACCGATTCCATTGGTTTTTCCCATACGACGTATGAACAGGTCTACAGCGGCATTCCGGTTTTTTCCGGCATTGTCAAAGTGCATCAGGACGCGGCCGGGGATATTTCGAGTGTAAACGGTCGGTTCTACCGAATCTCCGCGAAGCTGGAGGTGACGCCGCTGATCGACGGCGCGGCGGCCGAGCAGATCGCCGCGGGGCTTTTCCCCGGGATCGAGACGCAGGCGTTTCATAATCAACTGGTGATCGTCGATCCGGGCTGGTATGGCGATCCGCCGAAGGGCGCCAAGCTGGCGTACTACCTCAAGCTCAAGGATAACAACCTGCAGGTGGAGGAAGGATTCTTTATCGACGCGCGATCGGGGCAGATTCTCGATCATTGGTCGCTTGTGCATCGGGCGAAGAGCCGGTCGATCTTCGACGGCGCAGAAAGTTCGGTTTTACCGGGCAATCTGTCGCGCACCGAAGGACAGCCTCCGGTTACAGCTCCGACGGATACGAATCGCGCATACGACTATTACGGTGACACGTACGATTTCTATTCTCGCGCCTTTGGCCGCGACAGCATCAACGGATTGGGAATGACCATGGTTGCAACGGTGCGGTCCACGGCACCGGGCTGCCCGAACGCATTCTGGAGCGGCTCACTCGGCCAAATGGTCTTTTGCACGGGGACCGTCACCGACGACATCGTGGGTCATGAACTGACGCACGGCGTGACGGAGTTCACCTCAAACCTGATCTATCAAAATCAGCCGGGGCAATTGAATGAGTCGATGAGTGATATCTTTGGAGAACTTATTGACTTGTTTAACGGCAACGCAGCATTTGCCGGGGTGCCGGGTGGAACGGCCTGGCCGACTCATCCAACAGGGCCGGGCGTGGACACTCCGAACAACGCGCGGTCGGGTTGCAGTATTCCGCTTTCCTATGGGAATGGAGTTCGTTGGTTGGTCGGCGAAGACGCGACGGTCTTCGGCGGAGCAATACGAGATATGTTCGCGCCGTCCTGCCTTGAGTATTTCCCGGGATTCCCATATCCGGATCGCGCGAACAGCCCCGCCAACATGTGCGAGTCGTTTGACAGTGGCGGCGTGCACATTGGCAGCAGCATCCCCAATCACGCTTTTGCCATCATGGTGGATGGAAAGTCTTTCAATGGCTTTACGGTGACGGGGATCGGCCCCATCAAGGCCGGTGCGATCTGGTATCGGGCCCAAACAAAATATCTCACGGCGGGCGCGGGATTCGAGGACGCCTATTGGGCGATCAATCAAGCGGCGACAGACTTGATCGGCACGACACCAAACGATCCGCGCACCGGAACGGCTTCAGCCAGCGCCATCTCGGCGCAAGATGCCGCCCAGGTGGACATGGCCCTGCAGGCCGTCGAAATGAACACGCCGGGCGCGTGCGGTCAGCCGGACGATGTCTTGTCGCGGACGCCGCCGACGCTTTGTTCCGGCCGAACGACGATATTCTTCGAGGACTTCGAAGGGAGCATCTCGGCATGGCAGCGCGTGACGAATCCGACGCCGTTCACACAGTACCAATGGGTGCAGACCACGACGCCACTCCCGGTGGGGCGCCTTGGAAAGGCCATGTTCTGCGATGACCTGAACAGTTCCTGCGCGCAGGGTTCCCCGGATCAATCCGCGACGCATTCGCTGATCAGCCCGCCCATCATCATCCCCGCATCCACCAAGCCCACGTATGTCGCCTTCACGCATTTTGTCAGCACCGAAGGCGTGTTTGATGGTGGAAACCTGAAATACTCAACCAACGGCGGCGCGCTGTGGTCGATCGTTCCCCGTTCGATGTTTATTTACAGCCCCACCAACGGGCGCGTCCGCAATCTGTTCGGATCCAACTCCAACCCGATGAATGGGCAGGATGTGTGGACCGGCTCGGGTGGCGGTTGGGGAACAACCGTGTTGGTCGACAAGAGCAACCTGCTTGCTGGTCATACGGTCCAATTCCGATTTGACTTCGGCAAGGACTACTGTGGCGGTGTGGACGGCTGGTATGTGGACGATTTTGAGGTCTTCACCTGCCCGGACTGCCTGAACGACGGAAGCCCTAATGACGCGTCGTTCCAGGCGAGTTTCTGTTCGCCCGTGCTTTTGGGCTTCTCATCGGTGGCGACGCGGCAGTTTGGAATTGGCGCTGCGCCCACTGCCCTGAGCGATGTTCGTGTTACGTGTTTTGCATCCGCCGACCTGGGCCTGCCGGATGAGTTTCTGACGATTCTGATGAATAATGTTTCGATCGGAACCATTTTTGCGGACACCGGCGTCGATTGCGCCCAAGTTCCCGAGCGGGCGACACTCACCGTACCGGCCGCCACGTTCAATGCACTCCGTGACCCGACAACGTTCAATGTGACCGTGAAAGTGCAAAGCTCGGTCGAGGTCGACGCCGATGTTTGCGGCAGCGGCATGAACTCCATCGCGCTTCAGTTGGAATACGATCGTTCCGCGGAAAAATGCGTGCCGCCGCCGGCGATTTTCTTTGGCGATTTTCCGACGATGGCCGTTTGCGTCAACTCGAATTCGCCGCCGCTCGGGCCGACTCCTTTGGTGACCGGGGGCACGCCGCCGTTTTCCTATACGTGGCGCGTGACGGCCGGCGAGGCTGCATTTGATCCGCTCGTCATTCACTCGCAGCACCCGATGATCAAGCCCACCGCGCCGGGCGAAAACACGATCGAATTGGAAGTGACGGATCAGTCGGTCCCGCCGCAAACGGTAACAAAGAGCTTTACGCTGCTTGTCGGTGACAAGGTCACGGTCGATTCGGGGTTGTACCTTCGCTATCACCCGATCGTTACCGTCGGGCAAGTGCTCGCCTTCGGCAGTGAATTCACGGCGACCGGCGGACTTGCGCCATACACGTTTGAATGGTCGTTGGAAGACAACCCCAACAACTATGCCACGCTGGATACGACCGATCCGTTGAATCCGACCTTCGTCACGACGCAGCCCGGTACCTATACGATCAATCTTTTGGTTCGCGAGCTGGCCGGCTGCACCGCATCGACGCAGTTCTCGCTGACGGCCGTGTTGAACGGTCCGATGTCCCGGCCCAACACGGGCGGCGACGGGACCGATGGCGGAAACGGCTCGACCGCCGACCCCTGCGGCGTGGGCACAGCTCTTTGTGCACCGACCGGCATCGTCACGATTGCGGGTTGCATGATCGGGTTCGGCTGGATTCGCGGCCGCATGACGAAGCGCCGACGGCGCTAGCGCCGTGGCTCGCGTCGTTACAACGCCAATGCCACGGCGAGGTCGCCGCTGTTGCCGCGCGGGCGGAGCAGGCGATTCTTGAGGGCCAGCCAGAAGTGCGACCCCTTGGGGCCGGGCACAATCTCGGTGACGAGAAACGTCACGTCGTCGTGCGTAAGTGTCTCCCTGCCACAGTGAGACGTGAGCGCCGCAAGCAGCGCGCGTGCAATGTCGTCGCATGTTCCGCCCGCGTTCGCCCGCAATACGCGCTCGACATTCTCGACTCCAAAAAGACTACCGTTCGCATCCGGCGCCTCAAGCACGCCGTCGGTGACGAGCAGGAATCGATCGCCCTGTTCGGCCTTAATCGTCTGCCTCGTGAAATCGGCGTCGGCCTCAATGCCCATCGGCGCGTTGGTCAGCCGCGTCGTCCCGCGAGTTTCAGCCAGCGTCAGTTGGTTCCACACGTTGGTCGCCCGGCGGAACACCCATCCCGGCGGATGTCCGGCATAGCTGAACGACAGGCTCCGGCTGGGCGGATAATAGGTCACCGCCGCGGCCGTGGTCATGGCGTGCAGGCCGAGGGCTTCGAGGTTCGCGTTTAAGTCGCGGAGGACCTTTCGTTGGTCGAGCGAATTCATCGCGCGGCGCATGTGGCGGTGCAACTCGCCGCTGATGGCGGCGACCGTCTCGCCATGGCCCGCGACATCCGCGAGGCACAGCCGCGAGAACACGCCGGAGCCGCACACGGAGAGATAGTGCACATCGCCCCCGCGCCCGCCGCCGCACGGCTGGGAATAAAGCACGCCGCGCAGGCCCGGCAATTCCACGCGGCGGTGGACCGGCCGATTCCCGCCCCATAATTCGGAGCAGACGAGTTTCAGAGGGGACGCGGGCGGGAGTGTTTCGGCAGTGGACGGCATGGTAACGGTGTATACCGTCGCCCGGCCGGGGACTATTCCCACAATTATCCCAAGTGAGAAGGCGTTGGGGCGAGGGGCTACCGATTGGACCGCCGGCGAATCGCGTCTTCGATGTCGTTGGCGTTTTCGTAGGCCGAACCGAAGACGGCGTTTTCCTGTCCGCGGAGGAGGAATGGGTCGAGCGGCATCACACGGTCGCGCAGGGCGTATTCGCAGAGGCGCAAATCAAACGGCGTGTCGACATCGAGGCTCCGTTCCGGCGGCATGATGTAGGCGATTGTCCCCTTGGGTTCGAAGGTGCGTCCGCTCAGGAAGGCCTCGCGCTTGCAAAGGTAGATCGCGCCATTGAGGGCGTAGGCAGCGGGCAGTGACTGGCGGCTCGGGTAATCGAGGTCGCAGGGGATGAACGCGGCGAGCGTATTGTTCGCATCGAGCCGGCGGGACAGCATCGGGTGATGGGCCGTCGGTGTGACGCTGACGACCGACGGTGCATCGGTGCGCAAAGCCAGTTGCACGGCATCGTTGATATCCTGCGACGTTCGCAAAGGTGACGTCGGTTGCAGCAGAAGTATGTAATCGGGCTTGTAGCTGTCGTGCGTCGCCAGCCATTCGAGTGCGTGCGTCACGACGGCGGCGTGCGGCGAATTGTCCTGCGCGAGGCTTGCGGGCCGAAGAAACGGAACATCCATGCCCCAGTCGCGACAGACACAGGCGATTTCATCGCTGTCGGTCGAAACCATGCAGCGGTCAATCGAGGTCGCCCCGGCCGCGGCCTCCAACGTCCAGGCGATGAGTGGTTTGCCGGCCAGCGGCACGAGGTTTTTTCGCGGGATGCCCTTCGAACCACCGCGAGCCGTAATCAATCCAAGTACGCGAGCCATGTTCCTTCCGCCAATTGATACTAGCGCGCTCTGCGCGCGGTTCCACACCTTGGTTATCGGGCGATATTGGGGGTTTCTTGATTGGGAAGGATAGGCGGTGCGCAAGAATTGCGCGAAGAGTCTGTGCCTTCATCCGAGCACTAAGGCGCTGGCCTTGTGGCGTATTGAGCTAACGCATGATCTAAGGAATGATTACGCCGACTCCGGCGTCACCACGGCCGGTGACTCGTCCGTTTCGGTGTCGTCCTCGTCGGTCAGCGGCCCTGCGAGAATCGTGCTGAGTTCGCCGGTAAGTTCGTGAATCTCATTCTCATCCAGCGACGGGTTGAAGACACGGTGCGAGGTCTTGTCGCGCATCAGCCGCATCTCCCAGAACTCGCGACCCTCCTCGCGGATAGTCTTTTCATATTTCAGGTGCCGCTTGCGAAGGAGGATCAGCGAGAGCACAAACCGGAACCGCAGCTTCGTCGGGTCCGTCGTCTCGGCCATTCGCTGGAAAAAATTGATGAGCACGTCGTCATCGACGAACAGCTTCTTCCGCGCGGCCTCCTTCGGCGGCAGCTTTGTCTGATAGTGGCACAAGGCTCCCTCCGGCGGACCCTGCCAGGCATCGAGGCAGTAATCCCGCCGCTCGAATCCCTCGGCCGTCTCGAAGATGGCGCTGTGGAAGGACTCGCCCTCCGCCAATTCGCGGCCGGTGATGTGACATCGGCCGGTGGTTCGTGATACGTCGTATTCGGTCATGGGTTAATTGCCTGCGTCCTTCCCTGAGTATGGCAAATACAGCGATTGCGTCAATCGCCCAGCTTTTCCTTCATCCGATCCACAACCAGTGCCGGGATCAGCCGATCCATATGGCCGCTGTTCAGGCCACCCATCTCGCAGATTTGCCGAATCAGCGTGCTGGAAATCAGGGCCGTCATGTCCGTGGTGAAGAGGAACACCGTCTCCACGCCGCCGGCGATCTTATTCACATTCGCCTGTTGCAGTTCGCTGCGCAGGTCGTCGCCGTCGCGAATGCCTTTGACGATCACTGCGGCGTTGATGCGGCGGACGAAATCCATGGTCAGGCCGTTGTAGGAAACGACCTCCACGTCGGAGACATTGCCAAGAAGTTCACGCAGCATGGCAACGCGCTCATCCTCGGTAAAGAGCGGTTCCTTCTCCGGGTTGCGGCCGACTGCGACGACGGTTTTGTCGAAGAGCCGGCGTGCCCGCTCGATGATGTCGAGGTGGCCGTTGGTCGGCGGGTCGAAGGTGCCGGCAAAGACGGCGGTGCGTAGTTTTGGGGTGGCCATGAGTGTGACGACTCCACTCGGATGATAATGGGAGGGCGACGGGTTGTCGTGCTATTCGTAGCGCAGGGCCTCGACCGGGTCGAGCCGCGAGGCCTTCCAGGCCGGGTACAGGCCGCTGACGATGCCGACGCAGGTAGCCATGCTCAGGGCCATGATGACGGAGCCGGTGGTCGTGATGGTCTCGAAGACGCGGGTCATTCGTTCGATGGTGGTGGCCAGACCGTATCCCATGGCCACGCCGATGGAGCCGCCGAAGAAGGAGATAATGCTGGCCTCAACGAGGAACTGCTTCAGCACGTCGGCCCGCTGCGCGCCCATGGCCATGCGAACACCGATCTCGCGCGTGCGCTCGGTCACGCTGACCAGCATGATATTCATGATGCCGATGCCGCCAACCACGAGGCTGATGCCGGCGATGGAGAATAGCACCACGCCGACGATATTCGTGAACGTAGCGAACTGTTCGACGAATTCTTTCTGCGACTGAACGGCGAAGTCATCCTGTTGCCCCGCGCGAATCTTGTGGCGCTGGCGGAGGACTTTCTTGATCTCCTCCTTGGCCTTCTCAATGTCCTTGTCTGCACCGGACACGGCTTCCGCGACGATGGCCGCGATGGACTTGAGGCCATAGACCTTTTCCATGGCCGTAGTGATCGGGATGATGACCTGTTCATCGACGTTCGTGAACGCAACGTTTCCCTTTTCTTCCATGACGCCGACGACGGTGAATTGCCGGCCACCAAGCGGCGTCATGACCTTCACCTTTTCACCGATGGCGGGCCGACCGCCGAACAAGTCTTTCTTGACCTTTGCGCCGAGGACGGCGACGTTGCTCTGCCCCTGGATGTCCGCTTTTTCGAAGAACGATCCTTCGACGATCCGATGGCTGTTGATTTCGGTGTAGGCATCGGTGGCGCCGAGGACGCTGGCCGTGGTGTTCTTGGAGAGGAACTTTACGGTTCCGTTTAGCGCGACCTGCGGCATGACGTTTTTGAGGGATGGACATTCCTTTGCGATGGCCCATGCGTCATCGATTTTCAGCGTGTCAAAGTTGCCGACGACACGTCCGCCGCGGCGTTGTTGCGGCGGCATGACAAAGAGTTTGTTCGACCCCATGCTGGCGAAGCCTTCGCGCATACGCGAGCTCATGCCTTCGAGAATCGCCATGGCCGCCACGACCGCGCCGACGCCGATGAGCACGCCCAACGTGGCGAGGACGCTGCGCAGCGGATGAATCGTGAGACTCCGCAACGCCATGAACATGATGCGAACAAAAAACACTTAGCGGGGACTCCTCATACTTGCAGCGGTCTTGCCATCGGCGGCGAACGCTCCGGCAGCGATGCGGCGGTACGTTCCTGGCCCAGCATTCTTGCCCGGAAGGCGTCGTCGATCCCGCCGTCTTCGATGATGCGGCCGTCGCGCATGGCGATGACGCGCTGCGCCTGCACGGCCACGGCCATTTCATGGGTCACGATTATGACGGTGACGCCGGCGCGGTTCAGTTCGTGAAAGATCTGCATGATCTGCTCGCCCGTGCGCGAGTCTAGATTTCCGGTCGGTTCGTCGGCAAGAATGATCTTCGGCTCGGCCACGATGGCGCGGGCGATGGCCACGCGCTGGCGCTCGCCGCCGGACATTTCGCTGGGCGTGTGATACGCGCGATGTCCAAGCCCCACGCGCTCCAGTGCTCTCAACGAAGGTTCCTTCACACGGGCCTGGCGCGCGTAGAAAAGCGGCACGGACACATTGTCCACCGCCGTCGTGCGCTGAATCAGATTAAACGTCTGAAAGACGAAACCGATTTTCTTGTTTCGCACGATGGCAAGCTGCTTGTCCGACATGTGGCTGACGAGATCGCCGTCGAGCCAGTATTCGCCCGCGCTGGGCCGGTCGAGGCAGCCAAGCAGGTGCATGAGCGTGCTCTTGCCGCTGCCCGATGCGCCGGTAATGGAGATAAACTCGCCTTCCTTGATGGTGATGTTCACACCGTCGAGTGCGCGGACAATCGTCTCGCCCATGACGTAGTGCTTGGTGAACTGGTTGATGCGAATGAGGTCGGCCATCGTGTGCTGTGAACCCGGGCGCGCGGTGCGGCGGCGGCGCGCTAGGTGCTTTGGCTCTCCTTCTTTTCCTTTTCGGTGCGCTGCGGACGCTTGGTCCAGACCATATCGCCATCCTTGAGGCCGGAAACAATCTCGGTGAAGGTGCCGTCGGTCGCGCCGATCTTCACGGGGACTTTTTTCTCGTCCCAGCGATCGCGCGTCCCGCGGCGATAGGGCACATAGACAAAGCAGTCGCGGCCTTCGCTGACCAATGCCTCGTTTTTCACGAGCACGACGCCGGAGAGCTTTTCAGTGGTGAACGACAGGTCGGCCTGCAAGCCGATCAGCTTCTTAAGATCGTCGCCGGCCAGTCGCACGAGCACGTTGAAGACCAGTGCGTTGTTGACCCGCTGCGGCTCCGGGAGGATGCGCTCGATTACGCCCTGATAGGTCTCGGCGCGATAGGCATCCACGGTGGCCTGCACACGGCGGCCTTCCAGTTGCTTCGCCGAATCTTCGGCAATCGCGGTGTATTCCTCGGTGGTGAGTTTCTTCGTCGTGCCGGGTCGGGCGTATTCCGGCGCGATCTTGCGAATCGCGCCGATGTCGGCCTCATCAACCTGCGCCATCACGAAGACCGCGCTCACGTCGGACATGGTCATGAGCAGCGTGCCGCCGGTGAAGGTGGACGTTCCGCTTTGGATCATCTCCCCTTCGCGAATGAGGATGCTGTAGACCATGCCGGAGCTTCGGGCCGTCACTTTGGTTTCGATGAGCCGTTGCTTGGCTTCGTCCAAAGCCTTTTGCGAGCCGCGAAGGGCCGCTTCGGCTTGGGCGACGTCCTGTTCGGCGTTTTTGAGCAGAATGGATTCGTTGTTCTTTGCGGTCCTGAAGTCGGCGTCGGCAAGGTCGTAGTTGGATTTCGTCGTGACGTACTCGACGTCGCCGGCGATTTCCTTGTCCTTGTACTCCTTCATCTTCTTCCACTGAAACTCGGCCTGATCGAGCCGCGCCCGGGCACGCTGCGTCTGTAGTGGAAGTTCCAGCCTTTGATTCTCCAGCGCGATCAGCGCCTTTTCATAGGCCGACTTGCCGCGGTCCAATTCGGCCTGGCGGGCTTCGACGTTGCGCTTCTCATCGACGGGGTCCAGCTCGGCAAGGATGTCGCCGGCATTCACCATCTGCCCCTCGACGACGTGAATCTTTGCGACCTGTCCACCCGCCTTGCTCTTGATCTGGATAATTTTGTTGGCCTGCACGGTGCCCGTCGCGGTAACGGGGATCACGAGGTCGCCCCTGATGGCCTTTTCCTGCTCTCCATCAAGCCACTTGTTGGACATGCTGATGTTCGCGAGGCTCAGCGTGATGACGCCGCCGATGACGAGGAGAAGCACGACGCCGATGATGATGATGTGTTTTCGTTTCATGATGACGTGATTCCGGTGTTCGGTTGATGCCGCGCTCCATCCGTGGAACGACGCGCGAGGCGAGGGGGAGACACCCTAATAAAACGGTATCGCTCCCGCAAGTTCACATCGACGCAAATCCCCGCCATTACGAGCAAAGTTGCGCAATCGACCGCTGACACATCTTTACGTTTATGCGCGGTACGGTCGATATTCCAACCCAAACATCTTAGCCACGGGTTCGTTGGTGACCACGCCGAGGTGGATATCCATTCCTTCGGCCAGTCCGGGGTCTTGCTCCGTCGCCTTGCGGTAGCCGAGGTTGGCAATGCGAAGTGCGTAGGGCAATGTTGCATTCGTCAGGCCCAGCGTGCTGGTGCGACCGACGGCGCCGGGCATGTTCGCTACGCCGTAGTGCACGATGCCATCGACGATGTACGTCGGGTCGGCGTGCGTGGTTGGCTTGATCGTCTCGCAGCATCCGCCCTGATCGACGCCGACGTCGACGATGACCGCGCCGGGCTTCATCAGTTTGAGGTAGCTCCGCGGCACGAGCACCGGGCATCGAGCGCCGGGAATCAGCACCGCGCCGATCACCAGGTCGGCCTCGGTAATGTGATGTTTGATGGCTTCGGCGTTGCTGTAAATAGTTTGCACGTTTGCCGGCATGACGTCGGAGAGGTAGCGGAGCCGATCGAGGCTCACGTCCATCATCACGACGTGCGCGCCGAGGCCCGCCGCCACCTTGGCCGCGTTCGTCCCCACCACGCCGCCGCCGAGGATCAACACCTTCGCCGGCTCAACGCCGGGAATGCCGCCGAGCAGAATGCCGCGGCCCATCATCGGCCGTTCGAGGTATTTGGCGCCTTCCTGCACGCTCATCTTGCCGGCCACTTCGCTCATCGGCGTCAGCAGCGGCAGACGTCGCTCTCGATCGCGCACCGTCTCATAGGCAATCGCCACGCACTTGCTCTTGACGATGCCCATGGTCAGCTCGCGGTCCGCGGCGAAATGGAAATACGTAAAGCAAATCTGCCCCTCGCGCAGCATTGCGCATTCCACCGGCTGAGGTTCCTTCACCTTCACGATCATCTCGGATTTGGCGAAGATCTCTTTGGCGGTGTCCACGATCCGGGCGCCGACGGCCGTGTATTCCGAATCGAGAAAGCCCGAGCCTGTCCCGGCGTCCCGCTCGATCAGGACCTGGTGTCCTGCCGAGACCAAATCCGCCGCGCCGGCCGGCACCATCCCCACGCGATACTCATCCGGCTTTATCTCCTTTACCACACCGACGATCATGGCGTTACTCTCCTGGAAGCGGCATTGGCGAATCCTAACTCTCTAAGACCACTGGGCTTGGATGCTATTTCAACCGTGGGTTCCTCGCAATCGCGAGTGCCTCAAATTGCCCCTGAACCGTCCTCTATGTGGTCCCATAGCAACATTGCGTGTGCGTAATATCACCGCTGGGTTGCATTTTCGCAACATTTTGGGCCTTTGGAGGGTAGTCGGAGCCGATACTTGCCTCGGATCGTCCGCTACGGCAACATCCAACGTTGCCTGGACGCAACTCCGGCGTCTTTTGCGCCGATTGGATACGACATGTCGCGCTCGTCCGCACCTGCCGCCAAAGCTCCGTCGAAGTCCCCGGCGATTCTGCCGGATGTCTTCGAGTTGACGCTTCAGGCTTTGCCGTGTGCGGTTGTGGTTTTCGATCGGCGGCTTCAAATCACGCTTCGAAACGATGCCGCCCGCCACCTCTTTCCGGAAGGCGACGAAGTGCCCGCCGTGCTGAGTGCCGTGGCGATTGAAAGCAGCTATGAAAACTGGGAGGCCGAGCTTCGCGGCGTGCTCGATCATCAGCGACCGCACAGCTTCGACCTCACCGGCCGCATCACCCGCGATCAGCCCGAGTTCTTTCTTCACGTTGCCGTGAATCCGCTACGGGACGGTGACACCGGCGCGGTTACGGGTGGCGTCCTCATTGCGGAGGATGTCACCGGCCGCATCGGCATGGAGCGACGACTGGCGGTTTCAGAACGCCTTGCCGCCGTAGGCAAACTGGCCGCGCGCGTGGCACACGAACTGAACAACCCGCTCGACGGCATCTTGCGATTCACGAACCTCGCCCTGCGCCGGCTTGGCGAGAGCGGCGCGGCGGTCGATCCGAAAATCACCGAATACTTGGAGCACTCCCGCTCGGGCATCCTCCGCATGCGCGACATCATTTCGTCGCTGCTTGAATTCTCCCGCACAGCGCCAAACACCTTTGAGCAGGCCACAATCAATCGCATCGCCGAAGACGCCGTCACCGCGCTGGAGGGTCGGGCGCAGGAAGCAGGCGTCAGCGTCGTGTGCAAGTTTCATCAGAACGACATGCCGGTCGTCCGCGGCACGACGCTCTTCCAGGTTTTTTGCAACCTCATCAAGAACGCCATCGACGCCATGCCCGAAGGCGGCACGCTCGTCGTCACCACGCAGATGACCGCCGATGACCTGATTGCCACCTTCGAAGACACCGGCATCGGCCTGCCCGAGAATTCCGAGCAGATCTTCGAACCATTCTTCACCACCAAGGCCCCCGGCAAGGGCACAGGCCTCGGCCTCGCCGTCTGCCGCGAGCTGATCGAAAAATACGGCGGCACCATCACCGCCCACAATCGCCAGCCCAAGGGGGCGATGTTTGTCGTCACCGTACCGATTCGCAATCTTTCCGCCGGCCACTTGAACCGATCGGCATTGCCGACAACGGCCAAGGCCGCCGCGCCATCTTCCAACGGAGGTACGCACCGTGAGTAACACCGCGCCATCCGCGACCGCAACGCAGTCCGCCACTCGCGTCGCCGAAAAAACGCTCGACCGCATTCTGCTCGTCGATGATGACACGATCATCCTCGACTCGCTTAGTGAATTCCTCCGGCTGGAGCGCTACGAGGTGCAAACGGCCAAGAGCGTCGAAGAGGCACTGGCAACGCTCGCCCGCCAGCCGGCGCACATCGTCATCACCGACGTGAACATCCCCGGTGCCGACGGCTTCGAATTGCTTCGCACCATCCGCGACCGCTGGCCCGACATCGTTTCCATCGTCATCACCGCCTATGGCACCATCGAGTCGGCCGTCGAGGCGATCAAGATGGGGGCCTACGACTATCTGACGAAACCGCTCGCCGATGATGAAGTGCGCCTCGTCGTGCAGCGTGCCTTGCAGCAGCAATCCCTGCTCCGTGAGAATCGCACGCTCAAGCAGCAGCTCGGCATGCGCTACTCGCTGGAGAACGTTGTCGGCCACGATTACCGAATGCTCAAGATCTTCGACCTCGTCGAGACCGTCGCCGAGACCAAGACGACGGTGCTCATCTCCGGCGAATCGGGCACGGGTAAGAGCCTCGTCGCCCGCGCCATCCACCAGCGCAGCGACCGCGCCAACAAACCGTTCATTGAAGTCTCCTGTGGCGCGATCCCCGAGAGCCTGCTGGAGTCGGAGCTGTTCGGCCACACCAAGGGCAGCTTCACCGGCGCCGTGGCGGATAAGGACGGCAAGTTCAAAGCGGCCGAGGGCGGCACGATCTTTCTCGATGAGATCAACTCGGCCTCACCGGGCTTTCAGGTCAAGTTGCTTCGCGTCTTGCAGGAAAAGAAGTACGAACCCGTCGGATCAAACAAGACCGCGACAGCCGACGTGCGCGTGATCCTCGCGTCGAACGTCGATTTGAAGCGTGAAGTGGAAGCGGGGCGATTCCGGCAGGACCTGTACTACCGGATCAACGTGGTGACGATTCCGATGCCGCCGCTGGTCGAACGGCTCGGCGATATTCCGCTGCTGGCCGAGCACTTTCTCGCCAAGTATCGCGCTGAGACGAAGAAGGAAGTCCACGGTTTCACGCCGGAGGCGATCAACGCATTGCAGCGCTACCACTGGCCCGGCAACGTGCGCGAATTGGAGAACGCAGTCGAGCGCGCCGTCGTGCTCAGCAAGAGCCGCCAGATCGCGCCCGAGGATCTGCCCGCCAGCGTTCTCGACGACCGCCCGGCCTCCGCCCCCGGCGCGCCCGCCGACCCCGGCGTCTACAAGCCGATGTCGCTGAAGGATGCGCTGGAAGACCCCGAGCGCCGCATCATCGAGGCCGCCCTCCGTGCCAACAACTGGAACCGCCAGACCACAGCCGCCGTGCTGGATATCAACCGCACGACGCTCTACAAAAAGATGAAACACTTCGGCCTGGAGTTCGACCCGGTTCGCGACGGGAAGTAGCACGCTGTGGCACCGGTTTTCAACCGGTGAGTTCATCGTGGCATCGGCCTCCCAACCGGTGAAGCCGTAGGGTCCGCTGTGCGGGCCAATTCGCACACTTTGAAGTGTGGACAATCCACGACCACCCTACGCCGCCAATCCAGTAAATCTACTTGCTTTTTTGCGGTTATGGGCTATAGTTTAATAAGAAGGTAGTGCAAACCGGCGAGGGCCTTATTCTCGCTTCAGATTTTCATTTGCCATTCATTTTTCATCCCTCCCGTTCGCAAGACCTTTAACAACCAAGTGTGCCCGCCGGAGAAGCGGTGAAAAGGCCTGACCCAAGGTCCGCGCGAGAATTGTGCGCCGATGTGCAATGGGTCTAACGATTCTCATCCTCTGAAATCCGGTGACGTGCCAGTTGGGTAACGGTCTGCGCTGCCATGTACTCACCCCCGGCGGCGTTGGTTAGTCGAAAGGAGTCCCACGATGAAACCGTTGACATGGGCGATGGGTATTGGAATTGCGTTCGCGTTTTCCAATGCAGCTTATGGTCAGTGCGAACCGCGTTGGTCGGAACAGTTTCAAAGCCCCTATTTGGAAGGACGCATCGACAGCATGGTGGGTTACGACCCTGACGGTCACGGTGGAAGCCCAGCCCGACTCGTCGTCGGCGGCCAGTTTGAATATGTCAGCAGCTGGTGGGAGGTTGGGGATCCCTTGAATGGAATCACAACCTGGGACGGAGTCGGGTGGCGTGCCCTTGGAAAAGGGCTGTTATCATTGCGAGATCATGAGGGAAATCTCGCGGGACTGGTCAATGCACTTGCTTCCCTGGACGAAGACGGCGATGGACCGAAACCGCCATACCTCTACGCGGCAGGCGGTGTGTCATTACCCGGCACAACGGAACAATTTATCGCGCGCTGGGATGGACGACAGTGGGAGGGAATGTCGCGCGGTGAGCTTTGGGGGAATCCCTATTGGCTGGCGGTGGTGGATGAGGACGGCCCCGGCGGCGCTGTGCCGGTCTTGTATGCGGCGGGATATCTCAAAGTTTTTCGGAACCTAACCCCGGAGCATCCTAGTCCGTATTGCGGCGTGGCACGCTTCGACGGGGCGCACTGGGAACGCGTTCCGGGGTCGGTACCTGAAGGCGTCAAGTCAATTGCTTCGCTGGATGACGACGGGAATGGGCCGCATCCGACTGCATTGTATGTTGTTACCCTAGTCAATTATCCTCCTTGGCCGGAACCAGAACGATATGAGATTACCCGATGGAACGGTCATGAGCTAGAACTCGTAGCCGTTGCCCCTCGGTTCATTTCGTATCCGCCGCTTCTAGGCCTTTCCTATTTTGATGAAGACGGTCCCGGTCCCGGCGAATCAGCTTTGTTTTTCTGCGGCAACTTTACAGAAATCGGTGGCGTCCCGTTTCCCGGAATCGCAAAGTGGAACGGCCATTCTTGGGAACGAGTCGGCGCCGAAGGCGAAGTCTCAGGCGCGGCGACCGCTATGTCGCTGTTCGATGACGATGGAGACGGCCCGATTCCGCCTGCCCTGTTTGTGACCGGTCTCACCGTCGCTGGTACTCCATTCTCCAGCTACGGCATTGCCCGGTGGGATGGGCGACAATGGAGCAGCGTTGGAAAAGATGTGAATATCTTCGATGCCTATAGCGCTGAAAGAGGGATGATAGCAATTGTCGGCGATGATGGAGTCGGTCAGCATCAACTTGTTGTTAGAGGCAGCATTGCAGCAAATGGCCTTGGGGAGATGGTCCAATGGGACGGCAAGGAGTGGTCACCGATGCTCGGAGGTGGACTGGCAAGTTACTTCGCTCCGCCGGGACTTGCACCTCCATTTTCCAACTGCTTTGAAGTTTGTGACTCGCTCTCAGGAGAATCAAATCGAAAGGACTTAGTTGTCGGCGGTTGGTTTTTAGCTGCCGGAAACCTGATTACTAAGAGCGCCTAACAAAAAGAGTATCGGCGAATAGCCCGTATGGTCGAGATCAAGGGTGGACATGGAGGTCCGCCAATGGCAAGAGCAATACTGGATGACAAACTGTGGAGCCTGATCGAACCCTTGCTTCCGCCGCTCAAACGTCGCCGGTTTCGATATCCGGGGCGGAAGCCGGTTTCGCATCGGGCCGCGCTGACGGGAATTCTCTTTGTGCTGCGAACCGGCATCCCCTGGGAGTACCTTCCGCAGGAACTGGGTTGCGGGTCTGGCATGACCTGTTGGCGTCGGCTGCACGACTGGCATCGTCGCGGCGTGTGGGACAAGCTTCATCGGCTCCTGCTGGATCGACTCCAGGAGGCCGACAAGATCGACTGGTCGCGTGCCGCTGTGGACAGTTCGTCGCTTCGGGCGGTTGGGGGGGCGACAAAACCGGCCCCAATCCCACGGATCGTCGCAAAAAAGGCTCGAAGCATCATGTCCTCACGGATGCGAACGGCATTCCACTCGCTGTCCGCCTGACGGGCGCGAATCGCCACGATGTCACCCAATTGATTC
>JACRIM010000013.1 GCA_016235815.1 Planctomycetota bacterium
CGTGGCCATCGAGGACCTGATTGATGCCTTTCGTCGCGGCGTCGGCCGAATCAACGGCCATCGAAACCAAATGGGATTCATGTTTGACCATGACGATGTCCAGAAAAAAGCCGCATGAAAGATTCTGCGGCTCTACTTAGCGACGCAAGTAGGTGAACCGGTGCAAGTTCGGCATGGCCCATCTCCCGGGCCAACCGCTCGGCTCCCTGCAACGCCTCAGTCGATTTGATGGTGAGTTTGTCGATTCGCATTCCAATGACCCCTAACGGAGCGCATACGCACCCGTATTCCCGATATGCAACTCGTGGACCAGCAGCACGCAAGCCACTAAGCCATGACCGGGCATAGAGTTACGAACGGGCACCCAGAACCCACCTGTCAAACTGGCAGCATTTTTCGACAATCGAGGTCGGCCGGAAGCAGGCAAAGAATATTCCCGCCCGAAACGCGTTTGGCCTCCCATGGGGAGTCGTCCTCCCCCTCATAAATCGATCGGCCGGTGCGTATTGCGGCGAGTCGGGAGAGGTGCCGCACGTGCAAACCGCGCCGACGATTCACTCTCGAAACGGCATCCAGCCTCTCGCAGGCTGGATGCCGCTGTTGTTTTAGTCACGTGATGATCGGATCGCAAATAGGAAAATCGAGATACGGATGCTCTTAATCATCGTCACGTGACCACCCCCTATCAGAATTAATCTCGATTCGCGTGTACGCGACCATGCCCCCATCGCACTAACTACCGGAGGCCTCATAAAAGGGCTTAACAAGGAAAGGTGCGACCATGGAATCGTTCTCACGCTACGTACGTTCTACTCAGCGCGCTCATATAGCCGGCTTCGCTGCATTCTTGCTTCTGACTGCAGCAATCCCTGTATTGGGACAGCCGACGGGCTTCACCTACCAAGGCCAGCTCAAAAACGGCGGATCCCCCGCTAACGGCGCGTTCGATATGTCGTTCTCAGTCTTCGACGCCGACGTCGGCGGAAATCTGGTCGCCGGCCCCTTGGTGTTCGACGGCCAGGGCGGCAACCCTCCACAGATTAGCGTCGCAAGCGGCTTATTCACCTCGACGCTCGACTTCGGCGCCGGTGTCTTCGACGGCAGTTCGCGATGGCTGGAAATCACCGTTTCCGGCACCACGCTTTCGCCCCGACAGCCGATCACCTCCGCGCCCTACGCGCAACGGTCCATCGACGCACAGTCGTGCAATATCGCCAACTACGCGAATGCTCCGTGGGTACCGTCCGGCTCTGATCTCTATTACAACGCCGGCAACATCGGCATCGGTACTTCCACTCCCACCGCCAAGCTGGAGGTCGCGGGCACTCCCGGCGTCGACGGCATCAAGTTCCCGGACGGTACAATCCAGTTGTCGGCGACCGTCGGCGCGGCCGGCTTCTGGTCGGGGAGCGGGGCCAACATTTTCAACAATAACGCCGGCAATGCCGGCATCGGCACATCGACACCACTGGCAAAGCTCCATCTCGCGGGGTCGATGAAGATCAACGGTTCAAGCACGCTGGAGTTCGGAGCCGGTGTACCGAAGGAAACAAGCGCTGGAAAGATCGGATATCAGACTTACGGCAATTTTGATTCCCTGGACATCGTTGGCGCGGGAACGACCGGAGCAAACAGAAAGATCAATTTCTGGAACGAAGGCGGCGCGACATTCAAGGGCAATATCGGCATCGGCACGGTGACGCCGCTCTCGAAGTTGGACATCACCGCGACCGGGACCGGTGCCGAACTGCTTCGATTCACCACCGAACGCCCCTGGATTTTTCGCCAGACCTACACCGGTCCCTCAACCGGGCTTGAACTCTACTCCACGTCCGGCATCAAGACGTTTGAAATCACCGCCGTGGGCGGCACGAAGATAGCCACGTTTTCGGCCAACGACGCCGACCCCCAGTTGATTGTCAACGGCAAGACGACCACGAAAGTCCTGCAAATCACCGGCGCGGACTTGGCTGAGAAGTTTCCCACCAGCGATTGCGGAGCCCCGGGGACCGTCATGGAAATCGACCCTGAGAATCCCGGACTGCTTCGGACTTCCGCGTGCAGTTACAACCAGCGCGTAGCCGGCGTCATCAGCGGCGCGAACAATTTCCCGGCAGGAGCCATACTTGGTCACCTACCCGGCAATGAGGACGCCCCTCCCATCGCGCTCTCCGGTCGCGTGTGGACCTGGTGCGATGCCACTACATCAAAGATAGAACCGGGCGATTTGCTGACGACATCGTCGACGCCGGGCCATGCCATGAAGGCCGTCGATCGGGACCGCTCAAACGGCGCGGTCATCGGCAAAGCCATGACCCCCCTCAAATCCGGCCTCGGACTGGTTCTCGTATTAGTCAACCTTCAGTAAGCAGTGACGGCAGGAGAATCGCCCCATGAATAAGCTATGCACATTGATCTCACTCAGCATCACGCTCCTCACACAAACAACGTTCGCGCAGGACTCCCGAGAAGCCGCCACGACGGAATACATGGATGCCATCGCGCAGCGTGCGGGAAATCGGACGCTGTCTCCGGTCGATTCCGCAATCGCCTCGGAGGGAATGTCAAACGGCCTCCAGCCCGATGACCTGACGCCGGGGTATGTGATTGTCGATGGGGACATTCAGATTCGCGCGGAGGAACTCGAGTCATTCCTGGCGAATCCCGCCCGCGCAGTCTTCGGCACGGTCAATTACTGGGGCGGCAGCACCGTGCCATACGACTTCGCCGCCAACGTCAACGCGACCAATCAGCAGAACGCCATCAACGCCATGAACGCGATCAGCGCACTGACCGGCGTCGTATTCCGTGTTCGCCTGGGTGGCGATGCCGATTGGATTCGTTTCAACGCCAGCACGTTCAACAATTCGCCGGTGGGTCGCCAGGGCGGCCAGCAGATCATCAACATCGTAAGCTGGGGCACTCAGATCATCATTGTGCACGAGATTTACCACTCCCTCGGTTTCTGGCACGAACAAAGTGCCCCGGATCGCGGCACCTATGTCACCATCAACTCCGGGAACATCTGCGGTTCCAGCACCGTACCCGGCAATCCATGCAATGCCGCGGTCTGCAACTTATGCGTCGACGGAGCGGGCACTCCGATCTCCTGTGCGTTCAACTTCAACATCACAGCCGGCGCAGGACTGTGGGGGCCGTATGATTTTGATTCCTTCATGCACTACGGCCGCACGGCCTTTACATGCAACGGCGGCGATACGATCACCGTCAACCCCACTTGGAATGCCCAGTGGCAGAGCGGCATCGGCCAGAGAACTCACTTTAGCTTGATCGACGAATTGTCCTGCCGAGGGATCTACCCCAAGGTGGGAGATCGCTGGCTGCGTGTCGGCGGAAGCGGTTCCGGGGGCACGTTCTTCAACCCCTTCGGCGGCTTTTCCACGGCCGTCCTCTTTACACCGCTGAATGGAACGCTACTGATCGATCCGGGAACCTACTCCGGAGTGGGAACCTACACCGAGGCAAAAACGCTCCGCGCCACGTTCGGCACTGTGACGATTGGAAGCTGAAACGCTCAACGAGAAGGATGCCCATCATGAAACTACTTAAATACGCCCTCGCGATTTCCGCGCTGATGTCACTCGGACAGACGAAGCTGCTCGGCGGCGGCTACAGCATCGACTGGCACACCACCGACGGCGGCGGCGTCTCCAACAGCGCCGGCGGCGCCTTCGAACTCTCCGGCACCATCGGCCAACCCGACGCCGCGACGAATCCCCCGCTCTCGGGCGGCACCTTTGAACTCGCCGGCGGATTCTGGCCGATTACCGACGTTTGCTTTTGCCTCGGCGATCTCAACGGCGATGGTACAAAGAATGGTGCCGACATTCAGAAATTCGTCTCGTGCTTTATATCCGGCGGTGCCTGCTCCTGCGCCGACATGGACAATGCGGCCGGCGTGGACCTCAACGACATAAGCGTATTCGTCACGAATTTGCTCAGCAACTCGATCTGCCCGTAGTCCGAGCGATGCCGAAATCGGCTGCGGCGCTTCACGTCAAATATGCACCTTGAGAATCGGCTTGGCAACCAACGCAAACACAATCGAGAGCACGAACAACGTGATGAGCCAGTGGACGTCAAATCCAACGATCGGTGTCGCCCGCGCCGGATAATGCACCGTGATCGATTCGAACACCGAACCCGATGGGATCGAAGGCTCAGCTGAATACAGCAGTCGATCAAGCCACGAGCCGCCGCGAAGTTTGCTGATGCGCGGCATGGTATCACCGACGATCAGCGGCATCTCAACGACGCTCTCTCCTGATCCGAATTGCAGCCGATATTCGCCGGGACGTCCCGGTGTCAATCGCCAGTCAACCGTGCGAATCGCCTCGGCGCGGCAGGGATCGTTGGCATCGGTGCGAATGCCTTCGGGCAACTGAAGTGAGCAACCGAAGGGTTCAATAGCCTTTCCCTTTTTGATGGTGGCCGTGACGCGAATGACCTCGCCCACCACCGCCGGGCGCATCTCGAATCGCAACCCAATCTGCGCCATGACCAGCACGAAGGGCACCATCATGATAAGCGTGGGCCGGATGGCCAGCCCCAATAACCGCACTGCCTGCCAGAGAATGCGACGCTGAGAACGCAGTGACACGCGCACGCTGTCCTTGAACAGCCGGGCCGCGAGAAGATTCGCCGCAATCTGATTGCGCACGTGCGCAATGGCCTTCTGGTTCGACGTGTACCGCCAGATCAGCAGCATCAGCACGCCCGTCACGCCCGAAATCACCACGAGTTGAACCGAAGGCGGCAGCGGCGCAAGCACCGCAAACGCCAGGTCGCCGACCATCGTGCATAGTTTGATGAGAAGGTCCACGAGGGGATTGACGCGCCTCTCCGCGCTATTCGATGTAGCCTAATCCGCGCAGCCGCTCCAGCACGGCCGGGTCGCTTTCAGTTCCGCCGCCCTTGGCCTCGTCGAGTTTCGTCAGTTCCTTCTCGATGGCATGGGCGATGAACTCATCAACGCTGGAATAGCCCGCGGCCTCGGCATACTTCTTCACGCGCTCAAGCAGTGCCTTGTCGAGTTTGACATTTCCTCCGAACACGGGCGACTCCTTCCGGCAACTACCGGGCGGCGATGCCCGCTCCGGTATCAAACAACGATCGCCCCGTCATTGTGGCGGGCTTTGGCACATCAAACAATCCCAGAATCGTCGGCGCGATGTCGATCAATGCCGGGTCGGAAGTTCCGATCCGGCGGTTGGAAAGCAGCACGCCCGGCACAAGGTCGTGGGCGATGCAGTGGTCAGCGCTCCAGGCCTGGTTGTTGTCGATGACCACCTCATCGTCGAACTGACCGAGGCAGGTGTTCCAACTCGCTCGATAGCCGCGTTCATAACCCACGATAAGGTCAGGAGCGTTCTTGACTTCCGCACCATGATAGACCTCGTCCGCACGGTAGACGCGCCGCACAACCGGCGATCCATTCTGCGGATCACGCAGGGCCAACAACTTCCCGGATATTTCCTTCAGCAGAACATCGCGCTCACCCGGCTCGACGATTCCGAGCTTCTCGCGGCCCTTTAGATTCAGATAAAGTCCGTTAAGACCCAGGCCGAAGGCACGCGTGTTTGCCCAATCGGCATCACGCGTGACATCGCTGATAGCCGAGAGATAGCCTTCCCGTTTAAGCCACGTCGTCAATCCCACACAGCGACGAAAATTAGCAAAGCCGTGGTCCGACATCACCAGCACCGGCGTGTCGTTACCGAGTCGCTCCCGTGCTTTGCCCAGCACCGCATCCACTCGGCAGTACAGGTCCTCGATCACGGCATTGTATTTCCTGGCAGCCTCGGGCGTGCGAACGGGATGTTTCTCGCTGCCCTCCCACCAGTAAATGTGTGACTGCAAATCGGTGCTGGAGAAATAGAAGAAGAGCAACCCGCCACGAAACTCGTCGATGGCGTGATCCAACATTCGAACGGAATCATTGAAAACCTGGTCGGCCTGCGTCTTGTACTCCTCATCCGAGAGGATCTCATGCTTGCGGGCGTTGAACTGCTCTGCAAACCCAATGGTGTAGTACGGCCCCATCGCCTTGGCGATGTCGCCCGCAAACGACGGAGGCTCGCTGAATACGACATCACTCGATCCGGGCACAAAATTCAGCGGCGTCACAAACAACTCGATCTCCGGACGCACCGATTGCAGATAGAACCGAACCATCGTCCGAAAGACCGGGCCGACGGGAGTCTTAAGGAAATGCACTTCATGCCAGCCGCTCCACTCGCCGGCATTGAGAAGGAACTCGACGGTCTCATTGGCGGCGACTCCCTGATTGACATACACCAGCTTGGCCACGTTGTTGGTCTTGTCGGGATGAACCTCAATGTCCACGGTGAGCGGCGGTTGCTTCCCCACGAATTCATTCGGCGGGCCTTGCAACCGTGCGATTGAAATGCCAGTGGCCTTGTCGCGGGTCAGGCGCATCCTCATCCCATCCGCCGCCTTCAACTCCGGGCGCGGGGCCGAGGTAAAATGTTGATAGATGCCCTGCGAGCCGAGCGCATCCGGTACACCCATCCCGGATAAACAGCAGGCATGCCCGTGATCCGACTTGCTCGGTGGATAGTTCGCCGGAAGGTGATACATACGCACCGGAATTCCGCGTTCGTCGAGATAATTCCAAAACGGCGTGCCGCGGCGAAGAAGCTCGTTCGTCGCCCCGCCCGCGGGAATCTCGTAGCGGCCGATCTTCCAGGGCTCCTTGTGCTCGCCTTCGACGATGCGATTTGTTGAGAAATACGGCAGCGCCTGATGGGCCGGATCGCGATGGATGAAATCGAAGATTCCATGCACCCCGGGATCAGCACCGGTGATAAAGTTCGACCACGCCACCGGGCTTTGCGGGGGGATGCTCGTCGTCAGCGGCCAAAATCCGCCCTCGCTCGCCAGCCTTGCAAAGTTCGGCATTCGCCCGGCATCCATGAGCTTCCGGACGAGCGTGGGGTCCATGCCGTCGCAACCCAGAACGAAAACCCGTCGACTCGGTTGGGCATCGTCACGTTTGGTGCAGCCGGAAAGGCACCCACCCACGACGATGCCCAGAGATAGCAATAGACACGGTGCGATGGGTGAATCGTGGTACGTTGATCGCATTACAGAGTACTTAATCGGCCGCCCTCTTAGTTCGCCGCATGAAATGCCTGACGAGACTCATACTTCGCGAGACGCGCCTTGATGGCCGATGCGCCCGGCTTGTTTCCAGCCATCTCAATCGCCTTGCGTGCCGACTTTACTGCATCGTCAAATCGTCCGACTTCCGCATACGCGGCCGCCAGGGCGTCCTGATATTCGCTACCCTCGCCCGCCGCGCTCTTGCAGGCGGATTCCGCAAGCCGAACGGCCGTTGCGCCATCGCGCTGCCCCGCCTCGGGGCTGGTTGCAAGAATCCACGACAGACAAATGGCCAGCGTCGGTTGATCATCGGCGTGGCGCAAACCATCCTTGAGCCACGCATTGGCCACACGACCATCGCGCTTGGCCAGCCGGAGAAAGACCGAACGGAGGGCATCGCGCAGGCGCCCGCCATCATCCAGCTCGATTGTCCTTTGCAACATGCGTATTGCCTGATTGAAATTACCCGAGTCGGCCAGCGCGACCGCGACCTTGGCGATGCCCGTAACATAATCGCGAACTTTTGGCGCTTCATCCGCAAGCCCGACCGTTTCCAATGCGGCCGCCAATGAGGAAAGTTCCTTCGTTCCCAAACATGTCTTCGCCACTCCACGACTTCGAGCGACCGCCTGATCCGCCATGATGGTTGCAAGTCGGGCCATGATGACGTCGACGATGTCACGCACTCCCTGATGAAGGGTCTTGATCCTGCCGGCAGCGTCTTCATAGTTGCCTTCACAGATGATGGACACGATAAAGTCGATCACGTGTTGAGGCGTCCCTCTTTGAAGGACGTTTAGCTTTTCGTAGACCGCGCGGGCTTCGGAAGCCCGGTTCACCCGCAACAGAAATTCGCCATATCGCGGCAGCGTTTCAACATCGTTCGCATTTCGAATGAGCACATCATTAAAGACTTGCTCAGCCTCCCTGTAATCGCCAAGCTCCAACAGACACTCCGCAAGAATGCCGCGAACCGTGGAATGGCTGAAATTCTCATCGAGTACAATTCTCAGTTCCTTCGCGGCTTCCTCAAAGCGATTCTGTTTCCACCGGACAATCCCCAACTGCTCGTGGAACTCCCAATTCTGCGGCTCCCACTTGAGTGTGCGTTCGAGGATGGAACCGGCGATCTCCAGCTGACCGGTTTCGACGAGCTGCTTCATCATCGAAACGAGGGCGTCACCGCGGGCGATGCGGCCAAGGTAGTCAAGATAAATTGGATCCCGGATTACCGGCGCCAACCCACCCTGGGCAGCCACGGCATCATGGATTTCGGCTTGTTTGCGATCCCCCTCTTCTCGTAGAAGTGTTGCCACCATGCGGTTTGCTTTGGCGAAGTTCGGCGCTAGCACCGCGGCCTTCTTGTAATGCTCGAGGGCTTCTCGCTTGTTGCCCGATTTCAGTGCGCATTCACCCAGTCCGTACCATGCCTGACTGTCTTGCGGCACCATGTCAGCGGCTTTTCGATAGGCCTCACATGCGGCCTTTGGATCTTGCCTGAATAGCAGGTCGCCAAGCCGCACATGCACGGCGTGATAATTAGGATCAATGGTGGCCGCCTCCTTCAGCGCCGCCACCGCGGCGGGAACGTCGAATGCCTCGGCGTGGGCGAGTGCAAGGAGATACTTCCAGCGAAAAGACGATGGATCAAGCCGCGCTGCGCGGGAAAAGCACTTGATCGCATCACCTGCCGAACTGAGCCGAAGGTAAATCATGCCCAGCTCGCCCACCATGTCGGCATTTTCAGGATTCTTCGCAGCATCCACGTACGCCGCGATGACTTCTCGCTTGATCGATTCGGCAAGGCCTGGAAAGTCCGGGCGGGGGATTTCGGGGTGCGTGGGAACGTCCACCGGGATGGTGAGACCTTTGTCATTCACCTGCTTGGGGAGCCGGGTCGCCTCGGGGAGTGGAACCGGCTTGGGCATGTTGACCGGAAGAGGCGGACCACTGCCTGGCGATCCGGCCTGCGGTTCAGCGCGAGGCCCGGTTGTGGCGGGCGCCGCTGACTCGGTATCGTTCGCATTATCCGTATTAGTTGCAGTGGATGAACCCGTACGCGTATTCGACGAGTCACTGGGGCGCGAGGCTGAGCGTTTTCGATCCGGCGGAGCTTTGTCACAACCCGCAAGAATCCCCATCAGGCCGATCGCAATCGATGCGCAAATCCAGCTGGAATGGAGTCCTTTCATGGCGGAGATGATAATGCCCGATGGGACCTTCGCACAATCAAAAGACCCGACTCTCGGATCTCTCGTGTCTACGGGCGTCAGAAACCAATGGAACCGTTGCGGAGCCAGGCGATTCTGTGGCAAACGTGACGTCGGACGGGGCGAAACGAGGATAGTCCGCCCGGCTGACGCATCTGCCTGACGCCGTCATCGGTTAGGTCGGTCGTTCAAACAACCCAGATCCCTGCTGGATCATCGCCGACGTCGACGCATGATGCCCCAGCCGGCAAGCATCACCGGCAACATCGACGCCGCGCCGCCGCCACACAACCCGCACACATCCGGAATGTCGATCGGCTGCGGATTCTCCGACTCCAGCGCCGGTCCACCCGGTTCGACGATGATGCCGTTGGCGGTGATGTCGTCGTCGCCGCGCTGCCCGTCGATCAGGTGCAGCGTGATCACGTCGGCATTCACTTCGCTGCCCGTATTGCCGTCGAACAAGAACCGGTAGAAGTGATCGACCGGAATAATCGGAGTCGCGCCGAACTTGTAATAGGTGTTCACCGTAGGTCCGCCGTGCAGGAAGATCTTCACGTCGATCCCGCCGCCCGGAGCGACGTTCTTTACCTGGAAGGCGAAGAACCCGTACGGGAAGATCACGCCCGGCGGCGCAAGTTCCGGCTGCGGCACTTGCAACGCCTGCACGCCCATCAGAATCGTGCCGGCCGGCGACTCAATCGTCACCGGATTGCCGTTGATATCCTTGAATGTCGTGACGTTCGGCTGCAGACTGTCCGGGATCCCGTCATTGTTGCCGTCGCCGTTGTTCGGCCCCATGTTTTCTTCATCGGGCGGGATGCCGTCGTCATCATCAAGGATCCAGACCTTTGTCGCGGTGCAGTTGAACGGCACGCCGTCAACATTACCCGTCGCCGTAATCGTGTCCGTGCCGGCCACGGCCGCACCAGTGTAGGTGAAGGTCGCTTCGCCGGAGGCATTCGTCACGCCAGCGCTGACCTTGCCCGCATTCGGGCCGGCCGTCACGTTGAACGCCACATTTACACCAGCTGCCGGAGCCCCGTTCTTGTTGACCGTCACAGTCACATCCTGCAACGTATTCACCGGAACCGTCTCTGTCGCCGGAGCCAGCGAACAACCGGCATTTATCCAATTCTTCGTCGCCGTGCATGAGAACGGCACGCCGCTCACCGTGCCCGAGGCACGAATCGTGTCAGTACCGATCGTACCATTACTGCTGTAGGTGAAGTCGGCGTCGTTGTTGCCGCCAGTGAGCCGGATGAACGGCCCACCTGCATTCGGGCTACCCGCGAGAATCTCGAAGAGAATCTGGCCGCCATCCGGATTGATCGGCGCGCCACCGTTGAACACGCTTGACGTCACGGTGTGATTCGTGCCGACCTGATTCGAATCCGTTGCCGGAGTCAGATTACAGGAGACATCAATCCACGTCTTGGTTGCGTTACAAAGGAAAGAAAAGCCGCCCACCGAGCCGGTCGCACGGATCGTATCCGTGCCCGCGCCGCCGGTGCCGGTGTACGTAAACGTCGTGCGGCCGAGGGCGTTTGTAACACCCAAATCAGTCACGCCGATGTTCGGGCCACTTATAACTTCAAAGAGAACTATCACGCCTGCTTGCGCTGAACCGTTCTTCGTGACTTCGACCGTCACGGTGTGATCCGTTCCGATCTGATTCGTATCAGCGCCGGGCGTCAACATACAGCCCGTATTGGTCCATTCCTGCTGTACGTTGCATGTAAACGGAACACCGTTCACCGTGCCGCTGCCAGTGATCGTGTCGATACCGCTATTCGCTCCGGTGTACGTGAGTGTCAATTGACCGGATGCATTCGTCACAAAAGGAGGATCGCCGCCGCTAACGAGATTATTCGCACCGCTTACTGCAAAGCTCACCGGAACGCCCACCGCCGGCGTCCCCGCCTTGCGGAGAACCGTAATCGTCAACGTTCTCATGCTGCCCGTCAGCGCCGGAGTGGTCGCCGCGAAGCTGCACGAAGGATCAATCCATTCCTTGTTCACCGGCGCGCAGTCAAAGGTCGAACCATTGATAGTGACGGAGGTGTGTATCACATCGGTGCCGGCCAGTCCGTTGCTGGCATACGTGAACGCCGCCTGACCGGCGCCATTCGTATTCACCAGGCCTGCGTTGCCCACGTTCGGGCCGCTGACCACGCTGAACTGCACCGGCACGCCCGGCGGGAACAGCGGCACCGCGCCGTTCACCAGGATGCTGGCCGTCGCCGTCGTCAATGTGCCCACCTTACTCGTCGGAGCATCAAGAACGACGTTGCAATTAAACGTGACCCATGTCTTGGTCGCGGTGCAGTTGAACGGCACCGGCGTTCCCATGACGAGAACTGTTCCGCTCGCCGTAATCGTATCGACGCCCGGCAACGCACCGTTGTACGTGAACTCGGAGTGGCCGTTGGCATCCGAGATATCCATGCCTGCGGCAACATTCGCGCCGACCGAGGCAAAGTTCACCGTAACGCCGGCCTGCGGTACGCCGTTGAGGAGCACCGTGGCGGTGACCGTGTGGGGCGTGCCGACCGGGTTCGTGTCGGTAACTGGCGTGAGCATGCACCCAGTGTTCACCCAATCAATGGTCGCCGTGCACGCGACGGCCTGGGTAATGCCATCGACCGTCGACGAGGCGCTGATCGTGTCCGTACCGATCAAGCCGTTACTGTTGTAGTTGAATGTGGCGTCGCCAACGCCGTTCGTAACTGCAATGCCTGCCACGCCGGCATTGGGACCGGCCGTCACAGCAAAATTCACCGTCGCCCCAACGGCATTCGGTCCGCCGGCAAATCGCAAAATCTTCGCCGTCACGCCATGAGCCGTGCCAACCAATCGCACCGCGGTCGCCGGCGTCAGCCCGGTGCAAACCGGGTCAATCCAATTTTTCGTTGCGGCATTGCTTGTGAAGGGTTGTCCACCGACCGTTCCGGTCGCGGTGATCGTATCCACACCTGGATTCGCGCCGGCATAGCTGAACGCTGCCTCGCCGCTGGCATTCGTATTGACGACGGCCATCTGCGGATTTGCGCCAACAACCGTAAACGTGACCGGCACTGCATTCTGCAACACGCCGTTCTTCACAACGGTCGCCGTGACCTGGTGCATCGTGCCGACGCGGTTCGTCGCCGTGACGGGAACAAGTGTCGCCCCGGTCGTAATCCATTCCTGATTGATCTGGCATGAGAACGGCACGCCGTTGCGGACGCCCGTCAGTTCAATGACATCAATACCAGCGACCGCCGACGTTGTATAACCGCTGAAACTGAGCTGGCCGAGGGCGTTCGTATTGCCCGCGAACATCAGTCCCGCATTCGGACCGGAGAGCACGTTAAACGTCACCGCCTGCCCTACCACCGGCGCAACCGGATTACCGTCCACGACTTGCACGGTCACCACGCTCGGCTGGTTCACCAATTTCGGATTTGTCGCCGGGCTTAGACTGAGCGAGCATTCAGGGTTAATCCAATTCTTCGTCACTGCAACCGACGTAATCGCAACACCATCGACCGTGCTGCTCGCCGTGATCATGTCCGCGCCGACCCCGGCCGTGCCTGCAAGTCCCGTGTAAGTGAATCCGGCCTCGCCGTTCACGTCGGTCAGGCCAACGCCCACGAGGTTGTTCACGCCAGTTACCGAGAAGCTGACGAACACGAACGGCACGTTCACGCCGTTGCGTTGCACCTTTGCCGTCACCGTGTGGTTCGATCCGACGCGATTCGTCGCGACGGGCGGCGTAACAACGATCGTCGGATCGATCCACGTCGCACCAACAGTGCCCGACGCAGTTCCGTCGTCAACGGTCACCGCAATCGGCCCCTCGGCCGTCGCGCTGGTGATCTTGAATGTTCCGCGACCATTCGCGTCAAAGGCATTGCCCGCCGCGAGAATGTCCGCGGCATTGGCGGCGATGTTGCTCAGGGTGAAATTGCCCGGGATATCGCCGTTGGCGAATGTCTTGGCCGCGCCGCCGGCGGTGATGGCGATGTTCGCGGGCGGGGCCATTCCCTGCCGCGTCGGATTGTTACAGGCATCTTCGGCCTGCACCGTAATCGTGATCGCCTCATTGATCTTCACGACCGCCGGAGTCGCCGTGACACGATAGTGATGCACGGGACCGTTCGCGGCGGTCACGGTGACGGCCGCAAGTGGATTGCCCATGATCGGCGCCGCGCTGGATGCGACTGTTACATCGGCCGTGTCGCCGGGATTCACCGCCGGGCCGCACGACGTCGCACGTATTCGAATGTTGTTGAACTGAAGCTGGGTTTGCACCGTGCTGCTGGCCGCGGTAACCGTAAATGTGATGGTCGATGCCGTTGGCGTCGCCGTGGGAGACGCAAGCATGAAGGTCGCATCAGCGGCGGAAATAATGCCCGCCGTGACAAGCTGCGATGTGTCGAAAGCGAAGTTCGCCGGTGCCGTTATGGTGATCGTGCTTCCGGCGGTCCACTCACCAATCGCCCCTTCCAGAATCTGAGGGCTTGGCACGACCGCGTTAAAGCTGCCGCTCACCGCGGTGCTCGCGTCAACGCTTACGCTGCCCTGAAGGACCACGGTCCCGGCGCTGGCCGCACTTCCGCACAACACGAGTGCGGCCGATGCCATACGGAGGATCATGGAAGTACGAAACGATGTCGTTCGACACGTGCACATGTCTTATCCCTCTCGTTAACGGCGCATGAAATGCGCCGAGACCCCCGCTCATGATCGAATAGCGATCACTCCGCGAATCCCTCGAATGTCAAAACACTCAGTTGGCCGTACGGAAAGCGATGTGAATCCGCCCCCGACGGTCCGCCCCAGGAGACTGGACTGTTTCTTTCCCTCCCAGCCGCCCCACAGGTAGGTGCATTATAACCAATGGCCGCACCCGACTCTAGGGGAATGAGGCAAGTTCTTATTGGAAGATGTGCCGCTCAGAAGAAAATCCCCTCGTTTGGTATCGTCCGAAAACGAATCGCCCATGCAGCGATCGCCCCATAGAGTTGGCCTCGAAAACTGTGCAATCAAGGACATGGCCGAGGCACCGAGGCGCTACTTGCACGTGTGCGATTCGACGTTTCATTCATCACAAAACGGCCTCTGGCATTGACTTCCAAATGCGTTTCGGTTCTGATAGAGCCGGAGTTAGGGAAGGATTCTGTCCATTCAAGAAGGGGTCGAGGGGGTCAGGGGCATCTTGATACCCGACGCCGGTTGAGTGTATTCGTCGCCGTTTCACGGCATGACCCGGGAGGGAAATGATGAACCGTAAACTGGATCGAGCGATCTTCGTCGCGAAGGCCGCGCTCTGCATTGTTCTGACCGTCTCAAGCCCACTCGTCATCTCAGGCTGCGGCCTGAACGGCGCGTCATTCCTTTCCGGCGCCGAGCAGTTTCGCGTCTCGCTCCCCGCCGATCATCCACTTCGCCAGGCGCTTGAGGGCAGTCCCTTCCGCGCAACCGCCATCGATATCTTCCCGACGACGCAACAATTCAGCCTCGTGCTGGTCGACAAGACGCAGCGCCTCGCCGGCAAATACGCCTTTGTCGATGGTCAATTCACCATCTCCGAATTCGCTGTCACCAACCGCGGCAAATCCGCCACGCTGATCCTCGATGGAAGCAAACGCGTAAGCCGCATCATCACGTCCGATGGAAAAGAGTGGAAATACTCGGTTGGCGATGAGCGCATCGAGTCGTCCGCAGTCACTGGCGTCGACGCCTATCTTGCTGCAAACACCATGTTGCTCGACGTCGCTCAGCGAATGGACAGCGAGATCGCCGCATCCACAACGACGCCGACCGATTCCACCCCGGTCGTGAGCGTCCCCGTAAGCCCAACCGAATCCCCCAAAAGCGGAGCCGCACTCGATGATCCGCTTCGAGCGGCCTTGCTCGTTCTGTCCAGCATTTGGTTCCCGCTGATCGGCATCGTTCCGTCGTTGCTCGCCTTGTTTACGGTGTCCGCCGTGCTGTCGTCGGCCCTGGTCCTGCGTTTTGACGGCACCTGGATGGCAAACAACGCCAACAGCGAGCTACAGGTCACCATCGCCGGCGGCAAGATCACCCGACTGGTCGACCCGTCCTCCGGCCAGGAGATCGGCATTACCGATTCCAAGCTCGACAGCGTCAACGGCAACAACGTTGTTTGGAGCGTCAACACCAACGTGCTCGGCCAGGGCACGCCGGTGAATTTCGAGTTCGACGTTAAAGAGCGTGCCGATGGCACACTCGAAGGCACACTAACGACCCTCAGCTCAAATCTGGCCCGAGTGCCGCTGACGATGTCGCGTCTGTAATCGCGCGGTTCAATTCAGTCCGACCAAAACGCCGGTTGCATCGTCACATCGATGCGGCCGGCGTTTTCTTTCGTATGAAGATCCACAAGTCAGCCGTATCCACCGGCGCGGCGAAGTAATGGGCCCGCGGCTCCGGAATGTTGCCGTATGGAGCATTGGGAACAGACACCCGGCGCTCCTCGTATTCGCCTGTCGCCAGAAGTTCATCAACATAGCCGCGAAACGCCAGTGGGAATTTCGATTGCAACAGGATGAGGTCCGGCTTCCGGCTGTTTTCGACCGGTCGATCGCCGCCGCCCGCGCCGCCGCGAATGACCAAGTCCGGTCGATGAAACATGAGCGGCAGATCCCCGTAGTTTGTCAGTACGAGGTCGCCGCTCACCGTCAGCGTGTTCACGGCATCAAGCCTCACCTGGTCGAAACTCGGAAACTCACTCGTCAATTCGTGCAACACGCCCAAAAAATCGAAACGCAGGAAAGGTCGGGTGGCCGTGCAATAATCCGGCGTTCGCTGGTCCGGCAATTCGGCGATGAACTGAACGGGAGTTGCTCCGATGTTGGTCGCCACAAGCGCCACAAAGGCCATTCCTCCGGTGGCCCACGCCGCTACGTCACGCTGAGTGAGTTCCCGAACAAATCGAACCAGCCCCACGAGACAAATGCCGAGTGCAATCTTGGCAACCGGCATAAGGGCAACGAGATATCGAACATGCGGCAGCGGCGCGGCAATCGCCATGATGATCGAGGCCGTCAGCATCAGAAATACGCAGCAAACAGCGAGGCGTGAACCATTCGACAACCCCGCCCGCGATCGAGTGGCCCGAATCATCAGCACCCCCCCCGCGATGATGAGTACGATGAGCGGCGCAAACCAACCGTCGAGGTACGACAAGTGCGCGATGACTCTCCCGGCAAGCGGAACGGGCGACAAAGCTCCATCGCCGCCGACCAGCCGACGCCCGTGAATCATCACACCGGGAATCGCCAAAACACCCGCCGCCGCAGTGCCGATGCCAACGTGCCTGATATGCCGCCATGACACATGATGAAGCCACGCAATAAATACCACACCCGGCGACATGGCCCAGAGCATCCCGAAATTGGTGTAAAACTGCGCCGCAAGCGCAACACCGAAGACCGCGGCGGTCACGACACTCGGTCGCCGCAATAATTCCAACGTCACCGCCAAGACAAACAGAACCGTGAACGCATCCAGCGCGTAATACCTGCACTGCCGGCTATGGGTGATAAACGTCGCAGAAAGTGCAAGAACCAGCGCACAGATGATCGCCGACGAAACGCATCCCGTCGCACGCCATACGACCACATAAACAAGGCTCACACACAAGACACCGCAAAGCGCGAACGGTGCCCGTGCGCCGAATGGGCTTTCGCCCACCACCTTCAAACCGGCCGCCGCCACATAGAACTGCCCCCAGGGGTGAAACGTCCACCGATAAGTTTCATCAAAGGCCCGAGCGTCCTGCTGCACGAGGTTTTCGCCTTCCTTCGCCAGCGGGATGCCATGCACCAACACGCTTCGCGCCAGAACCGCCGTCTCGCCTTCATCCTGCCACATCGCACGTGAATCAAGGCGATAGAAACAAAAAAATACGGCGATTAGCGTGACGCCCGCCAATCCTGCCCAGGCGTTTCGTGTCAACGAAAAAACCCGACGCGGGTCGGCCGCGCCGGGTGTTGGAATGCTCCGTGATAATTGATCGGCTCGACTCAACTCGCATCACCATCGGCGAGCGCCGAAGCCGACAACTCGCGTCAAAACTTAACCTTCGGCGCCTCCTTGGCCTCTTCACCGGCCTGGAAGTACTCGGCCGGCTTTACGCCCGTCCAGCTTGCGTAAAGGCTTCCGGGGAAGGCGCGAATGTACTCGTTCAGGCTCTTCGCGCTGTCATTGTACTTCTTTCGCATCTCGCCGATACGGTTCTCAGTGCCTTCAAGCGTGACCTGCAAATCTCGGAAGTTCTGATTCGATTTCAGCTCCGGGTAACGTTCCTGAATCACGAGCAGCCGCGAGAGAAAACCATCCAGCGCGCCGGCCGCCTTGGCTTTCTCGCCGACGCTGGCCGCGCCGGTGTAATTCGCCCGGGCATCCGCAATGCCCTGCAGCAGGTCCTTCTCCTGCTTGGCATAGCCCTTGACCGTTTCGACGATATTCGGAATCAGATCGAAACGGCGCTTCAGCACGACTTCCACGTCGGCCCACGCGCTCTTGACCGCCTCGTCCTTCGTGATCGTGCCGCGATAGCCGCTGTAGGCACAGCCGCCCATCAGCACCGCGCCGCCAAGAATGGCGACAAAGACAAACAACAGGACTTTCGACGCACTCATACCGCTACCTCCCGATGGAACCAGGCCTGCGCCACAGCCGGCGCAGAACCTGGCTCCGCTTGTGTTCATATCTCCGCATTTCGCACAACGAATCTGGCTCATGGTTGCCTCTCGTCTCGTATTGGGAACGTAGCGCTGTTTCTTGCAAAACGCCCGTTCTAAAGTTTGCCAATTTTTCTACCAACTGCCGCCCGACCCGCCGCCGCCAAACGAACCGCCGCCACCGCCGCCAAAGCCACCGCCGCCGCCCCAGCTCGATCCGCCGGACCAACCGCCCCCGCGCGAGCCTCGGCTCATGTTGCTGATCATGCTGGCCACGATCAACGCATCGCCCAACCCGCCGCCCCAGCGGCTGTAATAGCGACGCCGATTACGCGTAATCGACCCGCCCACAACGCCCGCAATTATGATGAACACGACGAACATGGTGAAGCAGGCACTCAACCCCCCGCCTTGGCCCCTCTTCCCTCGCCCTTGTGTCGGAATACTAACGTTCGGCGCGCCGCTCAATTGCACCTGGTATTTGCCTGCGATCGCCTGCGCCATCGCCACCGTGCCCAGCATAATGCCCTGTGAGTAATCGCCCTTTCGAAAATATGGCGCAAAGTACGATTGCGCTATTCGATCTGTAAGCAGATCGGGCAACACATCCTCAATGCCATCCCCCGTTACGATCCGCCACTTCCGATCCTTCACCGCAACAGTGACCAGGCAGCCGTTGTTCTTGTCCTTCGCGCCCAGTCGCCACTTCCGCGCAGTCTCAATGGACAGCGTGTATAAATCGCGCCCGCCCGCCGTCTCCATCGTCCACACTTTGAGCTGTGCGCCTGACTTTTGCTCCAACTCAAGCAGCCACGCGTTCAACTTGGACTCCGTGGCATCGTCGATAACACCCGCGGCATCAATGACGCCCGTCCGGGGAGTGTCATCAGCGCAGACGGCTTGCGCACCCACTGACGCCACCGTCACAACGGCAATAATGATTAATTCCTGCGCACGCTTCATTCGTTACTCACCATTCGCCGCCGCAGCCAGCGCCTCGGCATCCTCATTCAATGCGACAAGCTCGTTCCAGCCGTGATCCCCCCCCGTTCGAACCGCACCGGCCACACCCGAAAGGGAACGGCCGGTCAATTGCCCGCATTGCGAAATCACCGAGTCCGCAGTGTGAAACTCGCGCTTGCCGTTTAGCCACAGAAAGCCCCGCATGGCCCGCAGGAGGTGCCGCCCGATGTCAACTTCCAACGCCTCCAATACTTCAGTCCGGCCGCCCGACGACAACAATCCCTGCCGAATTCGCAGGAGCACCCGCTTGAATTCCCGTTCGCACTGCAATCGCACATGCGTATCGGCGAATGTCAGATCGTTGAAAAAGTCCTTCCCCTTCGCCGTGACATGCCGCTGGTGAATCTCCAACAGCTCAAGCGGAAACGTGTCCAGCGATGCCGCGATGTACTCCGGCGTCATCAGAAGCGGCGCGGAAAACCCTCGCCGGCCCAATTCCGCTCCGTGCTCCGCCAATCGTCGAACCAGAGGCAACTCGACGCGCGTCAAAACCGCCACCGTGTCGATTCCCTCATCATCCCCACCGGCCCGATCATCCAATGCCGCCCCAAAGACCGTCAGTCCCAGGAACCCGTCGCCATAGATTTCGGTCAACAGCCCGGCCAGATGATCCACCGGCCCGCGTAACCGGGGCGAAATACTCTGTCCTACCTGTATTACTGTGGCACTCATGGAGTTTCCCTCGCTCAGCGCAATCAATTCGGCGCTCTGTAAGCATAAGGATGTTTCGCTCCCCCGGCCATTACACAACGCCGTAATCTTTCTAACCGGGTCAGGTCAAAATACGACGCTTTTGACAACTCCTCCAATTTGCGTTGCGCTCTCGCCGATGGACCTCTTCGCCGAGAACCGCCGCAAAGCCATGGAGCGCGTGCAGCCGCTCGCCGTGCGCATGCGCCCGCGCACGCTCGACGAGTTCTGCGGACAACACCACTTCCTCGGCCCCGGCAAATTGCTTCGCCGCCTCCTCGAAGCTGACCGCCTCACCAGCGCCATCTTCTACGGTCCGCCCGGCACCGGAAAAACGACGCTCGCGCAAATCATCGCCGGCTATACCAAGGCCGCCTTTGAATCCGTCAATGCCGCGACCATCGGCGTCAAGGATGTTCGCGAAATCCTGGCCCGCGCCAAGGATCGTCTCGCCGACGACGGCCAGCGCACCGTTCTATTCCTGGATGAAATCCACCGCTTCAACCGTGCTCAGCAGGATGTGCTGCTTGGCGATGTGGAGGACGGCATCGTCATCCTCATCGGCGCGACCACGGAGAATCCGTTCTTCAGCGTAAACGCCCCGCTTGTCTCACGCAGCCAGATCTTTCAATTCGAGCCACTCAGCGAAGACGATGTACAGGCCCTCATCCGTCGCGCCCTGGTCGACGAAGAACGCGGCCTCGGCAAGCACCGTGCCACCATCACCGACGAGGCGTGCGCCTTTCTCGCCACCACCAGCGACGGCGACGCCCGCCGCGCCCTGACCGCCGTCGAAGTCGCCGTACTCTCAAACTCCAATCCGAGCCGCACCCCCGACAATCCGAGCCGCGACCATGAGGGAGCGGGTTCACTCATTATCACCCTCGACGTAGCCCAGGACTCCATCCAGCGGAAAGCCATCGTCTACGACGGCACCGGCGACCAGCACTACGACGCCGCCAGCGCATTCATCAAATCCATGCGCGGCAGCGACCCCGACGCCGTCGTCTACTGGCTCGCACGAATGCTCGAGGCCGGCGAAGACCCGCGCTTCATCGCCCGACGCGTCGCCATCTGCGCCGCCGAAGACGTCGGCAACGCCGACCCACAGGCCCTGATTCTCGCCAACGCCGCCGCACAGATCACCATGTTCATCGGCATGCCCGAGTGCCAGTTGCCCCTCGCCCAAGCCGCGATCTACATCGCCTGTGCCCCCAAGAGCAATGCGTCTGCTGTCGCCATCTGGGCCGCCGCCAGTGACGTAAAGAAAGGCCGCACGATCCCAGTGCCGCGCCACTTGAAAGACACGCACTACCAAGGCGCCAAGCGCCTCGGCAGCGGCGAAGGCTACCAATATGCCCACGACTTCGAAGACGGCATGGTCGGCCAGGACTACCTCGGCGTGGACAAAACCTACTACATGCCCACTGACCGCGGCCACGAAAAATCAATGGCCGACTACTTGGAAAAATTCAAAACGCTACGCACCGAAAAGAAATGATGGGTGGCATGGGTCAACTCCGTTGACCCGTGCAGTAGGGATGCAGGCACCATTAGTGACTTGGCTGCAGAACGTTTAGATCGTTCGTCGCCCTTAACCCGACGATTCTCACCTCAAGGCTCCGGCTCCGGCGTCTCCTCATCCACAATCTCACGAAACGCAGGCGACGGGACCGGCGGCGCGGGCTTCGCTGCCGCCTGCTGCACGGGCCTCGTGTCATTTGATGTCTGCGTGCGAATCCACCCCATGATCAGGTAATCCGCGCTCAGTTTGCCTTTGATAAGGCTCGCTTCGTAATCAATGCTCATCGTCGAGAGGCCCATCTCATCGACCAGTTTCTGCGTCTGCTCAGGCAGCAGGATGTCGAAATAACCCTTCTCTTTGAGAATCGCCGCGAGGTGGTCCGCCGTCTCACGGCCCAGCGTCGTTGCCCGACGCCGATCCTTCGCATCACCAAACGGCAGAATCGCAATCCGCGGATTGCGCGACCGGTCAGCCCGCACCGATATCGCATCGGCCACCTGCTCCGCAAGGCGCTTCGCCGACGATGGGTCGGCCGTCATTTCCGGGATCGATTCGCCTTTGCCAGCACGAACATCGACCAGCTTCGCTCGAATCGCCGACGCTGACACCGACAGCGCCGTCGAATATGTCCGGCCGCTCACGCCGTTCACATACTTTCGAACCTGCTGCTCCACATCCGATAGCGACGCGACGGAAAGCTCCTGCGCGACGACATTTCCATTTCGATCGAGGATGAAACGCGCCGGCAAGTCGTAACTCCAGTTTGGCGCGAGCCACTCCCGAATGCCCGCCTTCGCGGACTCAGGAATTACCACACACGGGAAATTCGCGTTCGATGCATGGAGCATCGGCACGATCACACTGCCCCATTTCTCCTCAGGGTCGAGGCAGCACCCGATCACCTGGAACCCCTCGTCGTCCAGGTCGTCCTGCAGCCGCGCGAGCATCGTCATCTCCTCGCGCGTGCGCCGCGACCACGACGCCCAGAAATCAATCAGGATCACCCGATGCCGAAATCGCGCCGCAAACTCTTTGAGATCGCGCGCATTGAGCACCGGCGGGATGTCAGGATACCGATAGGCAAACGTCGCAGGCTGCGGCGAAGAAGATGGAGCCTTCCCCTGCGTGTGCCATGAATTCTCCAGCGGATACCCATCCGACGTACAGCCGCCGGAAAGTATCAACGCGCCCATCGCCCCCACCACGATGAGCATGAACGCAAACACCGGCACCTTTTTAACAAGGCGCCCCGGCGTTTCGCCAGTTCGGTTTTTCGACGTTTCGACGTTTCGAAGTTTCGAAGTTTCGACGTGTTGTTTCGATCGCGCAGACGTGATCATCCGTGACCTCCGTTCGTCCGTATCGTTCGTAGTGTACTCTATCTAACGGCACGGGTGGCGATCAAGCTTGTGCCATGGCCGACTCCAGCGGCGATTCTTGCGCCCGCTTCACCAAGACATGCATCCGCTCGCGTACCTCCTGTGCCATGCGGGAGTTAGGAAATTCCGCCACGATCTCTTTTCCAACCTCCAGCGCGCCGGGCCAGTTCCCTTCAGACACCGCCAGCGAGAACTGAACCCCCATGTTGTGCAGCTTCGCCCGGAAGACGCCGCGAGCGCTTTCTTCCAACGCCGCCGCCTCGTTGGGCGTCAAATATTGATCCAGCTCCTTGAGCAGCGCGATCCCCCGATCGACCTCGTTCCGCTGCACCGACTCATCCCACTCTTTCAGGAGCCTGCGCTTCTGCACATCCCGCGCCTGGCCAAATGCCTTCGGCAGCCCGCGCACCTCGGTGTTGTTTGGATACTGGGCCAAAAGCCGATCCATGTCGCGCCGCGCCGCGTCCCAATGTTGGGCCTCAAGGTGCACATGAACCCGCTGAACAGCCTCGTGTACCTTTTCATCTTGTTCGCGCGTATGAGACTGGTCCACCTCTTCGCGCAGCCGGGCCGCCTCATTCTTATAGCCGTGCCGCGATGCCAGTTGCTCGACCAGCGCATTCGCCGCCTCGTAATCCCCCTTGATAATCTCTTCGTTAATCGCCAGGCGCAGGGCGTTCCGCTCTTTCACGCGATGCGTGATCGACCGGGCCATGTCTGACAGAACCGAATTCTCAGAAATGACATTGAGCTGCCGCGTATGTTCCTGAACATTCGCCTGCAAATCGCGCAACACGTCATACATCCGAAACGTGCTCGCCTCAATCTTCAGGACAAGATCAATCAGGCTCCACAGGAAAATTACCGCCGACGCCGTAAGCAGCCCCCCGCCCAGTATCGTCAGCCCTGCCACCACCTGACCTGTCCCGCCGCCGGTCTTACCCACCAACGTAAGAACACCCACTCCCGCCAGCGCAATCAGGCCCAGCGAACCGAGCCATCGCCCAACGAGCGAGCGTCGTCGAATGTGATCAAATCGTTGCGGTACGTCGGCCATGGGGCACTCTACTATTATTCAACGGCGGACGTGGCGTAGTTTGGCAGCCGAATCTACTAAGAGTCTACGCCTCCGCCAAGGGTCTGTCAATCATAAACAGCTGTAACGTTCGGTGAAATAACAACGTACGTGCGAAGAGGGACTTGCAAATCGGGCCTTCGGGTCGAAAAAAAATCTAATCCTGATCGCCGGAAACCTCAGGAAGCTCCGCTCGCATCGGTGCGACCGATTGCATCTGAACCAAAGCGGCCTCCTTGAGGGCATGGTGGACCGCCGCCTGTCGGGCTCCGGAAAGGAGCCGCAGAAATGTAAAGCCCGCCAATGCCAGCGAGCCAGCCACAATTATCAGATCAACATCCACCATGGAAAACTCATCATTGGCGTTCGCGCGTGCGCCATCAATGTTGACCGGCCCCCTGCTCACCGAACTGCGTCGAACCGCCGGTCGGCGCCAGCACAATGTTGTACTGCTGCAAAAACTCGGACTCGCCCATCATAATCGTGTAATACCCGTTCTTCGACAAACGAATGCGGCCGCCGCCGTTGATCTTCTCCTTGATGATCCACCACCGCCCGTTACCGTCCGTGCTGCCGAGATTCTTCCACGACCCGTCTGTTTGCTGTTGCTCGATGCGCACATTGTTGATGGAGAACGCCCCTTCGCGATCGCTGATCTGCCCCATGTGTACGTATTCCTGGCACGCCGGAACGCCCATCGCCCCGACCACCATCGCCCCTGCCATCCACACCCGCATTCCGATTCGCCGCGTTCTCATAATTTCACTCATTCACATCCCGATATATTTTGAATACACGCCGCGCGCCGCCTCGGGCTGCGCCGTCCCCTTGATAATCGCCCGACCATCCCGAAACACCGTCACCAGCATCCCATCCGCCTCGAACCGCATAAGGTATCGGTTGAACGCGACACCCGACTTTGCCGACGGCCCAATCCGCGCCGCCAACTGCTCAAAATCCAGCGCCGTATCGGCCCGACCGGCAATTTGCACCGCATCGCGACCACAAAGACTCACCGACCGCCCCGCCCGCGTCGCCGCCAGATACTCGTACCGCCCGTGCACGCAGCACGGACAATCCGCGGACTCGCGCGCCCCGGCCATCTCAAACGCGTCGAATCGCGTCTCCCACGCCTGCACCTGAATCAACTTCCGAGTCACCGCCGCGCGCTGCCCGCTGAGAATCTTCAGCGCCTCCGTCGCCTGAATCGCGGCGACGATATGCACGATCGGCGCGATCACCCCCGCCGTGTCGCACGTCGGATTCTGCCCCGGCGGCGGCGGCTGATCCCACACACATCGCAGGCACGGCGTCTCGCGCGGCAGGATTGGCATCACCATTCCTTCCGCACCGACGCACGCCCCATACACCCACGGAATGCCGTGCTTCACCGCCACGTCATTGATGAGAAAACGCGTTTCAAAATTGTCGGTCCCGTCGAGAATCAAGCCCGCGCCGGCGACCAGCGATTCGATATTCGACCCATCAACATCCGCGATGATCGGCTCCACCGCGATCTCCGAGTTGATCGCCGCCAGACTTCGCGCCGCCGCCACGACCTTCGGCGCGCCCTCGACCGCATCCTGCTCGGTAAAGAGAATCTGGCGTTGAAGATTATTCCGCTCGACATAGTCCCGATCGACCACGCGGAGAAACCCAACACCCGCCCGTCCAAGTATGTCCGCCAACACCGTCCCCAACGCCCCACAGCCGATGAGCGTGACGCGCGATGCGCCGATGCGCTCCTGCCCCGCATGGCCAATCCCCGGAAACAAAATCTGCCGCGAATACCGCTCCAGTCGAGGGTCACGATCCAACTTGCGCGCCGGTTCTGAACTCGCCACCGCAACCCCCTCACTCATACGACGCACTCGGCGGTTCCTGTTTGTCTTTCGCCAAGGCCGCCAAATATCCTTCGGCCGGCGGCTCATCCCCCTCCGGTATCGATTCAGGCCGAATGCTCGCCGGATGAATTGGTTCCGGATCCCGAACTGGCATCACTGGAGATTCGATTTGCAACGCGCTCGCCGCATAGATCTTCCAAGACCCCATCGCCTCGCGCACCAGGATGATCCCGAAGATCATCACCACGACATCCTGAGGGTCGAAGCCCCTGCCCTTCGCGAACCAAATCCCGGAGCAGCCGACCAACAGCGCGCCGCTCGCTCCCGAAATCAACGTATCGAGAATCAACCCCGCGCGATGACCCACCGCGCACACCGCCGCCGTAACCAGCAGCAACAACCCGCCAACTAGCAGTGTCCACTTGAACACGTTGATCGCCGCACCGTAGATCGCCGGCACGCCTGATACCGCCGAGAACCCCGTGCTGAACAAGTATGCACCATAAAGGAGCATCAACAAGCCCGAAAAGGCCGTGTACGACGCGGCCTGTCGCGGATGGGTGTCCATCGGAACGACCTCCAGCCCCCCAACGGTCTCATCATACCGGCGCGGCGCCCGACGGTCCGCCGCCCAGCGCCGTCGTCGCTTCATCCAGCCAATGATTCGCCTGGGCCAGTTGATCGGGGTTCGTTAAACGGGAAATGCAATCGCGAAGATACTTCTGCGCCGCTTCATACTGCTGGAGGTACTTCGCATAGAGAATGCCAAGCAGCAATTTTACCTGCTGCACCTCCAGATCCGTCGGATACGCTCGCAAATACTTCTCATACGCCGACGCCGCCTGCGGATAGCGATTCATCGCCATCAGTTGGTTGGCGATATCGAGCATGTGCCGGCGTGAAAGCGTTTGCTGCGGATCGCGTGATACCAATTCCTCGTATCGCTCCGCGGCCGCCGCGTAATTCCGCAACGCCATCAGGTCGGCAATCTCCATCCGCAGTCGCGCCACGTCGTCATGCGGAACAACAGCAGGTGAAAACGCCTCGGGCGTTCCCCACTGCGACAACGGCCGGGCCACGCGGCCATATTGCGCCCGCGCCGCCTCCTCCGGGTCGGCCAGCGCCACTCGATACTGATGCCGCTGATAAGCGCGCCGAGCCATCGCCACGATGTCATACTGATCGCGCGGCAACGCACGTATCAGCAACATCAACGAACACCAGAGGAACCCAAACACGTACCCGGCAATGTGCGCCGAATACGCCACCTGTGTAAACTGATAGCCGCCCGACAGCCGCGGCGAAATCACGTTATCCCAGAGGATCACTTTCAGCCCGATGAGGATCAACGACTGGATCTGCATCGTCCCGATGTAGAACCACAGCCAATAGAACACCGTGACATTCGCGCGCGGAAACAAAACCAGATAGGCGGTCGTGATTCCCGCAATCGCCCCGCTCGCGCCGAGGCACGGCGACTCGCTGTTCAAGGCGAACCCCACTCCCGCAAAAACTCCGCACGCCAGATAAAAGCACAAGTACGCAAACTGGCCCATCTTCGCATTTACGCTGTTTCCAAAGACCCAGAGAAACAGCATGTTCCCGAAGAGGTGCCCAAAATCGCCGTGGAGAAACTGATACGTGAAAAACTGCGGCAGACTCAGTGCCTGAGGGTCGATCATGAAGCGGGTCTTCACTTCGTGAGCAGCGCCGCGTCCGCCCTGCGCCGCCTCAAGGAGCACATCGGTCCCCAGGAAAACCAACACGTTCAGCACGATCAGCGCGTGGTTCATCCACGGAATCCGGCGAACGGGCGAATCAGTCCGAACTGGAACAAACAGAAGCAAGGCGGTGTTTCCCTCTGATACATGAATGGACGACGCACCATCCTCGGCACCGTCACAGAAACTCATTTTAGCCCATCGGCCGACCATAGGCCAAAGCGCGGCCCTCAACCATGGCCTATTGGCAGGCCGCTCCCGCCTCCCTACAATGCAGTCGCAGTAGTGGTACGCAGCATGAGTACGGGGGAGGTCGGAGCTAGACCATGGCGGAACAGGCATCATCACGTATCAAAATCCGGGACCTCTCGGGCGTCTCTCTGGTCGAGTTCTCGGATCGCAAGATTCTCGACGAAATGTGCATCCACGAGATCCAGGAAGAGCTGAACCAGCTTGTCGAGGGTCAGGGCGGCAACTTGCTCCTCTGCTTCCGCAACGTGGAACACCTCTCCAGCGCCGCACTTGGCATGCTCATCACGCTCAAGAAGCGCGTCGAAGAAAAGAAGGGCCAGCTCAAGCTCTCGGACATCAACCCCCAGATCTTCGAGGTCTTCAAGATCACCCGGCTGAACAAGCTCTTCGACATTCACGCCAACGTCGACAACGCCCGCGCCAGTTTCTCGTAGCCACGAATGGCCGGCATGTGCTGCGGTGCAGGCTCACTGCGCCAAGACTACGCCTTGAGTCGTTTCTTCACCATCGGCCGCTCCAAATCCTTGAGCACATCCTTACCAACCCAGCGCACCGTGGAATCGGGCGAACCCGCCATTCGCTTTGCCATGGCCACCGACACCGAGTAAAGCATTCCGCTTCGCCTTCCCACGCCGCGCAGCGCCCAACTCACCCCCTTCTTCACGAAATTTCGATTATCTGTCGCCGCCCGTTCAATCAGCGGCAGACACTTCGCAAACGGCTCATCCCCGGCCTCCTTATCATGCAGCGCGACGGAGGCAAGCAACGCGAACGCCGCCCGTTTCTGAAACTCCCCTTTCTCGCGCGACCACTGAGCGATCTTCTTGAACGCATGAGGCGTCCGGTCAAACAGATGAAAACAAATCGTGTCGCAAATGGCCCAACTATCAAAGTCCTTGCACCACCGGTCCATTTGCGCGGGCGTCACCTTCGCCGGATCGTCGATAAACGCGCAGAGCATCCTCGCCTCGTACCATTCCTCTTTCCAAAGCTCGATCGCAAGCTCGTGATCGCGCCCCAGCCGCTTTCCGAGGTCCCGAATCTTGCCCACCGACACGCCAAATGCCTCATCCGACGGGATCGCATACCGCGCCATGCCGTCGCGAACCTTTGTGTTCCCCATTCGCTTGAGCATGGCGACGACGTCGGCCGCGCTCGCCTGTCGGTTGCCGGCCTTTGCCTTCTTGGTGGGCATTTCCTCTCCCTTGTTCAGTTCCTTTTTCTTCTTATGCCCCGCCCCGGACCCTGCGACACGATAAGCCGGTGTCAATACTCGCGCCTTCGGCATCGCGTGGCCATTAGACGAGGAGGCCCAGCTCTTCCAATAGCTGACGATAGGCGGCCATCGTCACGATGTGCAGTCCCTGACAGGGATCCAATACCAGCAAGTGTCGATCGTTATTTCAAGTTAGTCCGCACCAGCCTGCATCGCAGTACGCAGAATGGCACTGTCCGCTGGATCATTGGGTACCTCGTGACGGGAGGGCACGACGCCGACAAGATGACCGCGTCGCAGCGCCTGGATTCCCGCGAGAATCGCCGAACGACGCGGCATTTCAAGATCATCTGCAATGACGCAAATCAACTCGTCGAGAATGTGCTGACTGATGTAGACCCGCCACGACGCTCTAATCGTTGACGTGATTATCCGCCCCGCCGTCTCGCCTCCGAGCGCTTCTGCGACATACAGATTGGTGTCGAAGACAATCTTCATTCACCATATCGCCGACGGTGGATTGCACGATCAATGGACTCCTCCGTGATCCCTTGCTGCTGGGCAATGCGCCGGTTCTCGGCTACGGCGCCAGCCCATTCCGCCTCAAAGCGCTGAGACAAACGCTGTTCGAGCACGAGCCGTTCATCGTCCGGAAGCTGCTCGATCAACTCCATGACTTGGTCAACTTTCGGATGGCTCATGGACACTTCTCCACAATACGTCGACGGGCATCGGCCTCATCCACTCTATTATCATAGCAGATTGCAAGTGCATAACAGGCGATCATTATTGCCCCCTTCTCCCAAGAATCCTCGGACAGTCTACCTCCCCACCATCTTCAAAAACTCCCCCTCGCTCAGCGTCTTCACGCCCAGCGCCTTCGCCTTTTCCAGCTTGCTCCCCGCGTCCTCGCCAACCACCACGTAGTCCGTCTTCTTACTCACACTCCCCGCCGTCTTCCCCCCAAGCTCCTTAATCAACTTCTCAATATCCCCGCGGCTGAATTTCTCCAGCGTCCCCGTCACCACCAGCGTTTTCCCCACCAACGGCTGCGGACCGCTCCTCTTCATCTTCGGCTGCACCATGTTCACTCCGGCATCACGCAATGCCTGCCACACCTTCTTGCCGGCAGCGCTCTCAAAAAAATGCCGGATCGACTTCGCCACCTCCGGGCCGATTCCCTCTACCTCCTGCAATTGCTCCTCACTGGCTTCCGCAATCCGCTCCATCATCTCAAATTGCTCGGCAATAAGCTCCGCAGTTGCCGCACCAACGTGTCGGATATTCAGCGCTGCAAGCACCCGCGCCAGCGGCCGCGCCTTGCTTGCTTCAATTCCCGCAAGCAGATTGTCCGCCGATTTCGCACCCATACGCTCCAGCGCCAGCAATTCATCGCGACGCCGCGCCAGCGAGTACAAATCCGCGTAGTTGTGAACCAACCCGGCATCGACCAGTTGATTCACCAGCACCTCCCCCGCCCCCTCAATATCCATCTGATCCCGCCCGCAGAAAAACCGAAGCCGCTCCTTCAACTGCGCCGGGCACGATGGATTGATGCACCGGATGTAAACCCCCCCGTCGTCCTTCTCCACCTCGCCACTACACACCGGGCACTTCGTCGGCGGCACGATCTTCCGCGCATTCTTCGGCCGCTTCTCCGTCACCACCCGCACCACCTGCGGAATGATCTCACCGGCCTTTTCCACGATCACCGTGTCGCCGATTCGCGCGTCCAACCGCTCCACCTGATCGAAATTATGCAGGCTCGCATGACGCACAATCGTGCCAGAAAGCTGCGTTGGCTCCATCACCGCCCGCGGCGTGATCGTCCCCAGCTTGCCGACCTGAAAGTCCACATCCTTCAGCACCGTCTCCGCCTGCTCCGCTGCATACTTATACGCAATGCACCAACGCGGAAACCGGCTCGTCGCCCCCAGAATCTCCCGCTGTTCGAGCTGGTTCACTTTTATCACCAGTCCGTCCGTCTCATACCCAAGCGTGCGCCGCTTCGCGTCCCATTCCACCACGAACTGAACCACCTCATCGATCGCGGCCAGCACCTTCTGGTGCGGACTGACCGGAATACCCCACTGCTTCATCGCCGTGAACAACTCCGACGCTGTCTCAAACTCGGCCCCCTCAATCTGCCCAAACCCATGCGCCATGAACGCCAACCCGCGATCCGCCACCGCCTTCGAGTCCAGCGATTTCAACGTCCCCGTCGTCGCATTCCGCGGATTCGCAAACGGTTCCTCACCGGCCTTCTCACGCTTGGCATTGTGCTTGTCGAACGCGTCGCGCGGCCAATAGACTTCGCCGCGCACCTCCAGCACCGCCGGCCAACTCTTGCCATGCAGCGCCAGCGGTACCGAGCGAATCGTCTTTATGTTCGCCGTGATGTCGTCGCCCACGCGCCCATCCCCGCGCGTCGCCCCAAGAACCAGCCGTCCATTCTCATACCGCAGCGACGCCGACACGCCGTCGATCTTCGGATCGACAAGATATTCATACGCCGCCCCGTCCAGCCCCTTCGCCACGCGGGCGTCCCATTCGCGCAACTGCGCCTCGTTGTACGTGTTATCAATCGACATCATCGCCAAGGCATGTGTGACATGCTCGAACCCCTCCAGCGGCGTCTCCGACACCCGCTGCGTCGGCGAATCCGGCGTGATCAACTCCGGGTGCGCCGCCTCCAAGTCCTTCAATCGCTGAAAGAGCTTGTCGTACTCCCGATCCGAAATAACAGGCTTGGCTTCCACGTAATAAGCGTGGTCGTGCCGGGCGATTTCGTCGCGTAATCTCACGATTTCCTGTTGGGGGTTCATGGCGACTACAATGATACAGCGAGTCCGGCGTTTTTCGTGCCGGCTCGCAGACCTCGCGCCGCTTTCAACCCCCTCGCCTTGGGTGTACGCTTAGCCCGCCATGATTCGCCGGTATATTTCGCGAACCGTCATCCTACTCTTCGTGCTGGATCAACTCGTCCTGCCGGCCGCGCTACTTCTCGCCCTCTGGATCAAACAAAACCTCCTGCTCGTCGATCCCGGTCTGCCGACGCAGCTTCACCTCGACCTCTTCCTGCGGCTCTGGCCGTTCCTCGCCCTGGCCCTCGTACTCACCGGGGCTTACGACCTGCACGTTGCGGTCGGCCGACTCTGGCCGCTTCTTCGCCGCACCATCGTCGCCGCCGCCGCCATGGGCGCAGTCTGGGTCGCCGGCACCTTCTTCCTGAAGATGAGCGAACTCATCAGCTACTCGCGCGCCGTCTTCAGCCTATTCCTCGCCTTTTCATTGCTCGGCTTGGTTGGCGTCCGACTCGGAGTTGCTGAACTGCTTGCCTACTGGCAGTCCCGCACCGGCCACGCCCGCCGCGTCCTCATCATCGGCGGCGAAGCCCACGGGCGCAAGCTCATCAAAAATCTCTCCCGCCAGATGTTCACCGCCATAAAGGTCGTCGGCGCGACCGGCGACGGCGATCTCGGTGATGTGCCGAAACTCGATGAGGAATCGGCCCTCGCCATGATGCGCCAGGGCCGCGTCGATCACGTCATCGTCGACCTGCCGCCCAAACGCATTCGCCTGCTTCTGCGCGTCGCCGAGTTGGCGGAGTTGGAAGGCATTCCGCTCCAACTGACGCCCGCCGTCTTCCCCGGCATCCACCTTACCCCGCGCGTCGATCAGATCGGCCGCATCCCCATGATCGAACTCTGTGGCGGAGAACTCCCGCTCTCTGGTGTCATTACCAAACGCGTATTAGACCTGACGCTCTCCTCGCTCGGCCTGATCGTACTTTCGCCTGTCTTGCTCGGAATCGCGGTGCTCATCAAACTCACATCACACGGCCCCGTGTTCTATGTACAGGAACGCATCGGGCTAGACGGCCGCCGCTTTCGCATGTTCAAGTTCCGAAGCATGAAACTCGATGCGGAAACACGCACCGGCCCTGTGTGGGCTGTGCAAAATGATTCGCGCTGCACTCCCCTCGGCTCCATCCTCCGCCGCACGAATCTCGACGAACTCCCCCAGCTCTTCAACGTCCTCATCGGCAACATGAGCCTTGTCGGCCCCCGCCCCGAGCGACCCGAATTCGTCGAGCAATTCAAACCCGTCATCGACCGCTACAGCCACAAGCACTGGGTCAAACCCGGCATCACCGGCTGGGCACAAGTCAACGGCTGGCGCGGCCAGACCGACCTGCAAACCCGCATCGAACACGATATTTATTACATCGAGCGCTGGTCCCTCTGGTTCGACCTGAAAATCATCTTCCTCACCCTCGTCGGCGGCTACAAAAACGCGCATTAACGCGCCGACCGATGTTTGTGCGGCGACACACAGCAAACCCACACAATTATTAAGACCATGTTTGCATAGCGCGTGAATTCACAGCCGAAGGCATCGTGCAAACTTAAACTGAGTTGTCGAATAAGTTCTTTTTTACTTGAACTTCACGCACCCCCGTGGGTAGAGTTCTCATCCGTAACGGTTCGGCAACGGACGCCGATCACATTTCACGGAGGAAAAAATGCCCGACACACCTCGCATCAACCATCGCGCCAATTCAACCGCGTTCAGCCTAATGACTGCAATTCTGGCGCTCACCGCCGGTCGCCTCGATGCTCAACCCCCGCCCGGCTATTACGACACAGTCAACACGACTAATGCCGCAACGCTTCGCGCGACACTGCACCCCGTGATCGACGACCACACGCGCTTCCCGTACACCTCAACCTCAACCGATACGTGGAACATCCTGGAGCAGGCCGACGAAGACCCCGGAAACCCCGCAAACGTTCTCGACGTTTACAAGAATGCCAGCTACGTAAAGGTCGGCGCGGGCAATACAAACTACAACCGCGAGCACACCTGGCCGAATTCGTACGGCTATCCCAACGACGGCGCTACAAACTATCCATATACCGACTGCCACGCCCTGTTCATCGCGGATGATTCGTACAACACATCCCGCAGCAACAAGCCCTATCGCTTCTGCAGCGCCCTGTGCAACGAGCAGATCACGCTGCTCACCAACGGCGTCGGCGGCGGCAGCGGCGTCTATCCTGGAAACTCCAACTGGACGACCGGTTCCTTTACCACCGGCACATGGGAAACATGGATCGGCCGTCGCGGCGATGTCGCTCGTGCATTGTTCTATCTTGACGTGCGCTACGAAGGCGGCACGCACGGTATCACCGGTGCCGTCGAGCCGGACATGATCCTCACCGACAACGAGGCACTGATTGACGCCTCCAACACCGGTGCGAATGAATCCATCGCGTACATGGGCATGCTCTCGGTGCTTTTGCAATGGCACCAACAGGATCCGGTGGATTCGAAAGAAATCTCGCGTAACAACGTCGTCGCCAGCTACCAGGGCAACCGAAACCCTTTCATCGATCATCCGGAATGGGTCGAGTGCCTTTGGAATAGCAACTGCACCTTCGGCGACACCACGCCACCTGCAGCACCGACCGGCCTCATCGCCACCGGTGGGAACGGTGTCGTGAACCTCGACTGGAACGATAACGGCGAAGCCGACCTGGCGGGGTACAACGTCCTCCGCTCCACGACCAGCGGCGGCCCGTACACCAAGATCAACGCATCACTTATAACGGTGAGCACCTACAGCGACACCACCGTAACGAATGGCACGACGTACTACTACGTGGTGACCGCCGTCGACACATCCAACAATGAAAGCGGCAACAGCAATCAGGCGAGTGCAACACCGTCCGGCGGCGGCGGCGGACCGGCATCGCCGTGGATCAATGAGTTCCACTATGACAACGACGGCACAGACACCGGCGAATTCGTCGAAGTAGCCGGCCCATCAGGGACCAACCTCTCCGGGTGGAAGGTAATCGGCTACAACGGAAGCGGTGGCGCGATGTACGCCACCGTCAATCTTTCCGGCACTATTCCCGATCAGCAAAGTTGCATCGGCACACTGAGCTTTGCTTTCGCCTCCATGCAGAATGGTTCACCCGATGGCCTTGCACTGGTCAACGCTACCAACACCGTTGTTCAGTTCATCAGCTATGAAGGCTCTTTCACCGCGACCGACGGACCGGCCCTTGGGATGGTCTCCGTCGACATCGGAGTAAGCGAAATCACCACAACCCCGGTCGGGCAAACGCTCCAACTCACCGGCACGGGCAAGCAGTATTCCGATTTCACATGGCAGCCCCCCGCCACCGGCACATCCGGTCAGAAGAACTCCGGCCAGACCTTTAACGATCCATCATGTGTCGACGTGACGCCACCGGCGGCCCCGACCGGACTGGCGGCCACGGCAGACAACGCCATTGTCAATCTCAATTGGAACAACAACACGGAGTCCGACCTGGCCGGCTACAACGTGTACCGGGCGACGGCAAGCGGCGGTCCTTATTCAAAGATCAACGTACCGTTGGTCGCGGTAAGCGATTATGCCGACACCTCGGCCGTCAACGGGACGACCTACTATTACGTCGTTCGCGCTGTGGACACATCACTCAACGAGAGCGGCAACAGCAACGAGGTTTCGGCGACACCCTCCGCGGGCGTGACCGTGCTTATGACATTCCTGGCCAGCACATCCGTGCCCGGCGTCGGAACCGTCGAGAATGAGGATATCGTTTCGTACAACACGGGAACGGGCGTGTGGTCGCTCTATTTTGACGGCAGTGATGTCGGACTTTCATCATTCGCAATCGACGCGTTGGCTGTGCTTCCAGGCGGGCAACTGCTCATCAGCGTCGATCTCGACGGTTCACTCGCGGGCCTCACGGGCGGCCCAAGCGGCACCAGCATCGACGACTCTGACATTGTGCAGTTCACGCCGAGTTCGCTCGGCGCAACAACGGCGGGAACGTGGACGTTCTACTTCGATGGCAGCGACGTCGGGCTTACGACCACCGGTGAGGATATTGACGCGCTGTCCATCTCCGCAACGGGCCAGCTGGTGATTTCGACAATCGATCCGCCCAGTGTCACGGGCCTGACGAGCCTCGCGGATGAAGACCTGATCGCCTTCACCCCCGCCACGCTTGGTGCGGCAACGACCGGCACGTGGAGTTACTACTTCGACGGAAGCGACGTCGACCTCGCCACCAACAACAACGAGGACGTGGATGCCGCCTGCATCACCTCCACCGGTGAGATTCTGCTCTCGACGATCGGCACGTTCAGTGTCACTGGAGTCGCAGGCGAAGATGAAGATGTGTTCAAGTTCACGCCGACCGGGCTTGGCACCGTCACGACCGGTACCTACGCAACCTTCCTCGATCTGAGCGCCATAGGAATCCCCACCGGCGCGGATGTCAACGCCGTGGAGGTGCTCGACTAGTCGCAAACAGACAATGCGAACATGGAAAAACACGCAGGCCCGGTGCATCGCTTGGGTGCGCCGGGCCTGCATCTTAGGAGGAGAGATGTCTATAGGTTCGGATTCTCCGACATGAGTTTCAATCGTGCCCACCGACGATTCACTTCATCCTGAACTTCCTTGACTGCCTCGGAATACTCCGGCCGCGCCAGGTGCGCAAACGCCCCGCCCATCGCCGTAAACGCATCCGTCACCGGCACTTTCTTGCCCGCCTTCTCCGGATCAACCGTAATCGTCGTGATGCCATGCTCAATTTCATACAGCGGGTGCATGCAAGCATTGACCGCCGCCTCTACCGCCGACGGTCCCACATGCTCTTCCATGCCCCAATTCAGCGGGCACACCGAAAGCGTCTTCACAAAGGCAAATCCTCCGTCGCGGGTCGTTGCCTGCGCCTTGCGGGCCTTGCGAATCATGTCCTGCGGATGTGACTCGCAACAGGTGGCGATGTACGGCGCAAACGTCCCGCGAAGAATCTCCACGATTTCCTTGTGATGCGTGCGCTTGCCGGTCTGCTGCGGGCCGAAGTGGGCGTTGCTGGCCTTCTGATGTTTGTACCCGCTGTAGCAAAGCTGCGCACCCGTGTTCATGTACCCCTTGTTGTCATACTCAAACAAGATGAACGGGTCGTTCCGAAGCGCCGCGCCGATGACCTGATCCATGCCGATGTCGTCGCCCCCGTCGCCGCTCACGGCAATGACGGTAATGTCCTCGGGCAGATCGCCCCGTGCCTTGAATCGCTTGATCATTTCCACCACACCGGTCGCTGTGCTGGTCGAGTTGTGAAACAAATTATGGAAGTACGGCACCTTGAAGCTCGTCAGCGGATAGCCCGTCGTCACGACCATGCCGCAACCCGTGTTGAACAAAAGGCACACATGCCCATCGATCCCGCGCAGGAACAAATTCAGACTCGTAAAGATCCCGCAACCCGGACAGGCCGAGTGCTTGTCGAACCGCGTCGGCATCTTCGACAAGTCCTTCAAATTCACCTTCGCCCCCAACGCCGCATTCACCGAACACTCCTCCACCGTCAGCGGCACCAGCGTCTGTTCCGGCGCATACCCCTCGTCGCCCGGCCATGCACCGTGGTAATACTTGGACTCTGCAAACGAGAATCCACCCGGCGCTAACGGCTTCTCATCGTCATGCCGCGTCGGCTTCATGACTTCCGCTGCCTCGGCATACATCACCAACGCATCGTCCTTCGTAAAGTTCAACCCGCCGATGCCATAGGTCCGCTGAATGATCCGCGCCGGGTTGCCATGGCGCTGCAACGCCGCGCCGATCTCATTCGCCAGATAGTTGCTCGCCCCATACTGACTTCCGCGCTCCGCCACGACAATCGCTTCCGCTTCGCCGATGGCTGCAAGAATCTCCTTCTCCGGCCACGGTCGCAGCACCGTCGGCACCACCAGGTTCACCCACTCATCCTTCGCCGCCAAAAGATCCACAGCATCCTTCGCCGCCTCGCCCGCCGTGTTCAGCGCAACCAGGCACCGCTGCCCCGACCGATCCCCATGCTGCTCAACAAAGCCGTATCGCCGGCCTGTCATTCGTGCGAATTCCTCAAACACGCGCGGCAGATACTGATAAGCCCGCTCGAATTTCGTCTCCATCTGCACCTTGGCGTTGATCAGGTCGTCATTCATATACGGCCCAAACGTTCGCGGATGCTGCACATCGATAAAGCTGAATCGACCGTTGCGCGCCTCCAGCGTCCCCTTGAACGGTGGCGGGCCGACGAACCGGCGAACTTCATCCTGGCTCGCGAACACGCTGATCCGCCGATTGGCATGCGATGTGTGGAATCCGTCATACGCGACGATCGCCGGCAGATTCACTCGCTCGGCCACTTTGATCGCGATGATGTTCATGTCATACGCGGCCTGCACATTGGGCGCAAGAAACGTCAGCCAGCCCCAGCCCAGCGTCGCATATAAGTCCGAGTGCCCGTTCTTGATGTTCAGCGGCGCGGATACATCGCGCGTCGACAAGTTCAACACCATCGGCAACCCCAGCCCCGAGATCGCCGGCATCTGCTCAGCCTTCAGCAGCAGTCCATTCGCACTGGTTACATCGACCACGCGCCCGCCGGCAACCGCCGCGCCCGCGCAAATTCCCAGCGCCGCCAACTCGCTCGTGCCGATCACGAACGAAATGTCCGTCTCGCCCTCGGCATAGGCCTTCGAGATCACCTCGCCCACATCCGACGACGGCGTGATCGGGTAATACCCTTCGCAGTCATAGCCGATATCGAGGATCGCCCGGGCCACGGCTTCGTTTCCGTTGCCGATCCACGGCTTCTGCAAGCACGTCGGCTCCGGTTCGGACAATTCGCTGACCTTAAACGGCGTCATCGGACTCATCGTTGCCATGGATCCTCACACTCCCTGCTAAAGCGTCCCCGAACTTCCTGACAGCGCGATCAAAAAGAACACCACAATCGCCACCCAGATAATCAATTTCAAATGCGATTTCATGGCTCTACCTCCCGGCCCGTTTACGCGTAATCAAACGTCAGCGCCTTGCCCTTCTTCGTATCCGGGCAAACCTCGACGCATCGCATGCAACCCTTGCAAAACGCATCATCGATGCCGTCCATCCGGCCGTCGCGCCAGAGCAGTCCGCCCGGATCGCTGCACACCGTCAGACAAATCCCGCACGAGGTGCAAACGCCCTTGTCGAACTTGGGCACGCGACCGCGCCCGGCAATCCGGTTGTCGCGATTCAGCGTGCAATGCGTTAAAGCATCGATCGTCCCGCCGTTCAGCATGTTGCGCCAGCCGATCGGACCGCGCGATACCTGCGGTGACTGCCGCGGATAGCCGTTCGAGCTAAACGTCTCTCGCGTGCTGCCCCCCAGGGCCGCGTTGAAAGCCGCCATATTTGATTCCGCCGCTTTGGGCCACTGCTTTTTGATAACAGCGGTGACGTCGGTGTCGGGGAAACCCAGCTCGTGGCACAACACCGCAATCAGCGGCATGTTCATCCGACTCTTTGATTGATACGCAATCTTGGTCGCATCGACACACACAATCGTCCCACTGTGCAATCCCAGCAGGTGTCGCACCTCCTCGGGGGACTTGATCGAGTTCACGATGCACACCGCATTGAGCTGCAACCCGCGCCCCAACTCCAGCGGCGCGATCAGATCATCATGAAACGCAACGAGAAAATGCGGAGTGGCCGTCGGCCCCGCCTGTCGCACCGGCGTCCCCACCTCACAGAATCGCACCGACACATCGGTGGCCGTGCCCTTTTTCTCAGAGCCATAGCGGGCGTCGTAGCCGCCATCGAGGCCGAAGTGCGTACAGCCGATCTTGAATAGCAGCTTGCCGCCCATGTTGGCACCATCGCCTCCAAGGGCCGAGAGAAAAATGTTGCAGAATCCCAGTTCATCCCGGGCGGGCAACTTGAACGCCGACATGCGAGACTCCTCTCTCCGCGATCAAACCGGATCGCGTACACCGTGTCCGCTAAAATGAAATGCAACCCCCGTACCAGCCGACCGACCGCGTTTTCGGCCTCAGAAACGCGATTAATCCTCATCCCCCGGATTCAACTGCGGATTTTCCCGCACGACAGCCGGACTTTCCGCGCTGCCGGCCCCGTTTTGCTCGATTCAATGAGTGGCCCCCGCACGGCGCGAAACGCGCTTACATGCGATCAAGTGTCGAAATCCCCAACAGCCCAAGCCCGATCCGCAAAGCCCGCGCCGTCACATCGCACAGTGCCAGCCGGGACGCCTTCTCCGCCGCGCCGTCTGCCTGAAGAACCGGGCAGGACTCATAAAACGTCATAAACCTGCCCGCAAGGTCATACAGGTAGTCGCAAAGGAAGTTCGGCAGAAGATTGTCAGAGACGACTTCAACGATCTCCCCCAGTTGCAGCACCTTCATCGCAAGCGCCCGCTCCGCCGGGTGGTTAAGCGTGACCCGTGTGTCGACCGACGGCGAGATCGACTCCGCCCCCTTGCGATAGATCGAACGAATTCGGGCATAGGCATAAAGCAGGTATGGCGCCGTGTTTCCCTGCAGCGCCAACATCTTGTCCCAACTGAAAACATAGTCAGTGTTGCGGTTCTGACACAGATCGGCGTACTTCACCGAACCGATGCCGACCGTCTCGGCAATCGAGCGAATCTCGTCCTCGGTGAATCCTCGACGCTTCTCGGCGTCTGCCTCGCTGGCCCGCACCAGCGCCTCAGCCCGTTGCACCGCCTCTTCCAGCAAATCCTTCAGTTTCACCGTGTCACCAGCCCGCGTGCGGAGCATCTTGCGATCCTCACCCAGCACCGAACCAAAGGAGACATGCTCCATGCGGATGGTTCTCGCTCCTTTACGCAACCAGCCCAGCGCACCGACTGTCGCAAACAACATCTCAAAGTGCAGCTTCTGGGGGAAGCCCACAAAGTAAATGACCCGATCCGCCCCCAGGCCATTATTGAACGGCGGCTTCGCCAGCGTCTCCGCCAGTGCCTTCGTCCGTAATGCATATGGATGCGTCGTCGCGTGATGCGTGCGATACAGCGTCGCGGCGAGGTCGGTCGTCGCATAAAGCGATGCCCCATCCGACTTCTGAATCAGCATCGGCAGCGGATCGCCTTGCGCGCCCTTGAAAACCGGCGACCCATCCGGTTTCTCCAGAAAGACGCACACCGCCCCCTTGTCGTCGCGACACACCGCCCGAATCTCGCCCGATTGTCCATCGCTCGCCGAAAGGGCTGACTTCAACTCCTCAACCACCCCCGGCAGCAGCGGCTCATAGAAACTCTCGCCGCAAATATCATCATCCGTCAGCAAGACTCCAAGCCGACGATAAATCGCGTTGCATTCTCGAAGCGTGGCATCCTTTGCCTTCTTCCACGCCGTCAGCTCCTGCGTGTTGTCCCGTCCCGCCTTGCCCTGAAGCATGGCGGCGACATACCGCGAGACACCCGACAGCGGATAAGTCTCACCCGACTGCGCATCAGTCACCGTCAGATCCGTCCCCTCGGCCGCTTCCTCCAGTGCATTCACATAGCGATAGGCCGGCAACAGAATCTCAAAACTCGGCTGCAGCGCCTCGAGATAGGAGTGAAACTCCGAACCAGTCGGATCGCTTGCCAGATTCTCCTGGTGAATATCCCGGCGCTTTTGCAACAGCGGCCGCTTCGCATCGATCGTCGCCTTCGCAATGCGCGACAGCTCGTCGGCCAACCGATTGAAGTCCGCGACCGTCTCGCCCTGCCGCTTCCCCATGCAGAGGTGCCAGAGTGCGAGAATGATCTTCCCGAACTGCGTTCCCCAGTCGCCGAGGTGATTCTGCCGAATGACGCGGTGCCCCTGAAAACTCATCACCCGCGCGATCGTGTCCCCGATGATCGTGCTGCGCAAATGGCCGACGTGCATCTCCTTCGCCACATTCGGCGAGGAATAATCCACCACGACCGTCTGCGCGTCACGGGCCGCCACACGGTCGATGCCAAGATGCCCATCATCGGCGGCGGCAACGGCGCCGATCGACGCCTCTAAGAATACTTGCTTGATCTTGAAATTGATAAACCCCGGCCCCGCAATCTCCGGTGTCTCCAGCATTTCCAATGCAGCCGCCGGCAGCGCTTCAACGATCTTCTGGGCGACTTCTCGCGGCTTCGCTCCGAGCCGTTTCGCCAGACCCATGGCCGCGTTGCACTGGTAATCCCCATGCTTGGCGTCTTTGGCCCGCGAAATCTCGGGATCGGCCCCCGCTGCCTGCTCCCCCAGCGCCGAGTGCAGCGCTGCCCCGACATGTTCCCGCAATTGCTGCAGAATCGCTTTCATCCGTCACGCCGTCCAGTCGATCCGCGGCCGCTCGCCCCACATCGAATCGAGGTCGTAATAAGCCCGACGCTCCCCGTCGAACAGGTGAATCACCGTATCGACATAATCCAAAATGATCCACGCGCTGTCGTGATACCCATCAACCACATAAGGCTTCTCGCCCATCGTCCGGCCCATCTGCTCGATATGGTCCGCCACCGCCCGCATCTGCCGGTCGCTGGTGCCCGTCCCAATCACGAAATAGTCGCAGATTGGGCTGATCCCCACGAGGTCCAGCATCACCACGTCCTCGCAGTGATCGGAAAGCATCAGCCGCGCGCACGCGATGCCGAACTTCCGCGCTGCCTCATTCGTCATCACCGGACGGATGCGCGGCGGAAGCGGCTCTTCGCGGGTCGGCGGTTTGGTTTTCAACGCTCGTTTCGCCATGGTTGCCATTCTATCCTTTAGCCCCCGGCGTTGCCGGTGGGTGGGTTGCGGCGCGTCGCATCGCTCATCATTCAGAAAAAAGGCCCCGGCCGACATTCGACCGGGGCCTTTGGAAAAACAACCGAGTCATCGGCTCGCGTCAGATCTTCTCTGGGATTCGCATGGCGTAGAACGATCGCCAGACGAACGTAAGCCCAATCAGGAGGAACACCGTGCCGATGATCGCGGTGTAGTCACCGCTGTGCGCCTTGGTGGCGGCGTTCTTCATCTCGACGGCTATTTCAACGGCGAGCAGACCAAACAACGTCGAGAACTTGATGATCGGGTTCAACGCCACGCTGGTCGTGTCCTTGAACGGATCGCCGACCGTGTCGCCAACCACCGTCGCCGCATGGAGGGCCGTACCCTTCTCCTTGAAGTCAACTTCAACGAGCTTCTTCGCGTTGTCCCACGCGCCGCCCGCGTTGGCCATGTAAATAGCCTGGAAGAGGCCGAAGCAGGCGATGGAAACGAGATACGCGACAAAGAAGTTCGGATCGAAGAACGCAAACGCCAGTGTCAGCGACATCAGGGCGATGAAGATATTCCACATTCCGCTTTGTGCGTACTGAGTGCAAATCTTCACCACGGTGATCGAATCGTTGATGTCCGCCTCTTTCTTGGAGAGGTCCATGTTCTTCTTGATGAACTCAACCGCACGATACGCACCAGTCGTCACGGCCTGCATCGATGCGCCGCCGAACCAGTGAATCACCGCGCCGCCGCAGAGGAAGCCCAGCAGCACCGGTGCATCCGTCAGGCTCAGCTTCAACAAACCATCCCGCTCAAGGAGCAGGATGATCGAAAAGATCATCGTCGTGGCGCCGACCACCGCCGTGCCGATCAGCACCGGCTTGGCCGTCGCCTTAAACGTATTGCCCGCCGAATCGTTCGCCTCCAGATAATGCTTGCCAAGCTTGAAGTCCGGCGTAAAGCCGAAGTCCCGCTTGATCTCCTCGCTGATGCCCGGAATGCTCTCGGTCTGAGCCAGCTCGAACACCGACTGGGCGTTATCCGTCACAGGGCCATAGCTGTCCACCGCGATGGTGACCGGTCCCATGCAAAGGAAGCCGAACGCCACCAGGCCGAACGCAAAGATCGGAGCATGTTGGCCCATCACGGCCCCAAGCCCTTGCCCGGCATCATGACCGAGCAGGCTGACAAAATAGGCACCGGCCATTAATGCGGTAATCAACATCCCTTTCCAGAACGCACTGAAATTACCCGCGACAATGCCGGACAGAATCGTCAGCGACGCTCCGCCTTCGCGCGACGCCGTCACGATCTCATGTACGTGCTTCGAATGCGAACTGGTGAAGATCTTTGTGAACTCAGGGATTAACACGGCCGCCAGCGTGCCGCAACTGATGATCGACGCCAATTGCCACCAGAGGTCCGGCAACGCCTTGCCACCGACCGCCAGGTCTTTGAGAAGCAAATTACTCATGAAAAACGACGTCGAGATGCAAAGAATCGCCGCGATCCAGATCAATCGCGTCAGGGGGTGCTCGAAGTTGAACTCCTTCAGCCCCTTGTACTTCGCCTCGGAGATCGCCTGATTGATGAAGTATGAGATACCCGACATGCAGTCCATCAGGAAACGCATCGCGAAAATCCAGACGATCAGCTTCGCCTGAATATCGACGTCCTTCACCGCAAGCGTGATGAAGGAAATCAGCGCGACGCCCGTCACGCCGTATGTTTCAAATCCGTCCGCCGTCGGGCCGACCGAGTCACCGGCATTGTCACCGGTGCAGTCGGCAATGACGCCGGGGTTTCGCGGATCGTCTTCTTTGACGTTGAAGACAATCTTCATCAAGTCCGACCCGATGTCGGCGATCTTGGTAAAGATACCGCCCGCGATTCGCAGTGCCGACGCACCAAGCGACTCACCGATGGCAAAGCCAAGGAAGCAGATGCCGACAATTTCACGCGGCACGAACAGGAGGATGATGACCATCATCACCAGTTCGAGCGAAATCAGGAACAAACCGACCGACATGCCCGCGCGAAGGGGAATGTTCACCACGTCCCACGGCTCGCCGCGAAGCGAGGCAAACGCCGTGCGACAATTGGCATAGGTGTTCACGCGAATGCCATACCATGCAACCCAGTACGACCCGCCCATTCCCACGATGGAGAAGAACAGCACCTTCGCCGCGGTGTCCCACGACTTGTGCTGCAGGCCGACGAAGTAATACGTCATCGCCACCGACATGATCGCAAACAACATGAGCAGAAACTTGCCCTGCTGGATCAGGTAGGTCTTGCACGTCTGAAAAATGATCTCGGCGACATCCAGCATCGACTTGTGCGCCGGCAGCTTGTGGATCTGACTGCGAAGATACAAGCTGAATCCCAGCGTGATGCAGATGACTCCCGCGCCGCATAACAACAGCTTCCACCCGTTGACGGACGTGCCGAACAGGTTGAAGTGAGCATTATGCAAATCTGGAATCGCCAGATCCGCCTCGCTCGCCATGGCGGTGTTCGCCGCCAACCCGAGCGCCGCAATGGCCCCGAGCGTACACAGTGTCAGTTTTTGAAGTCGGTTACTCACATCTTGCTCCGTTGCTGTTTTCCTTGGTGTCGAATGTCGTTGTTCGGTAGATTCCGATTTCGCTCACCGACGCCGCGCCGGCCGTCGGACTTTGTGCAAAACTTCACAAGCGTTTCAAAGACTCCACGTTGCCCGCTCCCCGCTGTGGGGATCGATTCGTCGCAGCCGGTTCTCGAACCGCGACAACGCTCGCCCTGAACTTTCCTTTTTGGTTGCGGTGCTCGGCGATTCATCCGCGCCACGTTGCCGACACCGGAATTGTTGACATGGAGAGAGGCTTAATTCGCCCGTCTACCCAACCATGTCCGCGCCGTCCATCGTAGCATTTTGTGCAAACGCGGAAAGCACACCTGAGCGGCACACTATAGAGGATGCTGCTTCCCCCAATCAAGCCCTTTTCGACGGAACCCTCGGTGGGATTCGGAGTTACGGGAACTTGGCCCACTTAGACGGCTTCTCGGCAACCTCACGCCCCACATTCAAGCACACTCTGTTCTTAACTACCTTTCTGACAATAGGTTATGCTCCGATCGGCTCTAAAGCAACCTCAAGACGCCGTCAAATCCGCCAGTTTGCCCACGGCGGCGATCAACATATGATGCCCTTCGGTCGCATTGAGGTCGAAAATCTTCCGACCGGAGCCAACCAATGTACAACCCCCTCCATCTCCTCCTGATCCTTGCTGCAATCGCAACGCCCTCCATTGCCGAACCACCCTCCGACAAATGGATCACCATGGAGGGCAAGGCTGCCGGCACAAACATGAACGCCATGGAACAGGCCAAGCAGGACGCACTTCGTCGCGCCGTCGAACAAGCCTGCGGCGTTTTCATCACCGGCCAGACCCAGACCAGGGACTACGCCGCCGTCTATGACAAGGCGATGGCACAGGCCCAGGGCTATGTCACCGAATTCAAGATCACCGCCTCGCGCGTCGAGAACGGCATGAGCTACTGCACCGTCAGCGCGCTGGTCTCGCTCAAATCGTTTGAGGAAGAATGGGCGAGACTCCTTCACACCCTTGAATCCGAGGAAAACCCGCGCTGCATCGTCGTCATCGTCGAAGACAACAACGTCGACGATGCCAATCCACCCGCGGCCGGCGGCGTCGCCCAGTCCATCATTGAAAACTCATTTATGAAAAAGGGAATCCAACTGATGGACAACACCGGCTCACGCGACACCCGCAACCGCGACATCGAAGTCGCCGCGCAGAGCAACGACATCAAGAAACTCGCGGCGATGTATGGATCGTTCAAGTCCGACGTCATCATCACCGGCAAAGCCGAAGCCCGCGCCGCCGGCGCCAGTGAACTCGCCGGCCGCACCATCTTCAAATGGTCCGCCACCATCAGCATTCGCGCCTATCATACCGACAGTGCCCAACTGCTCATGTCAAACTCCTACACCGCAACCGCCACGTCGGTGAACCCCAACGCCGGCGGAAACGACGCACTGAAAAAGTGCGCGGATGAATACAGCGGCGCCATCCTCCGCGAAATGGCCGAGGCCTGGCGCAAGCGCCAACAAGTCCGCCGCACCGTGCAGGTCACGCTGGAGAACTGCACCCGAGCCGACTACAAAGCTTTTGAAGAAGCCGTTCGAGCCCTGGACGGCGTACAGGGCATCCGCATGCGCGAGCTGGTGAAGGAAGTCTGCCAGACCGAAATCGAATGGTCCTACGACAACGAGCGGCTCATATCGAGGATTGAAGAACTCAAGGTCGGTTCAACGCGATACACGGTCACCGAACAAACCCACGACCGCGTGACCTTCAAACTTGAAAAATAGCAACGTCGCGTGTCGACCTGCCGACCTACGGCGACGGCGGATTCTCATCCCGCGATCGGCCGCTCCGCACATGTTCCGCCACGTGTTCATACACCGTGGCAAGAAACCCCATCAGCGGAAACTTGCCCTTCGGCACCGGCACCGGGCCAAGCCGCTTCAACGCCGGCGCGGCATCGTCCATTGCCGGCGGCGAATTCAATTCCCCCGCCAAGGACCAGAACCGCTGCGGGTCCGTCAACAAATCCGTCGGTGGCTTCACGCCGTTCTCACTCGTTCCCATGGGTTCCCCTAGTTTTCCACAACCTCATCAATCCGAGCACAAGGCGCAAGCCTTGTGGCATGTCGACACCGGCTTCATCGTGGCGCGACGATCTAATTCTCAACAACCGCCTCGTCGGTCAGCGTCAGATAGTCCCGAAGCTCCTTCGACGACAAGCCCGTCAGCCATTCATCCCCGCTACCCACGATCCGGTCGGCCAGTGCCGACTTCTCCGCGAGCAGCCGATCGATCCGATCCTCCACGGTTCCTATGCACACAAACTTATGCACCTGCACGCGCCGTGTCTGCCCGATGCGATGAACGCGATCCGTCGCCTGATCCTCCACGGCCGGGTTCCACCATCGGTCAAAGTGGAACACGTGATTCGCCTTCGTAAGATTCAATCCGAATCCGCCCGCCTTCAAGCTTAGCAGAAAGATCCGCTGCGGATTCGCCGGATCCTGAAACGCCTCGATCATCTCGTTTCGCTTCTTCATCGGCGTCCCGCCATGCAGGAACGGAACTTGCACGCCGAGCCGCGTCGCCATCAACCGTTCCAGCAGATCGCCCATCTCCCGATACTGCGTGAACACCAGTGCCGCGTCGCCTTCCTCCAGCACTTCTTCAAGCATTTCCACGAGCCGCTCGCATTTGCCGCTTCGCCCGTCCAGCGGGCCTTCCGATTTGAGAAAATGCGCCGGGTGGTTGCAAATCTGTTTCAGCTTCGTCAGCGTCGCCAGAATCATCCCGCGCCGCCGAATGCCCGTCGCCCGGTCCACCTCGTTCATTAACGCGTTAACCGTCCGCTCATAGATCGCCGCCTGCTCCGCCGTGAGATTGCAGAACACCCGCATCTCCATCTTCTCCGGCAGGTCGCACGCCACGGTCGGATCGCTCTTGAGCCGCCGCAACAAAAACGGCCGGATCATGCGCCGTAGCTGGTCGGCCCGCTCCTTGTCGCCGAGCTTCTCCACCGGCACCGCGAACTTGGCGCGAAACGACGACGCCGTGCCCAGCAACCCGGGATTCAGCACCTCCATGATCGACCATAATTCAGACAGGTGATTCTCGACCGGCGTGCCCGTCAGCGCAACGCGATGGTCGGAGTTCAGCTCACGCAGCGCGACCGTCTGCGCCGCCGTCGGGTTCTTGATTTTCTGCGCCTCGTCCATGGCAATGCGATGCCAGTGGATTCGCTTGAAGTCCTTCTCGCACCGATGGGCCAGACCGTACGTCGTGATGATCAGATCATACTGACGCACGGCGTTGACGAATGCCTCGCCTGTCAACCGCATGGGACCGTGGTGAACCAACACACGAAGTGACGGCGCAAAACGCTCCACCTCGCGCTGCCAGTTGCCCACCACCGACATCGGCGCAAAAAGCAGGGTCGGCCCGATCGCGGATTCGGTCGCCGGCTCATCCGGCGCGCTCTCACGTTCACGCTCACGCTCCGATTGCAACAGGCTGATGAATTGAATCGTCTTTCCCAGGCCCATGTCATCCGCAAGGCACGCGCCGATTCCCAGCCGGTCCAGGAACGAAAGCCACGAAAGCCCCCGAAGCTGATACGGACGCATCGTGCCCTTGAACTCCGTGGGTTGCGGCAACTCCTCGACCTCGGCGTTTGGCGTTTCCCGAAGAAACTGCTCAATCCACGACGCCCCGGAAATGCCCACCACCGGCAGTCCCGCCGCGTTGTCCTCCGCTCCGCCGACCATGCGAAGCGCCGAAAGCAGCGTGATCTTCCCCGTCGCCTCCTTGCGCATGAACTCCAGTGCCTTCGCAGCCGCTTCCTGGTCAAAGCTGATCCACTGCCCGCGCAGCTTCACCAACGACGCCTTTTGTTTTGCCAGCGCCTCGAACTCCTCGAGCGTCAGACGGTCATCGCCAAGGGCCATTCGCCAGTCGAACTCAAGCAGAGCACCAAGCCCGAACCGGCCGAGTGAAAACTCCTTGCCCCCGGTGATCGGTTTGAGATGCAGTTGCAGCCCAAGTTGCCGCGTCGCATTTCGCGCCCAGGAGGGGAGATCCAGCTCGAACCCTTCCGCGATCAGAAGCGGCGCGTTCTCTCGCAGAAACGCGTACACCTCGTCGTTCGTCAGCGCCAGGCCTTCTGCCGCGGGCCGCCGCGCGAACCGCGACAACGGCGGGAACAGCGCCCCGGCCCGATTCAACTCCGCCACTAACTGCGAACGACGACTCCCATACCGCCGCCCAAGCAGCGTCGGCCGGTCGCCGCGCTCGCTCAGAATTGCAAACACGTCGTACGGCCGATCGTCCGGCCCGACCCATTCAATCACCAAACGCCAATCGTCCTGCCCGCCATCCTCGGCCGGTTCAACCAACACAAGACGCAGGCGATCTTCCGATTCCTCCGCCTCCTGGGAAGTCTTCGAGATCCACGCATTGACCACCGGCGCAAGCGGTGCAATCTCGTCGGAATGGCAATGCACCACTCGATCCTTGCCAAGCAGACTGGAGAGCCACGCCAATTCCCATTGCCCCTCAACCCGCGCCCGCTCGTGTATGTCATCAAAAAAATCGTCGCGTGAAAGCGACCGGCGAATCACCGCGTCTGCGGACTCAGAAAGGAAACTGTCCAGGAGCCACACCGCATCCGACGATGACCGATCATTGCCAACCACGCTCCGACACACCGGAGGCATCGCCGAAAGCATCGCCTCCAGCCACCCCAGCACATCGGGCGACGGCGATACAATGTGCCATCGCCCCTCGAACGTGCTTTCCTGCGTCTCCGTGATGTTGGGCGCGAATTGCTGACGTGAAAGCGATTCGACCAGAAACCGCGCAATGCACGCCCAGTATCGCAGCGAATCCGATATGGACTCCATGCCGTGGAGCGACGTTAGCAGGTCGATCGCATCCGCCGGCCCGAACGAAAGCGTCGTAATACGCGCTCGCCCTGCATTCCCGTTTTGCTCATCAGCCGGAAGCCAAAGCTCCAGGGACGACGCCTCCCCGGCGGACGCAATCAGGCCGTCCGACGACAAATCACCCACCGCCGCCTGAAGTCGGGAAATGGCCGACTCCGAATCGCCTTCCAATGTAACGATGTGAAATGTGTGCCCGGTCCAGATGCCGTGCAGAGTGGAGGTAGGCTGTTCGTCGGGAAACTCTGTCACTGGCATTACGCGACATCATAGCATGAAAACACAGGTTTCGACGAGGCGACGGCGAGGCGACACCCGCAAAAGCAGGGCAGGCGCCCCTCCCCGCTCGCGAGAGGGAGTCGATGGCCGTTAGTTTCATGCCGACTGCTTTGGACCGCGAATTGACACCCCCCGGCGCGCTTCGTATCATCGGCCCCCGTTGAACGCTTGACGCTCGCCCCGGATGGCGGGGCGCGTTCGAACGGACGGCCACTCGCCGCAGGACCATGGTCCACGCATGGCGCGATCAGCCACGATGAGGCGACAGCAACGGATTGCAGGCGCGCTTCTTATCGCCATCGTGGCGGCGGCATCGCGCACACCAACCACATTCGCGCAGAATGTCACCGGCTCGCCCGACCTTGCCGAAATCCAACCCCTCATCCCACCGGGCATCAGCGATTTCAACTTTGAATTGTTCGGCAAGCTTGCGTATACATGGAAAGACGGCGGCACCAGCATCATCGAACTGCTTGGCAACTTCAACGGTCGACTCGGGCCTTACCAGGTGCGCAGCCACGACGCCGTAATTTGGGTCACGCAGAAGAAATGGCAGGATCGTACTTATTCCGACATCGATATCTTCCTCTGGCAGGATGCCGAGATCATCCAACCCGCCGGAACCGTCGAGCGCGGCCCGGCCTTGATCGTCACCGTCCGCACCTTTGGCAAGTTGGTCATGAACGCCGATGGCCACGCACCCAACTCTGACGCCGAGGGCCAACTTTTCAGAGAAGCCACCAAGGCCCGGCGATTGCTCTCCGTTTCACCGGCAGAAGACCCAACCACCGCCGGGATGCCCATGCGTGTGGCCCCCACCATCGAAGCCCTCGCGTTGGCCAAGCCCAAGGTGGCAAAACAGGTCGGCTTCTCCGTCGACCCGACCATGGGCGACATCTCCAGTGCAAACGTCGGCGATCAAATGCTGATCATCGCGACGAGCGACGTATTCGTGTATCAAGGCTCGCCCTCGGATAGCGCCCAATACGTCGAAATCCGCGCCGACGCCGCAGTAATGTATTTGCGCAAGGATCAAGCCACCGGCGAAAGCCTCCCCAGCCTGCTCACCGGCGAAAAAAAGAAACGTTCCGTCCGTGGCGGCGAACTGAACGCAACGCCCGCCGAACCCTCGGCGCGCGACGAACCAAAAATAAAAGGTCGTGAGCAGCCCGATCGCGAAGCCGTGAAGCAATGGGTCAAAGCTGTTTACCTTGAAGGCGACGTCATTCTCACCCGCGGCGAGCGAAGCATCCGCGCCAGCCGTTTGTATTACGACTTCGAAGAAGAGGAGGCCCTCATCCTCGACCCCGTCATGCGTGCGTTGGATTCATCCGGCAAAACACCCATCTATGTCCGTGCCGAGCGCGTTCGCCAGCTCTCCGCGACTCAGTATGAAGCCGAGCGCGCCCAGTTCACCACCAGTGAGTTCCACACGCCGCACGCCTCCATCGGCGCCGAGCGCCTCGAACTCACCGACAAGACCCCGCGCAACGAAGCCGGCGATGTCATCGGCGTTCAGGCCGGAACCTACACCGCGCGAAACACAACCATGCGACTCGAAGGTTTGCCAATCGCCTACTGGCCCTTCGCCAAGGGCGATTTCTCCGGAGATCGACAGGCCTTCCGCAGCGCCAAGTTCGGCTACAACGGCGACTTCGGCTACACCACCGAAACACGCTGGTATCTCTTCAACCTCATGGGCATTCAGCCGCCGGCCGGCTGGGATGCGACACTCAAGCTTGACTACTTCACCGATCGCGGCCCCGCAGGCGGCATCGACATGGATTACGCCGGCGACGATTACTACGGCCTCTTCAACAGCTTCTACATCAATGACACCGGCAAGGACGAACTCGGCCCCGAACGAAGCGGCGATCCCCCGCGCGACAATCGCGGCCGCGCCCTCTGGCGACACCGCCAGTTCCTGCCGTACGACGTCGAACTGACCCTGGAAGCCTCGTACCTCAGCGACACCAATTTCCTCGAGCAATACGAGCGCCGCGAATTCGAAAACGGCAAGGATCAGGAAACACTCGCCTACTTGCTGAAACGTCAGGACAACTGGCAGGTCTCATCACTGCTGAATTACCGCATCAACCCCTTCCAGACACAGACCGAGCACCTGCCCGACACGACCTTCAGCCTGATCGGTCAGCCCCTCGGTGATTACGCAACGTGGTACAGCGAAAACCGCGCCGGCGTCGTCCGCTACAAGTACGACAGCGACAGCCAGTTCGGCCTCCCTCCCGACAATCCATACGCCTACGAAGACACCGGCTCGGTCCTCCGAGGCGACACTCGTCAGGAGTTGCGGTTCCCCATTCCCGAAATCGGCCCGCTCAAACTTTCACCCTATGTCGCCGCCCGTGGCAGCGAATACGACGACAGCCCCGAACGTTTCAACCACGGCGACAGCGGGAACCTCGGCCGCGTGATGGGCACCTACGGAATCTCCGGCAACACCATCTTCAGCAAAGTCGATGAAACCGTCGAGTCCGACATCTTCGACCTGCATCACCTGCGCCACATCATCAAGCCCGACTTTGTCGTCTGGAATGCCCACGCCAATCAAGACCCCCAGGAACTGACCCCCTTCGACAGCGGCGTTGAAGACATCTCCGACGCCGGCGGCGGACAAATCGGCCTGCGCCAGCGTCTGCAAACCAAACGCGGCGGCCCCGGCAACTGGAAGACCGTCGATTGGATCGTCTTCGACGTCGAAGCCGGCTTCTTCGACCACAAACAAAAAGGCGAGAACACCCACGGCGACTTCATTTATTCCCGCCCCGAAGACAGCATCTCCAGCAACTTCATCGCCACGAATTTCCAATATCGCCTGAGCGACTCCACGGTCCTCGTCCATGACGGCGTCTTCGACACCAACAGCGGCAACCTCGGCACCAGCAACCTCTCCATCGCCGTCGAGCGCGAGCCGCGCCTCGCCTGGTTCGCCGGCTGGCGCTACATCAACGCGACCAACAGCAACATCCTCGCCGGCGGCGCGAACTACAAACTCAGCGAGAAGCACACCGTCGGCATCCGCGAAATGTACGACATCGACGTCGGCCGCAACTACCAGACCCAACTCGTCTATGTTCGCAAATGGCCCCGCTGGTACACCGCCGTCTCGCTCGATGTGGACAAGGCCCTCGACGACGTCGGCATCAACTTCAGCATCTGGCCCGAAGGCGCCCCCCGCATCGGCCTCGGCTCGAAGCGGTACACGGGCCTCGCCGACGGCGTCGGCATGAATCTGCAGTAGCCAACAAAATCACAAACCATATTGCTTTGTGCGATTCAAGTGATCGGAAGGCTTCTACGCCGGATCCGTTGCTTATCAATGGATACGATGCTGGCGCCTAATGAACGCTCCTCGATTGACTCAAACGTCCGACTGAGTCGGTCTATCAATTCGTTATTCGTCCATTCACCGCCACGAAACAAAATCAGCCCCGGCCCATCGGCACGTGACAATGCCAGAAGGCGAGGGTAGTCAAGGTCTGCGGTAATAACGATTCGCGACTCCGCCCGTGCCCGACTCAAGATAGCATCATCGCTTGAAATAAACAGGCCCGCGGTTGATGCATGGACGGCGTCGTGGCAACTTCGATTCAGCCATTCCACGATGAACGGCGGCAAAGGCATATCGACGAGGAATCTCATCACGTCAGAAGAACGGTTTCATCGTCGGCGAGACATGCCGCATAGCGAAGCACTTCGTCGATGTCCTCTGCCTCGATGTATGGATACGCCTTCAGGATCGTATCTTTTGTTTCGCCCCCGGCAAGCAAACCAAGCAGTCGAGAAACAGGAAAACGAAGATTGCGAATGCACGGCTTCCCTGTGCAAACGGCCGGATCAACAGTAATTCGACTAAAGGACACTGGCCACCTATTTCCTATTATATCGTCCTAAGTGATTCGGCATCATCTCTCCGGCCGGTTACAGGACTCATGTAATCAACGACTCCCCCGTCATCTCCCTCGGCTTCTCAATCCCCCCCATCGCCAGCAGCGTCGGCGCAATGTCCGCCAGCCGCCCGCCTTCACGCAGCGTCCGCCCCTTCATCCGATCATCCACGACGATCAAATCCACGTCATACGTCGTATGCGCCGTATGCGGGCCGCCCGTTGCCGGGTCAATCATCTGCTCGCAATTGCCGTGATCGGCCGTCACAATCGCCGCTCCGCCTTTGGCCAGCACCGCATCGACCACGCGCCCCACGCACGCATCCACCGTCTCCACCGCCTTGATCGCCGCCCGCAAATTCCCCGTATGTCCGACCATGTCGCCGTTGGCGTAATTCAGAATGAACAAGTCGTACCGGTCACTCGCGATTCGCCGCAACATCTCCTCCGTCACGCCCGCCGCCGACATCTCCGGCTTCTGGTCATACGTCGTCACATCCCGCGGGCTGGCCACGATCTGCCGATCCTCGCTGTCAAATGGCTCATCGCGATAGTCGTTGAAGAAAAACGTCACATGCGGATACTTCTCCGTCTCCGCGCAGCGAAACTGCTTAAGCCCCAAACTCGACGCATACGCCCCCAGAATATTCACCATCTTCGCCGGCCGCGTGAACGCCACCTTCACCGGCAGCCCCTTCTCATAGTCGCACATCGTGCAGTAATACAGATTCTCAATCTTCGGCCCCCGCTCGAACCCCTGCATCCCCTTCGCCCCGCCCTTGTCCGGCGCCTCATACGGAAACGTATCAAACACAAACGCCCGCGTAATCTCCCGAGGCCGATCCCCGCGGAAATTGAAAAAGATCACGCTATCCCCCGCGCGAATTGGCCGCGCATCCCCCACCACCGTCGCCTCAACAAACTCATCCCCCGATCGACTCGGCTCCGTCGCATGCGCGTAGTACCGTTCAAACGCCTCCGTCGCCGACGCCGCGCGCGTGCCCTCGCCGCGCGTCAGCAACCGATACGCCTTCTCCACGCGATCCCACCGATTGTCCCGATCCATCGCGTAATACCGGCCGATCACCGTCGCCACGCGCCCGACGCCGATCTCCCGCATCTTCGCCTCGACGGCCTGCACAAATCCCTTGCCCGACTGCGGCGGCGTATCGCGTCCATCGCCAAACGCATGAAGCTGCACCTGCTCGCGCGCGAGCCCGCGCCGCTTCGCCAACTCCAACAGCGCATACAAATGTTCCAGCGCGCTATGCACACCCGCATCGCTGCACAGCCCCAGCAAGTGAACCGCCGCGTCCTTTCCCTTCACACGGTCCATCGCCTCGCACAATTCCGGTATCGCAAAAAACGACCCGTCCCGAACCTTTCGCGTAATCCGCATCTGCTCCTGATCGACAATCCGCCCGGCCCCGATGTTCTGATGCCCGACCTCACTGTTCCCCATCACACCGGCCGGCAACCCCACATCCTCTCCGCACGTGTGAATCTGCACCCACGGATACGCCGCCCGCAGCCGTTCATCCATCGGCGTCCGCGCCAGATGCACCGCATTCGCATGGTTCCACTCCGGAAACGGATTGTGCCCCCACCCATCGCGCACGATGAGCAAAAGCGGGCGACGTGCAAGCTGAGTCATGACGAGTTCTCCAGGTGATCGCGCCGGGATTGTAATGGCCGCACAGACGTGCGGCAGCAGTCATTTACGGGCCTATCACGTTGAAATGAAACCGCCGGATCGAGTACGATAGACCATCTGTCAGTTGATCATCACCCGGGAGAGAGGCATGTTGAAATATTCGTCCATCATTGTCGGCATTCTCGCTTTCTTCGCCGCCTCAGCACACGCCTCGCCTCCCGGCGTCGTCATCTCACAACAAGTCGACGTCAACAACTACAAGCACTATCACCAGGACCTGCTCTACACCTACACCGGCCAAAGCCGCGGCCTCGCCGGCGCCCAGCATGATCTCGCCCGCGACAACATCAAGAATGAGTTTATGTCCTTCGGTCTCTCCGTCGCGCTTGAACCATTCGTCTACGTCGCCACCACCTACCACAACGTCGTCGCCACCCAGCCCGGCACCGACAACCCCACGCAGACCGTCGTCATCGGCGCCCACTTCGACAGCGTCAACTGCCCGGGCTCCGACGACAACGCCACCGGCACCGCCATGGTCATGGAACTCGCCCGCATCCTCTCGCAACACCGCTCCAGCAAGCGACTCCGCTTCGTCGCCTTCGATCGCGAAGAGCAGGGCCGCCGCGGCAGCATCGCCTACGTCGCCGCCCACGGCGCGGATAACACTGTCATGGCCGTCACCGCCGACATGGTCGGCCACGACAGCGGCGCCTACGGCATGGACCTCTACAGCAAGGCCACCTCCTCCGCCGTCACCAACGGTGTTGCCTCCGCCATCACCACCTACGGCAACGGCCTGGCGAGCTTCACCAACTTTGGCAACTTTAGTTTCAGCGATCACTGGTCCTTCGAAAACGTCGGCATCCCCGCCGTCGTCATCATCGAGCGCTGCTACACCTGCAACACGAACTACCACACCGTCAACGACAAAACCGATTTCTCACCGACCTACATCAACTACAACATGATCGCCGACCTCACCCGCAGCGTCGCGGGCTACCTCGTCGACACCGTTCCCCTCTCCCTCTGGGGCGACAAAGACAACGATGGCGACGTCGACGACACCGACTTCACGGAATTCCGGAACTGCTTCGGCAACCCCGCCGCCCCAAGCTGCTACGCCTTCGACAAAAACATGAGCGGCACCATCGACTGCACCGATTGGCCCGCCTTCAAAGCCGCCCACCTCACCAGCCAGGGCCGCATCCCCCTGCTCACCCCCGACGACTTCGCCAACGTCATCCTCCAGATCGACACTACGCCATCCAAAGTATGCGTCTGCGACCTAAACACGGACACCATCCTCGACGGCCTCGACGTCCAAGCCTACGTCGCCGCCGCGACTGCGCCGTAGCTTCCCTACCGTCTTTCCCGCGCTCGCGCGCATCCAGTCCGATCCGTGATGTCATTGAACTGTATGCAAATTGTCAACGTTTGACCCATTCTGCATGCATCATGTATTGCTTCATTCCGATTAACTACAATTGCCCCGCCGGAGGCGGGAAACGAGCCCCGTGGTTGCCTGAAACCGATAATGGCGTCATGCAGGTGAGGCCCTCGCCGGACGTCGGCACGTGTCTCAGTAAAGTAATCGGCGGCTGCTTCAAGAACCTTAAACGGACGTATCGGGGGCCCTTATCCTCCTCAAATCTCCTACAAAGGTTACAATGCCTATGAATGTACATGAGTTTATTCAAAAGCAAAGAAAGGGTACACTTTCTGTTGATGAAATTGGCAGCGGCATGCACATGAGTTTCGTCAATGCAGTCGCCCTGATAGAGGACGCCGAGATTCTGTTGAAAAGAAGACCGGGACGATCGATTAGTCTTGCGGTACTGGCAATTGAAGAAATCGCGAAAGTGGTAATGCTAGCAGACGCTGCACTGCGTGCAGCCATATCTCCCGTTGACTGGACGGTAATCCAGAAAGACCTCGGACTACGTTCACACCAAAACAAGCAATTCGTGTTCGCCGCTTACGGTCGATCAATACTTAAAAAAATTGCCTCAAACGCCGGAAAGTCAAACTATTATGAAAACCCGGTACCCGAGGGAATTGTGCCACTCTTGGACTATTTTAAGCAATTAGGTTTTTATGTTGACTTGGTGAACGGACGGTTCACATCTCCTCAAGAGTTTGGAATGGACAATCGCAAATGGGCTAAGTGGCTCATCAAAGTCGCGAAAGAGCGCCTCGCGAGCATTGAGCATCTCCACTGTACCAAAGCAAAATCGATCAAGTTAGCTCGTGAGGCGGCTGAGTTAGCACGGATAGCTGCGGGCTCATCTGGAAATGCCGACTTGATAAAGAAAATCAAATTGTTTTTGCAACGGAAACGCACGGCCAAGAGATCGAGGGTTGAGTCGCGAACTTGAGATATTTTGGAACGACATCTAGGGCATCTATGGACATGCACTACTTTTTGATACACAGCAATAATGCCCTTAATGCAACCTCGACGGCCTCGTGATCTTCGCCCCCGTCTCCGCCCCCCTCTGCGCCTTCGACCTTACCGGCGAAGGCATCGTCTCCGACGCCGACATCCCCCCCTTCGTCACCCGTCTCCTCAGCGAATAGCCCCACTCCGCGTTGCAAAGCAGCCCCTCCTTCCCTGCGTCGCTTCGTGGCTCCGTCGCTTAAACTGCACTCGGCTCCTTTACCGCTTAACCCCTCGGCCCGCGCCTCAAGTCTCAGGACTTAAGACTCAGGACTTCCCAAAAAAGTTACAAACCCCCAACCCGCATTCCCACGCAAAAAACAAAGGTTCAGGCGAAACGCCGAGCAAGATTGATAGGCGTGTGCAGGAAAGAGATCACCACACAATGAATCGAGGAACGCCAATGCCGTGCGAACTTTACATGACCGATGCGTCTCACGTCGAAAATCCGCCCTGTAGGAACCCAGTTGTTTTCTCGCCTCAACCCAATCAGTGTCATTCTGCGCAATCTGCGGTTTCATCCAAAAACCACGCAAACCCTTTGTGCGTTTTTGTGGGCGGTAAAACGGTTTTTTGCGCTTTTTTGGGGGGGGATTATTTTTTCGTACGTCCCGAACTGAACTCCAACCGAGTCAGTTACTCTCCGTTTGTGTCAGTTCATTTTGACCAACAACATTCGATGCTATTCATTCAGCATTCGAATTCCGTCCCAGGTCGTCCCAGTTTTTCCCAGCTCGTGCCAGCTCTTTTTCATCCCACCGTCGCGCCGCGACCCCTTCCTCCCCTCGGACCCTCGGCCCCTATTTCGACTTTTCGACATTTCGACATTTCGACGTTTCCCCTCTCCTCCTTGACCCCCCTTTTCCAGCGTACTAGAGTCCCCGCGTTAGATTTAACGACAAACCACAGCCACCAGGGAGAAACGCCATGGCCTTCTCATTGCCCGCATTGCCCTACGCCCTCGACGCCCTCACCCCGCACATCGACGCCAAGACGATGGAAATCCATCACGGCAAGCACCATCAGGCCTACATCACCAACGCCAACAAGGCCTTGGAGGCGCACGCCGACCTCGCCGCGAAGCCGATTGAGAAGCTCCTCAAGGAAATCGCCTCGGCCCCCGACGCCGTCCGACAGCCGCTCATCAACAACGCCGGCGGCCACGCCAACCACTCGCTCTTCTGGGAAATCATGGGCCCCGGCGCAGGCGGCACACCCGCCGGCGCGATCGGCGACGCCATCAAAGCCACCTTCGGCTCCTTCGATGCCTTCAAGGAAAAATTCGCCACTGCCGCGACCACGCGCTTCGGCAGCGGATGGGCCTGGCTCGCCTTCAAGGATGGCAAGCTCGAAGTCTTCAGCACCGCCAATCAAGATTCCCCCATCATGACCGGCCACACCCCGCTTATGGGCCTCGACGTCTGGGAACACGCCTACTACCTGAACTACCAGAATCGCCGACCAGATTATGTCGCCGCCTGGTGGAACGTGGTGAACTGGAAAAAGGTCGACGAGCTGTACCAGGCCGCCAAGAAGTAGCGGCAGCAAGTAGGGTCCGCTGTGCGGACCAATTAGAATGCGATGCTTTTAATGATGCCGCGCCAGCGTCGCAGCGGGCAGCCGCATCAATCGCAGGCTCTGCCGCGCGACCTGCACGTCATTCAGTTGCCCGCGCAGCCAGCCCTTGAGCGTCTGGTCATACACCCGCGCCTGATTCGCCAGGTGAAACTCAACAAACCCCAAACCGCGGCGAATGTGCCCCGCGTCGAGGGCAGGCGAGTTCTCCTCGGCCGCTTCAGCCCGCGCGAAGAAGAGCACGGCGTTCACATCGTGAATATGCTGGTGCAACCCGGCCAGGATCGACAGTCGCGTGCCCATCAGCGCCCGCTGCCAGACGCGCGAATGTAAGTAACGGCACAACAGCGCAGTCGACTCGTCATCCAGATCCGGCGCAACCGGATGGGCCAGACCGTCCTGAATCGTCACATTGCGACCCAGCACGCGTGACGGATAAGTACCCGAAAAATTCGCGAGCGTCATGAGTTTGGGAATCAGCGTCAGCCGCCCGAGAAATCCAAGCCGGCCGGTCAGATCAGCGGGCATCGTGTCGGGCTGCAGCGTCGCCGCGAAGAGCATCCGCGTTCCAAGCGGAGCCGTCGCCGGGTTCGCGAGCGACTCGATCGGCGCAGTCGAATCGACGACGAGATCAACCGCGGCGCCGCCTTGTTTCACGATCGCCTGTTCGACAAAGTCGAGCGATTGAGAAAGCCGCGACCAGATATCTCCATCGGTGCCCGGTTCAAACAGCCGCTCGATCGATCCGAGCAGCGCGTCATTCTCGGCAAGGCTGATCGTCACCCGCGCATTCAGCGGAACCCGTTCATCCGCCTGCACGGGCCGCCCCGACAGCGGAACAACGGCGGCAACGTCCTGTGCTTGATTCGTCAGCAGCTCGCCCGTGCCGCGCTGTACGCTCGGACATGCGAAATTCAGCGACACCCGCTCATCCACCCACGTCCGACTCGAGATCAACGGAAACTGACGACACATCCCCGGCTTGGCCTCGGCACCGAGTTCCTTGTGGATGATGCAGAGTCCATCTGTGTCAAGAAACAGACACTTCGTCCCCTCGCCCTTGGCCAGATCGAAAAACCCCGCGCGCCCATCGGCCGCCGCGTGATAGAACCGCTTGCCCGCGAGCTGCGTATACTTGGAAAAATCATGCCGATCCAGCGCCGACGCCTTGTCCGCCTCGATCGACGTCCGCCAAGGCTGATTGCAACACGCCCCGCAAGACCCACAGGAAAAGCGGGCATCCTTCTCAATAACATGCAGACGCACGGCAATCCCCCCGGAAAGCACGGCAATAATGAAGAGTCAAATACTCATCGCGCGGAGCTGCTGATTTTCTCTCGCAGAATATCAACCAACAAGCGACGATTGTCATCGTCGAGCTGGGCAAACGCGGCGTTGAAGCGATCGAGGCGATCCTTCTCCTCCATGTAACTGCGGATATTCGGAAGCAAGCGCACGGCATCTTTCACGATGCCGCGCATCTCGTCGATGGCGTCTTCCGAGTTCGAACCCGCGGCGTGCCCCATGAGATCCGTCAGTCGCTGAAGTTCCTTCAGCCACTCGTTGAGGTTGTTTTCCTGTTTGAGGTACTGTTCGGCATCACCGACGACCAACGAGCGAATCGTCTGACGATCCGCATCGGTCAGGGCCTGGTTGCTCTCAAGCCGACGGATCGCGGCTCGGGCATCGTCGGCGCACCGCGCCTGTTGGAGCTCGCGAACAAAGGTCTCGAACTGGTTCACCTGTCGTTCAAGAGCCTCGAACGATTCGACGGTCTTCTGAAGAACCGCCGACGAGACAAGGGTGGCCAGTTCCCGTACTCGAACGGCAAGGTCATTTTCGCGATTGGGCTTCATGGCATGGATACTCCGGAGGCCTGCAGTCGGCCCCCCTCCTTATCGACCCGGAGGCACTCCAACTTCTTCATTCATTGCGTGTTATCAGGTCCGAAAGCCGTTCGCCCGGCTTGGAATGGCAAGGAAATCGAGGAATATGACGTAAGTGATTGCAATAGCAAAGGTTAGGCTCGTTCCTGCGTTCTTGACAGAAATCGACAACTTCCTTAAATTGCCTGATTCGGCGGTGGTAGCGAGGCCCGTCTTCTGCTGGGCTGCGAATTCCGAGCCACAAGCCAGACCACGAAGAAGGCGGACGCCCCGCAGCCGGCGTCAATGAAGGTGAATTAATGGTTCCAGCAAGGCGTAGCAGCAAGTCCATGACCCGGAAGCGGCGTGCCCACCACGCCCTGAAGCCGCGAAACATCGAGGCGTGTCCCAAGTGCAGCACCGCAAAGCTGCCCCACCGGGCCTGCGAGAACTGCGGCTACTACAACTCGAAAGTCTCGATCAAGATCAAGACCGAGGAGTCGTAAACCACAATGCGGATCGCGATCGACGCCATGGGTGGAGACTTTGCCCCCGCGGAGATCGTCCGCGGTGCATTAGACGGTCTGCAATTCCTTGGCGACGGCGATGAGCTGGTGCTCTTCGGACGCGAGGATGCGATTCGTCAACATCTTCCGGCCGAACACGCGTCAAACAAGAAAATCGTCATTCATCATTGCCCGGAGGTCATCGAAATGGATGACTCGCCGGTCGAAGCGCTTCGCCAAAAAAAGAACTCGTCCATCGTCGTCATGAACAAAATGGCGAAGGAACGACAGGTGGATTCGATTATCAGCGCGGGCAACACCGGTGCTTGTGCGGCGGCCGGCCAGCTCATCCTCGGCCCGCTTGGGAGCGTTCAACGCCCGGGCATTGCCGTCGTGTTGCCATCCTTCCACGGCCCACTCACCGTCTGCGATGTCGGGGCCAACATCGCACCAAAGCCCTTTCATCTTGTGCAATATGCCCAGATGGCGACGATCTACTCCGACGTCATTCTCGGTATCAAGAACCCTCGCGTAGCCCTCCTGTCCATCGGCGGTGAGGAAGTGAAGGGCAACCCGCTCACCAAGCAGGCTCACGAAATGCTCAAGGTCGAGCCGGGGATCAATTTTGTGGGCAACGTCGAAGGGCGAGATTTGTTCGCCGGCGGCTGCGAAGTCGCCGTGTGCGATGGTTTCGTCGGAAACGTCGTACTGAAGCTGACGGAAGGCCTTGCCGACGGCCTGTTTAAGACGATTCAACATGAAATCGAAGTCGAATCGCCGGACCTGGCATCCCGCTTTGACCCCATTGTCAAGAAAATCTGGGCGCGGCACGACTACAGCGAGTACGGCGGCGCCCCGTTGCTCGGCCTGAATGGCGTCTCCATGATCTGCCATGGGAGCAGCGATCGGCGCGCCATCATGAATGCCGTTCGTGTCTGCGCCGACTACATTCACCGCAAGTTGAACTCAATCATCGAATCGCGCCTGGCCCAGGGAGACGCTCATGCCTAAGCCGCCGCCATTGGGCGTGAAGATCAGCGGCACCGGCCGCGCCGTCCCGGACAAAATCCTGAACAACCAGTATTTCGTCGACCGGCTGGACACGACGGATGCGTGGATTCGCGAACGCACCGGAATACTGGAACGCCGTGTCGTAAGCCCCGGCGAAAGTACCGCCACACTTGCCACGGCGGCCGCCCGAGTAGCGCTGGCCGACGCAAAGATGACGCCGGCTGACATCGACGCGATTATCGTCGCAACGATCACACCGGAATGTTCGTTTCCTTCGACGGCGTGTTTCGTGCAACAGGCGCTCGAAGCCCCCCAGGTGCCTGCGTTTGATATTGCGGCCGCATGCAGCGGCTTCATCTACGGCCTCTCCATCGCCTCCTACATGATCCACAGCGGCGTCTATCGCAATGTGCTCCTCATTGGGGCCGAGACGATGTCCCGCATCACCGATTACGAAGATCGCAACACCTGCATCCTTTTCGGGGACGGCGCCGGTGCGGCCATTCTCTCGGCAACCGATGGGCTTGACGGCCCCTGCATCCTGCATCACCAACTGCACGCCCAGGGAAATGGCACGTCCATGCTCTGCGTACCGGCCGGCGGATCCAGGCTCCCCCCTTCGCGCATGACGATCGACGAGCGACTGCATTATGTGAAAATGCAGGGCCGCGAAGTCTATAAGCTCGCGGTGAAATGCAATTTTGATTTGGTTGATTCGACGATTGCCGAGGCAGGGCTTGATCCCGATGACCTTGCGATTGTCATTCCCCATCAATCGAATCTTCGCATCATCGAATCAGCAAGGGAGCGGCTGAAGTTGCCCCCGGAACGCATGTTCACGAATATCCAGCGATACGGAAATACGTCGGCCGCATCGATTCCGCTGGGCCTGGATGAATGTCGAAAGACCGGCCGCGTGAAAAGTGGAGATACGATTCTCTTGGTGGCCTTCGGGGCCGGGCTGACATGGGGGTCGGCCCTCATCCGGCTGTAGTCCAAAACAGGTGAAACATTGAGCAAGACGGCAATTATTTTTCCGGGGCAGGGCGCGCAGGTCGTCGGCATGGGGAAGGATATCGCAGAGGCATCCTCCGCAGCCCGGGCGATCTTCGACCGCGCCAACACGGTGCTTGGATTCGACCTTGCCACGATTTGCTTTGAAGGCCCGGCCGATCGACTAAACGCGACGGATATTTCCCAGCCGGCGATCTTCGTCACATCGGTCGCCATGTGGCACGCACTCAAAGCGACGGGCACGGCCGACGAACTGAACCCAAAGGCCATGGCCGGCCTGAGCCTTGGGGAATACACCGCCCTGCACGTCGCGGGCTGGATCGAGTTCGATGAATGTTTGAAACTCGTGGCCGAACGAGGTCGCCTGATGCAGGCCGCCGCCGTGGCTCAACCAAGCAGCATGGTCTCGATCATGGGCGTTGACGAGGCTGTGGTTGATGCCTTGTGCAAGGAAGCGGCAAACGGCGAGGTCTTGGCCCCCGCTAATTTCAATTGTCCGGGCCAGATCGTCATTTCCGGGGCCAAGGCGGCCTGTGAGCGGGCGGTGGAATTGGCCGCCAAATTCGAGGCCCGGGCGATACCCCTCGTGGTTGCAGGAGCATTTCACAGCCCGCTGATGGAACCTGCCGCCAAGGGGCTTGAACCGGCCCTGGCGCGGTCAAAAATCTCGATTTCGCAAATAGGTGTGGTATCAAATGTGTCGGCGGACTATCATGCCGACCCTGAAAAGGTGCGTGCCCTGCTTCGGGATCAGGTGGCCAGGCCCATTCGGTGGCAGGCCACCATCGAGCGATTGATCGGCGAGGGCTATGAGCGTTTTGCTGAGGTCGGCCCCGGTCGCGTGTTGACCGGTCTGATGAAGAAGATTAACCGGTCTGTGAAGGCCGTGAACTATTCGACTGCGGCGGACCTGGCCAAGGCTGAAGCGGTCTAGAGAAAGCGGAAATTCGGAATGGCTTTGTTTACGGATCGAGTGGCAATCGTGACAGGCGGATCGCGCGGCATTGGTCGCGCGATTTGTTTAGCCTTGGCGAAAGAAGGCGCCACGGTCGTCACCTGCGCCCGAAACGCGGAACGGCTCAGCACGTTGTCCGCCGAGGCCGCCGACATGAAATGCCCCGGCAAAATCACCCCTCGGGCCCTCGACGTCACCGATTCCAGCAAGATTGAACAGTGGGTCGATGCGGTCGCATCGGACTTCGGCCGACTCGACATCCTTGTAAATAACGCCGGCATTACGCGTGACGGTCTGGTCATGAATATGTCCGACGAGCAGTTTGACGAAGTCATCAGTACAAACCTTCGCAGCGTGTTTCTTCTGACGCGCGCCGCTTCGAAGCATATGGTTCGGGCCCGCTGGGGCCGAATCGTCAATATCACCAGCATTACCGGCGTCATGGGCAATGCCGGGCAGGCCAATTATGCCGCCAGCAAGGCCGGCGTCATCGGCCTTACGAAGTCGGTCGGCAAAGAGCTGGCCCGTCGTGGCGTTACCTGTAACGCTGTCGCGCCGGGCTTTATCAATACCGACATGACCAGCGTTCTCTCGGAGAAGGTCAAAGAGAGTGTTCGTCCGCTGATTCCTGTTCAGCGATTTGGCGAGCCGGACGAAGTTGCGGCGGCGGTGGCGTTTCTGGCGTCGCCTGCAGCCGCCTATATCAATGGACAAGTGTTGGCCGTCGATGGCGGCCTGCATATGTAATTCGTGAACGTGCCGCGCGTGCGTCAACGCGGAATGGCGAAATCAACCGGAGCGATCCGGGGCATGCGGCCGAGTGGAAACCGCGACGCGCCGCCAGACTGAAGGGAGTTAATAGTGGCAGTGGCAACAATGGATGAAGTCAAGGAAAAGGTCATCAAGATCGTCAGCGAGCAGATGGGTGTCGAGAAGTCGGAAGTGACCCTCGAAACGTCCTTCGTGAACGACCTCAACGCCGACTCGCTCGACACCGTCGAACTGGTCATGGAATTCGAGGACGAGTTCGAGTTGTCGATCCCGGATGAAGAGGCCGAGAAGATTCAGACCGTCGGCGCGGCCGTTGAGTACATCGTGAAGCATCAAGGCGGAAAGAAGGAGTAGGCCCATCCGGGCTGTATTTGTTCGGGACGCCAGCAGGGAATTCAACCTATGCCTCACGATCGGCGAATCGTCATTACTGGAATGGGCATGATCAGCCCACTGGGAAACCAGGTCGATCTCTTTTGGGAACGACTTCTGGCCGGCGAGAGCGGTATCGCGCCGCTCACACAGTTCAAGTGTGACGATATCGACGTGACGTTTGGCGGCGAGTGCCGCGAATTCAACGCCGAGGACTATCTCGAAAAGAAAGAGATCAAGCGCCTCGACCGTTTCGCACAGATTGCCATGGCCGCCGCCGCCGATGCGTTCAAGGCTTCCGGACTGGAAAAAGGCGCAGGCGATCCATCGCGATTCGGTGTCATCATCGGCTCCGGAATCGGCGGCCTTGCTGAATTGGCCGAACAAACGACCCGGATGAACGAGAAAGGCCCGTCCAAAGTCTCGGCTTTTACGATTCCCAAGCTGATGGTCAATGCCGCCAGCGGCAATGTTTCCATCATGTTTGGGGCCAAAGGACCAAACACCGCCGTGGCCACGGCCTGCGCTTCCGCCACCAACGCAATGGGGGATGCCGTACATGCCATTCGGCGCGGCGACGCCGATGTCATGATCACCGGCGGCACCGAAGCAGCCCTTACGCGGTTGGGCTTGTCGGCGTTTGCTTCGATGAAGGCGTTATCGACCCGCAACGATGCTCCCACAAAGGCCTCGCGCCCCTTCGACCGTGACCGCGACGGATTTGTCATGGGCGAGGGTGCCGCGATCTTCATTTTTGAGGAGTTGGAACGCGCCAAGAAGCGAGGCGCCCGCATCTGGGCCGAAGTGCTCGGATATGGCATGAGCGGCGACGCCAACCACATCACGCAGCCCGACGAGTTGGGTCGCGGCGGCGCGGCGGCCATGCGGGGTGCGTTAAAGGATGCCGGCCTGAACCCCGACCAAATTGAATACGTCAATGCACATGGTACGGGCACTCCGCTTGGCGATGTCGCGGAAACTACGGCCATTAAGTCTGTATTCGGCGCACATGCTTACAAGTTGCGCATTAGCAGCACCAAGAGCAGCATCGGCCACCTGCTCGGCGCCAGCGGCGGCGTCGAGCTTATCGCCACCGTCATGGCCATCCAAAACGGCATCATCTCCCCCACGATCAATCTGGAGAATCCCGCCGAGGGTTGCGATCTCAACTACACGCCCCTTACGCCGCAGGATGCCAAGGTCACAACCGCCATCAGCAACTCGTTCGGATTCGGCGGCCATAACGCCTGTATCGTGGTCGGCAAGCTCCGCTAGTCTTTTGCTCCTTTTACAGGTTGGCTCGCTTCGTCGTCGATACACAGTGGGAGTTTTGACCGCTCATCGGCGAAAAATGCGCCTTTCGCGGTCATCGACGCTGTCGCATGTTTTCACAGGACGAAATCGACACAGTACTGAATGATGCCCAGCAAGCGGTCACCAGGCTGGCCCAGGACATCGGGACCGAGCCGGAGGCCCATGAGGCCCGTGGCACGGCGGCGTTGACGGTTCCGGCGTCGTCCAGGGCCGCACGCATTGCACGACTTCGTGTGCCGGTGTTGGTGCGCGTCGCGGAACGTCGGATGCCGCTGGATGAGGTGCTAAAGATGACACCCGGGACGATCCTCGAGTTCGAACGCAGCGTTGACAGCGAACTGGATTTGTTGGTCAACAACGAAAAGATCGGCTCCGGCGTGGCGGTGAAAGTGAATGAGCGATTTGGCCTTCGAATCAACCGAATTGGCAGCGCCGCACAGCGCGTACAAACCCTTGGACCGCACTAGCGGGGTCCTTTCCGCTGCAAATCGCGGCCGTCGGGCCGGTTCGCTAGAATGCTCCGTTCTTAGCACTTGAAGGGGATCGACGAGGTCGACATGAGGATCGTCATCGCCGGCGCGGCCGGATTCATTGGTTTTCACCTCACGCAGCGGCTGCTCGGCGCGGGCTGCGAGGTCGTCGGCATCGACAGCATGACGACCGGCAATCCCACCAATGCAGCCGACCTGTGCAAGAATCCAAAGTTTACCTTTGTCCAGCAGGACATTTGCGCGCCGCTCTCGATCGATGGCCCGGTGGATCGCATCTTCAACATGGCGTGCCCGGCGTCTCCGATCGATTTTCACGAAAAGGCCGTGGAGATCATGCTGACGTGCAGCCTCGGCGTGAAGAATCTGCTGGATCTGGCCAACACGAAGCATGCACTGTTCCTGCAGGCGTCGACCAGCGAATGCTACGGTGAACCATTGGTTCACCCGCAACCCGAGAGCTATCGCGGCAATGTGAACCCCATCGGCCCTCGCGCGCCCTACGACGAAGGCAAGCGCTTCGCCGAGGCGATGACAACGACCTATCATCGATTATTCCAGACTCAAACCCGGCTCGTTCGCATTTTCAACACCTACGGACCTCGTATGCGCGCGGATGACGGCCGTGCGCTGCCGACATTCATCAGTCAGGCCCTCGATGGGAAACCGGTCACGATTCACGGCGACGGAAACCAAACACGATCATTCTGTTACGTGGATGACCTTGTCGAGGCAATCATTCGAACGGCCGACAGCGATTGCATCGAGCCGGTCAACATCGGCAATGACGTGGAGATCACGATTCGCGAAGCGGCGGAGGCAATTCTCGAAATCGTCGGTTCGAAAAAAGGGATTGCCTACGTCGAGCGGCCCGTCAACGACCCCGACCGTCGCCGGCCCGATCTGACGCGTGCCAAACACATCCTTGGATGGTCGGCGAAGGTTCCGTGGAAAGAGGGATTCGCACGGACGATCGATTACTTCAAGTCGATTCGGTAGCCACCGCGGAGCAGCTCCTCCGCTCCCAAAAATCGTTACCCACCCACCGAAAATCCACAGGCGCGGCGAGTCCAATTCGCAGTGCAACGCGTCTCCATCTCACCGGTGTGAGAAGCCACTCACACGTTCGCCGCGGCCTGAAGGTAGATGGGGTCGGGAATCGCTGCGTCGAGGAAGCCGCGATTTCGCGTAACGCAGCCGACACAGCCGCCGCACCATTGCGTGCCCGATGAAATGCACGACCATGTTTTGTCGAATGGCGTTTCAAGTCGCCGGCCAAGTTTGACAATGTCCGATCGCGTGAGGTCGATGAGCGGGGCCTCCACCGTGATTGGCTGGGTCGCCGCGACCGCCGAAAGCAGATGGTTGCAGAGCTGAACGCACTCGCGCGAGTAGTCAGGAAAGACCGAGGACGTCTTGGGCGCCGGCGGTCCCAGGTCCTCGCTTATTCCCAGGTAGATCTTGGTTGCCCCAATGGTGTGTGCCCAGGTGTAGGCCGCATGCACAAGCCCACTGATCAATCCCGGGATGTAACAGTTGTTCGATACGGACTCACGCATTGCCATGGCATCTTCTATCTGAATCTTTCGCGAGACGCGCCCGTTGCCGCCTATCGTGGCAAAATGCGGCATCTCAACAACGAGGCGGTCATGGATCTCGTAATGATCGGCTTGACGCTCGAACATCTCAGCCTCGCGCTCCTCGGCACGGTGGCCGAAGCGCACATGAAGCATGGAGACCGGGTGTTCCTTCACGGCCAAGGAAAGTGCCACGGCGCTGTTCAGTCCGCCGGATGCAAGAACGATGACTTTATCTGATGGCATAGGTTGGACCCTCGTTGATACATCGGACCGCTGACGCCATGAGTTGGGAAAGCGTCCATGCGACCGATAAGAGCACGCGACCCATGAGATGGCGAACCCGAGTGGGTCAAAAGTGATCGCCAAATACACGCCTTCCCGCAGACGGGGCATCCGCGCAGAATACCCCTCGATATCGCGGCAGGGGTGGAAGTGGCGCCGCGCGAACATGAAGGCGGTGCCGATTGATACGCGGATTGTTCCAAACCAAACGACTCGATGACATCCTCGCCGCCGCGGCGTCCACCGAGCACACACTCAAGCGCACGCTTGGTTGGGGACACGTCACGCTGCTCGGCATCGGCGGCATCATTGGTGCGGGCATCTTTGCGACCGTCGGCGAGGCCGCGGCGGGCGTCGGGGGGAAGGCGGGGGCCGGGCCGTCGCTCATGCTTTCGTTCACGATCACAGCCCTCGTGTGCGGGTTTACGGCGCTGTGTTATGCCGAGTTCGCATCCATGGTGCCGATTTCCGGATCGGCTTACACGTACGCCTACTCGACGCTCGGCGAACTTGTCGCGTGGATCATCGGATGGGATCTGATCCTGGAATACGCCGTGGGCAACACGGCGGTTGCAATCAGTTGGGCGGGATATTTCAAGACATTTCTGCGCGGGTGTGGAGTCGATGTGCCGATCTGGCTGGCGATTGACTATCGGTCGGCGGTTCGAGACGGGTTAGTGGATCAACTCCCGCACGTCTTTGGCGTACCGATCGCGTTCAACGTCCTCGCCTTTGGAATCGTGGCGGCCATCACCGTACTGCTGGTTTGGGGCATCAAAGAGTCGGCCCGCTTCAACGCCGGCATGGTGATTGTGAAGCTGATTGTTTTGGCCTTTTTTGTGGTGCTGGCATTTTACTATGTGTCGCCGACTCAAATGGTGAAGAACTGGCATCCCTTTCAGCCCACTGGGTGGAAAGGCACATTCACCGGGGCGGCGGTCATCTTCTTCGCTTATATCGGGTTCGACGCGGTATCGACCGTCGCGGAAGAAACGCGAAATCCAAAACGCGACCTGCCCATCGGAATCATCGCCTCACTTGTGATCTGCACCGTAATCTATATCGTGGTTGCCGGTGTGTTCTCCGGTTTGATGCCGTTCGAGGAATTGCAAAAACGCCCCAAGACGGAGCTGGCCGAGTCGCTGACGATGGCCCTGGATTATGTCGCGCCGCACCAGACCTGGGCGACCACCATCGTGGCATTCGGCTCCGTGGTCGCTCATACGGCAGTTCTGCTGGTGTTTCAGATGGGCCAACCGCGAATCTTCTTCTCCATCGCGCGGGACGGTCTGTTGCCTCCGACGTTTGCACGGATTCACCCGCGCTTCAAGACGCCGCACATCACGACCATCCTGACCGGCGTGTTTGTCGGCACGGTCGCAGGGGTTAGCAACATTGATGAAATGGTGGCTCTGACCAACATTGGAACGCTGTTCGCGTTCGCATTGGTATGCATCGGCATCACCATTCTTCGTCACACCGATGCGGATCGACCGCGCCCATTCCGAGTCCCCTTTGGGGCGTGGCTCCTTCCCATGTTGGGCGTGGCATCCTGCATGTTCCTGATGCTTTATCTTCCACCAGCCTCGTGGTGGCGGTTCATCGGCTGGCTGGTGCTCGGAATGTCGGTGTACCTGGCCTACGGCTATTCGCACAGCACCGTGGGACGCAAGGCGGGGCGATCCCCCTTTGCATCGTTGGGGTTAAAGGCGATGGCCCTGGGCGTGCTGCTGATTGCAATCGGCCTGTTCGTCGTTCCGCACGATGCCCTGCCGGCGGAGATTCTCCGCGAAGCCTTCAACCCAACCGGGGCAACCCACACCCACAGTCTCTACGGTATTGTTCTGATCTCGATTGGTTTGGTCTTGAGTGCCGCAGGTGCGGCTCGCGCTTCGACCTCGCGCCGATGATTCAATGATGCCGCAGATGCTCTTCCGCCGCCGCGATGACCGTGGCGATCACATCCTGAATCGCCTTGTTCTTCATTCGCACGCCGGCCGATTGAGGATGACCGCCGCCGCCGAACTTCTGCGCGAGTTCCACAACGGTGGTGCGTCCTTCGCCGCGCAGATTGATCCGCACAACGCCCGGCTCGCCCTCTGAAAAAAGCATGGCGATGCGAACGCCGCGAAGGGCACGGGGGATCGAAACCTGATCGTCGATATCCTCGGGCTTGCAGCCCGACTCGGTGATGTCGTGGTACGTGAGGTAGCTGTACGCGATCGCGCCATTCGCCACAACCGTGGTGTGGTCGTAGACGCGCCGGAGCAATTCGAAATCACGCCGACCCTGCGAGCGGCAAAGCTGTTCACCGATGTGCGTCACGTCCGCGCCGGCGCGGACCAGGTCGGCGGCGGTCTGCAGCGATTCGGCGGTGGTCGGGGGCAGCGAGAAGCCACCCGTATCGCCGTGGATGCCCGCGTAAAGAAGCGAGGCAACCGGCGGGCTGATCGGCCAACCGAGTTCCTGAATCAATCGGGCGATCATCTCGCAGGTGCTGGAGGCATGAGGATCGACCCAGTTATACGCGCCGAAGTCGGTGTTGGTGATGTGGTGGTCAAGATTCAGACGAACTGCATCCGCAGGCGGCGCGATGGTCGAACCGACATTAATCCGCTTCTCCGTCGCTGTATCGAGGATAATCACGGAATCCCGGTCCGAATCGGGCGAGACGTGCCGTTCGATTGGGATCGCCGTATCAAGCTCCAGCATGAAGGCAAGCCGTTCCGCGACGCAATCGGGGGGTAGGCCGACTCGAGCGTCCACGCCCTGCTCACGTAGTGCGCCTGCAAGCCCCAGGCACGAACCAAGGCAGTCCGCATCAGGGGTCACGTGGCCAAGAAGCAGCGGTTTTCGTGCCTTGGCAAGGGCCGCCAGGAATTCACGCTGGGGACGGCAGCTATGGCTAAGGCCTGTCTTCGATGAACCTGTGGAATTTTGCGGCTTGGGAGCGTTGAGTTCCATCAGCAATAAGGATAGAGACGGAGGAGCCGCGCCGCAAAGGCGCAAAAAAAAGGGCCAGGGTTCGGGTGCGTGCTGGGGGGAAACACGCGGGGCTCCGAAGCCCTGGCCGGAGTTTTGAGGATATCGGCTGAAAGTCGTGATTCAAGCGAAAAAGAGTGGTGTGCGCGATTCTTTGATATTGAGTATCTCGGTACGCGCGTAATGTTATGCAATACATATTCTTAGACGACGCGCGGATTTTGCCTGTGCACAAACACCGGCTGATTGCGTACTCAGCCGCGCATGATTCGCCAGATTGCGATGGCAGCGACCGCAAGTGAAGCGACGGTAAGCATCGGAAATAGCGCCGGCCAGCGGAAACGATAGAGCCGCCAAAGGTGCAGAAGGTACTCGAGCTGCTGGCGGATTGTGAGTTTGCTCTTTCCGTGCATACGGTCGGAAAACTCGATGGGGATTTCGCGGACACGCCGGCAACGGGCCTTGATGAGAATTTCAAGACCGATCTTGTAGCCGATGGGATTGAGGCCGGCCTGTTCGGCAGCGCGAAGTGTTTCCCTTCGAAGGCAAAAGAACCCCGCCATCGGATCGCTGGCGGTGGTGAGGGGTCTGGCAAGGAGCGTCGCAACCGACGAGTTTATCTGGCGAAGGAAGCCCCAGTCCTCTTTGGTTTTTCCACCGACGGTGTAGCGGGAACCGATCACGAAATCGGCGTCGCCGGTGACAACCGGCGCCATCAATGCAGGCAGCGACTCGGGCGGGTGCGACAGGTCGGCATCCATACAGACGAGCAGGTCGTAGTTCGCTTCAACGAATCCACGGACGACCGCGGAGGAAAGTCCGCGTTCGTCGGTGCGGGTGATTAAGCGGACCGCGTGATTCTTGGCCAGTTCGGCAACAACCTCCGGCGTACCATCGCGGCTGTTGTCGTCTACAAAGACAAGTTCGCCAATTATCTTCGCCGCGCGGAGGGCGTCGAAAACCCGCTGCGTGAGGATCGGGATGTTTTCGGCTTCTTTGTAAGTCGGGACAACGATGGAAACAGGTGGATGAGGCATGGGGGGATTGTACGAAAAGACTCGGGGCTGGCGAGATCGTCGCTGCAGCGCCTTCGTTTCATGCACCCGTGGACGAATGTTCGTCAATCACTCGCAGGTAGCGAAAATCGTAAATCCCGGTCGAATGGCCATCGCCCCACGTGATCTGAATCGCATAGTTGCCGACGAGCTTGGCATCGGCGAACTGGGTGGCGCGGTCGATGCCCGCGGGCAGGACGGTGAGCGACAATCCTGTGTGTGCCGGCGTGACAGTTTTCTCCTGCCGAGTGGTTCGGCACGTTGCACAGGGGCAACGTTTGCGCAGAAACGCCAGCGAATACCGACTGACACGGCCATCGGCCCAGTCGATGCGGAGGCCTTCCTTGCGATCAAGATGCAGATTAGCGGGACGGTATGCGTCGGCCGTGAGGGGTTGCTTCAGGGCTTGTTCGATCAATTCGTCTTCGGTCATAGCACGCTCTGCCGCGTAGTATAGGGGGGCAATGACGAACGACGCGATGAGAGACTGGGAATACCCGGAGCCGCCGATCCTGGATGTTCGGTTGGCAGAGGCATTTGAAGCGTGTCATCGTGTCGGTGCTGTGAACATCCCGCTCGAAGAACTGCCGCAGCGCATCCACGAATTGCCATCGCCATACATACCGTTGATCATTTTCGATAGTGATCACGCACGCGCAGAGGCAGCACGGAGGGAGTTGGTGGGGCGAGAGCGATCCATATCGGCAGTGCATTCGGGCGAGGACTACCTGCGGTCGGGGTCCACCGAAACGGGGCCTTCGAATCGTCGACTCTGGCGACCGCACAAGTTGACCGTTCAAGCGATGGCAGTCGCCCGCACGCAATGGGGCGACGTTCGCGGCAAGCGCGTGCTCGATCTTGCATCGGGAACGGGCCGGGACGCAGTGTATTTGGCAATGCAGGGAATGAGCGTCGAGGCGTGGGATATTCTGCCGGACGCATTGGATCGGCTACGCGACCTGGCGGTTCGGAACGGCGTGAAGGTGACGGCGTGTGTTCGGGATGTCGAGCGCGACAGCCTGATACCACCGGAGACCTATGACATGATCGTGTGTTTCAATTTTCTGTACCGGCCGCTTATGTCGGCGATCGCGCAGGGCATTCGCACGGGGGGACTGCTGGTGTATGAGACATTCGCCGGGCCGCAACGGGAGATGTTCGGCAAGCCGACACGTGAAGCGTTTGTCCTGCGGTCCGGTGAACTGCCGTCGTACTTTGATGGATACGAACGAATCGAGTATCGAGAGCATCTTGCGGCTCCGCGGCGATTTGTCGCGAGCCTGATTGCGATGCGTAACCGATAGGAACGCGCGTCATTCCTTCGCCGGAAGGGTGTACTGCGTGGTCTGATTCCCCTGCTCCAGCGTGGGGTCTTTCGGGTGAAGGCGGATGATCACGCCTTTCAGTTCAAGGTCGTAGGCTTCGAATATCCAACTCGGCATGTAGTTAGATGAATCCGTGTTGATATACGCCAGCCCGCGCGACGCATAATCATTGATTCCCAGCGGCGTGAACATGACGCGCGGCTCGGCAGGCTCAATATCACAGGGAACCGTCAATGCAACATCCGGTCTCACGCCGAGGACATCGCGGGCATAGACGAGCACGTTGTTCACCGTGAAATCTGCAATGAGCAGTCCGTTCGGATCGACCTGGCCCAGGGCCGAGCGGGCGTATCGTTCGGCGCTGACATCCGAGTTGAGCCGCGGCCGCAGGAAATAGGCGTAGGCATCGCGAAACGGTACATCCTGTCGAAACGGTACCGCGACCTTGTAGGCCTTGAGCATCGGCGGCACGACGTCATAAACCAATGCCGGCAACAGGGCGAAGGCGAAACCGGCAATGAGTCGCGGGCGGGATTTCGTCAGCCAATGCGCCGCGGCAACGGCCGTGAAGACCGCCCATACGCAATAGCACGGGATGAAAAAGACGTACTGATCGGCAACGGGGTAGCGGAATGCGAAGACAAAGTCGACCAGGAATATTCCGAAGCCGAACCAGGCCAGCCATTTTAGTTCGCGTGACCCGCGAGCCAGCCACCAACCAAGTGGGGCGGCAACAATGAGCGGCGTTGGAAAATTGAGTGCAAAAAACTGAGTCGTCTTAACGAGTTGGCGACCCGGCGAGAACGACGTATTGAGCACATCTTTGGCGAATACGGTTCCAAACAGAGCGGAGTGAATGGTGGCGCCAAGCGGCGTTCCGCGCGAAAGCTCCCGAGCGATCAGTGCAAGATAGGGCAGCAGGCCGAGCAGATAAGCCAGCAAGCCGGTTAGTAGCGTTGTCGCGTGAATTCGACGCGCCTTCAGCGACCAGACGACCAGGCCGAGATACGCCGGCAGGTGAAGCGCGGCGAGCAAATGGTTCGATGCGCCGAGTCCATTGACAAAGAGCGCCAGCAGGAACCAGTTCGTCGAGCGCGTGCGGATGAATCGCTCGACGGCCCACAATTCAATCGCCAGCCCCGCCGCATAGAGGCTCAGCACCTCCGCGATGACGGCATGCTTCCAAAAAGTGTGGCTCACCCCGAGCATGACGGCGGCCATGAGCGCGGCGGGCACGCTTCGCGTCAGTCGGGACAGCGCGTCCGCGAAGAATCCAATCGCCACCGCGGCACAGAGGCTGGAAAAGAGATTCACGCGCCAGGCGTGAGGACCGAGCGGAATCGCCGCAAATGCCTTGGCTAGCGCGATGTAGAGCGGGTGCGCGAGGGCGAGGCCAAGGGCGCCTTCGTAATCCCCTTTGGCGACACGAAACTGAAAGGTCGCGCTATCCTGCCACAACAGCCCGGGTGCGCAGGTGACGACATAGAGCAATAGAAAGCAGAGGATGGTGAGCGGAAGCAGGGGCAATCGCGGGCGGTTGTCGCGGGGAGTGGTGTTCACGGCATCAGCCACGCGGCTACAACTCCACACCGTGGTCGGCAAGCAACGACTTCAGCCCGGCGACGGATTGAAAGGAGGCAATGCTCTCGGTCGGCAGCATGACGCCGAACTCCTGCTCGAGCGCGCCGATCAGGTTGATGTGGTTCAACGAGTCCCATGAATCGACGGACTCCGACGACAGCGAGTCGACCACTTCGTCTGCGGCGACGCCAAGTATCGCAGAAACGGCGTTATTGAATTTGTCCAGGTTCTCGCGCGACATCAGGCCTTTTTCGCTCCTCCGTTTACCACGATGCGCAGCCAGTCCGGTACGTTCGTATCGGCGGTCCGAAGGGGCAGTGTCCACCGTTCGGGGCTTGAGCCTGCCACACAGGCAAATCCGCAGGATTCGTAGAACGGCGCAAATGGTTTGTTTTTTGTCGTCGGTACAAACAGGCCTGTCAGGCGCTCAGCGCCGCAACTCCGGGCGCGCGCCGCGATCCACTTGATTAAGCCGTGCTCCACGGTTCGGCCCAGCACGCGGCAGCTCATGAGCAGCGTGGTGATGGTCCATTCATCCGGTGTTTTTTCAACGATCGCAAGACCCACAACGCCATTATCGCCAAAACGGTCGGCCAAGGCCAGTGTGATGACATGGTGGCGTTCGGATGCAATGAACCGGCGGATATCGTCCTCACTGTGACGGACGGTGTTCATGTTGAATTGGTTGGTGCGGGCGGCCATTTGGGCGGCGCGATGGGCGTCCATGGGGTTGTCGACCGCGAGCGTCATTACCATCTCAAGGCGGCGGTAAAACGTGGGAAGATCGACGACGTCGGCTTCAAGCGATCGCCGGCCGACCTCGGCGCGATACAGGGCCCCGCGCCGGCGATCCTCCTCCGAGATCGAGAATTGTTCGAAGCAATCGAGCGAATCGATGACGCCCGGGAGTTCGGCCGGCTCCTTTGGAAGGCAGATGGAGAGCACGTCCGGCAATGCCTGACGCATCATCTGACACTCTACCGGGCTGTCGTCGAGGAAGACAAAACTATCAAGGCCCAGGTTCAGGTCGCGGGCCATTTGCGCGACATTGCCGGGCTTGGGATCCCAATTGACTCGAATCGCCGCGAAGTGCTGTTCACGCAGCACCATGGACGAATGATTGCGCAGCACGTCGAGAACAACGGACTCCTCATTCTTGCTGGCGAGGCAGAGAACGACGCCGCGCCGCTGCAGGTCGAGTATGCGCTTCTGAAACGCCACGAAACAGTTGCCCGGATAGTCGGGTCCGAGTGCGATCCCTGCCGGGCCGACGTCGCCAATCACGCCGCCCCAAAGCGTGTGATCGGCGTCGAGCACCAAAACTTTTTTCGACAATCCCAACATTGGACGAAGGTGGCTCACGACAAATCGAGCAAAGGACCAGTAATTGGCCTGGGCAATCGGAATGCGTGCGTAGGCGGCGAGGCGCGCATCCGCCCATGTGCGGCGGCCGTGACGGGCGATGAGGGCGTCGTATTCCATAACGCGGACATTGGGAATCTCACGCGCGATCCGGCGAAGCTCGTCATTCGCCCGTGCGATCACCGCGACCTGCGACGGTGAGGCGGTGCGGTCGGCCGCTCCGAGCGCGGGAATGATCGGAGATTCGTAATCGAGCATGAAAATCGGCGCTGCGTTCCGCGCGCGAAATGAATGAATCGCGGACGCAAGACGGGCAATCCAATCGTCAATCAGGCGGGTGGCTGCGCTCTCGTCGAGTGAGGCGAATTCTTCGTAAAGCGCGGGGCAGACATCCGGAAGGCGCACGGCGAGCAAGACCACCGTGGCATTCGACACGCCAAGGCCCGAACTCGGGTCGATCAGCGCTCGATCGAATTGGCCGTACGGGGCGAAGTATGGGTCGATGTTCATTCCGGCCCCCACCCCGGCAAGAAAGAGCGCGTCCGCCAACGGATTCATCGTGAATGAGCCGAGGCAGGCGAGGCGAACCGGGGCGAGAGGCTGTGACGGGGCAAGCGGTCGAAGGCCGCGGGCAGCGTGTCCGATCTTGACGAGCGTGGGCGCATCGTTCACCTCGGCCAGGGCATCTGCGATGCGCGTGGCGATTTGAGCGGGTGAACTCTCATCGGGCGAATGCACGGTCATGACGAGTGGCGGCGTACTCCTGTGTGACCTAGTGATGGGCGACGACGGCATCGGATCGCACGGCCGAATCCGCGCGCGGCGTGTCGGATGACAACGCGTCGAACTTGAAGCGATAACACGCTGACCAGAGCGAGTTCAATTCAAACTTGAACAAACACTCACCTCGGTATTTCTCGTAAAAGCGAATGCCTTCGCGGTTGTCGGTAAAGACGATGTAGCCCGGCAGCGATGCCTTGTGGAGCGTATCCATCCACAAGTCGAGAAACTTCTTGCCCATGCCGAGGCGGCGCTCGGTCGGAGCAACGACGATGGAAAGCAACTCGGCGCTATCCGTGTAGCCGTGCGCGAGGCTGCGCTTCTTGAGCACGCGAAGAATCGCAACGGGGCTAAGGCGGAATGTCACAAAACGCCACATCGCAAGCATGCGCGTGGTCCCGGAGCGCTGGGCCTTTTCAAACGCCCGGCGATTGGTCGTGCAACCCATGAACCCGCAGATGCGGTCGTTGACCTTGGCGACCCACAGCGCCGCGCCGTTGGCGTTGATCATGGCCTTGTAATACCGGCGCACGAAGGATCGCCCGAGTTGCGTGGTGACACCATCACGAAATGCTTCGAAGTGAAGCTCAAGGATCTCTTCGAGACTGTTTTCATCATTGGGGTCGCTGAGGACTTCGATGACGGGCTTATCGTAACGGGCGATTGTCTCCGGGGATGGCTCAATCCAATTCGCACTCTTTCGGCGCGGCTTTCGCCAGCCGATCTGTTTGGCCCGCGGTGCACCGCCGATGTTGGCAAAGGCGGGGACGTCGCGAACGAGTTCGCAATTGGCATGGATGACGGCGCCCCGGCCCACGCGCACTCCGGGCATGATTCGCGCCATCATTCCGATAAAGGCATATTCCTCGACGACGATCGGTGATTCGACGATGTGCTGCTGATCGTGCGGCGCCATGTGTGACATACTGACCAACTGGCCGGGATCGGCGGGGCGCTCGATCACACCGGTCGCACTGTAAAGGTGGGCATTGGCCATGATGCCGACCATGTCATGCACATGCACGACACCGCGACCCGCAATGTGCACGCCGGGACCGAGGTGAACAAAGTTGCCGATGCGAATGTACCCGTGCTGCCGATGTCGCCGCTCGCCGGCCGCGAGACGCACACTGGTGTCGATGTGACAGCGCGATCCGATGGAGACGTTCGCCGGCCCCCAGATTTCCACGTTTTGATCGATAATCGTGTCTTGGCCGAGATAGCGCAGCTTGGCTTTCCAGTAACACGCCCGCAGAAAAAACCCCAGTGCATTACGAGTGAAGGTGCGGGCAACCGTTTCATAAAGCGTTGAAATAATCGGCAGCCACGCGAGAAACATCAGGATCGCCTGCGCGATGGCCATGAATCCCTGCACCAATCGCCCAACCACGAGCCACGCGGGCGCGTGGGAGATTTTCTGCGGCTCAGTGAAATGTCCCTGAAGTGTGGCGAGGACAAAGTCGAGCGTATAAACGAGCCAGCCGCGCGGGACAGGCGGCTTCGGCGCGATGTACCACTCGGCGTGGAGGGCGGCGGACATGGGTTGTTGAATCGCGTCGGTCGTCATGGTTGTTCGCGCGGCCCCGGTGGCATTCGCGATTATACGGTCCGTCTAGGCGGACGCCTTTCTTGGTGTTTTCGAAAGTTCCCGTTGGATCACATTCCAGAGCGTGTCGAATCGAAACGCATCAAGCAAGGCGGCGAGCTTCCGCTCGACCGTGCCGCGATTGCGCAACTGTAATTTGTGAAAACGCAACACGCGCGACGCATCCGCCGGCGACAGCCCGGACGTATCAAGCGCGCCGATGGGCAACTCGATTTCATAGGGGTGCGTATACACGATGGCCGGTCGGTTTCGCTCGATTCGCTTCAGCGCCCACGTCGTGATCATGCCCGGAAAATGTCTCAGATAACCGCCGCCACAGGCCGGCAGTCGCTTGCCAAACAGCGTCACCGTGGACATGGGTGCTTCGATGATTTTTCGCCCGTCGGCCAGTGACACTTCGTGTATATCCTCACGAAAGCCCGGCCAGCCATACCGCCGTCCCGCGATGGGAAAAATGCTGGAGTCATACGCAAAGCCCGCGTCGGCCAGGACATCCAGCGCCCACGCGGTGTTCGGCATGATGGAAAAGGCCGGTGCCCGATGGCCGCGCACCGGCTGCCCGGAGATGTCTTCGATCAGTTTTTTGGCATCGACGACTTCCTTGCGGAAAGCCCCGGATGTGAGCTTGAACACCTGGCGGTGGAAGAACCCGTGTACGCCGAGTTCATGCCCGCCTGCGGCGATTTCACGGATCAGGCTCGGGAATGTCTCGGCGACTTCACCAAGCACGAAAAACGTCCCACGCAGGTGCCGCTTGGCCAGATGGGCGAGGAAGCGTCCCGTATTCTCGACCACCGCGCGCGTGGGAGGGCCTTCCCGCCCGAGCCAGTCGCGGGCGATGATGTTGTGGTAATCTTCGACATCCACCGTGAACGCATGAATCATCGGATTCTCGGGCCCGCTGAGGGCGACGGGCGCTTCATTGTATTTCGGCCGACCTGCGTGGACAATCCATGCGGACGGGAAACATTATGCAGACCTTCGCGGAAATACCGGTCGAATCCTTCAATCTCGCGGCGAGTCTGCATCGGCCGAACGACGCGCGGCGCGCGCCCATCGTCATTTGCTGCCACGGCCTTACCGGCACACGCATCGGCTCGTCCTATCGACTTGTCACCATCGGCCGAAAGCTCGCCGAGACCGGCATTGCGTGTTTGCGCTTCGACTTTCGCGGCTGCGGCGAAAGCGACGGTGTCTTTCAGGATGTCACCACCGACACACTGCTCACCGATATGTACGCCGTGCTCGACTGGGTGTTCGCCCACCCTGATTTGGACCCCGCCCGCGTTGGAATTATCGCCAGCAGCTTCGGGGCCTATACCGCGGCACGCGCTGCCGACCGGATGCCGGGCCTGAAATCATGCGTGTTTTTCGCGCCGGTGGCCGATCCGCATGACCTCATCAATCGGGACATGAACGACGCCGCCATGGCGCTCCTGCGAAAACAGGGCTGGATCGACCACCACGGCCACCGCCTCGGAATCGGTTTCTTTGAATCTTTGCCTCGCGACGACGTGCCCGCTGCTTTCGCCAAATCGCCGCGACCCCTGCGCGTGTTCCACGGCTCGGATGATCAGCAAGTGCCTCAAACGCACGGCGAGATGTTTGTGAAGGCATCGCGCGATGCCGGTGGCGTGGCCGAACTTGTCTCGCTTCCAACGGGCGATCACGGAATGAAGGGTGTCCCCAACACAGAGAAGATTGTCAGCGAGAGCGTGGAGTGGATGCGGCAGTGGCTGTAGAGCGTTAGTGTGCCGATTTCGGCAAGACGTCAACCGGCGCTCCTATCCCCACGACGTGCACCGCTCCCGTGTATTCCACCGCACCCGGCGCATCGAATCCCACCTTCCTTGCCACGAGCGTAATCGTCTCCGCCGCGCGCACGGTCGCGTTGCTCGGCATTCCTGTGTCACAATCCAATCCCGAGGGCACGTCGATCGCGACGATATGACGCCCGACGGTGTTGATCGCGGCGAGGATGTCGTCGAGCGGGGGACGCACCTCGCCGGAAAAGCCGGTACCGAGCACCGCGTCAACCACAACATCGGCGCTGCCCATCGGTTCCAGCGCAAGTGCAAGGGCCTCGGGTGAATCAATTCGCAAAACCGGAATACACATCCGTCGGGCGATCTCGCAATTCGTCGCGGCGTCGCCGGCCAATTGCCCCGGATCGCACGCGAGCAATAACTGCGCCGCGAAGCCGCTGTTGACCAGATGGCGGGCGATCACGAACCCATCGCCGCCGTTGTTGCCCCGCCCGCAAACAATGGCCGCCCGGCCGCCCGCAGGCAGCCGCGCCCGGATGATCTCCGTCGCGCCGCGACCGGCATTCTCCAACAGCACAATGCCGGGAATGCCGAACTCCTCCATCGCGCGACGATCCACCTCGCGGACTTGTGCTCGGGTAAGGGCAGTCGACATGGAGCCTATCTTACAGACCAGCAGGCCGCGTGGCGGGTAAGGGTTGGCGGCGCAATGCCGCGACCTTTTCCACCATTTGCGCAGGCGGGACAGCGACGCGGGCGTAAAGCGTGAGGCCCGCTTCGTACTCCACAACGGCGGACGCAAGATCGCCCTGTGCTTCAAGGGCCGCGCCAAGATTCCATCGGGCCATGGCGTTCATGGGCGATGCCTTAATGGCCTCGCGATAGAACATCGCCGCCGCGTCGAAACGCTTGGCGATCTGCATGGCCGAGTCGCCGACTCGCTGATACGTACGCGTCGCATCCACACCCGCTTGGACAGCTGAGACGGCGTGTTGCCGTGCGTTTTCAATCTCACCGTCGGCGGCCAGTGCTTCGGCCAGCGCGGCATGAACATCCCCGGCGTCGGGTGCCAGCGGCGTCGTCAGGGCGTTTTCAAGATGTGCCCGCGCACCAGCGCGATCACCGCGATGAAGAAGGATGCGACCAAGCAAGGCTTGCGACTGCGGATCATAGGGGCGCAGTTCGACGGCGCGTCGAGCGTGAGACAAGGCCTCGTCGTTGCGGCCGTCGTCTGCAAGAGTGAGTGCGAGCATCTGTCGGCCGATACCGTAATCGGGCACCGACTCGACGACATGGGTCCAGAATGAGAGGCTGTCCCGCCAAATGGCCTGCTGCCCGACTGTGAGAATCACGGCGGGCAGCGACAAAGCCGCCGCGGCGTAGCGCGCCAGGTGAATCTGCTTCTTGGAACGGCGCTCCAACTCAGCGATCCCGGCGGCCGCGGGCAGAAGGAGAAACACGAGCGGGAAATACAAAAAGCGATCACCAACGCAGGAGTCAAAGAATCGAACCGGCCCGAGGGCGAGCGAGAGCGTGATGCCGAACGACGCAAGACCGACGAAGAGTGGTTTTGACCAACGCCACGACAAAAGCCAGATCGCACAACCACCAAGCGACACGGCCACCGCGGCCATGATCGGTGGGTGAGTCGGGGCGAGGCTCGTGGGCACATCGCGAAATGGCGACAGGTAGAGCGGCCAGACAATGTTTCCGGCGTAGAACATCAGGTTATACGAAAGTAACGCCGCCCATTTCCACAAGACGGCCGCGCTATCCAGATTCGGCACACCGACCGTGGCGACGCTGGACGACTGTGAGACAAACGCGACATAGCCCATGACGACCATGACAACGGCGAAGGGCCATTTCTCAAGCAGCGAGCCACGAACGCTCCGACGCAGGGGCCACATGTCGAGCAGCGGAAGCACGAGCGGAAGCAGCACGATGGTCGGCTTGGCGAGGTTGGCCAGTAGGTAACACACAAACGCGCCCCAGAGCCAGCTGGCGCGACCGCGTCGGACGTATTCGATGTAGCACAGGATGCAGCCAATACCCAGCGGAGTCGCCAGCACGGTCTTGCGCTGCGAAATCCAGGAGACGGATTCAACCTGTGCCGGATGTACGGCATAGAGCATCGCCAGGATGAAGGGAATGCCGAGGCCGCCGACCACCCGACGCAGCAGCAGAAAAACGAGCACACACGTGGCCCCGTGGAGCAGGATGTTATGCAGATGAAAGATACGCGGGTTGATCGACCCACCCGAGAGCCACGAATCGGTCATCAGGGAGACCATCGTCAGTGGCTGGTAGTATCCGGCGACCGTGGACGGCTTGCGCACCTCCGAAAAAAAGCGAATGACACTATTGACGCTGGGCGATCGGACGAGGGCGTTGTCGGTCACGTACTGCGGATCATCGAATCGGATGAAGTCGCTCGACAACGTCGGGCCATAAGCCAGCAGCACGAGCAACACCAGCCCGGCGGCGCACCAACGGAGCCGCCTTTCGTCGGAAGACTGTGTCGCAAGTGTGTCGGCCATCACGCTACGATCCGCCGGCGTTTCGGGCCGTTTCCAGGTCGGCAGCGCGGACGGCCTCCAGCGCGCCGGCGTCACGTGAGACATCAATCAACTCGGCAAAGCCCGGAGAACCGCGCAGGCGAAGCAGCTCGGGATAGCGCGCCGCGCGAACAGCCATGCGGGCATCTTCCTTTACAGCGGCGGCGAGGTGGCGGCGGGCCATGTCGGGCATGTCGTTCGCGGCCCACGCCACGGCAAGGCCGAGGTGAATGTCGGGGTCGGTGCGAAGCCGCAACGCCTCCTGAAACTCGCTGCGGGCCGACGCCGGGCGTTTTGCCTGCAAGTAAGCGTTTCCCAGCGCGATACGGATACCGACGGAATTCGGCGCAAGATTGCGGGCCTTTTCGAGGTTCGTGATCGCCTCGTCAAGTTTGCCGCTGCGCGCCAGCGCGACGCCAAGATTCTGCAGGCACTCGATCCAACTTGAGTTCGTCATCAAAGCGCGGCGAAGTGGACCGATGGCTTCCGCGCAACCGCTATCGCCGTTGAGCAGGAGCACCGTACCAAGATAAAACTGCGTGGAGGGGTCGTTGGGAGCGATCTCGACGGCCTTCTGCGCGTGGATCAGCGCGGCATCGAGTTCGTTATCAGCGATACAGGCCTCCACGAGGCGAACGTGCGCCCTGGACCACGTCGGGTATTGGCGCACGACGCACTGATAGAGCGTGCGTGGGCTGTGCCAATCGTAGGTGTGGGCGAATGTCGTGACAGCGGAGAGTGCGACCAACCCGGCGACGCAAAGTGCGGCGATCCGTGCAAGCGGCGTGCGCGACACATCACGTCGCGTTGCAAGCGCGGCTGCGATCGCCATAAGCGGCGCGATCAACGCGGCGTAGAGCGGGCCGTCGCCGATCAGGTTCGTATTGAAAGGGATGCTCATTAACGCGGGCCCGAGCAGCACGACAACGCCCGCAAGCCCGACGAAAAGTCCGCGGTGAATCCGCCAGGAAACAAGCAGCATTGTCGCAAACGAGGCGGCGACCGTGAATTCGGCCCATCCGCGCAAGCCCTCAAAAATCGGGTACATCGGCGACAGGCCGCTCGGCCAAACCAGACGAATGAGGAACGACCCCCAATTGCGGGCGATAAGCTCGGCCGCATCGGCGTCGGCGGGCTGAACGGCCGGGATGGGCATTTGTAGTCGAATCTGCACGGCGATTGCTGCAAGCCCGATGACAACCATGGGCAGCTTTTCGACCAGTGGACCGCGGCCGGTGCGCCGCAGGGGCCAAAGATCCAGAAGTAGCATCAAAATGGGCAACGCAACAAAGGTGCTCTTGCTAAGAACAGCGGCAAGGTAGAAAAGAGTCGTCGCGGTCCATGCAAGGTACGGTCGATGGCCGGCACGGCACGACTCCGCCGCCGTTAAGAAACTGTGAAGCGCAAGGAGTGAAAAGAAAGTGCCCAGCACCATCATCCGCTGCGAAATGCCTGCAAGTGTTTCCACCGCGGCCGGGTGCAACGATGCGAGAAGTGCCAGCAGAAACGACCAAAGGAACGATGCCGAAAAACGCCGTAGCAACAGGAACAACATCGCGGCGTTCAGCGCATGAAGCCAGAGATTCGTAAAATGATATTGAAAGACCCGGGCCTGCGTATAACCGGCCAGTCGATGATCGACCAGCATGGAAAGTGTCGCCAGCGGGTGATAGCTGCCACCGGAACCGGGCGGGTAATGGGCGCGGGCAAACACGGAGCCGACTTCGGACCAGGTCCAGACGAGCGGTCGAGAAATTTCCACCCGATAGGCGCGATCATCGGGGTGCGCGAGGCTCGCGGTGAGCAGCGGCCCAAACGTCGCTCCCGTGATAAGCATGATCACGATGACGAGATAGACGCTGATCGCGCCGGGAGACGGTCGAAACACGCCGAACGGTCGGCGCGGCGGAGAAACCATGACGTTGCGTGTCGAGTTCATGAATGCAAACGCGGAATCGTGCCTGTGAAAGCGAGCGAGTCGACATTGTAGATGCGCCTCGCGCTCCCTACAATCGTCGTCATGCGAATCCTCCTAACCAATGACGACGCGATTCACGCGCCGGGTCTCGCCGCAATCTATCACGAACTTGCCCGCGATCATCAAGTGGACGTCGTCGCGCCCGATAGTCCGAAGTCCGGAGGGTCGCATGCCGTCACCATTCGGCATCCGGTCATCTGGCGGACCGTGCAAACCGCCGGCGGATTCAAGGGCGTCAGCGTGGAAGGCTCGCCGGCCGATTGCGTAAAACTGGCGATGAACTCGCTCCTTCCGCAGCCGCCCGAACTTGTGGTATCCGGAATCAACTCCGGACTTAACACCGGAATTCACGTGTTGTATTCGGGAACCGTGGCCGGCGCGATGGAGGGTGCGATCCTCGGTTGCCCCGCGATCTCCGTGTCCCTGCAGTTGCAGCCCGAAATGGACTACACCCGCGCGGCGCGAATCGCCTCGGATGTGATCCGCCAGATACTGATGACGAAACCGGAGGGGCGTCAGGTCTTCAACATGAACATCCCCACATTTCGACCCGGCTGGCCGCGCGGCGTACGCGTCGCGCCCCAGTCGACGCGCCCGACCATGGACAAGATCGAGAAGCGGGTCGACCCAAACGGCCGGGAGTATTACTGGCTGAGCGGGGATTTCGTCGAGTGGGACGATGCGTCAGACACGGACATTCATATCGTTCGCGATGGATACGTCTGCGTAACGCCGCTGCAATTCAACATGACCGACACGGCGCGAATGAATTCGCTGGCGTCGCATTCATGGACACTGACGGAATAGGCCGCCCCGGTCACGGGACGACGCCGCGAAGTTCCCGCAGTGACCCAATCTGAACCATATCGATCATTCTTGGAGAGATCCCAACGATCTTCCAACCATCAGGCTCACGTTGCCAACGGATTCGCCATCGGCCGATGTGTCGGTCGCCGATTCCGCCCTGAATGCTGACGGTTGCGGCGACGAGCAGGTCCATCTCGGCAGCGTCACCACTGATTTCCACATCATCGTTTGTGATTCGTGTGTCATAGACGCGCATCGATTCAAGACGGGCGCTGATGTAATCAAGCATCGCGCCGCGATTCATCCCTTCGTTGTCGTAGTTGTCGGAAAGTGTCGCGGAGAAGGCTTGCGACGTACGGGACTCGATCGCAGAAATAAAGGATCGCAATTCCGAGCAGATTTCCTCGCGCTGGGTCACAACGATATGTTGCATTCCGAAGAGTGCGGGGATCAGGATCAGCGTAAAAGGCAGCGACCATCGCGCCGCCTTCTCCGACAAACGCCCGCGAATCAGGAGGACAACCGAAAGGAGCAGGAACGAGAAGATACCAAGTCGGATCGGGCTTTCCAGGAAAAGGCGTGTCAGAAAATCCATCACGACTCCGCCGGCTCGCAGGACCAGCTTGCCCCCGCGGCGATGAGCGCCTCGGGCCGCGTGCGCCGTTCGACGGGTGGATAGCGCGCTTCATCGCCATACCACTCATCAAGCATGGCCCGCCATTCATCGGCGTTCGTCACTGCAAGGAACGCCCGCTTCACCTCGGCATGGCAGGGGTGCATTTCGCTGTAGCGAACGCCGAACTTCCGAAGAAGCGGCGCGGCCAACTTCTCACCATGATGCACCGCCATCAACTCGAAATGCCGCTCCAGGGCGCGGCGTTGGAGTGCAAGCGACGGAGGCGGCGGCGTCTCACCGGTTCGCAGGATCGACTCGGCCTCTCGGAAAATGAACGGGTTGCCGATCGCACCGCGAGCGATTGAACAGCCATCGACTCCGGTTTCGCGGAGCATTCGCACGCAGTCTTCCGCCGAAAAGAGATCGCCGCTGCCAATGATCGTGCGATCGCCGACATGACGTTTCACACGAGCGAGGAATCCCCAGTTGCTGGGGCCTACATAACGCTGTTTCACCGTGCGACCGTGAACCGTAACCGCAGCAACACCCGCCTCCAACGCCGAATCCAGCACGCTGAAAAAATTTCGCTCACTGACATCGTCGTCGTCCATGCCGCGCCGCATCTTGACCGAGACAGGCCGCCGACCTGCCACCGCATCCACCACGCCGCGCACAATCTCGCGAGCCGTATCCGGCACCGACAGAAGAAACCCGCCGCGACATCGCCCCAGCACCTTGCGCACTGGGCAGCCGAAGTTGATGTCGATCACGTCGTAACCAGCAGCAACCATTTCGTCAGCGGCCTCGGCAAATTGCGAGGGCTCACTCCCCATAAGCTGCCCGCCGACAGGGTGATCCTCCGGCGGAATGGCCAGCATTCGGCGCATCTTCTTGCCGCCCGAAAGAACCAGCTTGTCGAGCACGACCTCGTTGAGCGTGTAGGGGCAGCCGTACTCACGAGCCAGCAGGCGCATGGGCGCATCGCTATAGCCGGAGAGCGCGGCCTGTACGAAGGGCGTGGCAAGTTCAACTGTGCCGATTCGAAGCATGAGGTGCCTGCGCGACGCCTACTTCTTGGGCTGGGAGTTGGTCGCGGGTTTGCCTGCCGGTGGAGCGACGACAGGCCCGAGAAACTTCACGATGAGTTCGACCGCACGGGTTCGATTTGGCTCATTAAAGAGATTGGTTCCATGCTGCGCAGGGCCGCCCTGGAGCATTTCGCAGTCGGCCTTTCCGCCGGAGCTGATAACCAGTTCCTGCACACGGCCGTATTCCTGCTGGGGTGCCATCAAAAGCATGCGACGATCCTTGAGCGACTTAATCTGTTCGCTGGTCTCCAGGCCGTCCTTCTTCGGATATGGCGAGAGGCCGATCAACGCCTTCACATTGGAATTGCGCGTCGCAAAATCGACGGCGATGCTGAATCCGTTGCTCGCGCCGATCACGACGATGTTCTTCGTGTCGCACTCAGGACGCGATTCAAGGAATGTCACGGCGCCGGCGGCATCCTTCCACGCGTCAAGAAACAGTGTCGGATCGTTTCTGCCGAGACGATTGCGCAATTCCATCGCGGCCGGCTCGATGCTGGCGCCGCGCCCGCGCATGTCGTAGGCCAGCACGGCGAAGCCGCTGTCGAGCAAAGGCTGCACGAGCGGCGTCCACGATTTTCGATCCAAGGCCCGCATGTGGATGAGAATGACAACCGGCGACTTGCCCGCCTTGTTCAGCGGTTCGAAGTAGTCCGCGCCCACAATGACGCCGTCCGGCGCGCTGAACTTGACGTCCGTCGCCTTCGGGCCGACCGGTGTATCACCAAGAGCCAACAATCCAATGGCTAACGCGAGGGCGGTCATGAATCAGCCTCCAAACAGCAATGATCCGGAAACAAAGGGTTTTCGCACTCCCTATCATATCCGCTAACTGTTACGGAATCCAAGTGGGGATGTAATTTCGGCCCCGCAGGGCTAGAGAATGAACTTGCTGAGGTCCTCGTCCTTGACGATTTCCGACAGGCGACTGCGTACATAGCCGCCGTCGATCGTGACTTTCTTACCGCCCATGGATGGTGCATCGAAGGATAGATCCTCCATCACCTTTTCCATAATGGTATGCAACCGACGGGCGCCAATGTTCTCGGTGGTGCGGTTCACGTCGCTCGCGATGGTAGCGATCTCCTCGATGGCGTCATCCGTGAACGAAATGGTCACGCCCTCGGTGCCCATGAGGGCGACTTGCTGCTTGGTCAGGGCGTTTTGCGGCTCACGAAGAATTCGAATGAAGTCGTCCTTCGTGAGATCATCCAGCTCCACGCGGATCGGCAGTCGGCCCTGCAACTCAGGCATCAAATCACTGGGCTTGGCAATATGAAACGCACCGGCCGCAATAAAAAGAATGTGATCGGTCTTCACCGGACCGTGCCGCGTGTTGACGGTCGTGCCTTCGATGATGGGCAGCAAATCGCGCTGCACGCCCTGTCGGCTCACATCAGGACCGCTTGCCTGCCTGCCGCCGCAGAGCTTATCCATCTCGTCCACGAAAATGATTCCGCTGCTCTGCGTGCGCGCGAGGGCCATGTCCTTGACCTTGTCGCGGTCGATCAGCTTGTCGCACTCCTGATCGAAAATAATGTTCCGGGCCTCACGAATCGGGACTTTCCGATCCTTCTGCTGGCTCGGCATGATGCGTTCCATCAAATCCTGTATCTCGGGCCCCATCTGATCGGGTCCGAGCGTCGTCGCAAACATGCCCATCGGCGCGGCCTTCTGCTCGACGCGAAGCTCAACAAGCCGATCCTCAAGTTCACCGGCCCGAAGTTGAGTCCGCAATTTTTCACGCGTTCGGGCCCGTCGCGATTCGGCTTCTTCGTCGCTGCTTTCCGAATCATGCGGCAGAAGTTCATCAAGGATGCGCTCTTCGGTCAGCTCTTCCGCCTTGTGCCGAACGACCTCGGTCTGCTCCTTCTGCACCATGTTGACGGCCAGCTCGACAAGGTCGCGAATCATGGAATCAACATCGCGCCCCACATAACCGACCTCGGTGAATTTCGTCGCCTCCACCTTTTGGAACGGCGCATTGACCAGCGCCGCCATTCGCCGCGCGATCTCCGTCTTACCCACGCCGGTCGGCCCGATCATCAGGATATTCTTGGGACCGACATCCTCGCGCATTCCCTCCGGCAACTGCATTCGTCGCCAGCGATTACGAATCGCCACGGCCACGGCGCGCTTGGCGGCCGACTGACCAATGATGTATTTGTCGAGTGCCGTAACGACTTCGCTCGGCGTCAATTCGGGCATGGAAATTCGTTCCTTGCTGCTCTCAATCCCCGCGGCTAATCCGTCGACCGGACGCGATGGGGCCGCCGGTCAATCTCAATCATGTCTTCACCGGCGTCCATGGCAATGTTGGCGAGTTCGTCGGCCCGGGCGTTGGCCTCACGGCGGACGTGCGTCACCTTCCATTTTCCAATCCCCCGCAGACCCGTCATCGCTTTGTCGAAGTAATCCTTGAGCGTCTCATTCTTCACGCGGTACTCGCCGTTAATCTGCCGCACGAGCAATTCACTGTCGCAGAAGATTTGCAATTCCGTCGCGCCGCAGCTCGCCGCATCGTCGAGCGCTTTCAGCAAACCGGTGTACTCGGCCATGTTGTTGGTCATGCGACCGAGGAAATACCCCGCCTCATAAATGGCCTCACCCTTCTCATTCTCAATGGCAACGCCGCATCCGGCCGGTCCAGGGTTGCCACGCGAGCCGCCATCAATGTGAATCGTGAGCTTCATGGACGGCGAATCATACCACGGCGGGTGGACCGGTGGTATTCGGTGGGACCATTGAAGTGAATTCCTGCGTTAGCGCGAGTTGGAAACGGCCGGCTCGTCGAGATACAAAATGCGCCCGCAGACCTTGCATGTGACGGCCTCATCGCGCGACATGATGGAGTTCACCTGCTCAATGTTGATCGCCATGTTGCAGCCGCTGCAAGCGAACTCGGCGCGTTTTGGATTCGTCCGAACGACGTGAGCCATGGCCTCGCCATCAAGCTTCTGGCTGATCCGATTGAAGATGTCCAATGCGGCCTTGGGAACAGCGGCGGATGCGGCGTCGCGCTCGGCCTGCAGGCGGTTGAGTCGATCGCGGGAGGCATCCTCCACCGCTTTCACCGCGGCCTGCGACTCCGCGAGTCGGACTTCCTCGGCAGCGCGTTCGTCGTGCAACGCCGCCATTTCCTTTTTCTTGACGTCGATCTGAGTCAGGATGGTGAGGACCCGCTCTTCGACCTTGCCGTTGTCCGCCTTATTTGTGTTGAGCTGGGTAAGTACCGCTGAGTACTCTTTGTTTGTCTTGGAAACGTTCAGGGCCGCGCGAAGCTTGGCGATGTCGGCCTCGTGCGACTTAACGTCGAGATCGAGCCGATCGGCCTCCATCTGGTCATGTCGGATGGCGGCCTGTTGCGCGGCAATCTTCGTATTGATTTCAGCGATCTTGGCCTGGTGACGGGTCACGGCGCGGGCCTTGCGATTGATCCCGTCGCGGATCTCGGCGATTTGCAATTCAACTTCTTGAAGACGATGCAGGGCGTCGAGGGTCGCACCCATAAGTCAGCGGTCCCATGCTCCACGAGTAATCGCCCGCAGCCGGCGGCGCGGTCGGCGAGAACACTATTATGCCGCGCCGACCGCCTTTCATCAATGGGCGATTTCGGCCATGCCCGCCGCATCACAATGCAGCTCATCACGGCACCCGCTCGAAATCTCCGGCACGCGCACCGCACCGGGGATAATCACTTCCACTGGTCTCTGCCCCGGCTTGGCGTCAAGCATGATCCGAGCAGCCCAGTCCGAAATCGTCTTTCGCGAAACCTCGTAATACGGCACGCCCACCGTCTTGGCCAGGTCATCGCCCGGCGCCAGCATGGCCGCGAGAAGCACGCTGCCCTCCATCGACTTTCGCCGAATCGAGGCATCCGCCACCGCCCGGTGCAGCATGGTCGGGCCGACACAGATTACGCCGCGTGGTTGATCGCTCGTGTGACTGTGGCCGTTCGTGGGAAGTCCGCCGATGGCCGTCTTACACACAATGTTGTATCGCTTGGCCGCCGCAGCCGCACCGGCCGCGACGATCTGTGCCTCACGCGTCTCGGCCGACATGGCAACAACCACTTCATCGCAACCCGCCTGTGCCAAATGCTCGCACAACCGAAACCCGGCATCCGAATAATCCGGCGCAACCGCGCAACTCTTCATCCCTCCGGAAAGCGCCCCGACAATCACCATCGGCATCTGCCGACGGAGTAACTCCGACATCGACGCCTCATCAAGGCGCCCGGTCTGATTCTCCAACGGCTCGTTCGGCACCAGAAATACGCCGCCCGTCTCGCGACGCCAAGCCACCGGCCATGTGCCAAGCAGTGTCTGTCGCGCGCCGAGTGTCGGCATGGGTGTGCACTCAAGCAGCCTTCCTACTCCGGCCAGGGTCGCACGAATGTCATCCAGCAGATTCACCGTCACCGATGACTCCGCCGCCCCCGAATCCACGATGGCTCGAAACCGGCCGGTCGATGCAACGCCGGCGGTGCTCTCTCGTTCAATGACGTAGGTGCCGCGACCGATGTGGCGCACGACCAGGCCTTCACTGGCCAGATCGCAGAGTGCCTTGTTGATGGTCTTGGCGTTTGCGCCGAATCGGCGGCCTAGTTCGCGTTCGCCGGGCATTCGTCCGGAGAACTCGCCGGTGGTGACGGCGGTGCGAAGCTGCTCGCGTAGTCGTTGAAATTTGTAGCTGAATTGACCGTGAGAATGCTCTGCGGCGCGCGGACATCCGTCCTGCATAGTTCGATCTCCTGTTCCCTTGCGAGGGACCGGGGGGGATTCACCGAGCGAAACGGGCCGCGAATGGCGACCATCGAGTGCCGCGGTAGGAGATCGAAGGGCGGGTTAGGAACCTTCGCGAATCCTGTCCGGCTGTACCTTACTTTTAGCGCGGCCCAGGTGTCAGTCAACTGCCGAATCATTAATTTTTCACTGGGATGGGGGTTTTCCCGAGGTGAAACGTTTCCCGACCCATCAGATCAGGGAATTGCGCTCTGCGTCCTGGTCAAAAGTAAGGACACGTCGATTGAATGGCATGTGGTCAAGCGAACCGCCAAGGAGCTGTCCGAGTACCTGGCCAAGGTCGGATGGACGGCCGAGGCGATTGCCTCGGGTCGGTACTACAAGCGGCCGGGTTTCTGGTGCTCGTGGTGTGACTACCTGCCGGTCTGCCTGGGGAACAAGGGCAAGGTCAAGGCGACCTTGGTGCAAGGGAATAGCCTGAGAACCAGCGGTGATGAGCCGCTGGTTTTTTTATGTGGTTGGTTGCTGAGAAGGGCACCGGGGAGGGAGGGATTCTATCTCACCCGTTTTCTCAAGCTCTGCCTGAACCTGGGTTTATCGCCCAACTTCCGAAACGACAATGACTTCGCTCGTCTTACTGATGTCCTGTTCCTTCACGGTTTCTTACCGTCACGTGATGCGTTTTGAGGGCAGTTTGAGGGCAGTTACATCGCAGCTGTTGACCGAACCGTCGTTTATGTCTCCGCGCGGGTCCCCAACACTGCCCGCCTTCACCGAGTTGTAACGAGCACCGTCGGTAGGCGAATCGATGATGGTATCCACGTCGAAGTCGCCACGGCCCGCTGACTCGCGGATGTAGGGGTAGCCGTAGCTTTTGTAACTGTTTACCGTCTTGCGCGGGTCTTGACGTTAGCAGGGGTCAGGATGAACGGCATTTTTCCTGACCAAGTGCCGCGTATCAGTATTTTGATGGTGGCGAGCACGTCGCGGCCCTGTTGGTGGGCCGTGCGCATCAC
>JACRIM010000015.1 GCA_016235815.1 Planctomycetota bacterium
ATCCGCACCGCACTCTTGCCTTTCAAAAAACCCAGCGTGTGCGACACGCTGTACTTCGGCGGGATGCTCAGACACAGGTGGATATGGTCCGGCATCGCCCGGCCCTCGATCAACTCCACCCCACGCTGGCGGCACAGGTCAGAGTAAAAGGGGTCATTCTACTTTTCCAGTTGGTGCTTACCGAACGCACGCCTCGCGGCTCATCCGACACACATGATAACGAACCGTATGGGCCCTTCCTGAGCCGACCCTTCACGCGACCGACGAATGCACCAATCAGAAATCAACGCGTCGCACCCGATCGTTCGACCGCGACGACGCCGCAAGCGACTCGCCTTGCGAATTCCGCCATCGGCCGCGACGCCAACCCTCACCCGCGCAACGACTTAGCAACAAAATCACGCCCGCCTGAAACACTGAGCAAGATTGACAGGTGTCAAGCAGAAAAAGAAAGGAACCACCCATGTGCGTCAATACCAATCACCCACCGCTCGCCCACCGGCCAGGCTCCGTCACTCGACCGCTTGGTCCCCCGATCCCCATGTCCCCCGGTCCCCTCGGGACCATGCCGGCAAACGCCAGCAGATCGAAGATCCGCCTGGGTGGACGCCAGCTGTTTTTCAATTCCCACGCAAATTTGCCGCAATTACACCACCACCCCCCCACGTCGCGAAGCGACCACTTTCTCCCCTTTGTGCCGCAGTTTACCCGCCGTGGCGGGTGCCTCAGCGCCTTCCCCCGTTCCCCGTTCCCTCTTCCCTCAGCGCCTCAAGTCGAAGATCCGCCTTGGCGGGCCTCAGGACTCAAGACTCAGGACTCAGGACTCAGGACTCAGGACTCAGGACTCAGGACTCAAGACTCAGGACTCAAGACTCAAGACTCAGGACTCAGGACTCAAGACTCAGGACTCAGGACTCAAGACTCAAGACTCAAGACTCAGGACTCAAGACTTTTTTGCGTCCTTTTGCGGGCTTTCGCACTATTTTGCGGGGGTGTTTTTCCCTATCTGGATCCCGTATCAGTCTGGGGCGCGGGCACCGACCAGAAAACGCTATGGATCGTTGTGTATTTTCGTAACCATAGGATTTGCAACAGGTTACAGACGCATGCGCGTTGATGGTGCAACATCGAACATCAAAATAATGGGCCATTTTTCAAGGGAATACCCGGTCTTTAGTTAACCGCCTCCCCTTCGTGGCCGAGAAAGCGGGTATCCCCGGTAATGGGCCGGGAGTCATCGAACCGTTCGAAAGGACAGAAAATGGCATTTCGATTTACGAAGACGAACGCTACGAAAAAGGCGTTCCGCACACAGGTGAGCCGGAAGCAGAACATGTTCAAGCGCTTCAAGAAGCGATTTGCTTCGGCCACAAACCCCACCGAGAAGCGATTCTGCCGCTCGGAAGCCAACAAGATCTGCAAGCAGCTCAAGACGTTTGCCAAGCAGTATCGCACGTTCGGCTTTGGCACGACCAGCTGGATCACCAAGAACTACAACATGACCAGCTTCACCAAGGGCAACGCCCGCAAGAACACGAAGCGGACCTACGGCCGACGCACGAACAAGACCTATGCTCGCAAGACGCGAACGTGGTCGCGCAGCCGATTCAACCGCTCGAACAGCAAGGCCCGCAAGAGCTATGCGGCCTGGTAAGTTCGCCGCAGGGAACCCGCGTTGATTGAAGCCGCCGGAGATTGCGGCCCACCTCGACGCGACACGGTATGGAGCCAGTGCTCAAAGGGCGGCGGAGCCGAGTGAGCACTGGCTCCTGCTATTTTTACTGAGCTTCAGAGCCGCGACCGTGAGGAAGCGGGTTCTTCGTGGCCAGGCGCGGGGCCACTACCAAGCGTACAATCAATCGTTTGGAGCCATTTCCTTCCGGAGCATGAGTCTCATGTCCTCACACCACTATGCCCTCGGCGTCCTCGGCACCGGCCACATCGCCGCGGTGATCGTCAATCGTCTTATCTCCAGCGGCTATCTCGCAGAGGATCGCATCATTGTTTCGCAATCGAAAAAGCTGGCTGCGCATCCGCTGCCGGTGAAAGTGGCCGACGACAATCGCGACGTCGTTCGTCATTCGAAGATGGTCATGCTGTCGGTCACGCCGCAGCGTTTTGCCGAGGCGGCGGCGTCGATTCGCGAGGTTGCAAACGGCGATCACTTGTTCGTCAGCCTGATGGCCGGCGTGGGGACGGATCGCATCGCGGCGGCACTGAGCGACTCGCCGGTTCGCGTGGTGCGGGCCATGCCGAATCTCCCATTTGGACTTGGCCGAGGAGTTACGGGGCTTTTCAAGGGAGCCCACGCCACGCCTGACGACTTGGAAGAAGTGAAGCACTTCTTCAACGCGGGCGGCGTCAGCGTGGAGGTACAGCGCGAGGAACTCATGGACGCCGTGACGGCCGTTGCGGGGTCGGGGCCGGCGTACTTTTATTACTTTGTCGAGATGATGATGGCCGGCGGCGTCGCGGCGGGTCTGCGGCCCGAGGATGCCCAGGTGCTTGCGGCGCACGCGTGCGTCGGCGCCGGGGCGATGTTGCTGGAGAAGGATGCGTCACCGACGGAACTTCGCGAGGCCGTGACCAGCCCCGGTGGTACGACCCAGGCGGCGATGAACACGCTCCGCGAATGCGGCGTTGCCGAGCATGTGACGGAGGCGGTGCTAGCGGCGTTTCGACGTGGGCAGGAGCTGGGGAAGCTTAACAGCAAGTGACGCTCGCGCCGCCTGGTTGCGACCGGCCTACTCAAACCTGATAAACGATTCCAACTCGGCAAAACTCAGTGAGACCGGGGTGTTTTGCAATCCGCCTGCACGGGTAGGCCAAGAAAGGTGCGGATTTCGGATTCGGTGGGCGTGCGGGCGGTGCTGAGCCAGGCGGCGAGGATGGCCCAAGCTGCGCCGCCCGGGCAGGCGATCCTTAAGGTACGGTCAAGATCATTGATTGCTGCAACGCCGTGGCGTTCATCGATCAAGATTCCATGCGTCATCGGACTAATGACGCGGAAGGTATCACTTCGCGGAAACAAAACTACTTCGCGCAATAATATCCCGCCCGGAATGAGAAACCATTGTCGATCAAGAAACAGCGGCCTTATCCATGCGAACACCCAACCAGAAACCAACAGAAACGGTACCACGCTACCTATCGACAGCCCTTTTGTCACAGCGTCATAGATCATTATGACAAGCCAACATAACTGAAGGGTCAACACTGATATTTGTGACGCCGCATTTGCAAATTTCTTTGCTCGCGATTTCGATGCCGGCGGGTTTTGAGCCTTAGACGGTAAAGCCGGTTGTTGACGCTCTCGCACTTCAAGATTGGACATGCAAAGCCACACCAATTGTTCGATATCGCGGCTTAATTCAATCGGCTCGAAGTATATGTCGGTAGAAATAGGATCAACTGAGTTGTCGGGCCGTTTCGCGTTAATCCAAACGGCGTGGCCGGGTGGAATTGTCGTGACTGCCTTTCGAAGTATGCGATTATAAAACGTGAATTCGCGCATAAGTTGTTCGATGTGAGCAGGAAGGCTCTCAAGGCATGGATCGTTCATTGTTACATGCTGTTGGGCCGAACCATGTGCATGACAAGCAACCCTTTTTCGTTTGCGAGAGTCAAGGCGTTGAAGTGCCAAAGCAAATAGGGCTGACGCTCCAAATCCGCAAAGTAATGAGGCCAATACGTCAATCGATGTTGAAGCGGATCGCCAACCTATCTTTAGGCACCCAGACCCAAGCGCCATGCCGACAAAGAATGAAATGAACATGCCGCTCCCTAGCGTCAGGAGGTGAAGAGCGGATGATGTTTTTTGGCGCAGCGAGAGATGATGAATTGTCAATCGACTCTTCGGCCCGGTTGTCTTCTCGTCACTCATGGCCCGTCAGACATTTTCTACAAACAGCGTTCCCTTGCCGCGGACGGCGCGGACGTTGCGGCGCAGTGCCTCCAGCACGTCGGCTGGGTTGGCGATGGATTCGAGCCACACGGCTTCATCGGTCTTGTCGCTGCCGATCAGCTCGATGTCGCCGGTGTTCACGAGGCGGTCGATGATTCCCTGGCGCATGCGCACGTCATCCACGCGGACGAGTTCCATCTGATCCATCACGCGGCTGAGGATGCCGCGATGAATGAACAGCCGTTGCGTGGTGAGGCGGTATTCCTGGCCGAGCGTGGTCATGGCCTGTCGCACGAGTACGAACGCGGCACCCGCGCCGATGAGCACCCACGAGGCTGTTCGAAGACCTTCACCGCCTTGCGCCCGTTGGACGCCGTAGAGTGCGCCGAGACTCAGTACGGCCCAGACGAACCAGGCACCGTAGGACGCGCGCCATGCCGGGCGGCCGGTCCAGACTTCCTTTTCGAGAGCAGGATCGCGATAGACATTTGGCGCGTCGTTTGGCCCGGGGGTCGTCGGCGCTTGGCTAGAGGATTGGGGTGCGGCCGGGGTCGGCGTTCGCGTGGACATCGGCGCGGGGGCTGTGGCGGTGCCGCAATAGCGGCAGAACTTGCTGTCGGGTTCGATGGGTTTGTTGCACTTGGGGCAGGTCATGGAGCGGCTCCAGCGTGGAGCATATCATGACTCGCGAATGAGTTCGACAGCCCCTAGTTGGACGCGCGGCAGGACCGCGGGCGTGTTTGTCGCGATCGTTGCCCTTGCCTTGGGCTTGCGGCTTGCAAACCTCTACGCCATCGAGGGGATGGCGTCGTTCTATCACCCGATTAACGATGGCCGGTCGTACGACGAGTGGGCCAAACGAATCGCGGCGGGTGATTGGATAGGCACAGAGGTGTTTTATCAAGCGCCGTTGTATCCATATTTTCTCGCGGTGACACAGCTTGTGACCGGGCACGACTTGTGGCGAATCCGGTTGGTGCAAATCGCACTGGGGGGCGTCGGGTGTGGGCTGCTGTTTCTTGCGGGGCGTCGGTGGTTTTCACCGGCGGCGGGTGTCGCGGCGGGGCTTGTGGCGGCGGTGTATGCGCCGGCGATTTTTTTTGATGCGCAAATCCAGAAGGCGGTGCTGGACTTTTTCTTCATGTGTCTGCTGGTGTACTTGCTCGGTGGACGGGTGAGGCCGTGGACGATGATTGCGACGGGCGTTGTGTTGGGGTGCTTCGCGCTGACACGGGAGAATGTCGTCCTTTTCGCGCCGGTGATTGCGGTGTGGCTTGTCGTGCGGCTTGCATTGGAACAAATGAAGAAACGGGCGGTTGCCGTTGCGTTGTTTCTCGCGGGGGTGGCAGTGGTGCTCCTGCCTGTCGGCATTCGCAATCAGCGAATCGGCGGGTCGTTTCTGATCACGACGTCGCAATTCGGGCCGAACTTCTATATCGGCAACCATGCAGGCGCGACAGGGTGTTATGTGCCGCTGCGCCCGGGGCGGAGCGATCCGGCCGTGGAGCGAGTCGATGCCACGGACTTGGCACAGCAAGCGGTGGGACGTGCGCTCACGCCGGCCGAGGTGTCGGACTACTGGGCATCGCAGGCGTGGGCGTGGATTCGCGGGAACCCCGGGGCGTGGGGCAACGTGATGGTGTCCAAGCTGCTGTGGCTGATCAACGCGTATGAGGTGCCGGACGCGGAGGACATTTATTTTCACATGGAGTATTCGTCGGTACTGCGGACATTGGGCAGGGTGTTGCATTTTGGCGTGCTTGCGCCGCTGGCAGTTCTCGGCGTGTTGCTCACGTGGAAGCGATGGCGCGAGACGTGGCTGCTGCACGCGCTGCTGGTGACGCTGGCGCTGAGCATTCTCGCGTTCTATGTGATGGCTCGATATCGCCTGCCGATGACGCCGATTTTGATCCTCTTTGCGGGTGCGGGGCTTGTGGAGGCGTGGAAGAAGGCGAAGCAGTCGGGGGTGCTTAGCCTGGACCTCGTCGCTGTCGCAGCGGGGCTGGCGGCCGTTCCGATGAACTGGCACCTCATTGATCGGTCATCACACTCGGCGATGGCGCGGTCCAACATGGGGTCGGCGTATCTGCTAGCGGGCAAGTTCGACGATGCAGCCCGCGAGTTTGAGGAGGCGATCCGGCAGAATCCGAAGCTTTCGACGACGTATGTGAATCTGTCGAACGCGTATTGGCGGGCGGGGCGGCTGGATGATTCGATCGAAAGCCTGCGCAAGGCGCGAACGCTGTTGCCGGATGATGTGGAGGTTGGTTTTGACCTTGGGAATGCGCTGGCCGAGCGCGGCGATTTGGCCGAGGCGGAGCCGCTGATTCGCGCAGCGTTGTCGATCTCGCACCGGCGACCGGATGTGTACAGCAGTCTGGGTGTGCTGCTGGTGAAGCAGAATCGCTGGGACGAGGCGATAGAGACGCTGCGGCGGGGGGCGGCGGAACATCCGGAGCAGGTGACGATCCTTGCGAACCTTGCGTGGAACCTGGCGACGTGCCCCGTGGATCGGCTGCGTGATGGTCGCACGGCAGTGCAACTTGCGGAGCAACTTTGCATGCGTACCGAGGCACGCGATCCACGGGCGTTGGATATTCTCGCGGCGGCGTATGCGGAGACGGGGAACTTCGAGGCAGCGGTTGTGACGGAACAGCGGGCCGTCAGTCTGGCCGCAAAACAGCCTGACTCGAAGGACGCCGAGGAGTTTGCGACAAGGCTCAAGCTTTATCAAGCGAAAACGCCGTATCGCAGGGCGGAGATGCAGCGACTTGGAAAATGAATTGATACGCGCCAGTAGCGACGCGAGTGCCGACGAGACAATAGCAAGCCGCATCGCAATTACTACTTGGCTCGGCGTATGGCGTTTCTGCGAAGCAATTCGTCGAGGAGAGATTCCGCAATATGAAATCTTGTGCCGCGTAATCTCTCAATTGCAATTGGTAAGTCGAGTAGGCTCTGATCTGCGGCGCGTTCGAGGACGCCAACCGTACCAATCACCGGAATGTGCCTTACCATCGCCTCTTTTCGTCCAATCAATTCGTCGATCAGCAGGAAGTCCGGCTTCAGTTCGAGGGCAAGACTTATTGCCGCCTGTTCACCAAGGTCGAGGCGATTGATTGAATCGATGTGATGTGCGGAACGCGATTCCAACCATGTGGGACGGTTGTGAATGAAGCTCCGAACGCGCTCCGGCGCCCCTTGGCGAGAAAGCTCTTCGACAACTTCCGGCGGAATAACGACGCGAGAAAAAAGTTGAGGCAGGATATTTACGTGCTCGATCTCAACGAGATAGTTGATTGGAGAACTGTCGGCAACGACAAGCATGGTCTATCACGCAGGGCCGAACCGTCTCTTGATTGCGGCACGATCCGCTTCAAGGTCGGAAAGTGAATAGTTGAGATTTACGCCGTGCGCTCCCAGCCACTCTTCTGTTCCCCACCGGTCTTGGAGACCAAGCAATGTTTGCACCTCAAAGCGACTCAGTTTCCCGGTTCGATAACCCTCAATGGCCAGAGCTTCCACGGCCGCGCGGGACAAGTCCTTACCCCACGCTTCATACAGAGTATGTTCGGCTTCGTCCGGAATGTTAAGGCTCAATGTCATACGTTTATCATAGCAAACCCTGTTATCAACCGCGACATCTTTGTTTGCCGCTGGGGACCGACGTCCAAGAAAAAAGCCCCGTCGCATCGCGACGGGGCTTTGGAGTGGCATCTGTCCAAGGTTCGCGGGGCGGCATCCCACCTTGGTTCGACCTAGTACCGATAGTGCGTCGGCTTGAACGGGCCGTCCGCCGAGATGCCGAGGTATTCGGCCTGCTTCGGGGAAAGCTTTGTCAGCTTCGCCCCAAGTTTGCCGAGGTGCAGCCGGGCGACCTTTTCGTCGAGGTGCTTCGGCAGGGTGTAGACCTTTTTCTCGTAGTTGGCGTGGTTCTGCCAAAGCTCGATCTGGGCAATCACCTGATTGCTGAAGCTGTTGCTCATGACGAAGCTCGGGTGGCCCGTCGCGCAGCCGAGGTTCAACAAGCGGCCTTCGGCAAGCACGATGATGGAGTGGCCGTCGGCGAACTTCCACTCATCGACCTGCGGTTTGATTTCGATCCGCTTCACGCCCGGCACCTTCTTCAGGCCGGCCATGTCGATTTCGTTATCGAAGTGGCCGATGTTGCCGACGATGGCGTTGTGTTTCATCTTCTTCATGTGCTCGACGGTGATGATGTCGAGATTGCCTGTGGCTGTGATGAACATGTCGGCCGTGCTGACAACATCCTCGATGGGTAGAACCTGGTAGCCTTCCATCGCGGCCTGCAACGCACAGATCGGGTCGATCTCCGTGATGATGACGCGGCAACCCTGACCGCGAAGAGATTGGGCGCAGCCCTTGCCAACGTCGCCGTAGCCGCACACGACCGCGACCTTGCCGGCGAGCATGACGTCGGTGGCTCGCATGATGCCGTCTACGAGCGAGTGTCGGCAACCGTAGAGATTGTCGAACTTGCTCTTGGTGACGCTGTCGTTGACGTTAATAGCGGGGAAGAGCAGCGTGCCGGCTTCCTGCATCTGATACAAACGGTGGACGCCGGTGGTGGTCTCTTCTGAAACACCGACGATGGCCTTGGCCACGGGGATCCACCGCTGCGGGTCGCGCTTCTGTTCGGCCGAGAGCAGCTTGAGGATGATCTGCATCTCCTCGACGTCGGTCGAATCGGGAGACGGCACTTTGCCGCTCTTGTTGTATTCAACTCCCTTGTGGACCAGGAGCGTCGCGTCGCCGCCGTCGTCGAGCAGGATCGTCGGGCCGCTGCCATCGGGCCACGTCAGCGCCTGAAGCGTGCACCACCAGTATTCTTCCAGCGACTCGCCCTTCCACGCGAAGACCGGCGTGCCCTTCGCGGCCAGCGCGGCGGCGGCGTGGTCCTGTGTGCTGAAGATGTTGCACGAGCACCAGCGGACGTCGGCACCGAGGGCCTGCAGCGTCTCGATCAGCACGGCCGTCTGAATGGTCATGTGCAGCGATCCGGTGATCTTCGCACCGGCCAGCGGCTGCTTCTTCGCGTACTCATCGCGAATGGCCATGAGGCCTGGCATCTCGTGCTCGGCCAAATCAATTTCCTTGCGGCCAAACGTCGCGAGACTCATGTCGGCGACTTTGAAATCCTGATTCGTCATTACGGCGGTTGCCATTTCAAACTCCTAGGGGGTGATGCGTTGTTCAATTTAACGTCGTTAGTCGGTCGAAGCGCGTCACGCGACGGCTTGGCTTACTTTACTTTTGCTCCGGTGACCATGAACAGTCGCGGAGCTTCCATGGTTCGTGATTCGCGCTCGGCCGAGGCCAGGCGACGATGGTGAACATTTGCGAATCCGGCACGATTCACCTGCGATGCCAGATCATCCGGCTCGAATCCCCACCACAGGTCCTGCATGGTTTCGTAGAACGACTGGTTCTCGTGTGATTGCTGTTCGATAAGCAGCACGCGGCCGCCGGGGCGCACGACACGGTGAATCTCGGCGAGCGCGTCCGCGGGTTTTTCCACATGGTGCAGCACGAGGCAGGCGATGGCGAGGTCCGCTGTGCTGTCTTGTATCGGCAGTCGATTGAGGTCGCCCTGGTGGAACGTGACGTTGGCGGCACCGTGATCGGCGACGCGCTGACGGGCGCATTCAAGCATGGTGGCCGCGGGTTCGACCGCGATGACATTGCGAAAGTTGTCGGCGAGGGTCGGAAGCAGAAATCCCGTGCCGGTACCAATGTCGGCGACGGTCCACTCGGCAGGAAGCAACGAGAGCATTGCCTCCAACGCGAAGGCGTCGCCGAAAGCCGCGGCACGAAGCTCGTCCCATTTTCTGCCGAGGCGATCGAAGAAGGAGCCGGTGCCGCCGCGACGATCCGCCAGCACGCGCTGCAGCCGATCGCGAAGCGTCGTGGAGAGCGGCGAGGTTGCGAACCAATTCATAAGCAGGGGAGTGAGGGCGTTTCCTTGGTCCTCAACAGAATGGACACGGTAATAGGATGTTGCACCGTCACGACGATCCAACACCAACGCTGCGCTGCGCAGGGATTTCAGGTGACGGGAAATGGTTGACTGTGGTTGGCGAAGGATTTCAACAAGTTCCGTGACACTGAGTTCTTCGGCGAGCAGCAATTGAACAATGCGCTGTCGCGTCGCGTCTGCGAGTGCGCGGAAGATCCGCTCGCTGTCGCCGGGCTTCGATGTTGAAGGTGTCTTCGACGCCATATCCGTGTATGCGGATAATAGGATATAAGTCCTCTGTCGTCAAGACCATGATTTGCAGCATTTTGAAAAGTGTTGTAAAGCATTGACCATAAGCGAGTTATGGCATCATCGATCGCGCCATCGCTCTTGCTTCGTCGATGGAGTGAAGCGTGCCATTGAGCTGGTCATAGTAGGCCCTTTCGAGGACCTTCTTAAACGCTGGGCCGGGCTGAAATCCCATGGATTCGAGGTCGTGGCCGGTCAGAAGAGGCGGGGGGGCGATGTCTTCCGGTCGGATTTCGGCGATGCGCCGTTTGATTTCGCTCAGGCCATCGCCAGAAATCTGATTGCTTGCCACACGGGCTGCGCAGATTGTTAATAACTCGCTGAATGCCGGATTGGCCATGAGGAGCTTCAGATCCGCGAGCGTCAGGCGGGCGGGATCATCGAGCGAATCGCGATGGGCGTGCAGCCATTGCACGGTTTTTTTTGTGTAGTTGCTGCAGCGAAGGGCGTCGCATGATTCGTCGATGGCCGTTTCGTCGAGGCTTGCGAGCATGACAGCGAGTGCGGTTTCAAACGACGCATCGGTGGGCAAATGGCTTAGCTCATCGCTCGTCCGGCCAAAATCCATTGATACCTTCGCTGCATGCGCCCAGCATTTTGCGAGCACGCCGCACTCGTGGAGCAATTGAACTGCCGCAGCGCGGCGTGGATGAGTGAGGACAATTTCCAGCTCTTCGCGGATGCGCTCGGGGCTGATGCGGGCGATCTCAGGGGCGTGCTCGCGCATGGCAGTCCAGGTTGCTGGGTCGATTTCGAATTCGAATCGCGCAGCGAAACGAACGGCTCGGAGAAGCCGCAGATGATCCTCGGCGAATCGTTTCGTCGGCTCGCCGATGGCGCGAATCACTCGGCGGGCAATGTCGTCGCGCCCGCCAACGTAGTCGACGACCTCGTTCTGCACAGGGTCGAAGAACATGCCGTTGATCGTGAAATCGCGGCGCTTCGCATCCTCGCGTGCATCGGTGAATTCGACGCCGGACGGGTGTCGGCCGTCGGAATAGGCCAAATCTCGCCGAAAAGTCGCCACTTCCACCGTCTGTTTGCCCATCCGCACCAGGACGACGCCGAATTTCGCACCGACCTTTTGCGTTCGCTTGAACAGCGAGGAAACCTGTTCAGGCCGTGCCGATGTGGCGACGTCGAAGTCGCTTGGCTCGTGGTCCATGAGCATGTCGCGCACGCAGCCGCCGGCGAAAAGTGCTTCATGGCCGGCCTTTCGTAATTGCTGCACGATCTTCAAGGCGGCGTCGCGCGGCGATAAGGCGGGTGGTTTGGAATCAGCGGCGCTCATGCATCGCCCCCTGCGAATTGGTAGATCGACAGCGTCATACCGCCGTACGAACGCTGGTCGATGCGGGTCCAGTCGTTGGGCAAGGAATCCGGCAGCAAGGTCTTGGAATCATGCCGCCAGATCAGCAACGCGCCCGGAGATGCACCGATCTCTTTTCCAAGTCGCTCGAGCAATCGCATCATGTCACCGCCCGGCTCCAGCGATTCGCTCATGGCGTATGGCGGATCGAGGAAGATCACATCAAATTGCGAATCGTCACGCTCGGGGAATCGGACGTATTCCGCCGGAGCATGATGAATCCGTGCATCGGGGCCGATTCGCAACGCGTCAAGATTGGCCCGCAAGCATCGAATCGCCTCGGCGTCCTGATCGACGAAGGCGCACGACTTGGCTCCGCGTGACAGGCACTCGATGCCCATGCTTCCGCCGCCGCAGAACAAATCGAGTACGCGAATGGCGGGCAACTCGCCCGGCATCGCCAGCCGCGAGCCAAGCCAGTCGAATAGCGCCGTCTTAACACGATCGAGAATGGGGCGCGTCTGGCGGCCCGGCGGGGCGTCCAGATTGCGACCACGATGGATGCCGGCAATCACGCGCATGTCGGGAGTATACCGGGCAGATTCCATGCATGAATCGCTTCGTGAAAGAGCGACGCACGAAATCACTGAGCCGCCACGTTTGAAGCGAAAAACCGGCTGTATTCTGCACGCCGGTTGACACAATCTCCCTTTTCCATACACTTGCAAGGCTCGAAAAATGTAAGCCGACCGGGGGGCATTGCAACGCCCAGCGGCGCCGGATTTCTTCTCGAACCAACCGACCGGACACCTCGTACCCACACGAACCGGCTGAGGGAGCAGCACTCTTATGGCAACGAAATACGTTTATTTTTTTGGTAATGGCAAGGCAGAGGGCAAGGGCACGGACAAGTTGCTCCTTGGCGGCAAGGGCGCAGGCCTCGCCGAGATGACCCACATCGGTTTGCCCGTTCCGGCAGGCTTCACGATCACGACGCAGGCCTGCAAGCTCTTCTACGATCGCAACAAAAAGTGGCCCACCGGAATGGAGGCGGAGGTCAAGCAGCATCTCGTGCGTCTGGAGAAGGCGTGCAAGAAGAAGCTCGGCGATGCGAAGGATCCGCTGCTCGTATCGGTTCGCTCGGGTGCGCCGGTGTCGATGCCGGGCATGATGGAGACGGTGCTGAACCTCGGCCTGAATGACAAGTCGGTTGAGGGCCTGGCGAATTGCACAAAGAACGCCCGCTTCGCGTGGGACTCGTATCGCCGCTTTATCCAGATGTATTCGACGGTCGTCGTCGGCCTGCCGAAAGACATACTCGAGGGCAAGCTGCACAGCATGAAGCATTCGCTCGGCATCAAGGCCGACACCGACCTGACGCCGGACAACCTTCGCGATCTCTGCGGTCAGTTCAAGTCGTTCTTCCGCGAGCAGACGGGCAAGGATTTTCCGCAGAACCCTTGGGAGCAGCTCTACGGCGCGATTAACGCCGTGTTCAATTCGTGGATGGCGGAGAAGGCCATCAAGTATCGCGAGGTTGAGAAGTTTTTCGGTCTGCCCGGCACGGCCGTGTCGGTTTGCCAGATGGTCTTCGGCAACATGGGCGAGGACAGCGGCACGGGCGTTTGCTTTACGCGCGATCCGAACACCGGCGAGAACGTGTTCTACGGCGATCTGCTGATGAACGCGCAGGGCGAAGATGTCGTCGCGGGCATTCGCACGCCGATACCGCTGCGCGAGTTGGGCAAGAAAAACGCCGACGTGTATGAGCAACTTTGTGGCGTCCGGGTCATTCTTGAGACGCACTACAAAGAAATGCAGGATCTGGAGTTCACCGTCGAGCGTGGCAAGCTCTATATGCTGCAATGCCGCACGGGCAAGCGCGCGCCGGCTGCGACGTTTCGCATCGCCGTCGATCAAGCGACAAAGCCGCTGCTCTCCAAGGCCGAGGCAGCACGCTTCGTGAAGAAGGGCTACCTGCCGAAGCGTTACGTTGCTGCGGCGACGAAGCCGGTGCTGTCGAAGGAAGAGGCAATCTGCCGAATCACCGGCACTGACATCGAACGGCTCTTCTATCCGATCATCGATCCCGATTTTGATTCGAAGTCGCTCTCGATGCGACAGCTTGGCGTTGGTATCAACGCCGTGCCGGGCGCAGCGTGTGGCGAGATTGTCTTCACCGCGCCGATCGCCGAAAAAATGAACGCCGCCGGGAAGAAGGTCATTCTTGTTCGCAAAGAGACCAGCCCGGAAGACGTGGGTGGCATGCACGCGGCGCAGGGCATTCTCACCGCGACCGGCGGCAAGACCAGTCACGCGGCGGTCGTCGCACGCGGTTGGGGCAAGTGCTGCATCGTCGGCTGCGATCAGTTGCAGATTGACGAAGCTCATGAGACCTGCAACATCAACGGGAAACGGCTTCGCGCCGGAGATTTTGTCACGCTCGATGGTTCGACGGGCAGCATCTACGAGGGCGAGTTGAAATTGGTGTCGCCGACGCTGCCGAAAGAATATCAAACGTTGATGAGCTGGTGCGATGAGCGTCGAACGATCAATGTGCGAACGAACGCTGATACGCCATATGACGCCGAACACGCCGTGCGGATGGGCGCCGAAGGCATCGGCCTTTGCCGTACCGAGCACATGTTCTTCGACACCGAGGAGCGGCGGCTGGCGATTCAGCAGATGATCGTCGCGAACGTGGAGAAGGATCGACGAGCGGCGCTGGATAAGCTGCTGCCCTTCCAGCGGCAGGATTTCATCGGCATCTTCGACGCGATGAAGGGCCGGCCGGTGACGATTCGCCTCATCGATCCGCCGCTGCACGAGTTCGTGCCGCACACCGAAGAGAAGCAGCGCGAGCTGGCCCGTCGAATCGGTGTCGATTACGAAACGGTCGCACGGCGCGTCGAGCAGTTGCACGAGGCCAACCCGATGCTCGGCCATCGCGGATGTCGTCTGTGCATCACGTATCCAGAAATCCTGGAGATGCAGGTCCGGGCGATCATCGAGGCGGCGGTCGAGTGTCGCCGTCGCGGCATCAAGGTCGCGCCGGAGATCATGATCCCGCTGACCATTGACGCGATGGAGTTAAAGCTGCTCGCCGACCGCACTCGCGCGATCGCCGATGAGATTCTCTCCGCAGCCGCGGTGAAATTGCCGTACCTCGTCGGCACCATGATCGAAACGCCGCGCGCTGCCCTTACGGCTGACAAGATCGCCGAGGTCGCGGACTTCTTCAGTTTCGGCACGAATGATTTGACCCAGACCGTCATGGCGCTTTCTCGCGACGATGCGGGTCGCTTCCTGCCGGACTATGTGAATCAAGACAAGGCCGCGATCTTCAAGGCCGACCCCTTCCAGTCGATCGACGTGGAGGGCGTTGGGCAGCTGATCGAACACGCCGTGTGCGGCGGCCGGAAGACGAAAAAGATGCTCAAGATCGGCATCTGCGGCGAGCACGGCGGCGACCCGAGCAGCGTGCATTTCTGTCACGGCGTCGGGATGGACTACGTGAGTTGTTCACCCTATCGCGTGCCGATTGCACGGCTTGCGGCGGCGCAGGCGGCGATCAAGGACAACAAGGGCAAGCCGGCGAAGAAGAAGTAGCTCGGTTTGCTTTCGTAGGAAAGTCCAAGCCCGTGAAGCGATCCTTTACGGGCTTTTTTTATGCGCGAATCAACGGGTCTTCGCCGTGTTTGGCTCTATGGCGAAAGGGCATGAGGTCCTCTGGCGTGCGCGTGGGGAGTCGAGTCAATGCACGACGCGACATCGCGGATGAGGTAAGCCAGATGATCTTGCCGACGGGGTATGTAAGCCCCATGAGTAGCACGCCGAGGCCGAGCAGGCGAAGGGTCCATTTGTCGTTCTGGTTTACGTCGCGGCCGGCGGATTGCTCGGTTTTGAACTGAGCAAGGGCGATCGAGAGTTCGCGTACTTCGGCGCGGATTCCGGCGACGCTGCTGTCGGCGTCACGACTTGCGTGGGCACGGGGTTGAATGCAGCCCGTCACAAGAAAGCCCACAGTGAATGCGATGGCAACGATAATTTTCATCGCTCGTTTCCGTTCTGGGGCTGTTGTACGGCGAGCGCTTCACAGATCGGATCGAGTAGCCGTGCGGTCAGTCTCAGTTTTGCGGCGGTGTCCAAGGATGCGTCTCGCCAGATGGCATCGGCGCGGGTTTGCACGTCGGGCGGGATCTCGCGGTCGGTCGTACCCATCATCGAGGCCTGCACTTGGCCGGAGACGCCCTGATATTGGGCGACGGCGTAGTACTCCATGCCGCCGGATACGCGGATGCCCGGATTGATGACGTGTCCGCCGGCGGCGATCTGGCCGGTGCCGGATTTTCCAAGGCGCGCAGCAGTGTCGGCCATCACACCGCGCATAGCATCCATCATCTGGGCGTGTTGATTGAAGAGACTTGAACAACCGGTCATTGCGGGGATGAGCAGGATTACAACGCGCGACATGACAGTGGCCTCCGAAACAGGGTCTGATTTTTCTCCCAACACCTATCAATCTTGCTCGGTGTTTCAGCCGCGCCTGTGATTTGATGTAAGTTGCTTGGAGAAGTGGACTTAGCGATGGATTATCGCGAAGGGGTGGATGCCGCGAGGCTTGCTTTCGCGGTGCGCAGTTTGTCGGCTGCGGCGGTTTGATGCCGGCGTTCGGCTTCCACAATGGCGCGGTCGTAGTAACGCGCTGCTTCGTCGGCACGGCCGGTATTGGCGCAAAGTTGGGCGAGCAATTCGAGTGCCGGGGCGTTTTCGGGATCGAGTTCGAGAACCCGGCGTAGGCGCGGCTCGGCTTCCTCGACGTAAGCCGCGTTCAGGAAGAGTCGGGCGAGGCCGAGATGGGCCGGGACAAGGTCAGGATTGATGTCGAGGGCCGCGCGAAATTGTTTCGACGCGCGATCCGGGTCGCCTCGGCGTTCGTAGCATGCGCCAAGGAAGTAACGACTTGCGGCGTCGGCTGGGTTTTCCGCAAGATCGGCTTCGTAATGGAGGATGGCGTCGTCGAGCCTGTTCTGTCGACTGTAAAGGGCAGCGAGGTTTCGATGAACGAGAGGCTGTGTCGGGCGGATCCGAAGTGCGGTCTCGAATTCGCGAATGGCGTCGTCGATTCGACCTTCATTCATGTGGACATGGGCAAGCAGGGCGCGGGCGGTGGCGTTGTGGTCATCGTAGTCGATGGCACTTTGCCACAGGGCAAACGAGCTTCGCCAGTTGGCGACCTGGAGTCGTGCCATGGGGGACCAAACGGCGGTGATGCTGATCGCGATGCAAGCGGCGATGAAGCCAGATCGATTTGCAGCGCGGGCGAGTGCTGATCCGAGAAGAACGTACAGGGGCATGGTTGCGAGGTAGCTATAGCGGTCGGCGGCGAGTTGGGGTCCGCGCTGCATGATGCCGCTAACCGGGGCGAGAATGACGAGATACGCAATGGCGGCGAGGACGAGTCCGGGAGCCTTCGTGCGCAAGGCGGTCACGATGAATGCGATCATGCCGCAAGCGACCAACGACACAATGACCGATGGGTGATCGAGGCCGAAGTTTCCCGGGAATTCGTAGAAGTGGGAGAGTCGGCCGGGGGCGACGGTTTTCCATAAGTAGAATGCGATGGAAAAGGGAATCTGCGCGAGGCGTAGTGTGAGTGGGCTCTTGTCCATGGAGGCGACGGATGATCCCGCAGCGAGTACGGCGTTGCATGAACCGAGAATGCTGATGAGGAGGAATGGGAGCTTCTCTCGGCAGATGGGGCGGTGCTCCTGATTGAGGCAGCTTGAATCGGCGCGGAGTCTTCGGAGCGGATACCAATCGAGCAGAATCAAAAGGGCGGGAAGCACGACGGCATGTTCCTTTGAGAGGACCGCGGCAACGAAGAATGCGAATGATGCCCATGGAAAGGATTGACGCGACGCATTCGCATGGCGGAGATACGCGAGCGTCGACAGGCACATAAAGATCAATGCGAGGATGTCGGTCCGGGCGCTGAGCCAGACGACGGATTCCACGCGCAACGGGTGTACGGCAAAGAGCAGGGCCGTGGCTGCGGCGGCGAAATCGATCCTTGCGGGAGTGGTTTGCAGACGGAAAAGCGGTAGTAGTTTACGCACGAGTTGATGCACGCACAGGGCGGCGACGATATGCAGCGTGATCTGAGTCACGTGAAATCGCCGCGGATTCAGACCGGCGAGCGCATGGTCGGCGGCGAACGAGAGCCAATTCAGCGGCTGGTAGTGGCCGAGATGGTAGGTGGTGAAAGCCCAGTGAATCGTGTCGAACGAGAATCCGCGATAGGCGGTGTTTTCAATGAAATTGGCGGGATCGTCCCAATTGACGAAGCCATACTCTCGTGCAGGGGAGAAGGTAAGCCCAACTGCGGCGGCAATGAGGAGGGGATAGGTGATCGACCTGACGGCGCTCCGGGCGCGGGGCACGATCGGAGTCGGCTCGGTCGTCGTCATCATCGAGAAACCGCGGCGGCTTACTTGCCATCCAGCTCTGACAGCCACTGGCGATTCTCGGCATCCAGGGATCGCCCTTCCTTGAGTCGATTCAGGATGGTGCGTAATTCGCTGCGGAGTGCGTCTTTGTCGGGGGCGGCGTCGTTGCCGATGGCGTCGAGTAGTTTCTTAATCGTCTTCGCATTCAGGCCGTCGAGATGGGGTGTCCTGGTTTTTTCGTTTAGTTTCTTGCATCGTTGGTAGGCATCGCGGAGGGATTTGACAGCGTCGCCCCGATTGCCTTCGGCAACCTGAAGCTCGGCATATTCGTGCAGCGTGCGGACCATCTCGACCTGTTCGAATTCCTGGTATTTTTCAACGGTTTTCTTGCAGTCATCCAACGCGAATCTGGCAAGATCAATTTTCTTTTGAAGGAGGTAGATTCGGCCCATCTGGCGGAGGGCGATGGCGTTGCTCTTGGATTCCGCTCCGAACTTACTCTCGCTGATCTTGAGAACCTGGTCGCATGTACGTTCCGCGCCGGCGAGGTCGCCAGATCGCTCGTAGGCGATGGTCAATGCCATGAGCGGTGCTGCGGTGCGCCGATCGCCGACGCCATACAACTTGTTTGCAATGTCCACCGTCTTCTTGAGGATGTCGCGTCCTTCCGTTTGTCGACCGACAGCGACCAGCATGTTACCGAGCATCTGGCCGCGAGCGACCGTACTGTCATCCGGTAACGCCGGGTCGTCCCATTTTGCCGCTTCCTGCAGCGCGGCGATGCCGCTGTCGTACATTCGATAGGCATCGTAGACTTCCGCAATCAGTCGTACTTCATTGGCAGCGCCCCGTGTATTGCCGAGTTTTTTGACTTCCGCGGCCTTTGCCAGCGCACTTTTGAGAATTCCGTCTGCTGCATCGCGCCGGCCTGCTTCGAACGTGGCGGTGCCGAGGCGGGTAATACGGCCGACAACCATGGCATCGATCGGCGCGGCACGTTTTTCATCGGCGTCCACGGCCTGCTTAAAAAGGGCAATGGCCTCCTCAACACGTTTGAGGTTTTGCAGGTTTACGCCGAGGTTCACGGTTTCGGTGGTGGTGTAGGGGTGGTCTGGCCCAAGGAGTTTCTGGAAGATCGCGAGCGCCTTCTGGCGGAGCGGGACGACCTGAGCCTCAACCCCAAGGCGTGTGTAAAGCCATGCGAGATTGCTGTAGGAGATTCCGACGTCCTTGGAATCCGGTCCGGCAACGGCTTCACGCACAACAAGGGCGCGAATTTTTGAGGTGAGCGCATCGTCGTAATCACCTCGCATCGCAAGAACGGTACCGAGATTGTCGCACGCTTCCGCTGAGTCGAGCGTGTCGCCGGTGGTCAGGCTGTAGATGCGAACGGCCGTCTTGTGGGCCGAGAGGGCGCGCGTCAGATCTCCAATGTTGAAATACAGCCAACCTTGCCGGTCCAGAATGCGGGCAAGGACCGGATGGAATTTTCCATATGCTTTTTCAGTCGATTCGACGCCGCGGTCAAGCGACAACTCGGCCTCTTTCATTTGCGAAAGCTCTGTTTGTGCGGAACCGATGATCCGGTAGCACTCGCCCAGCTCATGATGGCCGCGTCCGAGGATTCGCTCACGGATTCCCAGGGCCTTGGTGGCCAGACTCAGGGCGTTGGCGTATTCATTTTTGTCATAGGCAGCTTCCGCCTTCAGTTGTGCCCGGTCGGATTCGGCGAGGTCGTTCAATTCGTCTGGCGGGGAGGCAACGTATCGAGCCAGTGTTTTTTCGGCGGCAATGGCTGTAATGGTGTGGAAGTGTGCGGATCCGTAGATTGCGAGGCGGAGTCGCAGGGCCTCGCGTGCCTTCGGAAGCGCACCGGCAAAGTCGCCTTTCTTGCGAAGCTGGTGCGACTCGTCCAGTAGTTTGCCGGCCTGCTCTGCTTCTTTCCTTTGGGCATCCGTGAGCGGTTTGCCTTCGAGGTTTGTCTTATCGGCAGGCAGCAACAGGGGTTGCTTTTTGACTTCCGCCAGGCTCACTTCGAAAGGAGGCCAAGGGTCGATCAGCGATGCGGCGGGTTGGGAGGTTTGCGCGGTCGCTCGCCCTGCAGCCACGGCCGTAAGAGCCACGACGCAGAGCACGAATCGATCAAGAGCGCGATAACTTCGGGAGAAAGGCACGGGGCGAACTCCAACGATGGGGGTGAACGGTTCCATACTCCGAGGCCACGGCTCGGGAGTGTTGCGGCGCAATAAAAAAGGGGCCGCAGGTACTATCGTACTTGCGACCCCTTGGGTTCACAATGAGGAGGAATCTTACTTGCGGCGTCGGAGAAGGGCGACCGCACCGAGGCCGAGGAGGGCCAGGGTTGAAGGCTCCGGCGTGACTTCGATATTGAGGTTATCAATGGCGAGGCCGGCGTCGTTGCCTTGATCGTTGACATCCATCCAACGGATGAAAAGGCTGGCACCGGGGTTGAGCGTTGTCAGGATCATGCCGGAGATCGCGGCCTGATTGGCCGGAAGGTTACCGTCAAGAGCCCCATTGGTCGTAACAGGCGTAGGGCCAACGACATTCAACCCAGGGAGAACGTTGGACGAGCCTACGTCCGTCAAATAGTTAGCCGAGTTGGAGGAACCACCGGAAAGCCCCCAACCAAACGTCAGCGTATTGGGTGTTCCAGAGGACGAGGTCGATGATCGCCAGAATTCAGCGGTCGCGCTGATGAAAATGGACGTGATCGCCACACCGGTGTTATTCACGATTTCAACGCCGAAGGTGGCGGCGTTGGAGCCGGAGCCGACCGCACCCAAAGCGCGTTCCGGATTTCCGGCAGCGTTGCCGTAACTATAGAGAGCACCACTATTGCCAGTACCCGTGTCAGCAATAAGAGCCATCGCGGATGCGCCGGTACCAGAGTTTTTCACGCCGTCCCAGCCATTTCCGAGGCCGACCTGAGTTCCGATGGTAGCACTGAGTGGTGTGCTGCCGGTGTTGATCAGCGTGTCGAAATTCTCGGAAACGGGGGCCAAGCTGTTCAAGATGATCGACGCGCTCGCATTGGCGGTCGTGATCAGCAGGGCAGTCAAAGCCAAAACAGTTGCTACGCGCTTCATTTCAGATTCCTCCGCACTAACGGCGATCACAGTCTTGCGACGTCCGTGGTGCAATTCTTTTTATGGGGGAGACTCTCTCCCTCCTCCTATTGCTTCAGATACCATATTAACGGATTACGGAGTCGTGAGTCAACTGTTCCGAGGCAATTAGGCAAATCTTAATTCCAGCTTGGAAAACGGGTTGGACGCCGGTTTTGATCTGCCAAAGCGTATCCCCGGGGTGGTGAATAGGATGTTTGAATGTTGAACTAGGGTAATTGTGCCGACAGTAGGGACGATTGGTTTCGTTCGTTAGTCAAGGTCTGGTATAAGTTTGCGATGTTTCCTCTTCGCCCATTACAGGTCGGCTCCCCTAAGGGGTTGGCAGTGCAAACTCGGGGACCCGGTGGGCCGGCTTGCTGGGCGCTAATCGGATTTACGATAGCGGCTGTCTATGCGAATTCGTTGCGTGTACCGTTCTTATTTGACGATTTTGCGACCATTGTTGAAAACCCTCATGTACGAAAGCTCTGGCCCCTCTGGGAGGCAATGAGCGCGCCCCGGCAAACCGGCGCGGCCGGCCGGCCAACCCTGAGCCTATCGCTGGCGCTTAACCATGCAATCAGCGGATATTCGGTCTTCGGGTTTCATATCCTTAATATCCTGATTCACACCGCTTCCGCGTTGCTGGTACTTTCGATCCTGAGGCGGACTCTTCGGTCGCACGTATTTGGGGGGAGATTCGATGCGCATGGGGACCGGCTTGCGCTGGTGATCGCATTAGCATGGGCGGTCCACCCATTGCACACCATGTGCGTGACGTACATTGTGCAGCGGGCTGAGTCGATGATGGGGCTGTGCTATCTTGCGACGATGTATTGCGTCATGCGGCATCACGACGCTCCGAATCGGCGATGGTGGGGAGTCGCCTCCGTCGTGTTCTGTCTGACCGGAATGGGCGCCAAAGAGGTAATGGCCACAGCACCCCTTGTCATTCTTGTTTACGACGCGATTTTTCTTTCCAACTCATTTCGTGAATCTCTTCGGCGCCGTAAATGGGTTTACGGTGGTCTGGCGGCCTGCTGGATTCCGCTCGGCCTCATGGTGGCCGCCGCGCCACGATCTGAGTCGGCGGGCTTGTCATTGGCGTCGATTTCGGCATGGGAGTACCTGCGTACTCAGCCACAAGTGATCCTGCATTACATCAGGCTCGTCGTGTATCCCTACCCGCTGGTGCTGGATTATGAATGGCCGGTGGCAAAACAGTGGTGCGAGATCGCGGGTCCGGGGGCGGTAATTCTCGTACTGCTCGCGGCGACTTCGATCGGCGTTTATCGGCGGCGTCCGTGGGCGATGTTGGGCGTGTGGTTCTTTGGCGTGCTCGCGGTGTCGTCCAGCGTGGTTCCGATCGTGATCGTTGCTTCGGAACATCGAATGTACCTGCCCTCGGTGACGGTAATCGCGATTCTTGTGCTCGGGGGTGATGCGATTTTGTCGAACGTTCGGTCAATACCGGGGTACACGAAGCGTGTGATTGTCGGCGCAGCGATACTTTCATTGTGCGGTGTAACGATCGCGCGGAACAGGGACTACTATTCGGCGATCGCGTTGTGGAAGGACGTCATTTCGAAGCGGCCCGCCAACCCGCGAGGGCATTGCAACCTGGGCGCGGCATTGGAGGCCGACAACGATTTGGCCGGTGCGCTTCGACACATTGAGCATGCGGTCGCATTGAATCCGCGATATGGGGACGCGCGCTATAACCTCGGCTCGGTGTTGGGCAAACTGGGACGTGTCGATGAGGCGATGGTGCAGTTAGAGGAATGTCTGCGGTTGCGACCGAACGAAGAGCGGGCGCACTACAACCTTGGCTATGCGTATCAATTGAAGGGCCGCTATCGTGAGGCCATCGGACACTATCGGGCGGCGTTGGAGATTCGACCGTCGTATGTGATGGCGCGGAGCGGCCTGGGCGTGGCGTTGGCATTCAGCGGAGTGCCGACGGATGCCATCGCGGAGTTGCGGACTGCGCTCGCGTCCGAACCGAACCACGTCGCCACCCTTAACACGCTGGCGTGGCTGCTGGCAACATGTCCGCGCCCGACGCTACGGAACGGCCCGGACGCAGTGAAGCTGGCCGAGCGGGCGAATCAATTAACCGGCGGAACGAGCAGCGGGGCACTAGATACGTTGGCGGCGGCGTATGCGGAAGCGGGGCGATACGTGGAGGCCGCACAGACCGGTGAAAAGGCTCTGACGATCGCGGAGTCCGAGAAGCAGGGTGCCCTGGCGGAGGCCATACGAGCACGGGTCGCGTTGTATCGGCAGTCGAAGCCGTTTCGGGATTCGACGGTGGATGGCCAATAGTTTTTAGTAAGCCTGCTCGCACGCAAGGGGTCGTTCGCACGAATCAAGTGAGCGCCTGTTCGCCACGGCGAATCTACGACAGGCGTTGCGCGGCTCGTTGGGATGCGACGAGCATCACCGCGATTTGCAATCCGCAAATGAGAAGGCCCCAACAGAAGATTCCGCCGTCGAGCATGCGCTCGGCGAGCCGGTCGCCGAGGAAGCCTTCGCCGCCGGCCACGAGGAATGCGAACTGCACGGCGAGCGCTGCAACGCAACCCGCACGAAACCGAGGCGACCACGGCAGGCACGTCAGCACATACCACACGGCGAGATAGACGATGGGTAGCGTCGTTGCGTGGTGTTTCCATGTTCGCTCGCCCATAAGCAGCATCGCGACGAGCACGAGGGCGAATTCGAGCCAGATGCGGACATCGGCTCGGCGTTGAACGCGGTGTCGGCAGAACCATGCGAGTGAACCAAGCACGCCGATGGTAATGCACGGACGAATCAAATTGCCCAGCGCGGTCACCGGTCGGGCCATGTCTTCCATTCCTATTTCCATGGCCTGATTGACGGTCATGTGCTCGATGCTGAGGAGGCCGGCGTTGGAGAGGATTCGCAGAAGCACGCCGTAGAGCGACTGGTTGGCGATTTCGATGGTGGCCCATCCGTGTCGAGCGTATGGCTCTGCCAACATGTGATACCAGTTGCGATGTAGCTCGATGTTCCTGGCGAAGCCGAGGTACAGACTGGGAATAATCAGGAAGACCAGGGCAAGGCCGATCGCGGCGCCGAGAGCGACTTTCCACTGGCGTTTGTAGAGAAAGTAAACGAGCAACAGGGCCGGCGTCACTTTGGTCACAATTGCGAGAGCGATGAATGCGCCGGCGAGCAGGTCTTTGTTGCGCAGGAAGCATGTCCACGTGAGCGCGACCCAGATCATCATGAAGATGTTGAGGTTGGCGTGTTGCAAATCGGAGATGATGGGGCGAATGCCAAAGATACCGGCTGCAATGAGCACCCCAAGGGGAATGCGAATTTCTTGCTCGCGTAAGGTGCGAAGAAGAAGTGCCATGGCGAAAATGAATCCACCCGATTTGAGGACGGCCCAGATGATTCCGGCCGGCAGGTAACCGAGTTTGGAGAGCGGTACGAGGCACATCAGTACAAATGGCGGCGTGGGGAACCAGTGGCCTGTGCCGTAGGGGTCGGTCGATCCATCGCCCAGGACGGCGGCCGTGGGGAGCCAGCGGCCGAGGGCGGTCTGATGCCGTTCACCGCCTTCGCGATAGGCGGACTTGTCGACCTTTCGAATGCGGACGGAAGATTGCACGGAGGGGATGATGAGCAGTGCGACGAGAATGATTGCTGAAATGACCGGGGCGGCGGGGTTTTGCAGGCAACGAGAATCGATGCGGCCCAGTAGTGTGGAGTGGTAGGCGGCCGAGGCAGAATCGGTCCGTGCGGCGTAATCAAGTGTTCTCCGATCAGGATGGTTGGGCGCCGACGAGTTCATAGCGTCCTGCCGCTGCCTTTCGTTTCGTGGTCGGACTATACCGGCTCGAAATCCGAACGGCGAATCGCCCGGCTCTCATTCAATTCGCAAACGGGGGTTACGAATGAATGGTGCTTGCAGGCGAGTCCGCCTTTGACTAAAATGTAACCCAGGCTACATTATGGACGCGTGGTAAATCTGTTCTTACTTTGCTAATAAATGACCGGGGCTGGCGGATGCAATCGATGAGTCCACACACTTACGGCACACGCGGTGCGACGGTTGCGCTTGGACTCGCGTTGCTGTTGATTCCGCACGTCTCGGCGGTGGCGCAGGACCCGACGTCGCAGCCCGCCGAGAGTTCCAAAAACTGGCTGGGGCTTCGCGCCGATCCGATCGATGACAACCTGATCACCGATCGCCCGGATTTCACCGAGTCGACCTCGCTCGTGCCGGTCGGCCGAATGCAGTTGGAGGGCGGGTACACCTATACCTACAACGACGACGACGGGGTCCGCGCCATTGATCAGACATTCCCCGAATACCTGCTCCGTATCGGTCTACACAAATTGCTGGAGTTGCGTGTGGGTTGGGCAGGGATGTCGCTTACCGAAGAAATTTACATGGAGGCGAACGACGTGGGTCGTTGGGTGCGCCGCGACGAACATGTGGACGGCGCAGGCGATACGAACCTCGGCGTCAAAGTGCCGTTCTTTGGCGGCGACGGACTGCGACCCGAGCTAGGCATGATCGCGCAGGTGTCGATTCCGTCGGGAACCGATTCCAAGACATCCGATGACGTGGACCCCGAAGTCAAGTTTCTTTGGGCCTACGGTCTCACGGAGCGCCTCGCACTGTCGGGGAACGTCAATCTAGCCGTGCCGACCTCGGACGGCAGACGATTCTTTCAGACGGCCGCGTCTGTCTCTTTGGGTGTGTCAATCACGGATCGCTGGGGAGTTTATACCGAGTACTTCGGCTTCTACCCGAACGACCGCGGGCAGGATTGTGCGCATTACGTCAACGGCGGTACAACTTTCTTGATCACCAATAACCTGCAACTCGATTTACGCGTCGGCGCGGGGCTGAACGACGAAGCGGACGACCTCTTCCTCGGTACTGGTTTCGCCGTGCGCTGGTAAAGGAAAAACGCCATGAACTTCACATTGGATCTGCTTTTTTTTACCGTTCAGCAGCTCATCACCGCACTTATCAGTGTTCCGGTGTCGCTTATTACCGACATCCTGCGGGCGATCTTCGTTTCGGCCGCTTAAGCGAGAAGCGGTCGTTGGGTCGATCCGAACGAATCTGTTATCGCCACTGTGCCGATAAGGTGCCGTGAATTGGAACGCGATCAGTCTCCGCTGTACAAATCACTCGCCATCGCTCACACCCCATTCGATAGTGAATTCGGCAGTCTGCGCCGACCGTCGCCGGTCGGCCGGGGGGACGCCGAATGGGCGACGACGATCCAATTCCGCTTGAAGAATCCACGCTGACCTGGGCCGACATCATTCCCGATCAGAGCGCGATGGATGCGCCGATTGCCACCGATGGCGGCCATAAGCGCGCCTATGCGCGCCACGAGTGCACAAGCGTAAGTATTTGTCTGACGCTTGAACATCAATCCGGCAGGGTCGAGCATGTGGAGTGTCCGGTCGTGAACGCCTCGGCCGGCGGATTCGCAGTGCTGTATGACGCGGTGCTCCGGAAAGGTATGCGCGGAAAGGTTTCGTATCGCTCGGCGACAGGCCGACCGGTGAATGTGTCATGCACCGTGCGGCATTGCACGCCGACGAGCGAAGGACGCTATCGCCTTGGGTTGAAGCTGGATCGAACGCTGAAGTTCGAAGAGGCCCGCCCGGCGCGAACGGGCATGGGCCGCGAGGTTTCGCCGGGACTGCGGCCGAGGAAGTTGAAGGCCGTCTTGCCGCCGTCTTGAACCTGGATTTCTCGCGGGTTTTGTGTCCTGTATGCGGCGTGATTCGCTTTTGACCTTTCCCCATCCACTCCGTAAGGTACAACCAACGCCGCGATAGGAGCCCGTCGTTGGTTCGTACTGTTCTTGCCGCCATTCAACTCACGCGACCGGCCCAGTGGGTCAAGAATGTGTTCGTCTTCGGCGCCCTCGTCTTCGGCGCGCGGCGCGGCGACCCTTCGGCCATTGCACAGGCGACCGCGGCCTTTGCGATCTTCTGCATGTTGTCGGGCGCGGTGTATGCGTTCAACGATCTGCTGGATTACAAGGAAGACGCCCATCATCCGACAAAGAAGCGGCGGCCGGTGGCGAGCGGTGCGCTGTCGCCGGGGCTGGCGGGCGTGATTTCGATCCTGCTGGCGACGGTGGGGGTGTTTTTATCATTTCGCTTGCCGCAGAGCTTTGCGCTGACGGCCGTGGGCTATCTCTCGCTCAATCTCGTCTATTCGCTTTGGGCGAAGCACCGTGTTTTGCTCGACGTAATACTCATCGCCATCGGGTTCGTGATTCGGGCGTTGGCGGGGGCGGCGGCGATCGAGGTTGAGGTTTCGGCGTGGCTGGTGGTTTGCACGTTCACGCTTTGCTTGTTCCTCGGTTTCGGCAAGCGCCGGTGCGAAATTGCCGTAATCGAGAGCGGCGAAAAGGCCAAATCCCACCGTTCAACGCTGGCCCATTACACGCCGGATTTGCTCAATCAATTGCTGTCGGTCACGGGCGGCGGGGCGGTGATTACGTTTCTGTTGTACACGCTGGACCCGAGTACACCGTCGCCCCACTCCTTGGTGTTCACGACGCCGCTCGTCTTCTTTGCGATCTTTCGGTATGCGTTCGTGATCGAGCAGGGGGAGCTGACCGGCCCGACGGATGTGCTAATAAAAGACCGTCCGTTCTTGATAACGGCGATTCTGTGGACGCTGATCACGGGGGGGTTGATTGCGTACGGCCCGGCGGTGGAGAAGTACCTGCCGCGGCTGCGCTATCCGGGCATGCCGGCGACGACGCAGCCGGGGGACGTGGGCTAAGTTGGTCGTTTGAGGGGAAGCACTCGAATCCGGGCACGCTGCGGCTCGACGGCGAGAGATTCACAACGACCTGAATTCTCAGGATATCGCGAGGGACAATTCCGACTCCTCGGCTCGCCATGCGGCATACGCCAAGGCTTCGAGGATGTCGTCCGATTCAAGATAGGGATAGGCCCGAAGGATGTCGTCGTGAGACTTGCCTCCGGCAAGGAGTCCGACAACGGTTGAGACGGTTACGCGCAAGCCACGGATGCAGGGTTTCCCACCCATGACTTCAGGATCGAGTGTAATTCGCGGAAACCCTTCCATTTCGTCAATGATAGCACATAATCCCTAATCCGGCAATGCCTTACAGTCGAACCAGCGATCAGTCCAGTAGTACGATCTCTACAAGAATCGGTTGTATCGTTGCGTTCAAACCCGGGTACCGGCCCCATAATCTGTGACAGGGATAGGGCGGGCTGATCGTCTTGAAAGGGTGTGTGGACGCGATGATGGCGCTTGGCATGGACGACGGCGATCACGAGCTGATCGCCGCGGCTCAGAAAGGCGAGCGAAGCGCCCTTGATGCCTTCGTGCGCCGGCATGATCGCTGGGTTCGCAATGTGGTGTATGCCACGAGCGGGGACCCGGCGAGCGTCGATGACATCGTGCAACGTGTCTGGGCCACGGTGTGGCAGCAGATCGGCACGCTGGTCGATCCGGCCCGGTGGCGCGGCTGGCTGTATCGGATGGCCAAGAACGCGGCCATCGACGTCGGCCTGAAGCATGCCCGGGAGCGAAAGTCTCGGCGGGCATTCAATGAGGATTCACCCAGTCGCGGCGCCGACCCGGCAAAGCGGCTGATCATCGCGGAGGAACATCGGCGGGTGCTTGCGGCGATTGACGCGCTGCCGCCGATCTATCGCGAGCCGTTCATCCTCCGGCATCTGGAGGAATGGAGCTATGCCCAGATCGGCGAGGCGTTGGGCCTTCCGGTTGATACGGTGGAGACGCGATTGGTGCGAGCCAGACGGCACTTGCGAAGTGCCCTGAAGAGCGAGTGATTCAGCCATGACGGATTTCGAAACGCCACTACCAAATGTCGATGAGGCCACCGAGCGGTTGATCTGCCGGGCGTTGGATGGCGAAGCCACACCGACGGAACTGACCGAATTGGCGTCCTGCCTGCTTCGGAATGAGGCAGCGCGGCGGCTTTACGACGAGTATCAAGCGCAGGATGCGTCGGCGGCGAAGGCCCTTCGAATGGAGTTTGAGAGCGCCACGACGGCGGCCGCGGGGTCCGTGCGGCGCGGTTTGTGGCTCGCCACCGCGGGCGCGGTGCTGACCGCGGCTGCCGTCCTGGCGTTTTCATTTGTGCCGGGTGTCTGGCGAAGCCTCGGCACCGGTTCGCGACCGTCGATTACGCAGAATGACAAGCGCGTCGCGCCGAATTCGACGCATCAATCCATGGAGCCGACGTACGTCGATTACAACGGCGGCGACGTGTTGCCGCGGTATCGGCAGCGCGACATTCAACGAGATGTGATCGGCATTCGCGGGCCGAACAACGAGATTTATCTGTTCGAGCGCGGCAAACAATCGACGCGGATGGTCCCCATCTCCGGCGAGTTGTAACGAGAAACAAGTGCGAGTCTGCCACAGGATGTTCCCTTGAACGCGATCGCGGCGCGGGAACGCAAGCAAAGGAGTCGTTCGTTATGTTGATGGTTCAAGCATTGATGGTGTGGTCCATGTCGTCCGTCGTGGCGAATGTGGGCGTCGGCATGATCGATCCGCCGACACAGGGGGCGAAGGCCCATGTGATGTGGGTTGATACGCAATCTGGAAACGTGGATGTCGATGGTGAAGATGGCGGCCACACGCTGCACTTCGTCGCGGGTCAGCCGATGCAGGCGGCGCAGCCGGGCGGACCGTGGCTGGGTATTGCGTTCGGCCCGGTGGCCAAGCCGCTCGCGTCGCAGTTGCGACTCGACGCCGGCACCGGCCAGGTCGTGACAAACGTGGTGGAAGGCTCCCCGGCCGATACGGCGGGCCTGCAGCAGTATGACATCATCACGGCGATCGACGGCCAGAATGTCTCCAGCAAGATCGATGATTTCATGTCGATCATCCAGGGCTACAAGCCCGGTGAAACGCATTCGCTGACCTTGCTACGCGGCGGCCAGCGGGTGACGGCGACGATCACCATCGGCGCCCGGCCCGAGCAGATCGGCGTGTCGAAATACAAGAACGATGACGAGGAGATCTTCGGCGATCGCATCTTCAATCGCGGCGGCATGTTGCAGAAGGATGACAAAGGCAACTGGGTCTTCAAGAACTTCAACCAGGCCGACCTTCCGGATGTGTGGAAGTTCATCCCGGATGCGAAGGATTTCAACGTCAAGATTCCGTTTGGCGGCGTCGGCTCGAACATGCAGATCATGATGCACAAAGATGATGAGCACATGACTCGTATCGAGAAGGGCGACGACGGCAAGATCACCGTCACAACCACGACCAAGGAGAACGGCAAGGAGTCCACCTCGACGAAGACGTACAACACCGAGGAAGAGTTCAAGGCGGCCGAGCCGGAACTGTCGAAGACAATGTGCTTTGATCCGAACGGCGCGTTTCAGTTCTTTGGCGATGCCGATATGCACATTCAGGGTCTCGATGATGAGGTCAAGCTGAAGATTCACGAGGCCATGAAGAACGCTCATGGGGCGATGGGCAAAGCCAACGTGTTCATGAAGAAACTGGACGGCGTGCCTGGGTTGCCCGGTGAGCCGGCGACGTTCGCCTTTGGTCGCAAGGCCAAGACGAGCTTTGAGACGATGTCGGACGGGAAGATTCGCGTGACCACGCGATCGGGCGGCGAGGAACTGGTGACGGTGTATGACAACGCCGACGCGCTTCGCGCCGCACAGCCCGAACTGCACAAGAAGTATCTGCGACTGCAGGATTCGCAGAGCGGCACGGCTAAGAATTAGCTTGCTCCCACTCCACCTGTGCCGCGGACCCCGTGCTCGCAACACGCCGCGGTGCCCGCCACGCTTCCAAGCAGCGTGGCGCGACAGCCGCGATCAAGGCCGGACACGCCGGTTTGATCGCGGCTGTTTTGTTTTCCGAGATTGCATTTTCGTGGTTCGAGATGAATGGCATGAACGAACCCGCTTGCAAACACGCGCGGCTCGGAAAAGAAGACGGCACGGACGCGAGGTCCGTGCCGTTTTGAATTGGTCGAGATCGTCGTGTCGTCGGGCGATTAACGCTCGTTCGACAGCACCTGGAAGTTGGCAACGTCATCGAGGTTGCCGTAGAGGCCGTCCTTGCCGGGCGAGAGCAGGATGAAGCGATCCGACTTAACAGGTCGTGGATTCAGGATCGGGGCCGGCGCGGGTGGCGCGACCGTCGTGTCATAGGACGAGGCGCGAATCGAGCGGATGAATTCGGCAAACTTGTTAGACAAAACCGTGCCGTAATTGCCAGGAGGTGCAACAAATGGGAGTTCCTGATCGGCGTCAGAAATCTTGTGTGGTGAACTGGGATAACTTGTGAAACCTGCATTGTCCTGACCATCGTAAAAACCGTTGCCGTAGTTCGGGTTAGGTGGAGGCGTAGCGAGTAGTGAGGTAATAATAGGTGTTGTCGCCGTGGCCGACGGATTGGCGCGATAGTAGAGGATCGGCCAGCCGAACTTGTCACGAAAGACGCGGCAAAGCAGCGACGTAGCTCCAGAACCTTGGATGCTTGGTTGTGGATTTAAGCTCTGGCCACCCACATTGGCAGTTACGAGGCGACCGAATGCATCCTCGGGCGGCTTATCCGTCGAGGTTACGTCCACTCCATCGACTGGAATATAGGGGGAACGACGTGCATTGGTTGGCGTCCAGCGGTCATAGGTGCCAGCCACCGTTGGCTTCGGGTCATAACCGAGGAAATCGCGACCGACCAAAGCATCAACGAGCAGATGCGCCCCTTGCAGGGGAGCAGTTTCGATTCCAACTTCCCAGTTGTTCAATTCTGCAGTGAGGTTTCCGCCAGCGTTATTTATGTCGTTGGCGTAAAAGACTGCATTTGAGGCCGGGTACTTGCCCTCGTCACCCTGGAAGCTCTCGAGGCCGACTTCCATGGCGTTTAGTTGTGCCCGGACGGCTGTGGTGCGGGCCTTGTCGCGGGCAGCACCCAAGGCGGGTGTCAGGATGCCAATGAGCAGGGTGATGATGGCCATGACCGTCAGTAACTCAATGAGGGTAAAGGCCTTACGTCGGCTGGTTCGATTCATGATTGCATGTCCTCCGCAGGAAAAAGTAACGCGGCGTGTGCCCCCGAGTGCCCAGAAATTATACGCGGCAGAGGGGGGCGGAGTAAAGTTATGATTCCTAATTCCATTGTTATACAGGACCAAGTGTCCGGGGGCATAGTCCTGAGTCTTGAGTCTCGAGGGTTGGCAGGCTCAAGATCGGCCTGTTTTCTGTGTTTTCTCTTATCGCCAAGCGATGATTCCATCCAAAAGGCCCCCGTAAACGAGTAGGTACCTCATCGCTCAAGACTCAGGTCTCAGGACTCTAAGTAGCACCGCAGAATGATTCATTCGATCCGGTCCAATTGGTCGACCTTTGAAGAGACGGCGGAGCCGTCGGGAGGTCGTCATGGGACGTGGGATCAAGTTGACCGAGGCGGAGCGCGAGGCCTTGGACTTGCTTCG
>JACRIM010000018.1 GCA_016235815.1 Planctomycetota bacterium
AAGCACCCCCGCAGCGGCAGCGGCTGAGATGGGCAGATTCGACCGATGCCGACGGCGACGGGACTGTTCGGAAGATGCTTCCCCACAAACCCGGAACGTCCACCTTGACTCGCATCGCTTCATAGATGCTCGGTGTTTCACGCGGTTCTTTGTTTTTGGCGTGGGAATGGGGGTTGGGGGTTTGTAACATTTTTGGGGAGTCCTGAGACCTGAGTCCTGAGACTTGAGGCGCGGGCCATGGTGAATTGCGGCAGTTTGTCTGAATATGGCGTCGAGGGCTGCTTCGGCGGGTGGTGGGAAGCGAAAAAGAACTGGGACAAAGTGGGATTAACTGGGATTAGGTGGGACGGGCTTCGCCCAGAGGGTAGAGTTGGAGAGAGGCGACAGTGGAGGGGGGGAAGCGACGGGATGTCAAAAAGCAGGCGCGAAGCGGGCGCGGCCGCTTGCGAGGATGGTTCGCGGCGATAGGCGCACTTTTTCCTCTTATCTATCAATCTTGATCAGTGTTTCTGAGCGGGCGTGGATTGTGATAGGTGTTTGTTTGGTAAGGAGTTAGAGCCAGAATCTAAGCATATTGGGCCGACTTGGCTGACAGTGGGCGGTCAGCAATATTTATTTATTTGGACAAGACGCTCTCGAACAACGCTTCCTCAGGTTTCTTGATCGCTGATAAGACGTTTTCTGCAACTTTGTCGACAAGCTTCTGGCCCCAGAATGGATCGGAAGTATCGTAGTAGATCACGCGAATGTGCCGCAAGTCGAACGGCACGTCTTGTTCCGTAGCTGAAACGAGAACTACGGGTTTTTTCAGCGCATGGGCAAGTCCAAGCTCGTAGAATACGTTGGCGTTCCGAGTAGTCAGCTCCGCGACAAGGACCTTTGCCGCAGTGATACCGCGCCAGACCTGATCGATGATCTTGCCTGTACCAAAGATGTCACAGTCCGCGCGCACTGGCATCAACCCAGCTTTTCGAATGGCGGGCTCGTAAACGGTGCTGTAGTAGTTGCCAATCGGCGGGGCGAACGGCATTATGACGAAGCACGAGTCGCCCGACGAAACTTCTGCTTCCTTCCCAAGTTTCTGAAGCATCTTCGTATTGTCAGTCGGCGCAGCACTCGTATGCGTTACATCGAGAATGCGCGATTTGCCATCGCGCTCCTCAATCAGCTTGGCAGCCTGGAGAGACTCAACAAAAACATCGAGAAACTCTTGGACCTTACTCGCCGGAACCTTGAACGTGTCAGTGAGTGCGTTTTGAAGGAACTTTGCTTCGGGAAGATTCTCGCCGCGATAGTGGGAGTAGACTGCCGACAGAACCGGCGCCTTCTGCACTGCCTCTCGAAGCCCGTCGACCTCATCCGTGGGCTTTTGGGGGCGCAGAATCTTCTTTGCAAGATCCGTAAGCCCGACCTCGCCATCAGTCGGGCGATCGAGAAGTCCGTACTTTATCGCAGAGCTGATTTCTAGCCGTGTTGGGCCGTGATAACCGACCTTGGCGTATTCGGCCGCCTTCACTTCCGCGCATGACCTACCTGCGTTCTGATCTAAAATGGCACTTGGAATTCTGAGGGCCTTAGGGAGCGAGTGTCGCGGGTACTTTGAGCCTGGGCCGCCTTCGCCACCGTCTTTCGCTTCCTTTGATGACGCCGTTGGCTTCTTTTTCTTCTTTTCCATGATGACATTATATCATAAAAGAAAGCAACGTGAAGCTATTCGGCACTGACAACCTTGGGCGTGTCACGAGAGGTTCGCTCGCACTCTCTGGATTTTCTTGATCACTGCAACTCAGATAAATAGCTTTTTCTGAACGAAATAGTCCCTCATATCTACTGGAAGTCCTGCCATGATTGCGGCATAAAGTTCTCGAAGTTGTTCCTCCGGTGTATTTGGTTGAACGAATCGAAATGCCGAGGTTGCTAGATACTCCAAGTCAAGATCGAACGACAACCAACGACGGGCTTCCACCTCAGCGACGGACCCTGTTGTGTTGGATCCGGCAAACATGTCGACAACAAGATCGCCGGGCTGTGTCAGAAAGCGGATGAAAAACTCCGGAAGCTTTGTCGGGAATCGCGCAGGATGCCCTAGCATCTCAAGTAATTTGCATCCGCGCAGGTACTGCCCATTTGATTCCGAGTTGGGGATCTGCAATAGATTTGATGGAATAGCACCACCATTGTCCTTGGCAAAGCCTTTGCTAATATCATGACCGGATGGCCGCTTCTTCGGACTGTAATAGCTCTCAGGGTCCTGCAATAGCTTTTTCATGCGGTCACTGTATTGGGTAAGAACTCTAGAAACATCTGCCTTGGGCCATTCCGTTTTTGAGAGCCACCAAACAGTGTTGACCGAATCTTTCACGCGAATTTTGCGTTTGTTAACCCACTCGATCGGACTTGGGAGCTTTGAAGGGTTGAACCAATAGAAGTCCTCTGCGAGCTTAAAGCCGACTTCATCGCACGCACGAATTGCAAAGCGAAAAGGGTATAGGCTTCTCGTTGGTACGCCTTTCTCGTACGCGCCGCCAATATCGATTACGAAACTTCCATCCGGCGTGAGCTTGTGATAAACGAGGCGGGCAAACTGAAGCAGCCAATCGACATACCGATCCTGAACCTCGTTGCCATACTCTTTCTGCCTTTGAAGGGCAAAAGGGGGGCTGGTCACAACAAGGTTTACGGTTCCATCCTTTAGGTCGGCCAAGAGTTCCAGCGAGTCACCACAGTAAGCTGCTCCATACTCGGCGCGGTACACCGGTTGGCGGCTTGAGTGAAAAGTGCTTGATACATTGTCCATCGTCAAGCTCCACGATAGTGCTACTTTACGGCTGTAGGCGCAGAGTCATCAAGGCCCCACGCTAAACCTAATGGTAACGCGAAGGCCAAAGCAAATTGCGCGCCAGATCTTTGCAGGTAACGTCCGGCGGCATCGAGTGGCTCGTGGCATGTCCCAGGAAGGCCTTGCTGCGGCCGCCAAGCTTCACCGAACGTATGTCGGCTCCATCGAACGCGGCGAGCGGAACGTCTCTATCGACAATATGGACAAGCTTGCGACGGCGCTCGGAGTGTCACTCTCCGAGCTGCTGCGGGAGGTGGCCCAATGAAACCACACCCCGACTTTGAGGAACTTCGCAGGCTGTTTCCTGCGGTCCAGAAATACCAAGAACTTGCCACTCGGCACGGTATCAGCGATATTTTTCAGGACAACGGCGGTAAGTTGCTTCAAGTGCTGCTGTTGACCGGGCTTACGGGGATCAAAGGCCGCGAGGGCAACGACGCGCGCGATGCAACTGGACGCGAGTACGAGCTGAAGTCCGTCAACATTGAACTTACGTTGAGCTTCAGTACACATCACCACCTAAACCCTGTTATTATCGCCAAGTATCGGAAAGTGGATTGGATTTTTGCGATCTACCGAAACATCGAGCTGCAAGAAGTCTATTTGATGACTCCGGTACAATTAGAGCCGTACTTTGGTGCTTGGGAGAAGAAATGGCATGAGAAGGGTGGCAAGGATGCCAATAACCCAAAGATTCCTGTAAATTTTGTAAAGAAAACGGGCAAACTGATTTACCCTGACGCAACCGCCTGTTCCAGTGGCTGAACCCACTGGCAACCATCGCCCGCCCTCCGGGCGATTCTCGCGCACCGACCCAACCGCGCGAGCCTCGATCCACGAAATCCTCAGCAAAGGTGATCAACACCGCCGCAAAAAACCAAACGATCGCACGCACCATCACAAAGGAATCCGCGTAGAAGAACTATCCGACAGAACATGATCGAGCCGCTGGCCGCTGGTGCGAGAATCCCTTCTCGCACCCAACTCGGCGGGAATCCCTTCCCGCGAATTGCGAGGAAGCCGCTGACGATTCCATGGGAAAGGATTCCCATCACATTCCGTGCGAGAAGGGAATCTCGCACGAGCACACCATGACCGGTTGAAAACCGGTCCCACAGGATACTTTGCGCTGCAAACGGCCTATCATCCTGTAACCGCTTTGCCTGCCAACCGTTTGCGGCCACAATGCCTCCCTGTGATTACTGCTCGACCCATCCTGTCATCCGCCGCGCGAACCGTCGCACGATCCTGGCTCGGCCCGCGTGAGCGGCTCTCCGTTCAGGGGCGGATCGCGTGGCTTGGCGTCAGCGTCGTGTGCGGGGCGGTGCTCACGATGGCCACGATGCTCACGCCCGATGCACGCGGCCATGGCACGCATGAGGCGCTTGGCCTGCCGCCGTGCAGCTTTGTGCTTGCCAGCGGGCTGCCCTGTCCGACCTGCGGGATGACGACGTCGTTCGCGGAGTTGATGCACGGCCACCCGTTCCGTGCAGCGCTGGCCCAGCCGGCCGGGGCGGTGCTGTGTGTGCTGACGGTGATCGTGCTGGTTGTCGGCCTGCGAGCGGCGATTCGCGGGTACCTTGTCGTGCTCAACTGGGATCGCATCGGCCCGGTGCGGCTCATGCTCGGATTTGGTTTGTTACTTCTTGGCGGCTGGGGGTTTAAGATCGCACACGGGCTGGCGACGGGGATACTCCCCTACAGGTGATCGCATGAGTCGGATGTTTCGACAGGCTGCTTCAAAACCCGTTTTACACAGGCGAGACGCCCGTGCCACATGGGTTTTGAAACCGATTCTGCGCACGCGACTCCTGTTACTGGCGGTGTTGCCGATGCTGGTCGGCTGTCAGGCGATGTACTTCCTCACGCCGGAGAAGGGCAAGCCGGTCAAGGCGGAATACACCAAGATCGGTTCGCAGACGGTGGCCATCGTGGTGTGGGCGGACCGCCCGACGCTCGACGTCGACCCGCTGGCGCGACGGCGGGTGTGCGACGCGATTGTGTATCACTTGAAGAAGAATCTGGAGAAGGCGACGTTTGTCTCAGGGCGCGATGTCGAGACGCTGCAGGAGAAGTCGGGGCTGAACTGGGAGCAGATGCCCACCGAGGAGTTGTGCAAGCGGCTCAAGTGCGACATTGTGATTCGCGTTGATCTGCTGGAATACACGGCCCGGGGCTCGGTGGCGCAGGAGCTGCGCAAGGGCAAGGTGCGTGGCACGATCAATGTGTATGAATGCGGGATCGGCAGCGGCGAGGAATCGACGTATAACACGGATATCGCCTGCACCTATCCAAAGGCCACCGACAAGCACGTGAACGACCTGACCGATGGCGACCTGATCCGGGAGACCGTCGTCGAGTTCGGCCAGGTGGTGGCGCAGAAGTTTTACGATCATGAAGTTTCGTTACGCGGCCCCGGGGAGCGTTGAGTGTTGATGCGCGGGTGTAATCCACGGTCGAATCGACTTCGCGGCGGGCTTGCCCTGAGTGCGGTGGTTGCGCTCTGCGTCATGATTCCGCTTTCATCCGGTTGCCAGCAAGTCGCGTCGGCGTGGGCCAACATGACCGGCGGCGACTGGATCCCCGCTGAATTCACGCTGACGAAGGAGCCGCTGCTGGTGCTGATTGATGATCGCAGCGCCATCGTCACCGAGCCGAAGTCCATTCGCGAGGCCCACAAGACCATCGCCGTGAACTTCGCCGAGTTCAAGGTGAATCAAAACGTCATCCCGTTTGAGGAGTGGCAGCGACTGGCGCAGACCGACAAGAAATATGGTCGCTACAGCATTCGGCAGGTGGGCGAGAAACTCGGCGCCGAGCAGGTGCTGTACCTCAACGTCGAACGGTTTACGCTGCATGGCGAACCGGGCGCGCCGGTCTACAAGGGCGAGTTCACCGTCCGCGTGAAGGTGCTCTCGACCAATCGCGAGAAGGATGTCCGCGTCTGGCCGAGCGAGGAATCGGGCAAGCGCGTCACCGTCACCTCGGCGCCGATTCCGATTGACAGCGAGAAGAGCGCCTCCGACATCGCCACCGAGCTTGGCATCAAGCTCGGCAAGCAAGTCGCCATGATGTTCTACGGCCACCGGGAACTTGAGAAGTGACCCGCATTCTGCATCTGATCGACGAGACCACGGACGAGACGCAGCTTCAGACGCTGGCGACGCTTCGCGCGAAGTCCGGGTCGCTCGGCGTCGCGTCGACGGTCTGCGCGATGGACGGCGTCGATCGTTCGCCGGCTGCGGCCTTCCTTGGGCAGAGGCCGACGCCGACGCCGCGTCGCGTGCTGGCGGAGTTGAACTGGTCGCCGGGGCTGGGTCGGGCTGCGCGGCGCGACGGCGCGAATCTGGTGCACACGTGGGGGATCGATGCCGTGCGAACGGCGGCCGCGCGGCTCAAGGGAATGCCGCTCATCCTCACGATTAACGATCCGCTTCAGACGCGCGAGGCTGCGAAGTGGATTCGCGCCCTGCCCGCGGGCGCGACCGTTGTGGCGGGCAGTCAGATCATTCGCACGCGCTTGCTCACGGCCGGGCTGTCGCCGGAGCGGGTGGTGGTGATTCGCGGCGGCGTGGATTTTTCGGCGATCAACGATGCGCGAAAGTCGGGCGAACGCGCTGCGCTCGTGGGCGAGAGTGGTCCGGTGGTGCTCATGCACGGGCCGGCGAGCATGGGCGGTGGGCAATATGTCGGCTTGTGGGCGGCGGCCATCGTCGCCCAGATTCATCGCGGGATTCGCGTGATCCTGCCCTACGACTCCACCGAGACCGCGCGGCTGCGGCGATTCGTCGCGAGCATTCGGATGGAGCACATGCTTGTGCTGCCGGAGTCGCGTTGGACATGGTCGCGACTCGCAGCGTGTGCCGACGTCTTTTGCGCGCCGGCTATCGAGGAGATCAACACCGAGCCGCTCGCGCACGCCATGGCGGCGGGTGTTGTTATCGTCGGGTCGGCGGTGCGGTCGGTCGCCGAGATCATCGCCGACCGGCACAACGGCCTGCTTTGCAAGGCGGGCGAGGCGCGCGTGCTCGCGGCGCGGCTGCTGACGGCGATCGAGGATGTCGAACTTCGGCGGAAAGTGACCGACACAGCCCGCGGCCAGGCGTACGAGGTCTTCAGCGTGCGGGCCTTCGCGGAGAATTACCATCGCGTGTATGAAAATGTCGTGGCTTCCCGGCCGGCGGGCGAGGGGATCAGCGATACGGCGATGGTGGCGTAGAATAGGCAACACACTAACGGCCACTGCTGGAGAGCGCGGATATTATGAAGACTAAACGAAAGCAGAATTCTCGTAGCGCTATGCGATCCGAGTATGATTTCAGCGGCGGTGTGAGGGGTAAATACGCCTCCCAATTTTCTGAGAAGGCCAACGTCGTCGTGCTTGCGCCAGACGTGGCGAAGGCATTTCCCAATTCCAATGCGGTCAACGCTGCACTACGCCTCTTGGTGAAATTGGCCCGCGTTTCGCGCCGCGACCTTACCCGGTCTGGTGGGCGCGGCCGCTCCACTGTCGAGTAGCGATCGTTCGCCAGCGTTGATTCCGCCTTATTCCATCCACTCGCCCATTCGGGCGCTAATAGCCGATCCACATGGGTGGACCTTGAGACCCTTCGTTATTTTTATCTGCGGCGATTTGTTGCGCCGGCGTTTCGGTTGCTTGGCGTGAACCGGGCGGATCGGCTGGCGCGGCGGATTGGTCGGATGGTGCATTCGTTGAACACGCCGACGCGAGCGCGGGCGGAGACTCGGGCGCGAGACTGGTTGAATGAGTCGGCGGCCGCCGATCGCATCGTCGCGGGCATGTACGAACATGCGGGCCGGTTCTGTTCTGAGGTCCTGTTCGCCCGGGGGAAACTCCGCGAAGAGACGTGGCGTTCGATGATCTCGATGACGGGTGAGTCGCAGTTGCAGGCTCTGGCGAACGGCGATCGCGGGTGCATCGTGGCGACGCCGTACTTCGGTAACGTCGGCGTGCTTGCATGGGTGCTCGGGACCATTGGCCGGCCGATCCATGTCGTCGCTGATCGCTTCAATCATCCCGCGCTTCGGGCGTGGCAGGATGACCTTTATTCGTTTCCGCAGGTTCACATCATTGACCGCGACGATGCAAGCCGGCGCGTGCCGGAGGTGCTCGATCAGCGCGGGATGGTGTTACTCGTTGCAGAGAATGAACGCCCGCGTGGCCCGGCATTGCACGCCGACTTTCTTGGCCGCACGCTTCGTTGTTACCCTACGATTCCGCGATTGGCGCGATGGCATCGAGTGCCGATTGCAGCGATGACCTGTCGCAGGCGCGACGAGGCATTCCACTTCGATGTCCGTCTGCACGGGGTGATCGAGCCGGATGCGTTCAGTGATGATGAGTTGGTGATGCGCGAGATCCTGGCGCGCCTTGAAGGGGCCATCCGCGCGAACCCTGAGCAATACTGGTGGCCAATCCCGACGCAGTCGGAGTTGCAGGAGCACATCAAAGTCCCACGTCCTCAAGACTCACGCCTCGGGACTGAAGACCATTCACTCATGCATACGGGAACTTGATCGGCGTCGTGCCGAAGATCAGGTTGAAAAGTGTCGGCTGCGCGAACGCGGTGAGCGGCGGGCAGAACGCCGGCAAGTCGGGCGTCGGAAGCTGGGCATTGGCCCAGGGTGTGACGCCAAGGACAATGAGGCCGGCCGAGATGACGATGCCGCGCCACGATCGCGGCGCGGGTTCTTTCTGCGGAATGATCGGGTCCATGATCCGGTATATCGGTCGAAGGGGCGGTGCAGGTAAGTACCTTCTCGGCCCGGCGCGTGATAACGTTATCGGTCGGGGGCGTCGTGCTTTGAAAAACGCTGCGGAAATGTCGCTCCCAATTCCCGCGGCAGTTCGTTACCCTACTCGCCACGTCCACACGCGCGGGGTGCCGCCCGCGAATTGAGGAGAGAACACTCCATGTCGAACACCGCCTCCATGCCGGCTCCGGGATTTGGATCGCACCCTGCGGGTCAACGAGAAATTCTCGGCCACCCCGTCGGGCTTTTTGTGCTCTTCTTCGCCGAGCTGTGGGAGCGTTTCAACTTTTACGGCATGAGAGCGCTGCTCATTTTCTATTTAACGAAGTCCTACCTTTTTAACAAAGAATTCAGCTCGCTTTCCTATGGCGCATTCAACGGACTCTTGTATGCGACGCCACTGCTCGGCGGTCTCCTTGCCGATCGCGTCCTCGGGTATCGTCGCGCCATCGTACTGGGTGGAATACTCATGGCCCTTGGCGAGTTTGGGCTAGCGCTGCCAGGCTTGGGATTCATCAAACAAACGAATCTCGCGCTCTATGCTGCGCTGGGGTTGATCATCATCGGCAACGGCTTTTTTAAGCCGAACATCTCGACCATGGTCGGCAGCCTCTACGCCCCCGGCGATGCCCGCCGTGATAGCGCGTTCACGATCTTCTATATGGGTATCAACATTGGCGCCACCATCGCCCCCTTGGTCTGCGGCACGATTGGAGAGACCTACGGCTTCCATTATGGCTTTCTGCTCGCAGGCGCTGGTATGGTCCTCGGACTCATTTGCTTTACAGCCTTCGGACATTTGCTTGGCGACAAGGGGCTGCCGCCAAAGAGCGCGGCGAACGATTTCGGCAAGAAGCGCTTTACGTCGAAGGATTTCCTCACGTTTGGCGGGGCATTCGTGTTCGTGCCCCTGGCGGCGTTGCTCGTATCGATGCCGGACAAGGTCTCCGAATGGGCTGCCCCCGGTGCCGCCATCGCATTCTTTTTCTTCATTTCTTATGAAGCTTCCAAATGCACAAAGGTCGAGCGGCAAGGCATCTATGTCGCCATCATCCTTTCCATTTCCTCACTGGCCTTCTGGGGCGCGTTTGAGCAGGCGGGTAGTTCGATCAGTATCTTCACGGATCAGCACGTGGATCGAACCATGTTTGGCTCTGAACGACCCGCGTCGAACTTCCAATCCGTCAATGCGATTTTCATCGTCCTTCTCGCCCCGGTCTTTTCCTGGCTCTGGGCGCGGCTTGGAAAAATGAATCTCAACCCCTCGTCGGTTATTAAGTTCGTACTCGGCCTGCTGCAAGTAGGGGCGGGCTACATCTTCCTTGTCTGGGCGGCGAAGCAGGCGGATTCGGGCGGCAAGGCCGCTGTCGGGTTGCTCCTGGCGACCTATTTTGTTCACACCATGGGAGAACTGTGTGTTTCGCCGGTTGGACTTTCAATGATCACCAAGATGGCTCCGCAGAGGCTCGGGGCATTCATGATGGGCTTCTGGTTCCTGACCACCAGCTTCGGCCACGTTGTCGCGGGTGAGTTCGCCAGTAAGCAGGAAAAATGGGGCTTTGGAACGTTGTTCTATCGCCTGATGATCTGGGGCATCGTCGCGGGTGTTCTGCTGTTCCTGTTTTCACCCTGGGTGAAGAAATGGGAGCGGGCCAAGCTTGCTGAGAACTCGGCTACCTGATTACAGGCTCGTTTCCCTGTGATTAGGTCCGGTTAATTCGGGCGTTGCTTTATTACCGGCCCCTTGCGAAATCCCATCCAGTTCCATAAGATTAAGTATCGACCGCGACTTGCGCGCGGGGTGTCGGATGGTCTTCCTGCCTAGGCATGGGTCCCCGGCGTATGGGGTTCCGGGGAGTTCCTTCCACACAGTCCCGGAGTGATTCGATGTCGCCCGCATTGGCGCACACCAAAGGCATGAGCTGCAACGTGCTGGTTCTGAACCGGCACTACCTCGCCGTGCGCGTCGTGGGTGTAAAGCGGGCATTCAGCCTCCTGTTTCGCGATCTTGCCGAGGTCGTCCATGTTGAGGACGGCAAGTACATCTCCTACGACTATTCCGAATGGTGCGAGCTTTCCGACCTGGCCCGCGAATTCGAGCCGGATGCCCACGACTGGATTCGTACGGTTCGCTTCGACATCGCCGTGCCACGAATCATTCGACTTGCCATCTACGACCGGCTGCCGCAGCAATCGGTGAAGTTCAATCGGCGAAACATTTATGCCCGCGACGGCAATCGCTGCCAGTATTGCGGCAAGCGTTTTCCGACGACCGAGCTTTCGCTCGACCACGTCCACCCGCGCAGCCTTGGCGGCAAGACGTCGTGGGAGAACATCGTCTGCGCCTGCCTCAAGTGCAACATCCGCAAGGGCGGCCGCAACCCCGAGCAGGCCGGCATGCATTTGATCACGCCGCCCAAGAAGCCGAAGCGCAACCCCGTGCTGAGCCTGAAGTTGGCGGACGACCGGTACGCAAGCTGGAAGTCCTTCCTAGATAATGCGTATTGGTCGGTCGAGCTGAAATAAGCCCGATCCCGGGGCCATTGCGCAATCCACCTCTGTTTGTGATATAATCCAGTCCGTACGGGAACGAGAGGGTTGAAAGGACGCCGTTATGTTTCGCGCTATCACTCTCGCCGTTGTTTTGAGCCTCGCTACGACTGCGTCGGCCCGGCCGATCATCTTCGATAACATCACGCCGAACGGCGGGCCGCTCTTTACCTCCGGTGATATTCAAGCTTCGCAAAAAGATGCCGGATTTGGTTTCGATGCCGGCGTGGCCGATGACTTCACGCTCGGCGCGAGTTCCGACATCTCCGGCGACTGGCGGATCACTGAGGTCAACTGGATCGGCCGCTTTATGACCGGCACGCCGACGCCGATCGACACGTTCAATATCATTTTCTGGCCCGACGACAACACCGGCCATCCGGCCGGCAGTGATGCGGCGGGTCTGCCGCCGAAGTATTCGGAGGCGCTGGCGATCTACAACAACGTCCCCGCGACGAGTGCCCCCGGCGGCGGCGGGCCGACCAGCTTTGAGTATTCAGCAAGTTTGCCCGATGCCTTTTTCGCGGAAGATGGAGTTCAGTACTGGATCGAGATTCAGGCCAACGTGAATTATCCGCCGCTCTGGGGCGTCGAGATGACGAATCTCACGCAGCTCGGCCGGCCGCACAATGGTTTCGACCTTTTCTTCACGCCATTCTGGACCGAGTCCGGAGCCAAACACGACACGGCGTTTACGCTCGGCGGCGAGCCGGTGCCGGAGCCGGCGGCGGCGAGCATGGTCATTCTGATGCTTGGGTTGCCGCTGCTTCGACGACGCAATCGGGCGTAACGGATTGCGGTGGTTGACGTTATGACTTGAGGCATTTCGAGCCGGCAATTCCCAACCACTAATTTTATTCTGGAATTTCAGGCAGGAACTACGTTGCGCGGAGGGCGGGTATGCGACTTCATGGGGTGGCTGGAGTATATCCGGCGTTCTGTGCTGGGGCACCTATGTCGTTGCAGTATTGATTTCTTAAGAGGTAACCGATGAAAAGCCGCCCTGTTTTCCTGATCGTCCATGCCGTAACCATTCTGTGTTTGTCGACGGGATGCGTTGGAATAGGCGGTGGGCCGTCGCTCCTCGATATCCTACTTTTTCCGTGCATTATCTCCGGATGCTTTATTCCGCCATGTGACGTAGGCAACACACTTGTCCAAATGGACGCATCATCGATTCCCATCGTACCTGATCAAGAATTCACAGGCTGCTTTGAGGTGTCGATTGTTCGAACTTTTGAAAGTGATGCGGAGCGAGAATTGATTCAGCGAGCGGAGGACCTTGCGTCGACTATCGGGCCAACGTGGGTAAGCACAACGGCGATGTTGGGGTATTACGAAGGGAACGGAGAGCCTGCATACCTGATCGGAGATGCGCTGGCGACCAATGCCGTTACGTCAGAGGCATTGGTGTATTATACATTTCGCATTCTTACCTATCAGACATCGACCGAGCGGGGGAACATTCGGGGTGGCCTGACCTATACGGCACGCGTCGTGGACCAGCCCGTGGGGGCCAACTTCCAGAGCGCTGCGCGTAGAACAATTGTGCGCCTTACCCTGGGTTATTCAGAATGGTATGGACCACTCGCCGCCGCTGGGATTTATGTGTGGCGGGAAGTGGAGTTCGATGAAGCAGGCGATGTCATTGAGGTGCGTGGCGACGGTGATGTAAGTACTTCTGTGTCATGAACAACGGTGCTCTTTAAGAGGTGCGATGTGAAGCGTTGGGTAGCACGATCGCAAATCGCCGTGGTGGGCATTGCCTGTTTGATGGCCGGGTGCCAATTTGTAGTCCCTGGGTGTGATTACAGTTTTGTTGATGCGTGCGTCGTCGATCCGACACTGGTTGTGGTTGATGACGCGGCCAGTCCGGCTGTTCCTGATCAGGAGATCACCGGCTGTTCCACCGTTTCGATTAATCGCACCTATGCGAATGAGACCGAGCGTGCAATGATTCAGACGTCCGAGGACCTCGCTTCGACCGTTGGGTCCACTTGGTATAGTGACCCATTGCAGGCACCATACTTTGATGGTGAACGACTCTCACAATATCCGGGTGCGGTGACATCGGAAGCTTTGTTCTATTACGCCCAGCGCGTTCTCTCGGTTCAAACATCGACAACCCCTGAGAATCCTCGCGTCAATCTGACCTACACCGCGCGCCTCTTGGGTGAGCCTCGTGGGGCGCTCTATTACTATAATGGCGCGCTAATCAGGCCGACTGTGCGACATGAATTGCAGTATGGCGAAGGGTTTAGCCAAGTCATTGGAGCCAATTTCACAGCATGGCGAGAAGTGGAATTCGACCAAGCCGGCGTGGTGGCCCAGATACGCGGTGATGGCGAGATATCTATGACGGTGGCGCGAGTAGTGAATTCGGATTGAGGCGAGGGTGAGTTAATCGCAAGCCCACTTATCTATATCAACTTCTTCGCTCCGTAACATCAGCCTTGGAAAGATGTTACGAGTATTCGCTTACGGCCAGCCAAATTACTTGACAACCTGCTCGTATTGCTGTATATTCTGTAAGGACAGAAATAACAGGAATACCATGCAATCGCTCACGCCAACCGCTCGCAAGTTCATCCTTCACTGGGGGGAAATGGGGAATCGCTGGGGCATCAACCGCACGGTGGCCCAGATTCATGCACTGCTTTTTCTATCACCCGCCGCGCTCAATGCGGAGCAGATCGCCGAATTGCTCGGCGTCGCCCGGTCCAACGTTAGCAACAGCCTGAAGGAGCTTCAAGGGTGGGGCATCGTGCGCGTTGTGCATGAGATGGGGGACCGACGAGATCATTTTGAATCCATGAAGGACGTATGGGAGATGTTTCAGGTCATTATGGATGAGCGCAAGAAGCGAGAGTGCGATCCGACGCGGTGTTTTTTGAAGGAATGTGTTGAGGACGCCGCGAAGGCTGGGAAATCGGAGGCATTTGCGCATCAACGATTGTCCGAGATGCTGGAGTTTTTTGAAGTCATGTCCCGTTGGTACGGCGACATTCGGAGTCTGCCGAGCGGGGCCATCGTCAAGTTTGTCAAGCTGGGAGGCAAAGTGAGGCAACTGCTCGGCCGAGCCTCATGAGTTTTTTTGGATGTATATTTCTGTCGTTACAGAAATGACTGATGCATAGAAAGGATGGCAGTTATGAACACGGTAGTTTGGACTTATGGGTTTTATATGGGAGTGAGCGTCATGTTAACCATTTGGGTTGCAAAGACGCTGCACAAGAACGGCCGAGTCTTTCTCGTCGAGGCGTTTCACGGCAACGAAATGCTCGCTGACTCGGTCAATCACCTGCTTGTCGTAGGGTTCTATCTGATCAACATCGGGTTTGTAACCACGGCACTGAAGTACGGTGACAAGCCGACGGACGTTCAGCAGGCCGTGGAGTTTTTCAGCACGAAGATCGGGCTGGTTCTCGGCGTGTTGGGGTTCATGCACTTCGCGAATCTAGCAGTGTTCTCGAATATGCGACGTCAGGCGCGTGGCGAGATCCGTCGGCCACCGGAACACATTGAAGCGAATCCGTCGTGATACATCGCACGTTGTTTGTGGTGCGGCGGTTCTTTACGCCGCGCCACGAAGCGGGAAAGGCAGGACACATGATCCCTCTCACAGGAACGGCAGGTTAGGCAGAAGCCCGCTGGCGGAGTTTGCGTTTTGCAGATCGTCGAAGTTCGATCTTCTTTACGGCCTCATAATCAAGCAAGACTTCGCCACAGTTGGAACACTCGTGGCGTCTCACGTTCGCCACGACGATAGGTTTTCCTCGGGCTGTCGTTTGGTAATTCCCCCGAACGAGTCCGATTTTTGTGCTACCGCAAGTTGGGCATTTCTTGAATTGGGGGCTAGCGCTATTGGTCATGTCAGGTTGCTCGCTTGGATGAAATCAGTATATAGAACATTTCCTCGCCTGCGTCGCGAACGATTTTCCCCTTTGTGTAGACAAGCAGGTTTCCAAACGTTTTGCCCTTCAAGACGTACAGTCTTTCCGAGCGACCCGCCGCGGACGAGCGAAGGGTTTTCTCAATGCGTGGGGCATTCACGATGGACTCAATGACTTCGTCCGAGATGAACCTCGATGAACTAACCTCCTCTTTGGCTTTTCGCGTCAACACGATTCGCCTTGCAATGGCGAGTCGTTTGATTCGGATAGGATGTCCATCCAAGTAATTGTAGCTTGGTGACTCTCGTTGGATCAAACACATACGGTCGTCCATACATGAGTGAAATAGTCCCAGAGTCATTGATTTGCCCGGTGCGGCCATTTCCGCTATCGAGGAATTCGGCCACGCAGAGGCGAGATTGTCATTCCAAGCCCCTTCCCCTATCCTGCCCCTCAACCACCGGCCGGATTGCCGGGGTCTGTGAGACAGGGACGTGTCAGCCTCACCTCGCTCGCTGTCCCCAAATGAAAACGAAGGCCCGCCCTGACGCGTCGGCGGCCTCAGAACAATCCTCCACTCAGGAGAACATGGAATGATCGGTCGGAATTGGAAAAGCCTTCTCGGCGGAATCTTCGCCTGCTTCGTCGTCGCGGTCAGCGTTGGTTGCCAGACGATTACCCCCGTCAACCTCACGCCGCCGCAATCGGCGATTGATCGGGACGGGACGTATCTCATTACTGTGACCGGCGGCGGAGATCCGGGAGACCTCGGAACGGACCCTACGCTCGTCATTGCGGGCGGCCTGCTCACCAAGCTTGGTGCGACGGATATGACGCCGCAAGCCATTACCGTCACCGGCGCGAATTACATCTGGGTATCGGCGGCCTCAAAGGTTCTTTCGTCTCAGATTCCGTTTCCGGTGACCACGACGGTTACGCTGAATGTCGATCTGCAGGGAAACGGAACGCTTGTGGGCACGATGACATTTTCGGCGTTGGGCCAGACATCGAATCCGCTAAGTGTCACCTTGGCGAAGCAGTAAGAAGGAAAACGTGATGCCTCCGAATTCATGCCGCAAGTTTGCGTGGTCGATGCTGGTGGTTGCAACGTTTGCTGTCGGACAGGGCAGCAGTTGCGGCGCGCCGATCGATCTCTCCACGGCCATCGCACTCGATGGCACCTACACCATGGTGGTGAACAGCGCGCAACCGGGTTCGTTGCTGCCGGCGGGCACGACGGGGCCGGTGGTGATCACGAACGGCCTGTTGACGAGCTACCTCAATCAGCCGGTGACGAACCCGCAGACGCCGGTGATCAATGGGGCCATGTTTAAGTGGAGCGGGACCGTCGCATCGCCGAATGATCCTGCTCTGACCGCGTTGGTGACGCTGGATGTGACCAATCAGGGCGGCGGCGTGATGACGGGGACGGCGTTCTACACGATCCTCGGGCTTGCGACTCCGTCGAGCACCATCACGATGACCAAGATGTAAGCTGGTCCGTTGTTTGTTGATTAAAAAAGGCCCCGACCGTGTGAGCGGCCGGGGCCTTTTCTTTTTTATTGCGATAACACTAACTGGATGTCAGTGATTATTCGTCCTCGTCTTCATCAGCCGCCGGCTTGGGCTTCTTCTTTGGGGCGGCGGCCTTCTTGTGTGCCGGCTTTGCGTCGTCGGTCGTCTTGGCCTCGTCCTCTTCGGCATCGGGCGGGCGCGGTCCCTTGTAGTTCTGGACACTGCGCTCGCGCCATGCACCGTTCTCGAAGGTGGTGTAGCTGCTCGTGGACTGGAAGAAATCCAGTTTGCCGGCGACGGGGCCGAGTTTGGCGAGGAGCGGCGGCACCTTGGTCAAGAAGCCGCGAATCTCGGGAGGCATGTCCTGGCCGAACATGCCTGCCATGCCGAGTGCCATGGAGATTGCGCCGATGGCACTCTGAATCTGCTCGGCCTTGCCGGTTTCATCTTCAAAGCTGATCGACTCGAGGGCTCCCGACTTGGGCCGGACGGATTCATTCATGAATTGCTCGGACTTGGTGATGTTGGCATGTTTGCCGGCTGCGGTTTCGAGCACCATCTTGAGGCCTTTGGTGCTGGTGCCGATGCAGAGATAGCCTTCGGCACAACCGATGACCGGCGTCACTCCGCCGCCCATCATCATAAGCATGGGGTGGGAGAACTGTCGGAAACCGGCGTTGCCCGCGATTTCAACCTCGCTAATGACCAGGCCGCCTTCCTTGCCGGCCTTTTCGGTGACGAAGGCGAAAAGGCGATCGAGCTGGGCACCCATGCGCTTCACGTCCGTGACTTTGAGCATGAAGACCATGTCGTTCCCAGTCTCGACGGAAACGTAGCCGCCGGCAAAGAGCGACAGGATGTCCTTCTCAATGTTGAGATTCCACTGATCGGCTTGCATCGAATCGAGGTGGGCGATGTGATTCGGGCCGTCGGGGATGTTCTCGCTGACGAAATCGCGGATGGCATGGTAGAGCTGGGTCCAATTGCAGCCGTTGCCGACGGAGAAGTTCTTCGCCTCTTTGGGGATGAAGCGTTCGTAATTCTTGACAGGCTCCTGCCCCGTGAAGACTTTGCATAGTGCATTGTCTTTCGCGCCGGGGAGCAGGGTTGTGTAGCTTTCGGAATGGACGGAGTGACCGTCGGTCCAACGTACCGACGCCATGAAGTCGATGAAGCTGACTTCATCGAGCGCTTTGGCGATGATGGCACCGCCGTCGGGGCCTTCGTCCTCTTCATCATCGTCGGCCTCTTCATCATCGGCCTCGTCGTTTGCGGGTTTCTTGGACTTCGCCTTGGATGGTTTTGCATCCTCGTCGTCAGCGTCGTCGTCGGCTGCCTTCGCCTTGGCCTTTGCGGGCTTGGCGTTTGCTGCGGCCTTCTTGGAGGGGCCGCCGTGGTTCCCAATGCCGCCAACCATGGTCTTTACCTGGCCGAACATGTTGGACATATCCCAGAAGACGAGTTCGTCTTCGGCGGGAGGGAGCTTGGCGAATGCGCCTTTGAAACGTTCGGAATCCACGAGGGCTTTTACATCTTTGGAGCCTTTAAGCAGCTTGACGGAATCTTCCATCATGCCGAGGCCGCCGAAGCCGAAGATGATGACATCCTTCCAGTAGCCGACGGCGACGCCGAGGCTCGGGAGCGCGCTCGGGCCGAAGACGGCCATGGTGAAGTCGTCCTTGTGGATTTCGGTGACGGCCATGCCCTGTCCGCCGTTTGCTTCAATGAGGCGAACGAGTTCTTCCATGATGGCCTTGACCGCGCCGTAGGCCTTGACGGACTTTTCTTTGTCGAGGCGGCCGAGAAGGATGCCCTCATAAGGAGAACCGGCGGCAGGCAGGACGTATCGGCCGGCGTGGACGCTTTCCTTGGCGAACAGCTCGCCCCAGTTCACGTCTTTGCAGAGGCCGGAGAACTTCTCGCGGATCTCATCGACCTTCTCCACCTGCTCGTCGTCCATGGCGTCGCTGATCATTTCCCAGACGTCGCCAACGACACCGCTCTCGTGGAACGCTTTGAAGACGCGGTGCCAATGTGCGTCAAGAAAATCGCGTTCGGCATTGCCTCGGGCCGCAACGGCAATGAAAACATCGGCCGGGATGGCGCGGGTGAGGGGGAATTTGCTCAGGTCGGTTTGGGCCATCGCCGGCTGAATCGCGATGGCGATGGTCAACATTCCGACGAAACGGCTTACGTTACGCTTGATCATTTCGTGTGCTCCCATGAAATAACTGCGAGTTGAGGTGAGACGCCGTCGCGCTCGCAACGCGGCGGCCGGTCCCAGTCGGGAAAAACGTGGAAGGGTAGTGGGGTTCACGCGCCGAGGCCAGCGGCCATTCCATCGGGCAGGAAAGGGACTATTCGGACCGCAATAAGGGGGGCGGGACGTCGTTTAGGTTGTTGGCAGCCAAGAGTTTAGGTGTCCCGCAAAGCGGGGCCGTTTGGAGGAGTTCATCATGTTTACCATGGGTGTCATTGGAATTGTTTTGGCGACCGGAACGATCCCTTTTGAAGGGGGGCCGGGGCGGCCTCGCGATGGGGGTGACCGGTTTGAGCGTCTCGATCGGAATCACGACGGCGTGATTGATCGCGGCGAGTTCGACCGCGGAATGGAACAGCGGCGCGAAGGAATCGCAAGGCGCGGGCCGCGCGCGGATGGGCCGGGCACTCCGGGGATGGGGCAGATGGGTGAGCGGATTCGTCAACGGGTGCGCGAGCGCGTTCAGGAAGTGATGCGCGAGCGGTCGAGCGGATGTCCGAATTGCCCTATGAAGCGGAATGACGGAGAGCGCGGGGGGCGGGGAATGAATCGGCAAGGTCCGGGACCGCAGGCCGAAGGACGACATGGCGGACATGGCCACGGCGCTTTTGAACAGCCCGCGCCGCCACCGCGTGGCCCGGGTGCGCCGCCGTCGCCGCGTGATTTTCGATCGCGTGGTCCCGATCGCGATCCTGAGGCGCGCAGTGGAGAGCGAATGCGCGATCGACGAATTGAGCGGTTCTTCCATCGGTTTGATGATGACCACGACGGCAAGATCGATCGTGACGAGGCGAGGGATACGGGCCGGGCGCGGATGCGGCATCACGGTGAACAGAGGCGACACGATGATGGTGAGCCGACGCGACGTCCGGAACATCGCGAGGATTGAGTTCGTCAGTGAACGAGTTCGGTTGATTTAGTTTGAGCGGGCCGAGGATTCGATGAAGTCCTCGGCTCGCTTTTTTTGTTTGATGGCGGCGGGGTCGGCGGCGAGGTTTTCGTATGCGTGCAGGAGGTCTTGCTGGATGGCGCGGCTTCGCGTCACAAGAGAATCCGCGAGTTGGGTTCTTTCCGAATCGACTCGTTTTGCGAGGGATTCGCGCTGAGTAGGAGGTTCGAGTGAGTTTCCGTGGGCGGCACCGATGACTGCGCCGAGTACTGCGGCAGACTCGCGGACGTGTTTTTGTTTCTTGAGGTTCTTGTGGGAAAGCTCCTCGTTCCACGGATTCTTGGGGCGAACGAGGAAACCGGCTTCGTCGGTTTGCGTCCAGCCAACGAGCCACGGGGGCGGAGCAAGCGCGCGTCGGAACGCCTCAGCGACAAACTGGGCGCGTATCGGGCCGATTGGATTACCGAGGGATGATGCGCGCGTCGCGGCGGGTGTGGGTTCGCTCTTGAGTTCAAACATGATTGCATGGCGCGGTTCAATCGCGGGCGCGTTTAGCAACACGAGGAACTTTGGAATTCCCTGGCTGCCGCTGCTTTCGAGACGCGTCCAACGGGCCACATCGAGCACGGCAGCGCGACACGATGCCGCACTCCCCAGTTTTAGAGTATCTCGTTGGAGCGGTCGGTCCGCGTATTGGCAGAACGCGTCGACAAGCTTTTCGCGTGTTTCCGCGTCAACCAGCTCCATCAGATCCGTGGGGTGGTCTTTCTTGAAGCGAACGGTGCGGAATCGGTTCGGATTCGCGGGATCGCAGAATTGAGCGACATAGTCCGCATGGTCTGACTCGCGCGCTTTAGCCAGCAAGTCGGCAACGGTGGAATATTGCGTTGCCAGTTTTTTCGTTGAGGTGCCGTTGCTCACGCCGTGGACGTAGGCAGCAAGCAATTCGTCGGCCACCTCGTTCCAATCGTTGATGTCGATGTCGCGCTCCTCGGCCGCAAAACGGAGTGCCGAAAGGGCGCGGAGGAGATCGAGCTGGAAGGGCCCGCGAACGGCTTCGTCGAAATCCACAAGGCCAAAGCCGAGGTCGTCGGAATCACGTCGGCCGGCGAGAAAAGTGCCGACGTTTCCAATGTGAACGTCGCCATGAAGAATGACGAGCACCGATGCGCCGCGCAGCCAGTCTTCCGCGTGATGATTGCTCCAATCGTAGAAGAGGTCGGCTGTGCCGCGGAAGAAGTTGTATGGCCCGACGAGGAGGCTGCGCACCTTCATGGGCAGGGCGCGCGGGTCGTCCTGGGTGAGATGGGGGTTGAGCGACTTGATTTGACCAAGGGTGGATTGGGATTTGAGTGCCACGTCGTCATCCGCGATTGCCGGGGCCGCAGAGGCCCAGAGACAAGGCATCATAAGCGAGGCGATGATCATCGTGCGCGTGGCATCGCGATAAGACCTTGCGGATACAAAGGATTCGTGAGTCTGGGCGTTATGGGTATCGGCTGACTTCATTCCTACAGAGTGTGGCTGGCCCGGTTTCTTCTGCCAAGTGCCGCCTTCACACTTAACCATTTCTTAGCGCTGGCTAAACGCGAAACAAATAAGTCCTTGACATGATTGGCGGGCCATCAGGCCGATGGCAGAGGACATTGAGCCACATGGAATACAAGCAATCTCCGCGTGCGCGGTCCGGGTTTACGCTCATCGAACTGCTGATCGTCATCAGCATCATATCGCTGCTTATTGCAATCCTACTGCCTGCATTATCCGCGGCCCGTGAAAGCGGCCTGGAGACGAAGTGCCGTGCTAATTTGAAGGCCTTTGGGCAGGGGGTGATGACCTATGCTCAGGCGAACGACGAGTTCCTCTGCAGTGGGGCATTTGATCCGCAGGTTTCGAACAGGCGCGACGGCCCTGTGGATCGTGTGGGATGGGTCGCGGATCAGGTGAATTCGAAAGCCTCCTTTCCCGCGACGATGCTGTGCCCTTCGAATGTCGCAATCTACAACCAGAAGTTGGGAACTGACGGCGGAACCTACACGCCGAATCAGGCCAAAGAACTTGTGCGCCGCGGCTACAACACGAACTACACGCAGTCGTGGTACATGGGTCGCACGGAATACAAGCCCGGTGGAACCGGCAATTTGAAATCCATCACCGGAACTTTTTGGGCACTGCACACCAGTTTCCTGCGAAGCGTGGATAGTTCGCGCGTGCCACTGCTCGGTGATGGGCGAACCGACTCGGGCGCCTTTGTGCTCGGACAGCGATGCGTAAAGACCATGGGCGACGGTCCTTACGGTGGCGCCTACGGGCCACAGGATTATCGAGATTTTGGGCCTGCCCACGGGCGAGCGGGGTGGACCAGCAAAGGGCACGATCGCATCCGGGCAAACATGTTGTTCGCGGATGGGCACGCGGGGTTCTTCAAGGATTTGGATCGAGATGGCGAGTTTGCGCTGGAAGACACGGGGGACCAGCCACGACAGAAGGACCTCGGAAGTGATGTATTTGACGGCGTGCTGACCCTCGGGCGTCGATCGATGACGGCGGCCGCGATGGAATAGAGACGTTCCGTCCAATGGGGGGATCGCGGGGCAGTAGGTTTCCATAACGAATCAACCTTCAAGGTATCAGGAGAGAAGAATGAGCAAGCGGACAATTTTCGGCGCGGCGATTCTCTGTTCGATTGTCGCGGCGGTCGCGCGGGGCACGGTGTTTTTGAATGAAATCTATGTAAACCCGGCGAGCAGTTCCGACAATACCCAGGAATTCATCGAGCTCTTGGGCACGCCGGGTATGAAGTTGAATGGCTATGCGATTGCCATCATCAATGGTGCACAGCGTAAGAACCATCCGATTGATCAAATTCCACCGTTCTGTACGACAGAGCCGCCGGCGTGTGCGACGGTACCGGTGCCGACGGTGTGTTCGCAGGAGATCGATGAGTTCTTCAGCCTCGATGGGTTGACGCTTGGATCAAACGGATTGCTGGTGATTTGTCGCGGCGCAACGTCGGGTTACACACCGGCATTGACCCCGGATACGAACATTGTTCGATGGAATACGCTCTGGAACGGTTTTCTCGATACCACGGGCGGCATGGAAAACGACGGAAGCAACACGATCATGCTGATACGGAATCGCCCGGGTGCAACGCAGGCGACGTGTCCTGCCGGCCCGTGTGCCAATCTTCGTTGGGGCAAGGACATCAAGCAGGACCAGGAGATTATCTTTCTCGCGCCGCCGGATGACGCTTGTTATCAGTATGGAGACGGCAACCTCGACAAAGGCGGGCCGGATGGCAATGGCGGTCAGTTACTCGATTTGAAGGGTGCGTCCACGGTTGGCGATATCTCGGATGACCTTGAGATTGTCGATGAAGTCAGTTACGAGCAGGATCAGGGCTGGGAATACGACGAAGACGATCGACACGTCGATAATGGAAGTCCGTCCCTCGGATTGCCGACACGGCGCGTGCATCAGATCGGCGATACACAGGGGTTTACTCCGGACTGCCTGACGCGCGTGGACTATCGCACCAAGGGGCCGGGTTGGGCGCCGGTGGGCGGGGCGACGGGCGAGCAGGGAAACGGAAATAACTGGCAGGACACTGCGACTGAGCAGTGGATTCGCGGCGAGTCGGTGGGATCGGGCGCGGGGGGTATCAATCAGCCCTTCTTCTTCAGCAATCTTGCGAACCCCGATCCGAATGCCGTTCAGCCGTATGAAACCAATGTGCCGCTTTGGCTCGCCGACGGGCAGGGTACGGATTATGACTTCCTGACGGCAAACAGCTATCAGATCATGGCGGGGCGGATCAATCCGCTCGCGATACCCTGGATTCCCGGTGACGTGAATCGCGACGGGGCATGTGATTCCGCGGACATTTCGAAGCTCGCATCCGTATTCGGAAACGACAACTGGATTTTCAGTAATGGATGGGAAATGTCTCCGGAGGGTGACAGCGGCGACCCGGCCACGCAGACGCGGCCGTGGGATGTCGAGGGCACCGGCGACAACGGGATGGAGCCGAGCGACTTGCAGTGGTGCCTGAACTTCCAGGGTAACACGAACGGCCGAATCGTCGGCGTGCGCTATGACAGCACGACGCCGACACCGGCGGGCGCAGGCGTTGCGTTGAACTCCAACGCGGGCACAACCGTCACGGTCTCAACGTCATCGTCAAATCCCTGTGGACGGGCACTCAACGCACTGTTCATCGGTGACACGATTGAGATCACGGTGCGCGGGCAGGTGACAGCCGGTGCGAACAGCACGGCGGGCAATGAGAACGGTGTGATGCAGTTTGCGAATGACCTGACGATCAGCGCTGGTGGGGTGCTGAAGGTCGTTTCCGTGCAGCCTCTGGGTGCATTCAATACGACACGGTCCGCGATTCAGGCTCCGCAGGGGATCGGCGGAGATTTGGGTATGAAGTCGATCAACGGGTATTCCACGTCGTTCACGCAAGGGGTGAGCGCGACGGCCGACATGTATCGCGTGACGCTGAAGGCGATCGGCCCGGGTAGCGCGAATGCGACGATCGGAGCTGCGACGTTGGCGAAGTTTGCGGCGAGTACACCGGGCGGCATCAAGATTGGTCACACTGCAAGCAACGGCAACCCCGCGTCGGTGGTGCAGCCCGCGCCGGTGGCGGTCACAGTGACGACGACGCCATTGGGCGACGTTAACATCGATTCGATTCTGGATCTGGGCGACGTGACCGCGCTTGTTAACGTCTTGCTCGGCATTGATACCGATCCGCAGCGAGTCGCGCGGGCGGATATCAACTGCGACGGCGCAGCGAACGGTCGCGACGTGGCGGCGTTTGTGCCGTTGCTCGTGCCATAAGTTACGCGGGTATTCGCTCGAAAAAGGGCCGTCGGCCGGAGGGGCGTGGACCTTTTTCATGCGCCCAAGGCGCCAAGCGGGATAACGTCGACGTCAGCTCCAGCGGGCAATTGTGACATCGGCGAACTGCGAACGAGCAGTGCGTTCGCGAGTGCCAAACCGAATGGGTCGTCGGAACCTCGCCATGCCACCGGCTCGACCATAAGGCCATGCGATACGTCGTTCCACACTTTCGCCGGGACGTAAGCGGGTCGCAGGTCCTTTAAAGGTTTGACCTCCGCAGCGAGTCGTGCACGGATTGTGGGAGGCGGTTCGGCCGGGAAGCCATGCAGTCCGCGCACGATCATGCGGGCAAAAAGCCAGGCGCAAACGAAGGAGCTTACGGGATTGCCGGGGAGGCCGACGATGTGCTGGCCGTTCGGACCGCGGCCATAGGCGATGGGCTTTCCGGGTCGCATGTTGACGCCGTGAAAGAGCCAGCGGACGCCGAGTTGTTCGAATGCGGCGGGAACGAGGTCGAGCGTGCCCATGGACATTCCGCCGGAGGCGAGGACGACGGGGGATTGAAGCGCGGCGGTGAGCTTGGGGAGCAATTCATCGGGCGTATCGCGGGCGATTCCGAGGTCGCGTGGCGCGGCGTCAAATTGGCGCATCAAAGCGGCAAGCATGGGGCCGTTGGCTTCGTGGATTTGGCCAAGACTTCGCGGCTCGCCAACGGGAATGAGTTCATCGCCGGTGGTGATAAGGGCGACTTCGACAATTCGCGAGACTGTGAGCTGCGCGGCTCCGGCGGTCGCGGCGGCGGCGAGCTGCGCGGCATTGAGCTGTATCGGGGGGATGAGCACGGCGTCGCCGCGACGACGGATGGAACCGCAGGCGGCGGTGCATTGACCCGAGGTTGCGGCGTTCTTTATGTGTACCGTTGTGCCATCGGCGGACGGTGTCGTGTCCTCGATGCGTACGACGGCATCTGCACCGGCAGGTAGCGGGGCACCGGTGTTGATTCGAACCGCTTCACCGGTACCGATGGATTGACCGGATTTTCCGCCCGCTGCGGCCAAGCCGAGTATTCGAAGCGTTGCTCCGGGCTGGGCACAGTCCGCCGCACGAACTGCAAAACCATCCATCATGGCCTTGTCGAACGGCGGGGAGTCGTCGTCGGCCACGATCGGAGCGGCGAGGACGCGGCGATAGGCATTCGAAAGGGAGACGAGTTCGGAACCGAGCGGGGTGACTTCGGCGCGGATGATCTGCCACGCCTCTTGGATTGAGAGGAGGCGGTGGGCGTCGCGTCCCCAGGTTGTTGCGCCGCTCATGGGTCAGGCCTTTCGAGGGCGGTCGTCGAAGCCGTTGGGATGGTTTTTGTGCCAGTTCCATGCGGAACCGACGATGTCGTCGAGTTTGTCGTAGCGCGGGGTCCAGCCGAGTTCTGCACGGATCTTGGTGGAATCGGCGTACAACTCCGGCACGTCGCCGGCGCGACGCTCAACTTCCACGATCGGAATCGCGTGGCCTGTCACCCTTCGCGCGACATCCACCACTTCGCGCACGGTCGCTCCGCGGCCGGTTCCGGCGTTGTAGTAGCGCGCAGCGCCGGGGGACACGGTTTCGATCGCGCGGAGGTGTGCGACGGCAAGGTCGTCCACGTGAACATAATCGCGCACGCAGGTTCCGTCGCGCGTGGGGTAATCGGTGCCGAAGATCTTGACGCATTCGCGCTGGCCGAGTGCGACCTTGAGCACGTTGGGAATCAGGTGCGTCTCCGGGTCGTGGTCTTCGCCGATGGTTCCGTCGGGGGCCGCACCGGCGGCGTTGAAGTAGCGAAGGGCGGTGAAGCCGAGGCCCCACGCCGTTGCGGAATCGGCCAGCGCCCATTCGACGGCGAGTTTGGCGCGAGCGTAGGGGCTGGCGGGGATCTGGGCGAAATCTTCGGTGATCGGCATCTTGGGAGGGATGCCGTAGGTGGCGCAGGTGGAGCTGAAAACGAATCGCTTCACCGCGTGTTTCTGCATGGTCTGTAGCAGACGGACGGAGTTGCCGACGTTGTTGTCGTAGAAGGCGAGCGGGTCGATGACGGATTGGCCGACTTCGATGAACGCCGCGAAGTGCAGCACGGCTTCAAAGCGCACTGCAGAGAAGAGTTGATCGAGCAGAACGCGATCCACCAGATCGCCCACGACCAGCCGGGCCTTCGGATCGACCGCCTTCGCATGTCCGGCCGAGAGATTGTCCAGCACACACACGTCGTTCCCGGCCGCGACGAGGGCGCGGACACAGTGGCTGCCGACGTAGCCCGCTCCACCAGTGACCAATATTTTCACGCGTGCCGACCTCCGTGGTCTCGTTCGTAGCGCTTCAACACTGCCGACTCAGACGAATTCGGTCGCAAACCCGCGCAAAAACTGCCGATTGGGCCTGAAAACTCATCCGAGCAACGTCTGCTGCCGACGAACAATGAAGAGGATAGCGGAAGGCGTGCGGGGCACGCCACTCGCGGCGATCAGGTACGACCGGCCGCGTCTCGCAGGTGACTTTGACAAGGAGTACGACATGGATCTTTGCAGTCTTCTCAGCCCGATTTTTGACATCCTTCAGTTCCAGTACAACACCGTCTTCTTCTGGGCCAACTGGGTCGGCTTCCAGGTTCCCAGTGCACGAACGCTGTTCGGCGGTCTGCTGGGCTGCACGGCCTAATCCGAACGCCTCGAATTGCAGATTGAATTCAACGGTCGCGTGTCGCAAAGGCGATGCGCGGCCGTTTCTTTTTGGCGAAACTTTTGATTGGCGAACCACGAGTGGCGCGATTAGTTCAGCCGCATCGCCACGATCGTGATGTCATCCGTCTGAGTGTGGTTACGGGTGAACTGTTTGATCGACCGGCGGACGCGGGCGATCATTTCGGCGGGCTGTTCGGCCAGATTGCCTTTCAACGATTCTTCCAATCGCTCCATGCCGTAGGGTTTACCGTCTTCGTTTTCGGCATCGGGAACGCCGTCGGTGTACATGAAGAGCGTGAGCGGGCCGGCGCTGAGGTCGGCGGTATAGGATTCGTAGACAAAGGAATCCTCGATGCCGAGCGGAAGGCTCGGGTCAACCTCGAACTTGTTGATCCCGCTCGGCCGAACGATGTACGGCGGCAGGTGGCCGGCGTTGATGTAGGTGAACTTTTCGTTGGCCGGGTCGAGCAGGCCGAACATCGCGGTGATGAATCGGCCGTTGCTGACGTTTCGGCAGATGAGTTTGTTGAGTGCATCGGTTGCACGCACCAAGTCGGTTTCGTGGTTCAGCGTTACATGCACGGCGGCCTGCAGGTTGGCCATGAGCAGCGAGGCGGGTGTGCCCTTGCCTGATACGTCGGCGATGACCACGGTGATGAGGCCGTCGGGACGGACGAAGTAATCGTAATAGTCGCCGGAGACCGAGCGGCCGGGGTCGTTCAAGGCGTCGATGACGAGTGCGCCGGTGTTAAGCGGCTCGGCGGGGAAGAGGCGGGACTGAATCTCGCGGGCCGTGTGCAAATCCATTTCGGTCCGCTGGCGATTCTTGATTTCCTCCACCAGCTTCACATTGACCAGGCCCATCGCGGCCAACTGGCCCAGGGCGGCAAAAAAGTCGGCGTCTTCCTTTGTGTAGCCGCCGGCCGTGGTGATGCGGTCGCCGTAGATCACGCCATGCACTTGCTGGTGATACTGAATCGGCACGCACATGGCAGAGCGGATGTTGTTGGAGATCATGCTCATGGTCGGGTCGGCCTCGGCGGCGGTGTCGTTGATGAGCACGCGCTCTCCGCTGTGAAGCGATCGATCCACCACGCTGCGGCTGATGCGAAATTCGTTGCCCGCGTCGCCCTTCAGGTTCTTAAGCTTCACCCACTCAGGGAGCGATGTGCCACCCTTCCAAAGGGCCACGCCGGCACGCTCGAAGCGAAGCAGCTCGATGCAGATCTCCAGCACTTCGTTGAGCAGGTCGTCGCGGTCGAATCGGCCGGTCATGCGGCCATTCAGTTCGTATAGTTTTTCGAGGCGCATCTGCGGCAGCACGAGGCGTTGGTCGGCGCCCCAGAAACTCGCGGCGGCGTAAGTCGTATCACTCTTTGCTTCGCTGAGTACGACCTTCGGGCCGGCGGCGGTCGCGTGAAAGGTGAGCAGGCAGGCGCCGATGACGATGCGATCCTTGTCGCGGAGGCGCGTCGGCGCCGCGAGGGCGGTCGAATTCAGCACGGTGCCGTTCTTGCTGCGCAGGTCCTGCAGCCAGAAGGCCCCGGTGCCGTCGCGATAGACGCGGGCATGACGACGGGAGGTGATGGTGTCTTCCAGCGGTATTTCGCAGGAGGCATCACGGCCAATAACGACCTCGGTCCCGTTAATGGGGTGCTCGGTGGCCCGGCCGTCCGTGTATTGAACCGTAATCGTGGGCATTGGGTTACTCGCGCCGCCATCAAACCCCGTGGCAATGGCGGCAGCGTGAATTGTATCACAAGACCTGACGGTCGCTTAGTGCCACGATGCCGAAATGCAGCATCTGTGCTACCATCCATTAATACCATTCTCAATCGGCACGAATCGAGTTCTCACCCATGCCTACCATCAAACTGAACGACAGCACCACCATCTATTACAAAGACTGGGGCACGGGTCAGCCCATCGTCTTCAGCCACGGTTGGCCCCTCACCGCCGATGCCTGGGACGATCAGATGCTGTTCTTCGGGCAGCAGGGCTTTCGCGTGATCGCCCACGACCGGCGCGGTCACGGTCGATCGAGCCAGTCCTGGGAAGGCAACGAGATGGATACGTACGCCGATGACCTCGGGTCACTGGTTGCGATGCTGAACGTCAAAGACGCCATCTTCGTCGGCCACTCCACCGGCGGCGGCGAAGTCGCGCGGTACATCGGTCGCAACGGCACGAAGCGCGTTGGCAAGGTCGTGCTGATCGGCGCGGTGACGCCGCTGATGCTCAAGACGCCGGGCAACCCCGCGGGGCTGTCGATGGATGTGTTTGATGGGATCCGAGCGGGCGTTCAGGCGGATCGATCGCAGTTCTTCAAGGATCTGACGACGCCGTTCTATGGCGCGAATCGGCCCGGGGCGAAGGTGTCTCAGGGCCTGCGCGATTCATTTTGGATGCAGGGCATGATGGGCGGCATGAAGCCGCAGTACGACTGCATCAAGGCATTTTCGGAGACGGACTTCACCGACGATCTGAAGAAGATCGACAAGCCCACGCTGCTCCTTCACGGCGACGACGACCAGATCGTTCCCATCGCCGCCTCGGCGCAGCGCACGGCGAAACTGGTGAAGAACGCCAAGCTGATCGTGTACAAGGGCGGCGACCACGGAATGTGTGCGACGCATAAAGACAAGGTCAACAAGGACATTCTGGAGTTCATCAAGTCGAAGGCGGAGTGAGCGACGACTTTGGGCCCGGGTTCAATCGGCGTGATGCGTGATTGCGCGTTCCCGCGCAGCTCGAGTTAGGCGAATATTCAGTCTCGAGCTCAGTCCGGCTCGTGACGGAGCCGCGAGAATCAACATGCGTCATTCAAACATCGCGATAGACTTCGCGCCGATGCGCCACGATGCGAACGTCCACTTTCTTGTTCCCATCATCAATCGCGTAGACCACGCGATAATCACCAATACGAATACGCCACAGGTTTGATCCGCCGGCGAGCTTTACGCTGCCTGACGGGCGCGGTTCGTGGCAAAGTGATGTGGTTTTTGCAAGTATGCGCCCAGCAAGTGGCTTGGGCAGCTTGCGAAGCTGTTTGATGGCACTCGTCTTGAAGGATACGGTATAGGCCACGTCAGACGCCCAGGCGCTTGCGGACTTCGGCCAGCGGCACTGACCGCTCCCGTCCGCGACGGCGAGCTTCCGCCACATCCCCACGATCCTGTCGCGCCTGGCGATCCAACTCCGCCCGCATCCGGTCGTAATCGCGCTTCGGAATTAGAACGTACTGCTTTCCATCAAGTTTGACTGTTTGTGCCGCCATTGATCCTATCTCGCCTTCAGTCACCCCCAAGCCGCCACATCATTCCACGAGCCATTATACCGTCGTATTCCCAGCACCGTCGATGATGTTGCGGCCGGATTGCGCCAATTCGAACCCTCACCCTCTCCAACGGGGAGAGAGAATAGGAACACACAGCCCACGAATCACGGCGCCAGGTACGCCGCGATGAATGGTCCGACGTCGTCGCCGTCCGGCGTGCCGCTGTTGTTGATGTCGCTGCGGGTCATGCGGCCGGGGTCGGTGTCGAGGCCGAGGAGGACTTGCACGAAGAGATCGACGTCGAGGTCGTTCTTCGCACAGTTCAGGTCGATGTCGGCCGCGACGGCGCAGGGCTGCACGGTGAACTGCATCACCGCGTTGCCGCCGGCCACGCCGTCACCCGAAGGCAGCGACGATGGAGAAAGCGGATTGGTGATTTCGCCGTCGAGTGCGTTGCCGCTGTTCACAGCGGTGACGCCGGTGGTGATGGTAAGCGTGTAATTGTCGGCCGGTAGGGGGCCGGCATGATTCAACACGGCCGGATTGACGTTTGATCCGCTGACGAGCGTGAGAGGATGTACACCGGTATTTGCGCCGACGAGCGAGAAGTTCGCGTCGGCACAATTGACCGGCGTGTGGAATGTGACCGTCAGTTGGCTCGGGCTTGAGATCGAAGGGATCAGCGCGCCGGGCGTCGGGCTGGCGGCGACAATCTTCGGCGGACCGGGGATGTACGCACCGCTCGTTGCGTTGCCTCGCAGGATCCACGGTGCGGGGTCGAAGGCGAGCGCCGTTACAACGCCGCTTACGGGCACGACGAACCACTCGGTGCGAGCGTCGTTTTGCACGACGAGCGTCTGTGGACTGCCGCCGATGGTGGCAACGAGATCGACCGGCATTTCATAGATGTTTTGCACTTGCGGCGGGGAGCCGGCTGTCGCAGTTTGAGTCTGGGCAATGCGAGCGAGCAGGTAATTCTGCCCGGCGACGTTGACGGATTGCCAGCCGTATTGGTACGTGGGCGCGCCCTTTTGCTTCACCCATTGGTCAAAGAACTTCGTCAGGTTCTTGCCGGACACCGTGGATGCCACGGTCGCGAATTGGTCCGTGGTGGCTGCGCTGCCCTGATATTGCTGGCGATAGGCGTCGAGGATGGCGAAAAAAGTCGCGTCGCTGCCGACGGCGTGCCGGAGCATGTGGAGCACCCAACAGCCTTTGTCATACGAATAGACGCCGCTAAAAATGCGAGAGGCTGTCGTGGTGTATACATAGACAGAATCGTCGGCGCCGTTGTTGGTGGGGCGATTTGCGTTGAGGGTGGCGAAATAGGCCGTGGTGTTGATGCTGCCGGTCTTGCGTTCATCCCACAGGCATTGCGTATATGTGGCGAATCCTTCATTGAGCCAGATATCGCTCCATGTTTTGCAGGTGACGTTGTCACCCCACCATTGATGGCCGAGTTCGTGGGCGGTGACCCCTTCATCGAATGTTCCCTGGCCGGTCATGGTCTGATGTTCCATGCCGCCGCCGAAGTTGAAGTTGTAGATGCCGTACTTTTCGTTGACGAAGGGGTATTCGCCAAACACCGTGCGAAAGACAGGGAGCATGTTGACGCAATTACCCCAGGCGGCGCGGTTGACGGGCGTGTCGTTGCCGGGATAGATGTAGAACTGCACCGGCATCGTGCCGGCGGGGTTGAATGGACCAGCGGGGTAGTTGTAGTTGAGCGTCCACGTGTTGTAGTTGGTCGCGGCGAAGCAGACGAGGTACGTCGCGATGGGATACGCCGACGACCAGCGGTACCGGCTGCGACCGCCCGAAAGGGCGTCGATGCCGAGCAAGGTGCCGTTTGATGGAGAAACGTAATTGTTCGGAGCGGTGACCGTCATCTGCAGCGTGAACTTGTCGGACATGTCGCCGGGCTGATCGATGTCGCCGTCCTTCGCGGGCCACCATGCGTAGGAATAGAACGGTTCGCTGAGCGTGGCGACGACGGGCGAGGCGCCGCTGTGTGTGCCGACGGAGATGGCGCCGAATGCGCCGGCGTTGAAGGACGTGCCCGTGTAGGAGACATTGAGATCGAAGACCTCGTCCATCGCGAAGGTGCGATTGAGCGTGACGATGCGTGTGCGATTCGGCACGAGAGTGTGCGTTACGGGGTGATTGCCGGTGTTGTCGGTGACGCTGAGGCTGGTGATCGTGTAATTGTCGCGCAGTCGGAAGGTGAACTGTGTCAGGGCGGCGGATTTGCTCTTGATGGTCATGACGCTGCTGCCGAGCATGGTGCAGTTGTTCGCCGCGGGATTGAGATTCGAGACTTCGATGTCGAGGGCGACGTTGAGCACATCGGTGTCGCCGAGGGCCTCGCGCGGCATGACGGTCGGCGGTTCCTCGGCGCCGGCCAGCAGGGCCGACATCATGGACTGGGCCTTGCCGCAGCCGACGATCGGGACCTGACAATCTCCGGGTTCGTGGGCTTGGAGGCTCGATGCACAGAGAAAGAGCATGAACGCCCCGAGGCGCGCTTGTCGACTACAACTCATTGGCATACCCGCCATGTTAAATCCTTACTTATGTTCCAGTGGTCGCGGCAACGAAGGCCGCGATGTCATCCCCATCCGCCTCGCCATTGTTATTCATGTCACTTCGCGTCATGTGATCGGGATCGGAGTCCAGGCCAAGCAGGGTCTGCACGAATAATGCCACGTCGGCGCTGTCGTGGAGGCAGTTCGCATCGATGTCGGCCGACGTCTCGCACGGCAGGATGGTAAATCGCACCACCGCATCGCCGCCCGGAAGCCCGTCACCACTTGGCAGAGCCGATGGGTTGTTTGCGTCGACCAGCTCACCATCGAGGGCAAGTCCGCTGTTCATGGCCGAGACGTTGTCAGCGACGGTGAGTGTGTAGGTGTCCGCAGGCAACGGTCCGGCCGACGCGACGACGATCGGATTGTCCCCCAAAACGGAAAGAATCGAAATCGATTGTGGGCCGGTGGTATCACCGACAAGGGTGTAATCGCCGAGTGACGTGTACACCGGTGTGTGATATGTAACCGCGACTTGCGAAACACCGTAAGGGAGCACGGCACCCGGTGACGGACTTGTCGCAACGACTTTGGGCGGACCCGGCACGTAGGCAACGTTGCTTGTTGTGCCGCGGAGGATCCACGGCGTCGGGTCGAACGAAACGGCCGTCACCGGCGCGGTGGTAGGAACGACGAACCATTCAGATCGCGCGTCGTTTTGCAAGACAATTGTCTGCGGCACGCCGCCGATGATCGCTACCAAGTCGATCGGCATGACATATTCGTTGAGCGTTTGCGGAGGCGACCCTGCGGTTGCGGTTTGCGTTTGCGCGATTCGAGCGAGCAGGTAATTCTGTCCGGCGACGTTGGTGGATTGCCAACCCCAGTCATAGGTCGGGGCGCCCTTCTGATAGACCCATTGATCGAAGAACGCTGCGAGGTCTCTTCCGGAGACAGCTTCGGCGACCGCCCGGAAGTCTTCGGTGTCGGCTGCGCCATACGCGTATTGAGTGCGATAGGCGGCGAGAATATTGAAAAACGTTGCATCGCCGACAACATGGCGGAGCATGTGCAACACCCATGCGCCCTTGTTATACGAATACGTGGAGCTGAATATCGAGTTGAGGCTGGTCGCGTTGTACCGAAACGTGGAGCCTGTAGCGCCATTGCTGCTGGGCCTTCGGGCGTTGATCGCGGCGATGTAGGCTGCCGAGTTGATTCCCCCGGCCTTTCGCTCTTCCCACAAACATTCGCTGTAGGTTGCAAACCCTTCATTGAGCCAGATGTGCCCCCAATTCTTGCAGGTGATCATGTCGCCCCACCATTGGTGGGCGAGTTCATGCGCGGTGAGGCTCTCGCTGAAGCTGCCCTGGCCAGTGATGGTTTGGTGCTCCATTCCGCCGCCGTAGTTGAAGTTGTAGATGCCGTACTTTTCGCTGACGAAGGGATATTCGCCGTAGATGCCGCGATAAGTCGCCATCATGTTCAGGCTTTTCTCCCAATTCGTGCGATTCGTGGGTGTGTCAAGCCCGGGGTAAATGTAAAACTCGACGGGCATGGTGCCGGCAGGGTTGTAGGGACCGGCGGGGAAGGTGTAGGTGCGCGTCCATGTGTTGTAGTTCGTCGCGGCGAAACTCACGAGATAGGGCGTAATGGGGTAGTTCGTTGCCCAGCGATAGCGCTTGCGATTACCGCTGAGGGTATCCACCCCCTGCAAGGTGCCGTTGGATGGGACGACATAGTTGTTGGGTGTTGTGATCGAGAACTCCATCGTGGCTTTGTCCGAGTTGTCGCCGGGCTGGGCACGATCGCCATCCTTGCAAGGCCACCAGGTGTATTCGCCGAAGGGTTCGCTCAGCGTGTAGACAATGGGCGTGCCGCCCTGCGTGGTGACGTCGATGGAGTCGTCGAGCGATATCGAGGTACCGGTGTAGCCGACGGTGAGGATGAATTCTTCGTCGAGGGCGTAAGGACGATTGAGGCTGACGACACGCGTGGTGTTGCTCGGCTGAGCGGCGGTGACGGGGATGACGGTCATGCCATCGGTGACGGTGAGGGTCGTCAGCGTGTAATTGCTGTGCAGGCGAAAGGTGAACTCCGACAGGCTTTCGGATTTGCTGCGAATCGTCATGACGTTCGTGCCGGTGACGGTGCAGTTGTTCGCGCCGGTGTTGAGGTTGGAGATTTCGAGGGTCAGGGCATAGTGCAGGACGTCGGTCTGGTCGTATGCGTCGCGGGCCGAGCGGCTTGAGGCATCGAGCACGGCGGGCGGCTCATCGGTGAGGGACTGGGCGGACAAGTGTGCGCGACCGCAAAGGGTGGTCGGATGGTCTTGTGCAAGCGTCGGTCGCATTGCGGCACAAAGTACGGCAAGGCATCCGAAGGTTGTTCTTGAAAATGCGCGCAACGATCAGCTCCCGGCGACCTCTGTTGTTTGGTCGCTTTTTCCGTCGTTTGGAACCTTCAACGGGAGAGCAATTCCGGGGGGTCGATGCACCGGGTGTTGGGGTTCCCACTCCTATCCAATGATTATACCCAATCGGTCGGCCCGCTAATGCCTTGCTGTCCGATATTTCCGGGGCAATCAGGGGCGGTTCAGGCAGGCGTGATTCGTTCGCGGAGTTCAGGCGGCACTTGGCCAGGGGACGCAGGCAGTCGTATGCATGGGCATGCAGGGAAGACGATCGGCGGGGAGATTCGCGGGGCGATCGCCAAAGGTTTGCGCAATCCGAGCGACGGCCCGCGTGCGATGTTCGCGACGAGTTTTGGAGAGGCGATGACCATGTCGCGCGAGTCTGCGGCTAGCGGGGATGTGGTGTTGCTGTCGCTGGGCTGCGCGAGCGACGATTGGTTCAACAATTATGAAGTGCGGCGGCAGACGTTTCGGCGGCAAGGTCCGGGCCGGATGCCAAGTGGTTTAAGTAATAGTACTTAGAGTATGATGACTCGGGCCGATTGCGATCATTAATGATTGCCATCACAACAACATTTTTATCTAAATGGGGTTGACTTTCGGCGTTCCATGTCTCATAATAGGTCAATTGAGCATGAGGTTAGCTCGCCTTGGAGGTAGGGCCTTGGGCCAAAATCGCCTAATTTCGCAGTGCCGCAGTGCCTTCTGCGCCTTTCCTCGACCTTGTAGTCTTTGCCGAACAGCCTCATTCATTGCGTATAATCTTGGTGGGTTCTTTTTCACACCTAAACCCACCGGGAGGATTCGCATGACGCCTGCGCGCATTTCTTGTTTGGCACTTTCCTTGGTCATTGTTTCCGCATCGACAACGACGGCGGGCGTCATCCTCGACCGCCAGCCGCATAATACTGGTGGCCCCTCAGCCGATACAGCGTATCTCGATGGCTTTGGCGACTTAGGATGGCAGGAAGTGGCGGAGGACTTCGCGCTTCCGCAACAATCCATCATCAACCGCATTGATTGGTGGGGATTCTACGGAAGCAGTTTCGGTGGAGGCACAACTCCACCTATTAGTGACGAAGTATTCCGAATTCGAATTTATTCAGCCCGTGTTAGCGACGGATTTCCTGGTGCGGTAATACACGAGGAATATCATACAAATCCAATGCGAACGCTTACGGGTCGAAATGTGTCATCCAACAGTGCTTTTCCAGAGAGAAAATATCGAGCAGATCTCACAACGCCAATTGCGCTTGAAGCCAATACCACATTCTGGCTGAACATTACTCAAATTGGTGCGCCGGAAAGCAAATTTCGTTGGGAATATTCCCTTACTCCGCCGGCACACGACTTTGCCTTCCTAGACAATTTTAGCACAGATTGGGAATTAGCGGGAGCGGTTTCGGGTCTGGCATTCCAGTTGTATGACGTGCCTGAACCGGGATCGATGAGTTTTTTCGCCGTTATCGCGATGTTCGGGTTCAGCGTGAACTCAAAACGCGCTCACGGAAATTATTTTTGCAGGAGGCAAAACCATGCTGTCACGGACCGACGTATCTCAAGCCGTTCACCTTAGTATTCCCCTCAAACCGCCGCTTGGTGTAATGCTCTCAATACTCGTTTTTAGCTCGCCGGCATTTCTGCTTGCTCAAAGCGCCCCGCCCACACCAGACGACTATCCAATCGAAGACGTGGGCGTGATTTATGAAGGCCTCATTGTGTCGCCGTCTGGTTCCGTTTCATACACCTCAGTTCCTTCTGTATCATTTGAAGTACCCGAATCTGGTTCGGCTCGCTTTGTCGTATCCTGCATGGCCAACGAGGTCACCTCGGGCACACTTCACAATTTTATTGTGGCTACCGCATTCTCCGGTTACTCGGCATCTGTGCCTCCGAATGCCGATGTTGGCCCAATTATTATTTCATCGCACTCCTCGATTTATGTGAATACGCATCTGCTTCCGTCTACCGCGATGAACGCCGAAGGGGCGGCCCGCGTGGGTTGGTACACATCGATTTGGGGTGCGGGGTTGGAAACGGGATCGGGTCTGTTCCTGAATCGGCCGGAACTTACATTAAATGATTTTGACATCGACTCCTCGGCGTCAACGTGGCCGGTGAGCCCGGCTCCTTCGACCGACGGTACACAAGAACTCAGCCCGTCGGTGGGCATTTCTGGGGATTCCGTCAGCAAGAAGACAGTGATCTGTCCCCGCTCCACCAATGTCTGCCCCATTAACGGCGATGCGAAAGGGCTTGTTTACCATCTAACCGGGGGCAGCTTTACGAGCATTCGGTCCTGTACCAACTCCGGATGTAGCAGCGCACAGTGTAGTTATCGAGTGGTTCAGTGGCAGCCAAGCACGGCGATGCGCGATGATGGATATTTTGTTCAGGTTTTTGCGGATGCCGAATCGTCGGGGAATGAACCTGCGTTTGATATTAGAATGCGTATCTATGAGCCGGATGGAGATGTTGTAAGTCTGTTGGCGCCAAATCTTTCCTCGTTGGGCACTGAGATTCTCGTCAACACTCCAGGGCAAGAACAGACAGACTCAATCCAGAAGCAGCCATCGGTAGCATTTGATTCGCAGGGCAATATTGTTGTTGTGTGGTTAGGCCCTGAGAACGATGGATGCGCTTCGCGAGAACATGTGTATGCCCGAGTCTACAATTTCGAATCACTATCAAGCGTTTTGCGCACACGATCGGGTAGCCTTATTGTTGATAATGATTCGGCATGGGTCCCCAGCGCCAATTCAATTCCATTGACCGCCTATGCCAATCCCACCGTAGCACTCTCCAAGGCCGCCGATGGAAAGTTCGTCGTTGCCTGGACTACCAGCGGTGCATCGCCATCATTCGATCCGGATGAAATCCACGGGCAATACTTCAATGCCGAGATGGCCCCGAGGGGCAGCGAGTTCCGAATTAATCAGGACACAAGCCAGCCAGGCTCAGGTCCGTTGCGAAACCGCCGACTTGGAACAGGGGCACAGCACACGCTTGATTATGGTCCGGATGGTGAAGTGGTCTGTGTATGGTCTGTGTTGCTGAACGACAGTAGCAACATCCTGCCCGACGATAGCGAGGAGCAGGCCTACTTCACCATGTTGCCGCCGGGTTATGACGACTATCTATTCGAAGTTGCAAGCGCGACATGCTGTAAGGGCGATTTTGATTCTGACGAAGATGTGGACGGGCTCGATATTCAGGGCTTCGTCGATATCTGGTCCGGTTACGATCAGCCATGCCTCTCGCACGTGGAGAACTTCTGCCGTGCCGACATCAACGCCGATGGCGTATTTGATTATTACGATGTGGATGCGTTTGTCGTTCTGTTGCTCGCTGACGATCCGCCAACAGGCTGTGCAGAGGCCATTGCTGCCATTTATGACTGCAACGGCAACGAAGTCGCCGACGCCACCGATATCGCCAACGAGACCAGCGCCGATTGCAACAACAACGGCTTCCCCGACGAATGCGATACGGCTCTATGGGCACCATTCGGCGCCACAGACTGTAATGAAAACAGCGTGCCTGACGAATGCGACATAAAGGCCGAAACCAGTGCCGATTGCAACGTGAACGGCATCCCGGATGAATGCGACATTGCCAGTCATACCAGCCCGGACTGGGACGAAGACGGCATTCCAGACGAGTGCGCATTCGAGCGTTCAATGATGTCCGGCGAAGGCGGATCGGGATGCGCCGATACGCCAGAGAATATCGACGCCGCTTGGCTCGAGTTCTACGAGTGGTCGATCCAGCAATGTTGGGGGCCAGGCTGCACGCTCACCGGATCAGAGCAGTATCAGGCCATCGTGGATAAGAAGTGCGAACTAGGATTGCAGGGTCTAAACCCGTAAGCCAATTCGTACTATTGATACGTCAACACAAGGCCCGCGCGGTACGCCGTGCGGGCCTTCTTATTGCGCCGTTGCCATCCACTACTCGCTCTCAATCCCAAGCACCGGGCGTTTTAGCTGTCGATCAATAAATGGCACGAAGGAGTTTGCACCGAGGATGGCCCAGTAGCATTCACCTTCGGGCAGGCCGTAGAGGCGCATGAAGATGGTGACTGCGCCGATGAGTGCGCCGAAAACGATCTGGGCGCGTGCCCGTTTCGGCGAGGTGATCATGTCGCCGGCGAGCAAAAAAGCGCCGAGCATGATCTGGCCGCTGGTGAGGTGATAGAGAACGTAGGCCAGTCCGACGGCGCGGCCGTTCTCCGCCGCCACGATCGGAAGCCAGCGAAAGCCGCCAGTGTTCGGCGACGCGACCGGCAGAATTGCAGCGGCCATCGCGGCGCCGGCGAGCAAGGCGACGGGCAATTGCCAGCGAAGATACCCGCGATAGATGAGATACAAACCGGCCACGAGGACGGCGAGCGTTGATGCCTCGCCGATTCCGCCGGGGACCGCGCCGACGAGCGTGTCCTGCCACGGTGGAAGATAGTCGCGCAAGAGTGGCGTGAATCGAAGACTGCCCTCGAGCTTCATTTGGCCGTCGGCAAAACGATGCAGGACGCGTTGGGGGCGCTCCATCGTGAAGGCATCGATGCCGGCCGGACCGCGGGTTTCCGCCCAACCGTCGTAGGCCGGTATTTCCAGCGGCGTGCTCTTTCGCAGGTCGCCAAATAGTAGGTGATCGCGCGTCAGCACGGGTTCGGGCGCGTAGGACGCGCCGAGCGTCAAGGTTGAGTTGAAGAGCAATTGAACGAAGACACGGCCGACCAGCGCGGGCTGCCAGATGTAATGCCCTAGTCCGCCGAACGGCGCTTTTCCAAGAAGGATTGCGGAGAGCGAGCCGACGGCGGGCACGTACCAATTGACCGTGGCCGGTAGCGTGAGGCCGATCAACATGCCGGTCAGAGCAGCGTGCCACAATCCGCCGAGCACAGGTCGGCGAATCGACAGGCCGATGAGCAGGTCGGCGGCAATCGCGGTGGCAACGGAGATGACGATGACGGCCGTTGCGGCAGAACCAAAAAAGAGAATGCCCCAAACGGCGACGAGACCGGCGGCCATGGTCTGAGCGCGGATGATCTCCTGATGTGTGTAGCCCGCGGATCGGCTGACCGGCGCGTGACCAACGCCGGAATTTCTGGACGAAGGAGCGTGTGAAAGTGGAAGGAGCGTTGCCTGGCTCATGCCGACGGCCCTCCTTCGAAGCGCTGCCTTGCACGCCAGATGGATTGGGCCAGCGGTAATTGCGACGGACAGACGTGGCTGCACAACCCGCAATCGACGCAGGCGCGGAGGTGGTTCAGGTCTTCGCTGCGACAGGTTTCTTCGGCTTCGAGGTGAATGAGCGCGGTCGGGTCGAGGCCTACCGGGCAGTCTTCGACGCACCAGCCGCAACGAATGCACGGCACCGGAGCATTTTCGGGCGGATCGAGAAACAAAAGCATGGCCGTCGAGTCAATCGTGACGACGGCCTCCTCGCGCTGAAGAGCGATGCCGGAGAGCGGCCCGCCCCAGGTGACTTGATGTGGAGTGCCGAGTATTCCCACGCGCTGGGCCAGATCGGTTGCGGTCATTCCGATTGGAACGCGATAGGTACCCGGGTGTTCGACCGCATCACCGGCCACGCTCATGATGACGTGGGTTACGGGGCGAGCGTTCAAGATGGCGTCCGCGGTCATGCGCACCACCGAGAGCGGCAGCACGAGAGTCTGCACGTCGAGCGGGCTGCCGCCGGGAGGGACCTCGCGGTCGAGGAGCGTCTTGGTTAGTACGATGGGATTGCACTGCGGATACTTGTGGGCCAGCGGCATGACCTGGATGAACCGGCCGCGCGCCTCGGTTTCGATTCGCTTCACCACGCGGCGATGGCGATAGGGCAGTGCGAAAAAGACCTCGAAGACGCCCATGGCGTCGGCGATTTCCCCGACGGCGTCGATCAGGCGGCCTGGCTCTTCAACAAGTGTTCGCAAGTCTGCTGTGAGATACGGCTCGGTCTCCACGGCGTTAATGATGAGGTCGGTGACGCCTGCGGCCGCGGCCCGGGCCAGTAGAACATGAAGGGGTTCCCGCGGGTCCGGGCACATCACGCCCAAGTCCGCTACTTCAAATGAGAAGGAGTCATCCTCCCAGCGCGACGGCGGTGGGACTGCTTCGTCCCGGGCGTCAGGCTCGAGCACAGCGCAAGGTACGAAACCATCGCGGACCGACCAGGTGCGGGAAAATTCGACGATCTCGCCGGACGTCGGCGCGTGGACCGGCAGGGAACCGGAGGTCGTCGGAATGGCGATGCGTTGCCCGGCGAGAACACGGTCTCCGACGCGAACGCACGGTTGAGTCGGTAGGTCGCGGCGCGTGACGAGTGGGACTCGGAGGGCCCGCTGTGCCGCAAGCGTCTCAATGGGGCGCTTGGCCGTGGCGGATTTGTAATCCGTCAGAAAAAGTCCGCCCTCGAAGGATTGTCGTGGGCCAAGAAGATCGAGGAGGATGGACAAGGGTAGTTAGGTCTCCTGTCCGATTCTCAGGGAGCGGTACCGGACTGGCAAGAATGTCCGACCGAGAATAATACGATCATGTGTTGAGTTCTGCCGGAGCTGGTTCATTTCCTCGCAGATTCGCTATAATTGGCTGGATGTCGCGGTCAAGGAAGACGCTGGAAAAAGTACTAAGCGGGCACTCGGATGCGAATATCAGCTTTCGTGAACTTCGCGGATTGCTTGTTTCCCTCGGGTTTGCGGAACGAATAAAAGGCGATCACCACATTTTCTTCCGGGATGGGATCGCTGAGATCATCAACCTTCAGCCGAAGGGGTCTTCGTCGAAGCCGTATCAAGTTAAACAAGTGCGCGAGTTGATCAACCGATACCAACTACGAGCCAAGCCATGAAGTACGAAGTCATCATTTACTGGTCAAACGAAGATCGAGCCTTTATCGCCGAAGTGCCGGAGCTTCCCGGCTGCATGGCCGACGGCAAGACGCACCAAGCCGCCCTCAAGGCTGTATATCGCGTTGCTCGGGAATGGTTGGAAACGGCCAAGCAGCTTGATCGACCAATTCCTACCCCCCGCGGTAGGCTGATGTATGCGTAAGTCTGTTCCTCAGCGCGGCACGAAGCTAACCGTGATGTGCATGATGGTCCAGTAGAGGAAGGCCTCCGGCGCCAGCAACCACTTCAGATAGGGCGTCTGGTCGAGGGCCAATGTCCACACCAGACCGACGGCCATTAACGCGACAGCCATGCCGATGTGCAATGTCTTGAAGCCGGCGGGGGTCGTGCGCATCCACATCCAAAGTCCATTCGGAGCGGTCTTCGGCGGGTATTTCGAATACTGATAGGAAGCGAAGATATACCAGGCAACGACGTGGAAGAGGATGAGCGCGTACGGACGTTGCACGATGAGCAGGGCAAGACCCAGCACGGCAATGACGCCGCTCATGACGCGGAAGAGCGTCGCATGGGTGTGCACCAATTCGGTGGCGCTGTTGTATCCAAGCCCTTTCGCAAATCGCTTCAGCGCGACGTGAAATCCCCCCGCGATAATCGCGAGCGGTACCGCCGAGAGCGCGACTTTCGCGGCAAGGGGCAATGAGCCGTTGAACAGGGCGAGGTCGTGCGTGTTCGTCTTGGCACTGTAGATGCCCCACGGGACGAGCGCCCAGACGAGGCACGCCATGGCCGCGACCGTGAGCGCGATGAGCGTTCGGACCATCCGTTCGAAGACGGCTCGATCCTTGATTGCCGCGGCATCGCCCAACAAGGTATAGAACATGGCCTCATCGCGCAACTCATGGACAAGAAACGCCAGATAGACACCAAGGTAAAGAATGACATTCGTCTTGCCGCCGCCCCATCCATAGAGCGTGCAGAGCACGGCGCCGAGGGCGAGGAGGCCGAAGATCCAGGCCCGCTTTTCAGCCGAGCGATTCTTCGGACTGGACCACATGAAAAGGAATCCGATGATGACATGCGGAATGGTGATGTAACGCATCGCGGCTTCGGAGGCCTCGCGGATGAAACGAATGCTCTCGGGGTGACGATGAAGTACGTTTCGCTCGATGTAGTAGCCGATCCAGAATACGAATACGATGAGCGCCGTTCCGAGCATGGCCTTGAGGAAGTGGATTTCCGTGCGGTTAACGCCGCGCGGCCTTCCGTCGACCGCCAGACTGCCTGAAATCGGTGTGTCCGCCATGACTTTTCCTATCTCGCGAGGCGATGATACTCCGTTCAATCCTCGTCGCCGCCATTTTCATCTACATCGGCTGCTGACCGTCTTCCGCCCGCGATGCCTAGTTTCGATGCGCCATTGACGAATTCGAGGACGCGCTTTCCGGTCGCCGTTTTGGCCTGTCCGGCAAATTCTTCCACGGCCGATCGGAACGGTTTGTCGGTGTGATACAGGATCCGGTAGGCGAGGCGAGCCTCATCGATCTCCTCCTTGGAAAACTTCCCGGCGCGTCGAAGCCCGATGCTGTTGTAACCCACGCACTTCGATTCGTGCAACGCCTTCATGAACGGTGGGATGTCTTTCGTAATCCGGGTGCCGCCACCGATCATGACGTACTCGCCGATTCGGGCGAATTGGTGAACAAGACCGTAGCCGCCGACAATGGAGTTTTCCCCGACGGTGACGTGACCAGCCAAGGCGCCGCAGTTGTAAAGCTTGACCCCGTTGCCGAGCTCACAGTTGTGGCCGATGTGAGCGTAGCCAAGGATGAAGCAGTTCTTACCGAGGATCGTCCAGGATTCGGGCTGCGTTCCCCGATGGATGCTGGCGAACTCTCGAATGATGGTCCCCGCGCCAATCTTGCAATACGACCGTTCGCCGCCGAAGTGGAAATCCTGCGGCAGGTGGCCGACGACCGCGCCGGGATGAATCTGCACGCGGTCGCCGATTTCGGTCCAGCCGGAAAGATAGGCGTTCGGGTAAATCTTGACGTTCTCGCCAAGCTTGACCGGTCCCTCGATGACGACGTTCGGTCCGATGTCGCATGAGGGGGGTACGTGTGCCTGTTTATCGATAATGGCGGTCGGATGAATGGGCATGGTCGAATTCTCTGTGTCATGCTTTCGCGCGACTACCGCGCGCCGGCAATGCCCTTATTTAACGGGGTTGTTCAACTCGCCGCAAACGCGCCTTCCCGATTGTAGTTGCGAGCGGAACCTCTTGCGCCGCCGTAAGTTGCAACGGCGGGGCTGAACCTCGCAATGATAGCCCGTACTGGACTTCCCGGCCGTCGGCCCATACATTATTCCAAATCCAAGGCCGTCGAAACGTAATGTGAACCGTCGGCCGTTTCATTATGGAGTCCATCGCATGGGTCTGATGACCGGCAAAAAGGGCGTCGTCGTCGGCGTGGCCAACGACCACAGTCTCGCATGGTATATCGCCGAAATGTTGCACAAAGAGGGTGCCGAGATTGCCTTCAATTACCTCCCCGGCGAGAAAATGGAACGGCGAGTCCGCAAGCTGGCCGAGCCGATTGGGGCCAAGCTGATCCTTCCCTGCGACGTTTCCAAGGATGAAGACGTCGAGCGCTTCATGGGCGAGGTTCATCAGGCCTACGACAAGATCGACTTTTTGGTCCACGCCGTTGCGTTCGCCAACCGCGACTGTCTGACGAATCGCTTCTGGGAGACGCGGCGCGAGGACTTCAAGCAGGCCATGGACATCAGCTGCTACTCGTTGGTGTCGCTTTGCCAGAAGGGCTTCAACATGTTCCGCGAGGGGGCCAGCGTTCTGACGCTCAGCTACCTCGGTTCAGTGAAGTTCGTTCCCGGTTACAACGTCATGGGCGTCTGCAAGGCGGCTTTGGAAAGTACGGTTCGATACCTTGCGGCAGACATGGGTGACTTGCGTCGAGTACGCGTGAACGCGATCTCTGCGGGACCGTGTCGCACGCTCAGTTCGGCGGGCATCGGCGGATTCGACAAGATACTCGAACACTATCCCACCAAAAGCCCGCTTCGCCGCAACATCGAATCCGATGAAGTCGGCAAATCGGGGCTGTACCTCTGCAGCGATCTCTCAAGTGGTGTGACCGGCGAAATTCACTATGTGGATGCCGGTTACAACATGGTCGGCTGGTAGGTTTGTCGTCCCGGGAATATTCGATCCAAGATTTCAAGGCAGGCGCTTCAGTGCGATAGCCACTCCCTCAGGGGCACGCTGAATTCACGCGCAAGAGCTTCGTGACAAACTCGGCCATGTCGTCGTCCGTGTCGACATTGGCCGGCAGCGAATCTGCATCGAGGTCGCTGGCTGCGCATGCGGTGCCGGTGAGGATGCAATCAACAAAGCGCGACACGTCGTGGCCGTCGACCTTTGCGTCGGCAAACATATCGCCGGCGCAGGCGGGAACAATCTGCAAGTTGAAGGATTGGCTCTGGGCTTGACCGCAGGTATTCGACGCGACTGCGTGGTACAGGCCATTGTCGTTTGCGGTCGTCGAAATCACGGTAAGCGTATTGGTCGTCGCCCCGCTGATGTGGGCGTCGTCCGAAAGTGGTGAATTATTTCGATACCAGAGAATCGACGTGCCGGGACCGCCGACAGCCTGAATACTTAGTACGGCGGAACCACCCGCAACACCGCCGCTGAGGATGGGTTGTTGGGTTATGGCTGGCGCGGGGGACGGCATCCACCTTGCGACGTGCACACAGGCCGCTCCACCGGCAGTGGTGAATGAACCGCCGACGCAAAGCGACGGCCCTTCGCCGGTTCCAAAGTCGTGTGTGACAGCGGCGTACACATTGTTGTTGAGGCCGGTGCCGAGGGACTGCCAGACCGATCCGTTCCAAACGCCGATGTACGGAACCGGAGTCAGTCCTGATGCATTGAAGTCGCCCCCGACATAGAGCCGTGCGCCAGTGCCCGTACGATCATCGAAGTTTGCATAGGCCTTCGGCTCACTGTTGAATCCGTTGTGGAACGGCTGATACGACGTGCCATTCCATCGGGTGACGTGGCGAACCAACTGTTGATCGGCGTTTGCGAAAAAACCGCCGATGTAAAGGCGCGGGATGCCGTTGTCGAAAAACAATCCCATCGAATGGGCGTGATCGGACGTCAAATCACCGAGTTGGCCCAGTCCTGAGAAGTTGTTGCCGTCCCATTTTGCGATGTGGGCGATCGGTAACCCGTTGGCGGTGGTGAAGCGTCCACCGTAGTAGACGGCCGGGCCATTTCCATCGTCAAAGGTCGTGAGGGCATACACTTGATCGTTCACACCGGTGCCGAGCGGTGTCCACGTGTTGTTCTTCCATTTGGCGGCGTTGTTCACCGGCTGGCCGCCGGCGGAGACGATGTTGCCGCCGACATAAAGCGCTGGTACGCCGTTCTCCACGATCGAGGTCATGGCGTACACGGTGCCGGTGACGCCGGCTCCAAGGGGGGACCACGTCAACCCATTCCATTTGGCGATGCAATTCGCGGTAACACCGTCGATGGATTGGAAAAAGCCTCCGACAAAAAGCGCCGGGCCGGATCCATCGTCGAAGACCAGCATGGATGACAGGCCCGAGGTGTTCAGCCCCGTACCGTTGACGCCGGACCACGAGATTCCGTTCCACCGGGCGATGCCGCGCGTCGTGCTTGCGCCGGCTGTCGTGAAGAAGCCGCCGGCATAGACGGCCGGTCCGGAGCCGTCGTTGAACGATGCGATTGCAAAGACCGTGTTATTGGGTCCCTGTGTTCCGATGTCGGTGTTCCATGCGGGTTGGCACTGGGAATGGACGGGAGCGGCGGACCACGCAATCAGTAGAAGCGCGAAACAAATGGGGCATCGAAGAAATCGGGATTTGGACATGCTGCGAACCTCCTCGATGATGAATGGTGGCCGATCAGGGGGAGCCGCGGCTTGAGATGCTATTCTAGCGTTTCAGACTCGGAAAGCAAAGAACGTCCGCAGGTGATGCAGAAAATGCTCCACGGTTCCTGGAGGCACTACAATCAGGCCGCCATGGAACCGACGACGATCGAGGTCAAGAATGCCCGCGTGCACAATCTGCAGAGCGTGTCGGTGTCGCTGCCGCGGAACAGCTTGATCGTCTTTACCGGTGTTTCGGGCAGCGGCAAGTCATCGTTGGCGTTCGATACGCTCTATGCCGAAGGGCAGCGGCGGTACATCGAGTCGCTCTCATCGTATGCCCGGCAGTTCATGGGCCAGATGCAGAAGCCGGACTGCGATCAGATCACCGGTCTTTCTCCGGCAATCGCGATTCAACAGAAGACTACCGGCTGGAATCCGCGAAGCACGGTCGGCACCGTGACGGCCATTTACGACTTTCTGCGTGTGCTGTATGCCCGAATTGGTACACAGCATTGCACCGAATGCGGAAGGCCGATCGCGGCCCAGTCGCGCGAACAGATTGTCGCCGGGTTGTATAGCGCATTTGGAGACAAGGGAGCGAAGGTGCTGGTACTCGCCCCGGTTGCGCGCGGGCAAAAAGGTGAGTTCCGTGACCTCTTTGATGATCTGATTCGTGCCGGGTATGTGCGTGCCCGCGTCGACGGCGAGATCGTTGAGCTGCGCGAGAATCAATCGCTGGAGAAAAACCGGCGGCACGACATCGAGGTCGTCATCGACCGGTTGGTTCTCAATGATTCGAGCCGTGGTCGGGTGGCTGAAGCGGTGGAGGGCGCGCTTCGTGTTGGGAATGGGTCGCTTCTGATCGCGCCGATGGATGGTGAGAAAGGGAAGCCGGCCGAGCGGGTGTTTTCATCGAAGTACGCCTGTGCCGATTGTGGGATTTCGTATGAGCCGCCGACGCCGCAGCTTTTTTCATTCAACGCACCGAGTGGGATGTGTTTGACCTGCGACGGCTTGGGCGAATTGACGGACTTTGATCCTGCGTTGCTCGTGCCCGATCCGACGTTGAGATTCTACGACCCGTGCGTCGCTCCGATGCGAACCAAAATCGGCAAATGGCGACGACATGTGTTTGAGGGTGTGGCCAAGGCTGTTGGGTTTGACATTGACAAGCCGTGGAACGAACTGCCGCAAAAGGCCCGCGATGCATTGCTGTTCGGCACCGGTGACCGTCACATCACGTATGAGTGGAAGTGGTCCGGCGGAGTGTGGAAGCACGGCGGCACGTTTGACGGCGTGATTGAAGAACTGCGCGACAAGTATCGAAAAGCCAAGGCGGGCTTCGTGCGCGAGTATTACGAGAAATACATGCGCCGCGGACCGTGCCCGGATTGCAAAGGTACTCGGTTGAACAAGCAGGCGTCGGCCGTGCGGCTGGCAGTGGGGGGCAAGCCGGGGCCGACGATTCAGGAGTTGTGCGCGATGTCAGTCGCACGCACCGTAGACACCATTTCGCGCCTGACGCTTACGTCGGTGCAACAGATCGTCGCGGAAGAGGTGCTAAAGGAAGTTCGTACGCGGCTGGCATTTCTGCGAAACGTCGGACTTGATTACATCACCCTGGATCGCACGGCTCCAACGCTCTCCGGCGGCGAGTTGCAGCGCATTCGACTGGCCGGACAAATCGGATCGGGCCTGACCGGCGTGTTGTACATTCTCGACGAGCCGTCGATTGGGTTGCACGCGCGCGACAATGAAAAGTTGCTGGCGAGCCTGATCGCACTTCGCGACATGGGGAATACGGTCGTCGTGGTCGAACACGACGAAGCAACCATGCGGGCCGCCGACTACATCGTGGATTTCGGCCCCGGCCCCGGCGTGCGCGGCGGGCATGTGGTGGCCAAGGGAGATTACGACGATGTAACCAACACGGGCGAATCGCTGACCGGGCAGTATCTGTCGGGGAAACGGGCGATTGACGTGCCTGCAAAACGGAGGCCGGTCGCGCGGATTGACGATCGGCCGCATCGATCTGCGTCACGCTGAATCGTTGACGGACAGGTTGGCCTTGCCATTTCCGATGTCGGCATTCATGGGCATCGCCAAGCTGGTGCGTTGAGGAACGAACAGCCGCGTCGCTGCGCGCTGGAACTTTCTCTTGAAATCGGCCTCGGTCATTTTGGCGGCCGTTGAAAGTTTGGCGAGCATGACGGGGTTTTCCATGTCCTGGGACTCAAGTCGAATCATGTAGGCGCGGGCAACCTGATAGGCGTCGGATGTGACGTCCACCTGTCGAATGGCCGTGCGATTGGTCTTGGGGTCAACCATTTGCGAGAAGTACATCGGGACCAGGTTGTTGCCCTGGATCGACACCATGACGCCGCCGGTTACGTTTACGGCAGGATCAAGCAACAGCCGAACCGCGCCGTTTCCCAACTCACGGCAATACGCCATGTCGAGCGGCGTCGGCGGCGCGCAGCGGAGCATGTAGCCGATGGTTTGGGGGATGACGGTGATTTTCTCGCCGCGGTCACCGAAACGACGGGCGAGTTCATCGGTCAACATGCGGGCCAGGGGAACATCGGCGAGGCGCAGGTGGCCGGCGGCGTCTAGCTCGACCTTTTTGCCCAATAGGTTTTCCAGCTCTTCACGATCGCCGAGGCGATAGGCGAGACCTTCGGCAACGATGGCAACGCCGTCGGCACGTCCCATCGCTTTGCGCTTGATGATGGCGCCTTCGAGCACATCGGTGATTTGACCGAGCGTAACGGTCTCGGCGAACTCCTCGGGGATAAGGGTGAGCGTTGCGCCGGTGGCCTTGCCCATTCCGAGCGCAAGGAAGCCGGCATGTCGCCCCATGGCGACGACAAGATACCAACGCCCGGTTGTCTTTGCGTCTTCCATGAGATTCGCAATCAACTCGGAGCCGAGGTGTCGCGCGGTGTTGTAGCCAAACGTGGGAATCTCGGCCGGCAACGGAAGATCGTTGTCGATGGTCTTGGGGACATGCACCACACGAATGCGGCCGCCGGTGCGCGCCGCGACGAATCGCGCGGAAAGCGCTGTGTCATCGCCGCCGATGGTGATCAGGTGCGTCACACCCATTTCGGTGAAATGCTTGAGTACGAGATTGACTTTGGTGTCGTCCGGGTGAACGACCGTCGACTCGTCCAATTTCTTCTCATCGAGCAGCGTCGTGCGGCTGGTGCGGAGGATGGATCCGCCGTCGAAATGGATGCGGGCGACATCGGCGATCTTCAGCTCTTCGGTATGGCGCTCGCAGACGAATCGCTCCGAGGCGAGATGCTTGAAGCCGTCGTAGATGCCGACGACGGACATGCCATGGTTGATGGCTTCAATCGCTGCTGCACCGATGACGGCATTAATCCCGGGTGCGGGTCCGCCGCCGACGAGGATGGCGAGTTTTCGCGTGTTCAAAGCTGCGATCTCCGGTTAGATAAAACGTTTCACCTGCAGATTGTACTGGTTTCTCAAGGAATGAGGAATTCACATTTGTGGCATTGATCAAACGGCTCATCCTCCCGCCCACCGCTGTATTGCAGCTGAAATAGGCAAGAATAGCGTTTGCGGCTCGTGGCGAAATCGAATGAACCCATGGTGCTCGTAATACTCAACGGCGGTTACGTCCTTGGCATCCACGACCAGGGCATACGCCGCAATCCCGGATCGGCAAGTTCGCTGTAGCGCGTCGAACAACATAACGCCTCCCAGTTTCAGCCCTCGGTATGCGAGGTCGACGGCAAGTCGGCCGAGTCGGACCGCCGGAACGCTTGGGTAGCGTGGCAGCTTTTTTGTGATATCAGCCGGGAGATCGGGCAGCGCGATTCCGCAGGCCGCCAGTGTGTTATACGCCGCGAGGCGTCCGGTTTGCGCATCAACCGCGACAAAGCAGGCCGTCATGCCTCGCCGCATGTCCTGTCCGACTCGCCGACGGAAGTAGTCATTGAGGGCGTCAACTCCACAATCGAAATTGCGTCGGTCGTGTTCGTCGAGTCGTTCAATTCGGAAGGGGGGCTTCAATGTCGTCCCACAAGTTTACGCCTTGCCCGGGCGGCACGCCGCAGCGCGGGGGGGATCGGCGCCGGCCTCAAAAACGCGGCAGCGAACTGCTCCTGGTCGCCCTGCGCGAGATGGAGAATGTTCTGTTCGTTAATGGTTCGCTCAGCAGCCTGTCGTGACGCGGCAACAACAAAATCAGACACGGTTCGCCCCTGCAGGGCTGCAGCGCGTTGCAAGAGTTTGAATGCCGCGGGGGTCAGGCGGGCTTCCAGTCGTTTGGTCTTGGCCATGATGTCCCTCAATCAGGATTGTACGGCGAAATGCCGTACATGGCAAGCCTTCGAACGGCCGATGGGCCGTGACAGCGGACGCGGCCTATTTGATTCGCGTCGCCACGTTGTCCAGCACGTTCATAAAATTGATGTAGCTGTCGTAGGGAGACTCGTAGGGGTTGAAGTATTTGTGAACGTCGCCGTCGGCGAAGTATTTCGTGCACATGTAGTAGAAATGATCCGACGTGGTCAGGCGTCGCCAATCGTGCAGCAGCTCAGGGTCCTTCTTCGCCTTAACGGCCTTCTCCAGATTGAAAAGCTCCTGCAGCGCGTTGGACTGCATCGCGTTACCCAGCCACGCCGACAAGTCGCGCTCGGTATCGGCCCAACTAATGAGATGCGGCGCGTCGAACTCACCGATGGGCGGATAGGCAGCCACCACTTCACTTGGTTTCTTGAAGTCGTTGTCCGGCAGGCTCATCACAGCGCCGGGCAGGTGGTAGAGAAAATCAAAAATGCCCGTGTCAGACCACTGGTGCTCGCCAAACGTCTCGTAGTCCATGAACAGGTTGACTGTGTAACCACAGCCGTTCACCTGATTCACCCAGCCGGCAAATTTCTCTGTGCTCAGCGGCCACTCGGCCCATCCGCGATTACCGAAGCGGAAGGCGATGTCATCCGACAATCGATAGTTTTTCAAGAGCACGCTGATCGGCAGGCCCGGCGGGTGATACACAAAGTTCGGCGAGCGGTAGCCGAGCAGGTGATCGGCTCCTTCGGCGATGACGGCCTTGTAGCCCAACTCATGCGCGGCCCTGGCGACGTCGTTGCTGTAAATCAGTTCGGTGTCGCGGAAGACGGTGCTCTTCTGACCGAACAGCTCCATCATTTTTTGCTGGTGCAACTCGATCTGAGCGTTGAATTCCTCGCGCGAATAGAGGAATGACAGGCTGTGGTAGTACGTTTCGGCAAGAAATTCAACGCAGCCGGTGTCAGCCAGCCGCTTGAAGCTGTCCAGCACCTCGGGGTGATAGGCCGCGAACTGATCGAGCGCGACACCGGTGATGGAGTAGGCGCAGCGAAAGCGCCCCTCATGCACGCGGATCATGTCGAGGATGCACTGATTCGCGGGCAGGTAACACTTGGTGGCGACCTTACGGCAGATTTCACCGTTCTTCTGGTCGTCGAAATAATTGTGATCGGTGTCGAAGACCGAGTATCGCCGCAGACGATAGGGCTGATGCACCTGAAAGTAAAAGCACACCGATGCCATAACCCGCGAACTCCTCTTACTTCCGCTTCCCGTATTGCCCGATCGCCATGCCGTACACCTGCACGCAGCCCTCTGCGGCGTCCTTCCACGTCAGCCGATTCACCTCGAAGCTGCCGTGCTCGCGAAGCGTCGCCTGCAGCGGCGGATGACGCAAGATCGCGATAATTTTGTTGGCCATCTCCCGCGTGTCCCAGAAATCAACCTTCAACACATGCGTCAGGATTTCGGAGACGCCCGACTGCTTGCTGATGATGACCGGCACGTCGTGCGACAGCGCCTCCAAGGGAGCGATGCCGAACGGCTCGCTCACACTGGGCATTACATAAATGTCCGCCATCTTATAGACACGCTCCACGTCATGGCCGCGGAGGAAGCCGGTGAACACGACCTTCTGCCCGATGCCGAGTTCGGCCGCCAGCTCGATCATGCTTCGGGCCATGTCGCCGCTGCCGGCCATAACGAAGCGGACGTTCTTCACGTGATCGAGTACCATCCGCGCCGCGTGCAGAAAATACTCCGGGCCTTTCTGCATCGTGATTCGGCCGAGGAACAGCACGATCTTCTCATCGCGCCGGATGGTCGATGGAAGCGGCAGCTTCCCGTTTGTATCAATGGCGTTATACACAACCTCGACCCGATCCGGGGCAATCGCATAGCGGCCGAGCAGAATATTCCGCGTGAAGTGGCTGACGGCGATGACCTTGTCGGCCATGTGGACGCCTCGCCGTTCGATATCGTAGATCCGCTGATTCACGTGCTCGCCGCTACGGTCGAATTCCGTCGAATGGACATGTACGACCAGCGGCTTGTTGAATGCCCTGGCCACGGCGATACCGGCGGGATAGGTCATCCAGTCGTGAGCGTGGACGACGTCGAACTTTTCATTTCGCGCAAGCGCCACGGCAATGGCCGCGTAGCGTTCCGTTTCGCCGATCATGTCGCCGTCGTAGTGCGCCGACGCGTTAACCGTCGAACGTCCGGTGATGACCGATCCTGAGACGCCGGCGGTGGTCGGCGCGTTGGGGTCGGTCATGCTCGTGAGCGACGATCCGTGTTGGTGAACTTCGGTGACGCCGCCGGGGCCGGCCGGGCCGTATGCCTGAAGTGTGGACGGCACGCTGCGAAATTCCACATTGTTGAATTCATCGAGGCGATAGGATGTCACGCCGGGAATGTGGCCCTTGATGGCGGCCGGCGTTCGCAGGGCGACGTGCGTCGTGAATTCGGTGGTAACCGATTGCGGCAGCACGAAGATGACATGATGCCCGATGTCGTTCAGGGCGCGCGTCAGCCCGTAGCAGGCGGTGCCCAGACCGCCGCTGATAAATGGTGGAAATTCCCATCCGAGCATGAAGATGTTCATGGCTCTTTCACGACGACTATTACGTGTCGGTACACGCCGACGGTTCGCGCCGGGCGAAAAACTCGCCCGACCGCGCGCGGAGTTCTCCGGTTGACGCGACAATTCCGCACGAGTTCGGCGAAGAAAAGGATCGCAGGACGCGCCAATCGACAGTCGGGGAGTATGCGGGACGCGGGGCGTCCTGTCAATAAAGATTTCGTTAAGACGTGTCTGCGGCGGGATTTGCGCTCGCTTTCACAGTCCCTTGATGCGACACGAAGGGTCTATTAATCGCGTACCCCTAGTCGCGTACCCCGGCGCTACTTCTTTTCGCCAATCGCGAACAAATGCTTCTGCCCACGAACGATCAGCGTGTTGCCGATGATGGCCGGTGTGGCCATGGAAGGTTCGCCGATGGAGTTCTTGCCGAGCAGCTTGAACTCGGGGCCGTCCTGCACGACATACACGTCGCCA
>JACRIM010000017.1 GCA_016235815.1 Planctomycetota bacterium
CCAGGCAACTGCGCAAGCAGGAGAACATCAAGCTCCGCCAACGCCTGCTGCCCTACCCGGTCGAAGACTCGACCCGGCGAGCAGCCGAAACCATCCTCTATTCAGGAAGCCGTTTTGTCTCACTTTGAGTGAAACATTTCATTTGCAGCAACTTTGGACTCAACCGTGCCCGTAGCTCGAGCGTTCTTAAACGGCATACAAACGAGTGAAACAAGTTTTCTGCAGAATGGCCAGCCCATCCCATCACTTCCCTTGTGCACAAACAATGCCACTGTGTTGATTGGCGGCTTGCCGCCATTTCCCAATAATTACTTGGACGGGAAAATTGAAGAGCTTCGCATCTGGAATATCGCGCGAAGTCAGAGCGATATTCAATCGACCATGAATCGCAGGCTCACGGGGCTTGAACCCGGGCTTGTTGCCTATTACCGATTCGACGAGGGATCGGGAACTACCGCGACGAATCTTGCTACCGGGTATGGTGTAGGAAATGGTACGCTCGTGAACGGCACCGCATGGGCGTCATCAACCGCACCGATCTTCGCGCCTAATCCCACGAACGACTGCAACGCAAATGGCATTCCTGACGATTGCGATATTGAGTCGGGTATCAGCCAGGATTGCAACTCAAACGGCATCCCCGACTCCTGTGAACCATCCGGAAATGACTGCAACAACAACGGTGTATTGGATTCGTGCGACATCGCCAGTGGATCAAGCAGTGATTGCAACCAAGATCAGATTCCTGATGAATGCCAGCCGGTGTTGGATGCGGATGGGGATGGAATACAGGACGGCTGTGACAATTGCCCGTCAGTGGTCAATCCGGATCAGGCGAATAATGACAACGACGCCTTTGGTAATGCGTGTGACAATTGTCCGAACACGTTCAACCTCACTCAGATCGACAGCGATGGCGATGGCCTGGGCGATCTTTGCGACAACTGCCCCGGTGTGGTGAATCCGGGTCAGGAGGATTGCGACAACGATGGCTACGGCGATGCCTGCGGGTGCAGCGCGGAGCGCGGTGACATGAATGGTGATGGGTTGGTCAATGCGCTGGATACGCAACTGTTTGTGGAGCGGTTGTTGCGGCCGTAGGGGGATGATGCGGGCGGGTGGCGGAGTTCGTGCGTCCTCCGGACGCAGGGGGTTATTGGGGGAATTGGTACCGGTGGTTGAAACCACCGGCTACGAGCGTGCGCCCTGCCGGGCGGTGTAGGTGCGAGAAGGGATTGTCTCCTGGGCGACTCTTCGACCCGCTGGTGGTGCGTGCGAGAAGGGATTCTCGCACGAGCAAGTGCGGGAAGGGATTGTCTCCCAGGCGACTCTTCGACTCGCTGGTGGTGCGTGCGAGAAGGGATTCTCGCACGAGCAAGAAGGGATTGTCTCCCAGGCGACTCTGCGACGCGCTGGTGGTGCGTGCGAGAAGGGATTGTCTCCCAGGCGACTCTTCGACTCGCACGAGCAAGCCACGGGTCAACGAGTTGACCCATGCCACCCTTGCTTTCACCGTTTATGAGAAGTCCGGCTGAAGCCGGCTTCGGAAGTTTGTTGGGCACCTTGGACCACCAACTGAAGATGGTGGCAAAGGCGGGCCGGCTGAAGCCCGGCCGTTTGCGCATAACGATGAGTCTCGGGATTTGTCGTCCCCGATTGGGGGCCTATGGCGGTCTTCGCGCGAAGGGATTCCCATACGATTGCGTGCGAGAAGGGATTCGCGCACGAGCGAGAACGTTTGCGTGCGAGAAGGGATTCGCGCACGAGCGGCGACTCTTCGACTCGCACGAGCAACGAGCAACGAGTCCGCCGGATCAGCAGCCCGGCGCAATCGTGTCCTGACGGCAATCACCGTCACGCTCGGCTTTACGCGTACTCGTAGACCGGCGTCTCGATGACCTTGTCGGGCTTCTTACGGCTTTGGATCAGGGTCTGGATGTGCTCGACCGTTTCCGGGGCGAAAAATTGCTCCCCGGTCTCCCGGCAGACCCGCGCCGGTACATGGACGATCATGTAAAACCTGCCATCATGCTCAAGGGTGTAGGTGACCTTGGTCTCTTCCATCGTCTCTTTCATGGCCAGCACACTCCTCATCGCGGCCTTCGGGTGCGAAAATCGATCCATAAGGCCGGCTCAGGCTCGTAAAGCGTGACGATCTTCAACAACGGTCGGTCAGGGTAGCTGCACTGCAGGTGCAATGGTCTTTCCGCCGGCGTGAACGCAAGGATCAGACAACTCGGTCCGTACTTGTCGTCCGGTTAGTCTTCAATGATTTCGCATCGGTTGGCGATCGCTTCCTCAATCTCGCTCACTCGAATGGCACGAGTGATGCTTTGGTCAACGGCATGTCTGGAGAATTCATACTCTCGCCGCAGTATCTTAGCACGAATCTCGTCCAGCATTCCAATCTCGCTTGCTTACGAAACCCCTTGACCAACGCCACTGCCCTGAGGTTGACATCCCATAACCTATACCAATGTTGCGGCGAGGACAATCGGCGCAGGCCCGATCTGTACACCACTTCCACTACGGGGTGCGCACAGTGGCCGGATGCGCGGGAAGGGATTTTCTCCCAGGCGACTCTGCGACTCGCACGAGCAAGAGCAAGAAGGGATTGTCTCCTGGGCGACTCTTCGACTCGCACGAGCAGGAGCAAGAACCCGCTCCCTAACGGTCGCGGCTCGGATCAAGCGCGGGTCGGATCAAGCGCGGGTCGGATCAAGCGTTCCAGTGGTGTGATTGAATTGCGGCGATGATGTCGGTCGCGAGGCGGACGGCTTCGACGCCGTCTTCGGCGGTGATGGCGGGGGTGCTGCCGGTTTGGACGCTTTCGAGGAAGGATTCGAGTTCGGCGCGGAGGGGTTCGACGTCGTCCACGATGAGCGGCTCGACGTTGATCATCTTGCCGAAGTCGAGGTTGGCCATGTCGGAGAGAGTCTCGAACTTGCCATCTTTCGCCATGGAAAGGATGTCGAGGTTGGCATCGCGGGTGATGACGATGCCGCTTTTCTTTTGATAATCGAGCGAGCAATAGGCCGTCTCGCTGAAGACGCGGAGGCGGCGGTCGGTCTTGAGGGCGAGGCGCGAGGCGACGAGGCTGGCCACGGCTCCATTCTCAAAGACGACGCGGGCGTTGGCGACATCCTCATGTTGGGCCAGCACATTCACGCCGACGGCGTCGATGCGGACGGGCTTCGAGCGGATCAAACTGAGAATGATGTCGATGTCGTGGATCATGATGTCCATGACCACACCGATGTCGGCCGAGCGGAAGCGGAAGGGGCTGACGCGCTGGCTCTCGACGAACTTGGGCTGGATGTTCAGCCGGCTGATGGCGCGGACGACGGGGTTGAAGCGTTCGGTGTGGCCGACGGAGAGGAGCGAACCGGTCTGACGTGCGCAGGCGAGAAGCTTTTCCGCCTCGGGCACGGTGGCGGCGATGGGCTTCTCCACGAGGACGGCGATGCCGCGGCGGAGGAGTTTCTCGGCGACTTCGACGTGGTGGCTGGTCGGCACGGCGACGGTTGCAGCGCGGATGCCGTCGGGCAAGTCATCGACGGAGGTATACGGTTTTGCGCCGTGTTCATTCGCAACCTGCGCAGCGCGTTCGGGGCTGGCGTCGACGACGGCGACGAGGTTCGACTGCGGCATTTCTTTGTAGAGCCGGGCATGGTGGCGGCCCATGTGGCCGACGCCGATGACCGCGACAGGTGTGGGAGGCTGACTCACGATGCAGCGCTTCCGGCCGCATAGAAGGTGGGGCGTGGTCCGCCGGCGTCGCGACGTTGCGACTCAAGATAGCGGCCGTGAACACCCTGCAGGATGGAACGTTTCATGAACTCGATGAGATAGCGGCAATGCTCATTCAGCGGGCCGTTGGATTCGGCATCCTGAATGCGACGGGCCATGGTCATGCTGACGGCCTTGTCATCGCGGCGACCGGCCCAGAGGCCGTAGAGCGCGCGAAGGCCGAAGCGGGTGACGTTTTGGGCCTTCTTCGGGAAGAGGAACTTGCAGAGATCGCGAAGGGATTGAATGACCGCTTCGGGGAAACCCCAGCGGCCGAGGCCTTTCACGTTCACACCCTGAATGTAGCCGTCGTAGCCGAAGATGACGTAGGGCGGCGTGTCCATGGAGCAGCGGGCCATGCCGGTGATGAAGCTGTAGCGGCCGATGGTGACGAACTGCTGGACGCCGGACATGCCGCTGACGGTGACGTGGCTTTCGATGTGCACATGACCGGCGACCTGGACCTGGTTCGAGAGGACGCAGTGATTATCAATTCGCACGTCGTGGGCGAGATGGGTGCCGACCTGGAATTGGTTGTGGCTGCCGATCTCGGTGACGCCGCCGGCGACTTCGGTGCCGGTGTGGGCGGTGACGGATTCGCGGAAGATATTTTGGTCGCCGATGATGAGTTTCGTGTCGCCGCCGCGGTACTTCAGGTCTTGGGGGGCGGCACCGATGACGCAGGCGGGATAAAAGATGTTGCCGGCGCCGATGGTGGTATTGCCGAGGATGGTGACGTTGGCGAGGAGGCGCGTACCGGCGCCGATGGTTACGTGGGGCCCGACGTAGCAGCCAGGCCCGACTTCAACGTCGGGGGCTAGTTCGGCACTGCGTTCGACGGTCGCACTCGGGGCGATCTTCGACATCATTCGTCCTATCGGTCCACTCGCGACTCGGGAGATTCAGCGTCCACCAGCATGAACTTGATCTCGGCCTGAGCCACCGAATGATCATTCACCAAGGCCCGGCACCGAACATGGCCGGTTCGGGACTTTACCTTAATCGTTTCCGCCTCCAACACCAACTGGTCTCCCGGAACGACCGGTCGACGGAATTTTACCTCATCCATGGAAAGCAGCACAGCCACTTTTCCGGTGTGTTCGAGCTTTTGGGAGAGCAGTATACCGCCCAACTGAGCCATGGCCTCCAGGATCAGAACTCCAGGCATGATAGGCATTTGCGGATAGTGGCCCTGGAAGAAAGGCTCGTTAATCGAGACATTCTTGATGCCTGTGGCGCGTCGATCCCCGTCGATTTCCACGACCCGGTCAATCAGGAGGAAGGGGTAGCGGTGGGGCAGCAGCTTCCGCAGATGGTTCGCATCGAAGGCGGTGGCCGTGCCGAGGCGCTGGCGGCGCTCGTAGCGGTCGATGGCTTCGAGCAGCTTTCGGACGAGTTCGTGGTTGAGGGAGTGGCCGCTCTTTCGGGCGAGGATTTTTCCGAGGATCGGCCTACCCGCGAGATAGAGATCGCCGATGAGGTCGAGGATTTTGTGTCGCACGCATTCGTCCGGGTAGCGGAAGGCATTACCGATGACGCCTTCCGGGCCGATGACGACGACGTCGCTGTACGTCAGATGTTTTCCGAGACCGGCGGCCTGGAATTGCCTGGCTTCTTCTTCGAAGAGGAACGTGCGGGCCGGGGCGATTTCGGTGACGAAGTCTTGTGAGACGCGGGCGGCGAAGATTTGTCGGGGCAAACGCGCTTCGGGGCCGTAGTCGAGGTCGTAGACGATGTTGAGATCGTCAGTGTCGGTCGGGACGGCGATGAGTTCGGCGTCGCCATCGGTTACGCGGACCATTTCGTGTATGACGAGCGGTCGGCGGGCGACCCCTTGCGTGGAAATGCCGGCTTTTTGCAGGGCTTCCACGAAGAATTGGGAACTGCCGTCGCCGCCGGGTAATTCGCCGCCGTGCAGCTCGACTTCGAGATTATCAATGCCGAGGCCGTGAAGGGCGGCGAGGCAATGCTCCACTGTTTCGATGGCGAGGGTGCCGTTGCGGATGGCGGTGCGGCGGGCGCGTTTGGTGACGTTTGAGACGTGGGCCTTGATGCGCGTGGGGATGGAGGAATCGGTGCGGACGAACAGAATGCCGCTGTCGGCGGGGGCCGGTTTGAATCGCACGACGACTTCTTCGCCGGTGAACAGGCCGTGGCCGCGCACTTCGGCCGGGCTATCGATGGTTTGCTGAAGCTTCAAGCTCTTTTACTCGCCGAGTAAGCTCCGCGACCTCGTCATAGAGCTTGTGCAGTTTTCGAACAAGTACGACGTTTCGCATCTCGGTCTTGATCGTCTGTGCCGGGGTGCCCTGAATTGCGTCGCCTGCGGCAACATCTTTCGTGATCCCAGACTGAGCGGCGATGCGGGCACGATCACCAATGGTAATGCCTGGGACGATGCCGGCCTGTCCGCCCATCGCGACACCCGCACCCAATTTCACGCTGCCCGATAATCCAGCTTGTCCGGCAAGGACGCAAAGGGGGCCGATTTGCACATTATGCCCGATCATGACCAAAGCATCAATCTTCGTTCCCTGACCAATTCGGGTCGGTCCGAATTTGCCGCGATCGACCACGGAATTGGGGCCGATCTCCACGTCGTTTTCAATGATCACGGTTCCGATGTGACTGAACTTTCGTAGCCGGTTGTTCTGGAAGAAGAACCCGAATCCGTCGGCGCCGATGACGGCCCCGGCATGGAGGATGACGCGGTCACCGATTCGGCATCGGTCATAGATGACGACGCGATCGTAAAGAACGGTACCCGCACCAATCGATACGTCACGTCCGATGCTTACACCTTCGTGAATGACCGCGTTCTCGGCGATGGTTGCGCCGGCATGGACGATGGCATGAGCGCCGATGCGCGCAGTCGGCGCGATGGATGCGGAGTCGTGAATCACGGCGGTGGGATGCTTTCCGGGCGGCGGCGGCTCCGCGGGGATCTCGAATTTGTCGAGGACGTCGGCGATGGCAGCATCGGGATTCGTGACGACGATGCCGCGCGGATGGCCGGCCAGCAGGGTTTCGGTGCCGATGATGGCGGCGGCGGGGCATTCGGCCAAATGTTTGGCGTGTTTGACGTCGGCGATCCAGGAGATGGTGTCCGGTCGGGCGTCATGGAGCGCGGCGACGCCGGTGACGACCGCGTTGGCCGATTTCGCGTCGCCGACAAACCGGCCGGCGCAAGCGTGGGCGATTTGTGCAACCGTGAATTGCGGCGTGGCCATGAGCACGTTTTTCCGATTTGACGTGGGTCCGCCCGTCGGACCCTGCCTGTATTACGGCTTTGCCGGCGGTGCCGTCGGAGCCGAGCCGGCCGTGAGGGTTGCCTTGCCGCCTGCGGCTTTATAGGCGGCGTTCATTCGCTGAATGACCTGGTCGGTGATGTCGCATTCCGGTGAATAGCAAAGGACGGTGCGGTCCTGGATGACGCGGCGGAGGGTCTGCAAGTTTTGCTCGATCTCGAAGGGCTTCCACTCCGTCTTTTGCACCACCAGTTCGAAGCCACGCTCCTTGGCGATGTCGCAGGCGGTTTGCGCGCCCTTTTCATAAACCACCTTGGTCCAGTCGAAGCGCTGCTGCTCCATCTCCTGTTCGGCTACCTTCAGCCAGACGTTGGCCTCCATGCTGAGACGGACGAGATTCTTGCGGCGCGCCTCATAGTCGGGAGTGCCGGGTTTGAAGGCGGTCAGTTCCATCTGCTTGTCTTCGATGACTTTCTGACGCTGCTTGCCTTCCTTGGAGTATTCCTCTTTTTTCTGATTAATGAGATCGTTGAGATCGAGGATTTGCGCCGTCTCGTTGAAGATGCGGACGAGATCGACGACGCCGGTTTTGCAGGCACCGGTGGGAGCGGCGTTTGCGGCCGGGGGCGTGGTTTGGCCGCCGCTGCGTGAGACGCCGAGGGCCAGGGCTGCGCCAATGGCGAGGAGAGCGAGGGACCGGACGGGGATTTGGATGGTTCGAGGCATTCGTATCTCCTGAGAAGGTCGTCGTTGTTGATTGGTGCGAGTATTGTCGCCGTTTCTCGTCAAAAAACAAGGTTGGATTGACACGACGGTGAAGGGGTTACAATCGGCTTGGTCATCAGGGTTATGCGACTCTGACGAGGCCTGCGAGAATATTTGTTGAAGGAGACTTGGCATGCGAAAGCGAATTGGGTTCTGCGGCGTGGCAATGATGATGCTCGTCGCCGGGTGCGCGAATCAGATGGTCGTCGGCACCTGGACGGCGGACAAGCAGTCGGGCGCGGCAAGCCCGATTGCCCGGGCGACGTTTGCCGGCGACGGGACCTTTACCGCCGAGGCGGAGTACGGCGGCGGCAAGACGCACGCCGTTTCCGGAACTTACAAAGTCGAGCAGGGCAAACTGAAGCTGACGACGGACGGGACGACGCGCGAATACCCGGTGACCGTCGAATCCTGCAGCATGACCATGACACACAATGGCAAGAGCGCGAAGATGATGAAGCTGTGTTCAACGAGCTGCGCTTCGTCGTGCTGTAAGAAGTAACGCATGACGTGTGATTGGCGAAACACCCAGGCCCCGGTCCATTCGGATCGGGGTCTTTTTTCTGTGCAATGGCCGGGCGAACATTCGTGAAAGTCGTCGAAGCGTGCGCGCCGATGAAAAGGACACGCTTTCGAACGAGGAATTGGACGTGGCGACGCGAGTTTTGATAGCAGACGATGCTCCCTTCATGCGACACATGCTGAAAAGCACTCTTGCGGGCCTTGCGTGCGAGGTTGTCGGTGAAGCGGGCGATGGTGACGAAGCAAGCAGTTTGTATCAAACAATAAGGCCTGATCTGGTCATGCTGGACATGGTCATGCCCGGCAAGCGCGGACTGGATGTGTTGGCAGAGATTCGCGCCGTCGATCCCCATGCGAAGGTCGTCATGACGGCAACGGACGATCAGCGATCGGCGCTGCTTGATGCGCTCCGCCAGGGGGCGGCTGATTACATCATCAAGCCGTTTGAGCGCGATCGCATTGAAACGATGATGCGAAACCTCATCGCGTGAGGCCGCTGCGTTTGAGGCGGATGAGTGCGGGGAGTGTTGCCATCGCACATGCCATTTGCATCGCGCCCGCGACAGCGAATGTGAAACGATAGGCATCGATCGTCTGTCCATTTGCACTCCACCACGCGAACAAACCGCCGGCCATCAACGGCCCCATGGTGAATCCGAGCGAACCGGCGACATTGAAGCCCGTGAACGCGGCTCCGCGACCGCCGGGTGGGGCAAGATCGGCCGTCAGCGCAAGGCTGGGCGCGAACATGATCGCGCTGACGACGCCCGACAAAAGCATTACGACGGGCAGGCTTGCGATTTCGAACCATGGATAAGTGGCAAACATCGCGCCGAAGACAAGCGACGCGACCGAGATGGGCCAAACTCGACCGACACGATCCACCAGTCGGCCCGCGGGGTAGACCAAAGCGGCAAATGGAATAAGAAATAATCCGAGCAATCGGCTTCGTTGACCAGGTTCCAGTTGCCCGATGTCGCTGAGGTAGAGCACAAACGTTGACACGATGACGCCGACACAGAGGCGATCCATCAATGCGTATGCATAGGGAATGGCCAGTGCCCGGTTTTCTCGCAGCGTCGCGCGAATTCCGGGAAAGGCGGGCGCTTCGGATTGCGCCGCGCGCGGCTCCGACGCGAACACGAGCACCAGGAATGCGGCCATTGCGCTGATTACGCCGGCGATTTGGAACGTCCAGCCCGGCATGGAATGCCAGATCGGCCCTCCGAGTCGCGTGCCGCAGGCCGTTCCGAACATCATTGCGGCACCGGCCATTCCCATGGCGCGGCCGCGCTTTTGCGGCGAGGCCCAGGATGCGGCGAGCGCCATGAGCTGGCTGATCGCCACCACGTGCGCCGCACCTTCAAAAAAGCGAAGTGTGAGCAAGACGGCAAGGGACGGCGCCAGCGCCATCGCGGCCAATAAAACGGCATCCACCGCCAATGCGAGGATTGCGGTGCGGCGGCGTTGGGCGGGGCGATCGGCCCGTGCGCCGACCAAGGGGGCGATCAGGATTGCGCCGATCATGTTGATCGACATGAAGGCATGGGTCGCGAAATCACCGGCGCCATGTCGAATCGCGATCAGTTCTTTGAGCGGGGCGACGAGCATGGTCACGGGGATCATCGAGACGAACAGCAAACCGCTGATGAGGGCCGCAGCGCGCGCCGCAGCGGCGTCCGACGTTGGGTCGATCCCGTCTGTGCCGTGGGATGTTACAAAGCTCGATTGCAACGATTCGTCGGCCTTCGTGAGATTCGGCGGCGCGTCAATCGCGCGTGCATGTTGCACATCTTCGAAGGTCCGTGACTCCACTCGGATTGTTCGTTGATAAGCGGCTACGGCGCCTTATCCGCCTTTGGCTGCGGGCTTGTCCTCTCCGCCCCGGCCGCGCGGGCCGCGCGAATTCATCTCGCCCTTGACCTTTTCCTGCTGTGCCGGGTTTAGAACGGCGAACACATCGTCGTAGAGTTTCTTGCTGACGCGGTTTCGGTCGACCGGCGTCTTCGCGTCCGCGATTTCCTTCTCGCTCGCCTTGAAGAGATCCTCGACCTTCTTCTTTTGATCGTCGGCGAGGTCCGGCAATTTCATCACGACGCTGCGAAGCTGGTTCGGGTTGACCCGGGCCGGGCCGGTGTTGCGACCTTGTACGGCGTCCTGCCACAGACCCTCGAAACCAGCCTTCTGCTTTTCGCCGAGCATGGTGGCGAGGCGGTCATGAAGATTCTTGGTTGACTTGTCGATCGCCTCGCGAATGGGCGCCTCGGCGGCGTCGCGCTGCTTTCGGTCTTCCTTCATCTGGTCGAGGATTTGCTGCATGCGAGCGTTGTCTTTGGCGGCACGGGCCTCGTCGAGTTGCTTCCGCCACTCGGCGTATTTGGAACCCATTTCCGCCGGCGGCTTGGCCGATTCGCGGAGCGTCTTCACATCGGCCGCGTATTCGTCGACGAGCTTCTTGGCCTCGGACTGCTGCGAGTCGGTGAGCTTCAGCTCTTCCTTCATTTGTTCGAGCAGTTTTTCCGGATTGCGGATGCCGGCCTGATTCAGTCGCGGTGCGCGGTCTTCGCGTCCACGACGTCCTTCGCGCTTTTCTCCAGGCTCGGGCTTCTCCTGGGCGAGGCCAACGCCCGCCGCGACCAGCAAGACCCACACGCTCAGTTTCAACGATTTCGTCACCATGGTTTGCTCCATTGAATTCTCAAGATCATAGCGTCGACCGCCGGCTGCGTCGGATCAACCCGACCCCGACCAGAACCAACGGCATCATGGTCATCATACCCATGCCGCAGTTGCCCGATGCACCGCAGGCCGCGTTATTTCCGCCTCCACCCGGTCCGTCGGTCGAGTCGCAGGCATCGCCGACTCCATCGGCGTCAGCGTCGGCCTGGTCGGCATTGGCAGCGTTTGGGCAATTATCACAGTCATCGCCAAGCCCGTCACCATCGGCATCGGCCTGAGTCGCATTGGCGACGCTCGGGCAGTTGTCGGTTACGCAGGTGTTGGTCGCTACGCCGGGGTTTCCGAACCCGTCGCCGTCCGAATCGTTGCAGGTGTCGCAGGCATCGCCCAAACCGTCGGCATCGACGTCGGCCTGATCAGCATTGGCAACGTTGTCGCAATTGTCGCAGGCGTCACCGAGGCCGTCACCATCGGTGTCGGTCTGCGTCGGATTGGCCGCGCCTGGGCAGTTGTCCGTTGCGCAGGTGTTGGCGGCGAAACCGGGGTTTCCGAAGCCGTCGCCGTCGGTGTCGGTGCAGGTGTCGCAAGCATCGCCGATGGTGTCGCCATCGGCATCGGCCTGGGTGGGGTTGGCGACGGAGGGGCAGTTATCATTGGGGCAACAGGTGCGCATGAAGCCGGGGTTTCCAAATCCATCGTTGTCCGGGTCGACGCATAGATCGCAGTCGTCATTCGCGGCGTCCATATCGAGGTCGGACATTCCGCATGTCGGCATCAAGTCGACATCAAAGTCGCAGCGACGGTTGTTGGTGTAGACCACACCGGTGGTGATTAGTTGGTAGTCGGCGGAGTTGGTGGTGCTTAGCGCGGTGGCGACGCCTGTGAACTTCAACGCTCGTGTTCCGGTGATGGTATCAAGGCCGCTGCCGAACTTTCCGAAATCGCCGTCGGCGTCGTTGGTGGTAGCTCCGGTGGTGGGGCCGGTGTAATTCGCGCCGCCCCAACTGACGCGCCAGAGGATTGATCCGGCATCGCTTTCAAACGTCAGCGATCCCGCGGCGAAGTAGCCGGAAGGGATTTGGCTGGTCATCTGAAAGTCTTCTTGCCCGGAGATTGGCGGAACGACGACCTCGCCAAAGTTCGTGCTGACAATCAGAACACGGTCTCCCTCGGCGTCGTTGGGGACGGTGGTGGCGAAATCGATGATGGTGATTGGGTTATTGCCGCTGGCGTCAAACGCGCGGATTCGGCCCTGAGACACGATATTTTGACCACCCGTTCGCATTCGGAGCTGGATGGCCTGTCGGGAGTTGTCGCCACCTACCCCGACTGTGATTTGCTCGATTTGCATGAAATGGAAGCTGGCGAGCGCGCCCTGTGCGGCAAGCGAGATGCCTGCCATGGCAAGGAAAGGGGCGGCCCGGTTTACGTGACTTAACCTAATTGTTTTCATAACGTTAATTCTCGCGGGAGACGCGAGTAAAGCGGCGAGGTCTTTCTTCTGTTCGGGAGCGTAGCCCAAGTCGTTCTCGAAAACGCGGGAACGTAGGGACCAGACGCTTCTCGTTTCCAGAAAGTACTTTACAACACAATTCAGTGCAATGCGAGCGAATTTGGCTGTTTCAATTGTGCGTCCGATGCCGAGTTACAGTACTTGTAAATAGGTTTGCGTCGTTTTTGCGGTGGGTAATAGTGCACACAGAAGTGGGGCGAAATCGGGGCGGTTGTTTGGTGACACGGTTTGCCCCCTTTACAAGCACGGCGGAACAGCCGTACTATTCGACTCAATACCACTTGCACGCCGGTCGCAAGATCGTATGCTACCGGACAGGACAAGGTGGATACGGGCGTTCGACATCGGGGTCGAGCGCGTACGTTTCGGCAGACTTCGCACTAGTTAAGGATTCCGACATCGCACGGAAGCGTTTGAATCCTCGCATCTTTGAATTGAACCGCGCGTGTTGTGCTGCGCGTTTTGTTACCTCGCACATTCAGAATAGGAATATCACCCTCGCTGTGGGCTAAATGCCCGCGGGAAATGGCCTCTTGGCTTAGGAGCATCTATGAATCGCGTGAACAAAAACATCCTGTGTCTCATCGTTTGTACACTGACGCTCGCCGTCGGTTTCACTTCGGCATCGGCTGCCGTGATAAATGTGATTCCAACCGACGACATCAACGCGAAGATCACCTCCGCCGCCGTGGGGGATACGCTCCTGTTCGGTCCTGGCACCTACACAGTGACGGCGACGATTAATGTGAACAAGGCGAATCTGAGCCTGCTCTCGTCGGGCGGCGCCAGCGCCACGACGATCGTGTATGCGACGAATACGGATAATACGCCGGTCATCACGATCGCTTCGTCGGGGATCACGATCGGCGGTCCGGGTCAGGGCTTCACGATTCAGCAGAATGATGCCGGCGCGAACACGCCGCTCACGGGCAACTGCTGCATCAAGATCGACGGCAGCACGACCGGCAACAGCACGATCTCGATCCGCAACAACATCCTTCAGGGCACCGATGCGGATTGCGGCATCCTGATCAACCCCGACATGACGCCGGCGGATGTGGCGGGCGGGTCGCCGACGCTGAACGTGACGGACAATCAGTTCAACATGAGCGGCGGCGCGACATCGTTTGATTACGGCATTTATTTCTACTACCACATGTATCCGGCGCCGCTGAGCACGAATATCTCGGCCTACAACATGACGGTCACCATTACGGGCAACGCCATGACCGACGTTACGGACTATGGCATCTACTTCGATGATGACGTTTTCAAGAGCAACGTCACCGTTACGAACAATACGATTTCGTCCGCCAGTGGTGGAAGCAGCGGAGTTGAGTTTTCCAGCGACGTGACGGCGTTCTCCTCCGTGACGGTCTCCAATAATACGATCGATGACTTTGGCTACGGCCTGTACATCAGCGAGGTGAATGAAGCCTCGACGCTCGCCGTTGCCAATAACACGTTCACCAATGTGGATACCTACGGCATTGACGTCGATGTGTATAACGGCGCGACCGGTTCGGTAACGGGCAATATGCTGTCCGTCGACTCGGCGAGCGGCAGCGACGGCATCGAGTCTGATACGGAATACGGCAGTTCGATGCTCATCGACGGCAACACGATCATCGGCTTCGACTCCTACGGCATTTACGAGTCGTACCCCTACGCGGGATGCAGCGTCACGATTACCAACAACACCATCCGCATGGCCGATGGCGGCGGCGGCAGCTACGGCATCTACACCGATACGGAATACGGCAGCCAGACGACCGTGACGAACAATGATGTCCGCGGCCACGACTATTGCGGCATCTATGAGAGTTATCCCCAATATGGGAGCACTTATCTCTGTTCCGGCAACACGGTGGACGCCCGTGATGAGAGCGGCGGCGACTACGGCATCTGGGTGGATGAGTCGAGCTATGGTTCGACGGCGACCGTCACCAACAATACGGTCAAGGACTTTAGCTATGCCGGTTTCTATTACGGCAATGATGTCTATTACAACAGCTCCCTGGCGATCACCAACAACACGTTCACCGGTTATGTAAGCAGCACGCCGGATTATGGAATTTACTTTGACTCCGATGTCTACGATCACAGCACGGCGACGGTTACGGGCAACACGTTTGTCGGCCACACCTATGCTGGCTTCTATTGCGATGATGTGTATGACAATTCCACGATCCACGTGGACAACAACACCTTCACATCGGGCGCCGGCGGCGCGGATTACGGCGTGTATTTGTACAACCCGTATTACTACTCCTGGGCCACGATCGACAACAACATCATTTCAGGCGTCGACGAGGGTATTGAGCAATACTACGTCGGCGATTTCGCCACTTGCTCCATCACTGGCAACACCATCACCGCGAACTATTCGGATGCCGATTACGGTCTCTACGTGTACGAGGCATACGACGGGGGCGCCTGGACGATTGCCAACAATACCATCAACGACTTCGAGTACGGCCTCTATAACTACGAGGTCGAATACGGCAGCACGATGTTGATCGACGGCAACACGATCAACGGCTGGTGGTACTGCGGTCTCTATATGGACTACCCGGGCTATGAGGGTGGCATCACCACCGTGACGAACAACTCAATGACGGCCCACCCCAGCGGCGCCTTTGCCGGCATCTATGTGTATGAGCTGTATGAGGGCGGGTTCATCATCGTGAACAACAACACCATCACCGGCTATGGCAACTACGGCGGTGGCGACGCGGGGTACTACAACGACTATTGTTATGACGGCTCGGGTTGCACGATTACCGGCAACACCTTCACGGCGCATTCGGCTGGTTCGGAATACGGCATCTATCTGGATGACGGCGTGTCCGACGGCAGCTTTGGTATCTGTTCGAACAACACCGTCACGAATTTCTACTACACGGCGATCTATTGGTATCAGACCTACGACGGTTCGGACACGACGATCAGCGGCAACACGTTCACGGCCGTTCCCGGCGGATGCGATTACGGTCTGTACACTGACAGCGATACGGACTATGGCTCGACCTTTACGATGGCGGGCAATACCTTTACCGGCCAGCGAATGTATGGCGTTTATTACTACGACACGGACGACGGCAGCACGACCACGATCACCGGGAATACGTTTACGCCCCATGCGGACGGGTGCCAGTACGGTCTTTATATGTACTACGGCGCCGATTACGGCTCGTTGGTTACGATCAGCAATAACACTATTACGAACATCATCGATCCGGACGGCGTCGGTGACGATTCGCCGTATGACAGCGACGACGGCGCGGGCATCTTCGTGGATGACGAAGTGACCGACGGCTCCACCTTTATCGTCACCGGGAACTCCATTACGGCCGGCACTGGTGGTGGCGACAACGGCGGCATCATTCTTTATTACGGTCCCGGCGAGTATGGCTCGCGCGTCGAGGTCAATCGCAACACGGTGACCGGCTTCCCGACGGGCGCCATCATCATTGATGATGACATCTCGGACGGTGCGACGTTTATTGTCTATGGCAACACTTGTACGGGCGGTAAGCGAAGTTTGTGGTGGGATGACTATGACCTGGAGGAAGGGACCGTCATCACGATCACGAACAACTTCTTCAATGATTTTACCGAGGACGGGCTGCTTTTTGACAGCGAAGTCTATGGCACGAACCTCACGGTCAGTAACAACCGAATTAAGACGACCGCCAGCGCGACGAACGGTATCCGATTCACGGACGATATCACGAGTGCGTCGGACGTTCAGATTCACCACAACTGTTTCGTGGGTTCGCTGCGCGGCATCACGCTTGAGCAGGAAATTCTCGATACTGCCTCTGTGAATGCATCGGGCAACGACTTCTCCGGCGTGCCGACCGGCGTGAACAATGTGAATGGCGACGCCGCTCACATCGTGAATGCCGAGAATTCCTTCTTCACGGGTGCTCCGTCCAACGCCGGCCAGGTTGATGCCGATCCGGTCTCCGCGACGGCTACGGACGGCGACGGTGACGGTGTCATCGACTGCGACGACGCCTGCCCCGACACGGCGGCGGGTCAATCGCCGGATGCGACGGGATGCTCCTGCCAGCAGAACAATCCGGACGGCGACGCCGATGGCGACGGCATTCAGGATTGCGTTGACAACTGCTCCGCAGTGGCCAACGCCGATCAGGCGGATTCCGACGGCGACGGCATCGGCGATGCCTGCGAAGCGCCGGCACCTCCGGGCGGGCCTTGCGGCATCGGCTGCGGTCCGGGCGGCGGAATCATGGTTCCCACCACCTTGCTCGGCCTTGCCATGCTTGGCCGACGACGCATTCGCCGAGGGCGAAAGGAAATTTCGATGAAGACTTCAACACGAACCTTGACGGGCCTGTGTTTGGCCCTTGCGGTCGTCGGCCTGGCCGGCGGCGAAGCGCTGGGCGCGACGATTACGGTTCCCGGAAACTCGGCGACGATCAACGGTGCCGTGACGCTGGCGTCACCTGGTGACACGATTCTCGTGTCGGCTGGTACTTACACTGAGAACGTCGTATTAAATAAGGCCAACTTGATTCTCCTCTCGGTGAGTGGTGCGGCCACGACGATCATTGAGAACAACGTCGCCGATACGCCCATCGTGGACATCGCCTCCTCCGGCATCACCATCGGTGCGGCCGGCGGGCAAGGCTTCACGATCAATCAGAAGGACCAAGGCCCAGGTGCCATGGCCCACGTTGGTAATTGCGGCATTCGCATCCGCGGCGACACCACCGGCAGCAGCACCACCACCATCCAGAACTGCATCATCACCGGCTACGAGTCGGATGAGGGCATTCTGATCAATCCCGACCTGACCCCTGCCAACGTGCCAAACGGCGGCGCGACGCTGAACATCCTGAACAATACGTTCGGTGTGAACACAGGTACTTTCGGCTTCAAGGATGGAATCCACTTCCACTATCACACATATCCGGCTCCTCTCAACACTGACATCTCGGCCTATGAGGCGACCATCACCATCACCGGAAACACGATGACGATGATCGAGGATGAGGGCATCCAGTTCCACGATCGTACCTACCGGAGCACGATCACCATCAGTAACAACACGATGACGTCAACGGCCACCGGCGGGGACGGCATTCGCTTTGATTACATCGGTGACTTCTCAACCGTGACGATGACCGGCAACACCATCAACATGTTTGATGATGCATTCGACTTTGACATCACCAACATGTCGCACGTGACCGTGTCGGGGAACACCGCCACGGGTTTCGAGGACAACGGCATCGAATGCTACACGGAATACGGTTCGACGCTGATGGTCTCCGGCAACACCTTGACCGGCAACGCCACCGGTGACATCGGAATCGATACCGACACCGAGTATGGCGCAGACACCACCGTGACCGGCAACACCATCAGCAGCGTGCAGGACACTGGTATCAACGAGGATTATCCCTACGGCGGGTCGTCCTACACCTGCACCAACAACACCATCACCATGATCGCCAACGCCGGAAGCGGATACGGCATCGAGACCAGCACCGAGGAAGGGTCCCACACCGTGGTCACCGGCAACACGGTGACGAACTACGACTACTGCGGTATCTACGAAAACTATCCCTACGATGGCTGCACGTATCTTTGCGAAAACAACACGCTCGACGCTCTGGATGCCACCGGCTCGGATTACGGCATCTGGGTGGATTACCCTGAGTACGGCTCGTCCGCCACGATCAACAACAACACGGTGAAGGATTTCAACTACTGCGGTTTCTATAACAATGGCGGCGACTCGGGAACGACGATGACCGTCACCAACAACACCTTCACCGGCTATGCCACGACTGCGCCCGATTACGGAATCCTGTTGGATAGTGATTGGTACTACGGTTGCACTGTGAATATCAATAACAACACGGCGACCGGCTTCGACTACGCCGGTGTGTACACCAACGATATCTACGACAATTCGTCGTGGACCTGCAACAACAACACGCTGACGGGCGTGACCGCCGGCGCCGATTACGGCATCTACTCAGAAGGCGTTTATTACTACGGCTTCTGTACGATCAACGGCAACACCGTGTCGAACTTCGACTACGGCCTCTACAACAACTACAACGACGACTTCGCCAGCGTCACCGTTATGAACAATTCGTTCATTACGACGGTGGCGGCGGCGTCGTATGGCATGTATTTCGAGTATGCCTATGACGGGGCGCTCCTGACGGTCACTAATAACACCATCACGGGCGGCAGCGACGGCATCTACATCTATGAGATCAGTTACGGCGGCACCTGTCTCGTGGACTCGAACACCGTCTCCGATTGGGATGATGCCGGTCTCTACATTGACTATCAGTATTATGGCTTCCTGACGACCGTGTCGAACAACACCATGACGGCCGACACGACCGGCGCCTATTACGGCATCTACACCTATGAGCTGTACGAAGGCGGCGTGATGAACGTCGTGAACAACACGGTCACCGGCTATGGCAACACGGCCGGCGATGAGGCCGGCTTCTGGAACGACGACTACATCGAGTACGGCAGCGACCTGAACATGAGCGGCAACACGTTTACCGCTCATGAAATGGGCAGCCAGTATGGTCTGTACCTCAATGACGGATTTGATTACGGCTGCAACGGCAACATTTCCAACAACACGTTCACCGGTATCGTGGGTGACTGTCTCTACAGCTACTACTGCGAAGACGGCAGCTTCGTCACCATCGCCAACAACACGTTTACGGCGATCGCGGCAGGGTGTGACAATGGCTTGTACTTCGACGACGGTGTCGATTACGGCAGCCGCCTCACCGTCACGGGTAACACCGTAACCGGTGCCATGGACTACGGGTTGTACATGTATGAAGCCAACGACGGTAGTACCGTCAACATCACCGGGAACACCTTCACCGGTGCGACCACGGGCTGTGAATACGGCCTTTACAACGAGTACGACGATTACGGATCGATCATTAACATCACCAACAACTCGTTCACAAACATCATGGGTCCGGCCGCAAGCGATGGCTACGGCATGTACCCCCTGGACAGTGATTATGTGAACGATGGTTCGGAAATGACCATCAGTGGCAACACGATCACCTGTCTGACTGATGCCGACAGCGACACCTATGGCATCTACTTCAACTACGTGGCGGCCTATGGTTCGAACCTGACGGTGAATGACAACACCCTGACCGGTCACAACTATGTTGGCTTGTACTTCAACGATGACATTTACAGTGGCGGTCGGCTCGACGTGACCAATAACACCGTGACCGGTGGCGAGTATTCCGTTTTCTGGTTCACGTCATACGACATCGAGACGGGCAGCATCGTGAACTTCACGGGCAACCTGTTCTCGCAGTTCACCAACGACGGCTTCTACTACGGAGGCACGATCTATGGTGCGCGGGTGTCGATCAGCAATAACCGCTTCCAGGGGAATGCCGCTGCAAACGGCATCAAGATCGACGATGACATCAGCTCGGCCTCCGAGGTCAGCCTGAATGACAACTGTTTCACGGGTGTGACGGATGGTATCTACCTGAAGGACATCCTTGACACGGCCATTGTGACGGCCACCGGCAACGACTTCTTCGGTGTCACCACCAACGGCGTGAACAACACCGCCGGTGACGCGGATCACACCGTGAACGCCGAGAACTCGTTCTACAACGGTGGGCCGACGAATGCCGGCAATGTCGATGCGGACCCGGCCGCGGCTTCGGCGCCTGATGCCGACGGTGACGGAGTGGCCAACTGCGATGATACCTGCCCCGAAACGGCGGGCGGCGCATCGGTCGATGCCGCCGGTTGCTCCTGCATCCAGCTCACGCCGACGGCCGATGCCGATGGCGACGGTGTGATTGACTGCAACGACAACTGCGTGAACACGGCCAATGCCGATCAGGCGGACAGCGATGCCGACGGCATCGGCGATGCCTGCGAAGCGCCGGCCCCGCCGGGCGGCCCCTGCGGCATCGGTTGCGGTCCGGGCGGCGGAATCATGGTTCCGACGATGCTCGGCGCCGGTCTGGGCCTCTTTGCACGGCGATCGATTCGACGCCGACGCTAAGAAGCATTTGACAGGTTTGGTAGCCCTTCAAAGCGGCCGATCCTCCGGGGTCGGCCGCTTTTTTTGGCGTCGGGGTCGCTGCAAGCCGGATGCCCGGGCCCTGTGATATCATGTGGGGTCCAATGCTTTCAAGTTTTGACATCGTGGTGATCGGCGGCGGCCATGCCGGCGCGGAGGCGGCCTGGGCTGCTGCGCGCATGGGTATTCCCACCGCGATGGTTACCATGGATCGCCACGCCATTGGGCGGATGAGCTGCAATCCGGCGATCGGCGGCATCGGCAAGGGCCAGATGGTCCGCGAGATCGACGCTCTGGGCGGCCTCATGGGGCTTGCGACCGATCGGGCGGGTATCCAGTTTCGCATCCTCAATCGTCGCAAGGGGCCGGCCGTTTGGGCGCCGCGGGCGCAGTGCGACCGCGATCTTTATGCCGCGGCGGTGCAGTCCCTGCTCGACGAGACGCCGAACCTGACGATTCTTGAAGGCACGATCGAGACCATCGACACCGCAGATGGCCGTGTGCACGGTGTCACGCTTCACGACCGTCGGCGGCTTTCGTGTCGCGCTGTGATTGTTACGACCGGCACCTTTCTCCGCTCGCTCATGCACACCGGCGAGCACAAGGCGTCGGGCGGGCGAATCGGCGAGGCCAGCGCCGACGGCCTGAGTGCGAATCTTCGGGCGATGGGTTTCGAGCTGGGTCGATTGAAGACGGGCACGCCCCCGCGGCTGCATCGCGACAGCATCGACTACAGCGCGCTCGAAACGCAGCCCGGTGATGACGAGCCTGCGCCGTTTTCGTTCATGAATGATCGTGTGCCGCAGCGACAGGTGAATTGCTGGATCACCTACACCAGCGACGAAGCACACGACTTGATCCGCGCGAATCTGCACCGTGCCCCGATGTACACCGGCCAGATCCAGTCGCGCGGCCCGCGTTATTGTCCGAGTATCGAAGATAAGGTCGTGCGCTTCGCCGACAAGGACCGTCACCAGATTTTTCTGGAGCCCGAGGGTTATGACAACGAGCGCATCTACTGCAACGGCATCAGCACATCGCTTCCGCAGGATGTGCAGGAGCCGATGGTGCGGTCCATTCCCGGGCTTGAAAACGCCCGCATTTTGCAATGGGGCTACGCCGTTGAATACGATTTCGTCCCGCCCGATCAGATTCGCGACACGCTGGAAACAAAGCGCGTGCGGGGCCTGTATCTCGCCGGGCAAATCAACGGCACCAGTGGCTACGAAGAGGCCGCCGGTCAGGGATTGATCGCCGGGATCAATGCCGCGCTGGCCCTGCAGAACCGCGAACCGTTCATTCTCCGCCGCGATCAGAGTTATATCTCTGTGATGATCGACGACCTCATCACCAAGGGCACGATCGAGCCGTATCGCATGTTCACATCGCGTGCCGAGTATCGGCTGCTCCTTCGCAGCGACAATGCGGATGTTCGCCTGACACCGCTCGGCCGGGAGATTGGGCTTGTGGATGACGCCCGCTGGGAGCGATTCAATCGCAAGCAGGGCGCAATCCGCGCATTCGGCGCATGGGCCGCTAATCATCGCATCGATGGCATGTCACTGGACAAGTGGTTCTCGCGGACCGACACCGACTGGTCCGCGCAGGTCGATTGGCAACAGTGGAAGTCGGCGATTCCGGCGGAGTTGATGACGTGCGGCGACGATTTGTTGAATGAGGCCGTCACTGCCGCGCGCATCGAGGGCAAATACGGCGGCTACATCGAGCGGCAGTCGCGCGAGGTGGATCGTTTCCGGCGGATGGAGGCGCGCGGCATTCCGCATGATGTGAACTTCACTGAGATGAAGCAACTTCGCATTGAAGCCCGCGAAAAGCTCGCGGCTGTCGGCCCGCGAAGCATTGGCCAGGCTCAGCGCATCGCGGGCATCACGCCTTCTGATATCGCCGCACTTCTGGTCTATCTGGAGAGTCGCAAGCGCCGCGCCGGATAGCGGACCCAGCAACGTGAAAGCGAAGAACGCGCCGGCACCGGCATTAAATTTGGATGCCCGCCTCACGTCATTCGGCCGTTTCTCGGCCCTTACCCCCTTTATCAAGTCCAGCCCCAACCGGCTCGATAGCCTCACTGTTGTCAAACTGGGGGGTTTAGGTAAGATGGCCGGCAGTCCTAATATCAATGGCGATCATGCACAGGCGGTCGTCGAAGCGCTCGAAGCCGCCAAGACCGATTGGCCCATGAAGACGATTTTCACCACCGGCGAAGTCGCCGACATCTGCAACATCAGCCAGCAAACGGTGATCCGTTGTTTTGACAACGGGCGCATCAAGGGCTTTCGCGTGCCCGGCTCGAAGTTCCGGCGCATCCCGCGCGATTCGCTCGTGATGTTCATGAAGGCCAACAACATCCCGATGGAGCGGCTGGAGACCGGCAAGAAGCGCGTCTTGATCGTGGATGACGACGCGGCCATCGTGGAGATGCTGACCGATCTGCTCTCGCGCGACGGGCGTTTCGAGGTTCGCTCGGCGAGCAACGGGTTCGACGCCGGCGCGGCCACGAAGGAGTTCCGCCCGGACATCCTTCTGCTCGACTTCATGCTTCCGGACATCAACGGCAACATCGTTTGCCAGCGCGTGCGGAGCGATCCGGAGTTGTCGCATACCAAGATTATCATGGTCTCTGGCGCTGTGTCGCCGACAGAGATCGAAAGCTTGAAGGCGGCCGGCGCGGATGATTTCATCAAGAAGCCGTTCGACGTGACCAAGTTGATCGGCCGCATGGTCGAGTTGATGGCCGTGTAATCGCGTCGCGACGGGGGGCGGCGCAATCGATTCGTGTGAGGGGCGCGGGTTTCTATGAGCACAGCAGCGCCAATCATCGAAGCCCCGAAGATCGAACTCATTTTGTCGCAGCTCGACTCGCTTCCGGCCCTGGCGCCGGTGGCCACGCGCATCCTCTCGCTTACCGCGGACGACAACACAAACACGCGGCAACTCATTGAGGCTGTCGGGAGTGATCCATCCTTGACCGCACGCGTACTTTGCGTGCTGGGCAGCGCGGCATACGGCGTCCGTCCGGAATCGGTCAACCTTGCCCATGCGGTCAAGCTGCTGGGTTTTCAGGCCATTCGCCAACTGGCCCTCGCTGCGAAGGTGATGGAGATCTTCAGTTCGCGCGCCGAGGAACGCGACGACGACGCCCTTGATCGTCGCGAGTTCTGGAAGCATTGTCTCGGTGTCGCGTGTGCGGCGCGCGGCATCGCGGCGGCGACTCGATGCGGGATCGCCCCAGAAGAGGCCTTTGTGCTCGGTCTGCTGCACGATCTCGGCAAGGTCGCCCTCGACACCCTCATGCCCAAGAGCTATGCCCGTGTTGTGCGACAATCGCGCCAAGCCTACGGTGACATCGCCGACATTGAGCGATCCGTGCTGGGCGTCGATCATGCCGTCGTCGGTCATCGGTTGGCCGAACGATGGAATCTGCCGCGAACGCTGGTTGAATCGATCTGGCTGCATCATCAAACGCCGGAGTCGTTGCCCGCGTCGGTTGCGCGAGGTCGCCACGTGCAGATCGTGCAACTTGCCGACATGCTGGTTCGACGTCAGCGCATCGGCTTTTCCGGAAACTACACCGAGACTTTTGTTTCCGAATCGCTCGCCGCGGAACTCGGCCTTACTCCGGATGCCCAACGCGCGATTATGGAATCGCTCGCAGGCGAGATTGAAGCCCGCGCCGCGTGGATCGGTGTGGACGACATGACCAGCCAGGACGTGTATCTGCGGGCCTTGCTGCAAACGACGGAGGAACTCACCGTTGCCAACGCGGCGCTGTCAGATCGCAATCGGCGGCTGCAGCGCGAAACCGCTTATTTCTCCGCGCTCGGGTGGTTCAACGCGACGCTCTCGCCGCAGGCCGCCGTGCGCGATGTCTGCGCCATCGGCGCCGAGGCCATACGCCGCGCGCTCGATGTCAACGGCGCGGTGCTGTTTGTTGTCGAATCGAACGGTGCGTGGGTGGAAGCAGGTATCGCCGCCGACGGAACCTTGCACGGCGAAATCGTGGACATGTCCGCCAAGCCCGTTGTGCCGGAACCTGATGCGACGCTTGCGGCGCAACTGGCCGCGTCGGGTGCGTGGATCGCTCCACCTGGTCGAGCGTTCGATGACATCGTGCTTCGTTATCGACCCCGGCTTGGCGATGGGGAGGTGTGGCTGCTGCCGGTCCTTTGCGGTCCATGTTGGCATGGCGGTGCCCTTGTCACGGCCTCGCTCGATCACGCCGCCGCGCTGCGGTCGGAATCGGCCTGTCTTGCAGTCATGAGCGCTGCCATCGGCCTTGCCATCGCGCAGGCACAATCGAAAGCCACGGCATTGAACATCAGCGATGAGCTGGCCGAGGCGAATCGCCGGCAGGCGGCGATGCAGGCCGCACTTGTGCAAATGAAGAGCCTGGAGACCACGGTGGCGCTTGCGGCGGGCGCGGCGCACGAGTTGAACAACCCGCTTGCGGTGATATCGGGACGTGCCCAAATGCTTAGCGGACAGGCACCGACCGAACAAATGCGGACCCAATTGGACATGATCTCATCTCAAGCCCAGGTAGCCAGTGATATCGTGACCGAGCTGATGGACTTCGCCCAGCCGCGCCCGGCAGCGCCGCAATTCACGGCCTTACCAGACGTTCTTCGAGCCGTGACCAACGACCTGATCGACGCTGGATTATTGACTAGGGAAGAAGTGACCATCGACGTGGAGTCCGATACGCCGCCGGTGTGGTTCGATGTCGACTATCTCAATCGACTATTCCGCGAACTGCTTTCCAACGCGATCGAAGCGACGACGCCGGGCCATCGCCGATTGACGATCAAGGCCGCCGCGGATCGAGCCGAAGAAAATGTCGTCGTGCAGGTGTCCGACAACGGGCGCGGCATGACCCCCGAGATTCTGAGTCGCGCGAAAGACCCGTTCTTCTCGTGGCGACCGGCGGGGCGGGGACGCGGGCTCGGATTGGCCCGTGTGACTCGATGGCTCGCGGACGGCGGCGGATCGGTTGCGATCCAAAGCCGGTTGGAGAGCGGCACGACGGTGGAACTCCGGTTCCCAACGCGTGCCGCGCGGGCCTGAGGCGCTCCACCAGGGGGGTGAGCGCTGGAAGTTTGTGTGCGGGGGAAACGCAGCAACGATTGTGCGATGAAACAACCAGTATCCGGGCCAGCGGGTCGTGGAGGCTACTCTCTCCCTCCTCCCCTCGCTCTCACGGCTGAAGCGACTCGCCGGCCTTTTTTGACCGACTCGAAGGAACGAGTTGCGACGGATACGGAGGCTCAAGGAAGAGAAGGAAGCAGACATGACCAATGGGGAACTCAACATTCTAATCGTCGCTGAGGATGGCCCGATCGCTGCCGAGATCGCCAAGGAACTCCTCCTCGACATGCAGGCCGACCTGGCCATCGTCTCGACACTGGACGAAGCCCGTTCGATCGTGGCAGAAAGCAACTTCGACGTCATTCTTACGGCAGGCTCGCTGGTCGATGGTGAAGGCGTCTCACTCGCCGCCGACGTCGATGTAACGGCTCCGGTGATTGTGTTTTTGAATCACGCGACGGACACCGAACAGGCCCTCGATCTCATTCGCCGGGGCGCGGCCGACGTGTTGCCCCATCCGCTGGACATGAATTGCGTCATCGAATCAGCCCGTCGTGTCGGCGGCAATCATAAGGTCGCTCGCACCTCGGCCCGCCGGACGAAGCGACTTCGCACGATGACGTCACGCCTGGTGCGTGATCGGCGCGAGCTTCGACGCCGAGTCGATCTCATCTGCCGCGACCTTGTCTCGGCGTACCAGCGGCTGGCTGAGAAAGTCGTGGATGTCCGTCAGGGCGTAAGCGGCGCCGAGTCGAACTGAGCCGGTCCGCGTTACGGGTGCAGGAAACTCAAATGTAGTTCCGCGTGGCGCAGGTTGATTGCCACGCGTTCATCTTTCGGCATGGGGCCCCATGCCGGGCTGTCGTACTTCGCGACCTCGCTGCTTTTGAGTCGATTCAGGGCTGCACGAAGCCGCGCTGCGCCCTCGTCGGTGCTTAGCGCCTCGATTCCGAACGTGCCGTGTTCGGTCTTGGGAATCTTCACGCCGGCTTGCATTCCGCCCTTGAGGATTTTCTTTTTCATCAGCCGCAGAATCCAACGGATGAAAAACGGCGGCGGGCCCAGCGGGAATCCGTCGTAGGCGTAGTTGATCCACGATGCGACGTGCCCCATCGCCTGGCCTGCGGTCCAGTTTCCGGTGCAGCGCAGCGTCCCCGCTCGATCCGATGCGACGATGCGATCAACATCCGCCAACACGGACTCCAGTGTGGGAAAGTGGAGTTTGCGACGATCGGTCTGGTTTTTTGTGTCAATCAAGGTGCGACTCCTCGACTTCTCATTTCGAATTGCTTAGGCCTTTGCTACGTTCGGTGCTTTGCCGAGGACCAGTACAATCCCCGCAGCGGCGGCCAGCCCTCCGACGGTTTGGTCGACCATCTGCGCCATGGCGTATGACGACGGGAACTCGTACCAATTCCAGTAGGAAACATCGATCGACATCCATGCAAAAAAGCCCAGCGCCGCGCCGAGCAACATTCGTTTGCCCCGGCTTCCATTGATCCGCGCAAGAATGACGGCGAGGATGATCGACGCGAGTGTGTTGCTCCCCCATTCGGTAATGAGTTGCCTGGGCGACATCGCGCTACCTGGACCCGGATCGAAGATCAAAATTCCATGCGGGCCCTTCTTGATTTTTTCCTCCCATGTCTTCATTCCAGCATCCGAGCGGTCATTCATGCCCGGAATAAAGTACATGCCGGGAGTGGTGATGGCCACCTTCATTTGGGGAAGCAGGATTGCCTCCGCTGCATCGGGCATGCTCTTGAAGCCGGCCTCGCCGAGTGGCGTGGCCATGTGTGAAATGGCGCCCCAGAGGAACATGGCGATGCCGCCAACGATACCCGCGATGATGATCTTCCCGGTGCTCATGGTGGTGCTCCAAGAATGGAAACCCGCATCATAGGCACTGCGCGAGAATTCACGCGGCCGATGATGCATCACGAGAGGGACTCTAAGCCCCCGTGGTCGCCATGTCACCAGGAAAGCAGGGGATATTCTTCTCTATTGGGCCGCTTCAGATGTCGCCCGCCGGATTGGCAATGGAATCAGCATCGGTACCCGCTTTCGATAGGACGCATAGTCGCTCCCGTGGATTTCGAGGAGGTTCCGCTCCTCCAGTCGAATCGCAATGAGGATGTAAACCGTCATGGCCGCCGAAAACAGCAGGTGCCCGGCGGTCATCGTCGGCGTGGCCCAGAAGGTCGCTATCCAACCGACATAAAGCGGATGGCGAACGTGCCGGTAGAACATGGGAACTTTGAACGGGAGATGCGTGTGCGGTCGCCCGAGCAGGTAGAGCGTCACCTGTCTCATTCCGAACAGCTCGAAGTGATTGAGTAACAGCGTGGAGACGAAGACCAAGGCCCAGCCGAAAATGAACAGCCCCCACACGGCGTTGCGAATCGGGCCGGACTCGATGTTCCACACGATGCCGGTCATGGGCCGCCATTGCCAGAACAAGAGCGCGAGCACGATGTTCGTCGCAAAGACATACGTGCTTCGTTCGATCGGTTGGGGGACGATCTTCGTCCACCAACGCTTGAACGTCGGTCGCGCCATGATGCTGTGTTGTGCACCGAAAAGAGCGATGAGCGCAAGATCGATGGCCAGCGCCATCCCGAGACTCGCCGACGGGCCGGTGTTGATGGTCCGCGGCACGACGGCATTGCCGAGGAATCCAACGGCATACACAAAAACAGCCAGAAACATCACATAGCACACGGTGCCATACGCAAAGTAGATCGCTCTTGTGAACATCTCAGTACCATTGAATTGCGAGGTGAACAGGTCCACCAACGTACGATATAAAAGGGCTGGATGGCAAACGATCCTTGGAATTTTTTTACGCCAATGCTGTTCACCCGCACTTTTGCTCAAATAACAGGGTTCCGCGGAGGGCGGCCGGTGCATGGAATCAAAGGTGGCGAACGACAACCTCGGCCGGGAAACGCACCTTCGGCAAGGTCGCGTACTTGTCATCCGCGGCGCGATACCCTGCCGCGCAGGCCACGACTGTTGCAAACGGCGAACTGCTCAAGCCCAATACCTCGTCGTAGTTCTTCCGCTCGATTCCCTCCATCGGACAGGTGTCCACGCCGACCATCGCCGCGGCCGTCATGAAGTTGCCGAGCGCGATATAGACTTGTAGTGATGCCCATTGATGAATGTCGAACCCGGTAGGTGGGGGAACCAACTGGCTCATCATCATGCCCTTGAACTTGCCGAGCGTGTCCACGGCGACGCTGCGGACTTCCGCCGTTCGCCGTACATAGGCATCCACGTCGGTCTCGGTCAGCGTTCGGCGGGCGGTGAACACCACAAAGTGCGAGCAGTCGGCCGACTGCGTCTGTCGCCACGAGATCGGCACGAGCTTTTCCTTCATCGCCTGATCCGTGATGACGAGGAACTGCCACGGCTGCAATCCGTACGACGACGGCGTGAGCACGAGGGCCTGCTCCAGCGCCTTCCATGTGTCGGCGGGTATCTTCTTTGCGGGGTCGAACTTCTTCGTGGCGTAGCGCCAATTGAGTTGATGAACAAGCTGGTCGGGTGATGCGGTTGGCACCGTGGGTCTCCGGGTAATTTGAATCGGTTGGGCGAGCGCCCGTCGCCCGCTGATCGGGCATTGTAGCGCGACGATGGAAAAACGCATTTTACCCGGTCGCCGAAGCGGTACTGGCTGAGAGGCTCGGTCGAACGCCCCGAGCGCGGTTACGAGCTAATTCGCATCGCTGTGATGCGCAAGCCCCCATCGATAATCCGCAAGCCCGCGACTGTATCGCCCTTCATCTCAAACGCGATCTCGACGGCCGGTGCGCCTGTCGGGTGAAAAACGTTGTTGCCTTTGTGCAGCAACTGGCGCGGCGCGCCGGATGGTCCTCGCTGAATCGATAGTCCGCCGAGCTTTGAGCGTGCGATGGTCAGCCGCTCATCCCTCGAAGCGCCGAACGAATAGTCGCCGATGCACAAGGCCTTCGACTCTTCCGACAGTGGTTGATTGATCTGGCCGATGTCCGCGTCGCCGAGCGACTTCAGATACTCCAGGACGGGTTTCGCCTTATTGCCGCCGGCCTCGGCGTGTGCGAGCAATGTGATTCCGTGCGGGCCATGCGTCCGTTGAATGCCGGGATTGCTCTCCACGTAGGCCTTCACGACTTCAAGATTTCCGAGCATCGCAAACGTGAAGATGTCGGGCCGCGCACCATGCTTAATGAGCAGCGCGGCAATCTCACGATTGCCCACGTGGCTGGCCGCGCCGATCGCCGTTTCCCAGTCGCCGAAACCCCAGTCCCATGTGGCCTTGGCCAGGGCCGGGCGCGCGGCGAGAAGCTCGCGCACGCGGTCGATTTTTCCGTGGGAAACTCCAACCATCTCCCTCACAACCTCAGGCTCCTGCGCTGGAAAGCCGGCGTAACGGCCGGCCTCTCCGAGCGACGCGGGACTTGGGCCATCGGCAAACAGTGAAGGAGTCTTCAATGCGGCAAACCCGGCCGAAGCCGTGGCCAGCAGGCGGCGACGCGAAAGTATCATGACGATTCTCCGGAAGTAGAGTGTGGCTCAAAGGGAAATAACGAGCGATGGGCAGTAATGTCACGAGTCGTTACGGACTTGGGCGTTGACGTCGAAGACCCGTGGCTTGGGCCGACGCTGCGGAGTGGGTTCGACCATCCGGTAGAATGCCGGGATGCTGACCCCGGAGCAGCCGAAATCCCAATTCTTGACTCCGCGGCCTTCGGGTCGGCAGCGTGCGTTGACGGTGGTCGCGATTGGTTCACTTGCCGTTTTGTTTTTTACCTGTGCTTGGCAGCGCGTCTGGGGAACTGATTTCTGGTGGCAATTCGCGACCGGCCGTCACATTGCCGAACATGGAATTCCCCGCCTTGATCCGTTTTCCTACAGCAGCGAAACGCCTCGGCCGTGGATCGAATTGCGCTGGCTGTATTGCCTTGCTTTGTACGAGGGCATCTTGCATTGGGGGCTGACGGCGGTACTCGCGATCAAGGCGGCGGTGCTGGCTGGTGCGTTTGCCCTGGTTGTGCATTGCATACGCCCCCAACGTTGGTCGGCGCTCATGGTGGCGCCGATTTTCTTTGCAATTTTGACGGCCCGGGGCCGGCTTTTTCTTCGGCCGGAAGTTATCAGCATCGTCTTGTTTGCCGTCTATCTTCGCCTTCTCGTTGGCTATCGTGATGGGGGAGGGCGCTGGATCTGGGCCATTCCATTTCTGCAACTACTCTGGGTGAACAGCCACACCGTGTTCATCATGGGGCCTGTGATCGTCGCACTTGCGGCGCTTTCGGATGCGATTGCGTTGATCCGGCGAAATCGAATGGCGGCGGACGATTTTCAACGTCGCCTAGCACGATTGCGCGAGTTGATCGTCCTGACGATGTTCACGGGTATTGCATGCATGGCGAATCCGTATGGCTGGGAGGGCGTTCTGTTTCCGTTTCAGCTTTTTCGACAGATCAGCGGCACGGCGTTCAAGGAGTTCATCTCCGAGTTCGGGGGCGTCTATAACTCGCCGCACTCCTTCATGTCCGTTTGGGCCTTTGATGCCCTTCTTGGGATGTCGGTGGTCTCTCTGTTGGCGAACCTTCGCCGGCTCGATGGATTCTTAACGCTTCTAACGATGGCGATGGCGTATCTCTCCATTCTCGCCGTGCGCAATCTGCCATTCTTCGCGATGGTGAGCGTACCGTTCATCGCTTGGAACATTCACGAATCGGCGCTGGCTCAAGCACCGCGTGTTCAGTCCCTGCTGAAACGCATGACGCCGCCCGTCTGTCTTGTGGTCATTGCCGCGTCGTGTTGGTACAGCCGGCAACTGGCCACGGACCGGCAGTTCCTCGGGATTATCAGCAGCGTGCAGTGCGGCGCGGGTTATGCGTTTCCCGAATACCCCATCGAGGCGGAGCGATTCTTGCGGGAGGCCAACGTTCCGAAGCCAATTTTCAACACACTGGCGGAGGGTTCGTTTCTGCTCGCTCAGGGGCACAAGGTTTTCATTGACCCGCGCCTGGAGGTTTACGGCGAGACGTTCTTTTCCCGACAGATTGACATGTTGCAAAACCGTGATTCGCTGGAGCGCGGCGTTGCGGAGTTTGGTGTCAGAACGATTTTCGTCGGGATCCACAGCCGGATTATCAATCACGTGGCGACGTCGCCGAACTGGAAACTTGTGTTCTTTGACGAATGCGCGGCCGTATTTGTGCGAAGCGATTCGCTCGGTTCGCTTCGTCCGGTTGCATCCACGGCGGACTATGCGCGTGTCATCGCGGGTATTCGGGAGCGGCTCAAGTCGCCGACGCCGCTCGCCCGCCTGGGCTTTTTCGAGCGGGCAACCAACAGCATTCCGTATATGTTTTTGGCCGACTTTCTCCGCGTGATGGGCCAGCCGGGCCTTGCATTGCCCTTTATTGAGGATGCGCTCGCGGCCTACCCTGAGACGATCAACGCCGCACGTTCGCGCGACGACGTGCTCCGCATACTCCAACGTCAGGCCGCTGCAAAGCCCTGAGTGACGAGCTTACCGATTGGATTCTCCAACGCCTACCGAATAAACTACCGCCCTGTTTCGCACCGCGCGGTTCCTCCGTATGCCGCCGACGAACGCGAACACTCAACTGAAGGCAGACTATGATCGCGCTTATCAAGGATTTGCATTCCCACGTCGGCCAAGCCGTCACGCTGCAGGGCTGGCTTTATCATCGCCGCGACTCCGGCAAGATCGCGTTTCTGCTCGTGCGCGACGGCTCCGGGCTGTGTCAGTGCGTTGTCAGCAAGAGCGAGCAGACCGAGAGCTTTTTCGAGAGTGCCCGCCGCCTCGGTCAAGAGTCGGCCATCCGAGTGACCGGTACCGTGCGCGCTGATCCGAAGCAGGTCGGCGGACATGAGATCGACGTCTCCGGATTGGAGGTCGTCGGTGCCAGCGAGAATTATCCGATCACCAACAAGCCCCACGGTATCGACTTCCTCTTCAAGAATCGGCACCTGCATTTCCGCTCGCGGCGACAATGGGCGATTCTCAAGGTTCGCGCGACGTTGGTTGACGAAATCCGCGGCTACTTCAACCGCAACGGCTTCACGTTGATTGATACGCCGATCTTTGCACCGGCGGCGGGGGAGGGGGCGCAGACGCTCTTCACCGTGGATTATTTCGGTGAGCCGGTCTATCTCGCCCAGACGGGGCAGCTATACGTCGAGGCCGCGTGCATGGCGTTTGGCAAGGTCTACTGCTTCGGCCCGACGTTTCGTGCGGAGAAGAGCAAGACACGCCGGCATCTGACCGAGTTCTGGATGGTCGAGCCGGAGATTGCGTATGCGGAACTGGATGACGTGATCGCCGTAGCGGAGGACTTCATCTGCTCCATCGTGCAGCGCGTGCTGAAGGACAACCGGCCTGAATTGGAGTTCCTCGGCCGCGATTTGTCGAAGCTGGAAAAGATTCAGAAGCCGTTCAACCGACTGACGCACAAAGAAGCGGCAGACATCCTGCGCGGCCCGCGTGCGAAGGAAATGCTGGAGAACGACCTTGCGACCAAGTCTGCCCGCATCGAGGAGATCAAGAAGCTGGTCGCCGAGAAGGAGGCCAAGGAAAAGTCGCAGGGCATCAAACAATGGGAGAAGGACAAGATCGTGCAGGAACTGGCCGACCTGCGCGAGGAGTTGGACGATCTGCAGGTCGACGTGCAAAACATCCCGCACCACATCAAACTCGCCGCGAGCTTCGACGAAAACGGCGACCTGGGCGGCAGTGACGAGACCATCATCAGTCGCCTGCACGAGCGGCCGACCTTCGTGACGCATTACCCGCGCGGCTGCAAGGCGTTCTACATGAAGCAGAACGCGAGCGACCCGACGCGCGTGAACAATGTCGATCTGCTCGCCCCCGACGGCTACGGCGAGATCATCGGCGGCAGCCAGCGCGAGGAGAACCTCGACGTGCTGCTATCACGCATTCATGAAGAAGGGCTGAACCCGGCCGACTACGAATGGTACCTCGACCTGCGCCGCTACGGCACCGTCCCCCACGGCGGCTTCGGCTTGGGCGTGGAGCGGACGCTGGCGTGGCTGTGCGGCCTCAAGCATATTCGTGAGACGATTCCGTTCCCGCGGATGATGGGGAAGTTTTATCCGTGAGAGCTTCGGGCGAGCTCCTATAACCTCGTCGAAACGATGCCGCAGCTGAATGACGTGTATAATGACCTGATCGTAATGGAGGTGTTGCCATGCGGTTCATCGTCAATTTAGATCGTGATGAGTCGGGAATGCTCGTCGCCGAGTGCCCCGCCATACCCGGCTGCATCTCGCAGGGTGCAACCGAGCAGGAAGCCATCGCCAACATCCGCGAAGCGATTCAGGCATGCCTTGAATCCCGCGCAGCTAACGGAATGCCGCTGACCGTTACTACTCGTGAAGTGGAGGTCACGGTCTGATGCCTCGCCTCCCGGTCGTCTCGGGGGCCGAAGCGGTGAAAGCCTTCCAAAGCGCGGGCTGGCGCGTGGATCGGCAACGTGGCAGCCACGTCGTCATGCTCAAGTCAGGGCATGTGGCAAGCTTGTCAATTCCGCAGCACAAGGAACTCGCACCGGGGACATTGCGATCGTTGATTCGCATCGCCGGGCTGACGGTGGAAGAGTTTGTGAGCCTTTTGTAATACAAGCGGATGATAGAGATTGTTATCCCTAACGATCGTTCGCTTTGGCTGTGGCTGAGTTATCTAGTTGGAACTTCAGATAGCCTGAGCGTCGTTCGCCGCCCGGAGCGGAGGCGTCCTCGCCGAGGTAGAAATCCACTTCCATTGAGCCATCGCTGCAGTCGTACATGGAATGCCAAAACGTGCGGTTCAGCCGCGCAGGCAGGCCCGCGACGCGCTGGCCGGCCGAGCTACGGGCCTTTACGCAGGCGTTGGTCTTCTTGATGTCGTCGGTGGTACGCGTCTTTGGTGCTGCGGCGATTTGGCCTTCGAGCGCGCGGAAGCGACTAAATGAGTCGCCCGCGGAAATCTTCTTCTTACCATCGGTTTCGTATTGATGCACCGGGTGATTGGTAATCACTTGCGGCGCGCCCTTGCCATCCGTGAGAAATCGCTCTTCAAGGTCTGTCGAATACTCGAACACGACGGATGCCCCGGTGCGGTCGCCGATGATGTAGTGGCAGGGCATCATGGAGTAATAGACCGGAGTGGTCTCAAGCAGCTTTCGCACCTCTGATACGGTCGCGCATCGATCCAGCATGAAACGTGTCAATTCGATTTCACTAAGACCCGCGCGCGGTGCTTTGCTGGGCGCGGGTTGCGACACTCCAAACGGATCGCGATTCGAGAGCAAGGCCACCGTCAGGCCCTTTTCATTGACTCCATCCAGACATCCGCCAAGGAGGTCGTAGGCGCAGACATAAAGCGATGCAAATCCTTGATCGGGATAGACCTCGATGACATAGGGGTCCGCCGTCCATGGCCGCATTCCGGGCGGCGGCTCGGTGCCTCGCATTTCGGCATACGTCTCGGTTGAGAAATCGTAGTTGCGGCTGAGCATCGCATGGCCCGACGCGGTGTAGGCCGGCGGGTAGTAAACCACCGAACACGCCGGTGCGAGGTTCATGTTGTACCAAAGGGCCGTGGTATCGACCGGCCCGGCAACCGGTGCGCCGAAATATTCGGCGACACCTGCCGCGCGGGCGAAATGATTCGGATAGTGCTTCTTGTAAAACGTCCATCGCTTCTTGGTCTGCTCGGAGGTATCGGCCGACAACTCGAATCCATGGCGCGTCGCGGCAATCTCGGCGAGCTTCTTCCCAATGGCCTCATTTGATCCGCGCAAGGTGAGATGCCGGACGATCATGAAGTCCTTTTCGCCGCCGGCGACTTGTTTTTCGGCGAAGTGTTGTAGCGCCGATTCGGCGGTTGCGCGGGCTGTGATGCCGGTGGCGAGTAGGAGGGCGAGAACGGCAACGAGTCGTTGGTGTCGCAAGAGGCGAGTGGTCATTGGGGGGGCTCCTTCAACGTGGGACTGAGAATGTCGACAAGGTAGAACGGTCCAGAATGGCCCTATTCACGGTGAGTGAAGGGGCTGCAAACAAGAGCAAGGGAATTAGAAGACTGTCTGGCGAAATCTATCTGGTGGGCTCAAATGCAGGGACGATCCCGTTTGCACTACGTAGTCGGCTCGAAAAGCGAGAGGGTTGGGATCGCGTTTTGCATGAGTCGGTAATGTTCGTCCCGAGTCCACACAGGAATGCCGTACATCATCGCCAGAGTCGCGATTAGCGCATCTTGGAAGGGCACGACAATTCCTTTAGACCGCAATAGGCGAAGATTCTCGCCGAGGATTTGCCATACTGCCTCAGTCACTTCCAGATTCGTGAAGCGATCAAGGGCTTCGTTGATGCGTGTCGCGTCCACGTCTGATCGGACACCGCAAAGCAACTCGGCCCGGGTGATGCCGCACACGGCCGCTCCGTATTTGAGAAGGACTTCGCGGACCTGAACTGAAGGCGAGCGTAGGTAGTCCACCAGGATGCTGGTGTCGACCAAGATCATAGAGTACTGGCCCTGCGAAGGTCGGCCACGGCGTTTTCATCGATCACGCCTTTACCGGCAATCTCGTCGAGCAGAGAAAGGTCTGGAGCGCCGTTTCCGGCTGCGCCGGCATCAAAGACAACCAAGTCGACTAATCGTCCGCGCAGATCCGCCAACTCGGGTGAATCCAGCAGCGAAGATTCAAGCTTTCCGTGGACTCGAATGGGCTTCATAGTCTGACCTCGCTGTCCCGCAACGTCGGAGTACTCGCATGACGATGCACTTCTATTATAGTGATATTCCTTCCAGTTCGGTCATTTGGCCAGCCATTGGTCCGCGAATCACACCTTCGCCCCGCCCAGCCGCTCGGGTTGCACGATCCCGCGCAAATCCCCGCTGTTGAGAATGCGGATATCCCCCACGCCGTACTTCATCATTGCCAGTCGTGTGAGGCCCAGTCCGAAGGCGAAGCCGGTGTATTCGTGCGGGTCGATCTTGCCGTGTCGCAGCACGTTTGGGTGCACCATGCCGCAGGGCAGGATCTCCACCCAGCCGCTGCGTTTGCACGTCGGGCAGCCCTTGCCGTCGCAGATGGCGCAGCTCATGTCCAGCTCGAAGCCCGGCTCGACAAACGGGAAGAACCCCGGCCGCAGCCGCACCTTCACATCACGGTGAAACACCTCGCGGAGCAGCAGCTTCATGAACGCGATCAAGTGGGCGATACTGATGTCTTTGTCGATCAGCAGGCCCTCAAGCTGGTAGAACGTGTTCTCGTGCGAGGCGTCGATTGCCTCGTAGCGGAAACACCGCCCGGGCGCGATGACGCGAATCGGCGGCCCGTAGCGGAGCATGGCCCGCACCTGACAGGGGCTGGTGTGCGTTCGCAACAGCCAGCCGTTTGTCAGCCAGAAAGTATCTTGCGCATCGCGCGCCGGGTGCATGGCCGGGATGTTCAGCGCTTCGAAGTTGTAAAACTCCGTCTCCATTTCCGGGCCGCCGACGACGGCGAACCCCAAGCTGCTGAAGATGCGTTCCACTTCGCGCTGCACGATCGTCACTGGATGCAGGCCCCCGCGCAGCGTCCGCGCCGGCGGCAGTGTCGGGTCGAAATCGCTTGCACTTTTTCGTTCGCTGGCCACACCCGCCGCGCGAAGGGCGTCCATAGCGGCTGCGAATTTCTCCGCGATGAGCTGCTTTGTCTTATTGATGTTTTGTCCGGCCTGCCCCCGCTCCTCCGCCGCGAACGACTTGATCGACTTCATCGCCTCGGCCAGCGGCCCCTTGGTAATCTTCGATTCCGCGGCCCGAAGGGCGTCCGCCGTCCTCGCCTCGGAGACCGCACCCGCGGCCTCTGACTCGATCCGGGTTAGCAAATGGGCAAGTTCGTTCAGGTCCACGCGTCGTATATCTCCGTCTGATAACAGGTTATATGTAAGGGCAGTCGTGGGGCCTTACAAGTCGGCCCGGTGGCGCTCCAAAAGGCGAAGGTACCTCACTCTTTTTCCGCTCAAGTCGGCAATAGTCCCATACACTTGGGCGTTTCATTACCTGAGGACCGGCCTCTGCCCTGTCCCGCCAATCTCCGGTGCGAGTGGGCGCCGGAAAGTCAATAATCCGAGGATGGAGAGTGTTTCCCATGACGACGCGAACCCGCGCAATCAGCTCCGTTGCCATCTGTCTTGTCCTTCGTATGGCCGGTAGTGCCGCTGCCCAGCCCCCGCCACCCCCTCCGTTCCCGCCGGTAACTGCTCCTCCGGAGAACCCGATCACCGAACAAAAGCGCATCCTTGGCAAGCTCCTTTTCTGGGATGAACAGCTCTCCAGCGACAATACTGTTTCCTGCGGAACCTGCCACAAGCCCGGATTCGGCGGCGCCGACCCGCGAATCGCGCGCAATCCACACACGGACAATGCCCTCAACACGCCCGACGACATCATCGGCTCGCGCGGCACGATTCGCTCCGATGCGACGAACAAGTACTTCCGCGATCCGGTTTTTGTGCTCCAGGCTCAGATCACGGCCCGCGCGGCGAACCCGTTCATCAACGCCATGTTTGCCCCCGATCTCTTTTGGGATGGCCGAGCGCGCACGACGTTCGTCAATCCCGAGACTGGGCTGACCAGCATCGCCACCGGCGGCGCGCTGGAGAGCCAGGCCGTCGGGCCGATCGTCAGTAGTATCGAAATGGGCCACGATGGTCGCCCGTGGTCCGAAGTGACGGCGAAACTCGCCGTCGTTACGCCGATGATCCTTGCTCGAAATCTCCCTGTTGATATGGCCGCTGCGATCACCGGCGGCGCAAGCTACCCGAGCCTCTTTGCCGCCGCATTTGGGGATCCGGCCATCACGGCCGAGCGCATCGGCTTTGCCCTTGCGACTTACGAGCGGACGCTCACCGCGAATCAGACGCCGTGGGACGCTTTCCGCGCCGGCAACGCGGCCGCCCTCACGCCGGCACAGGTCAACGGGTTAAATACGTTGCAGGCGTCTCCCTGCTTCGTCTGCCATACGCCGCCTCTGTTCACGAATAACAGTTTTCAAAATATCGGTCTGCGCCCGATCGGGGAGGACAACGGTCGACAGGCTGTCACCGGCAACCCCGGCGATCGCGGACGGTTCAAGGTGCCGACGCTTCGGAATGTCGGACTCAAGCCCACCTTCATGCACAACGGGCAGTTCACCACGCTGAACCAGGTCATCGGCTTCTATGCCAACGGTGCGGCACAATTTCCCGATAACAAGTCGCCGATCCTGCCTGTTGCATTGCCCCCGCCGACGGTTCCAAACGTGGTGGATTTCCTTGCCAACGGCCTGACGGATCCGCGCGTTCGCAATGAGCAGTTTCCCTTCGACCGGCCATTGCTGAACTCGGAGAATCAATTTCCCAATCCTTCGCTCATCGGCGGTGGCACGGTCGGCAGTGGTGGTCTGACGCCCGCGATGATCGCCATCAGCCCGCCGAACCTGAATAACATTGACTTCAAGGTCGGTGTGAACGGCGCCCTCGGTGGCGCTCAGGCGTTCCTCGCTCTGTCCACGCAGCCACCGGCCGGTGGTGTGCTCATCAGCCCAACGATGCACGGGCCTATCACGCTCAGCGGCGTTGGCAACGGCCAGGGCTTCGGCACATGGCAAAATCCGATTGACCAGACCATGATCGATTCGTGCGACGTGTACGTTCAATGGCAGGTTTCCGATCCCGCGGCGGCCGGCGGCGTGGCGTTCTCACCGGTCGCGCATCTTCGCATGATCCCCTATCTCTGCGGCGGCGATATGAACTGCGACGGCGAGAACAACGGCCTCGACATCCAGGCGTTTGTGCTCGCGGTGCTCGACCCGGTCGGCTACGAAGCCAGCCACCCTGGTTGTAACCGCGCCCACGGCGACCTGAACGGCGACAACCTCGTCAACGTGCAGGACGTTGCCCAGTTCATAAATGAAGTGACGGCGCAATAGCCATGCGTTATGACTTACTTGCTTCCATTGTCGGCCGACTTTTTGTGAATCTGCCCGACCTTTTCGAGTATTTCAAGTAGATATTTTGTTGGAACATAACCTCTGATCTCTCGTATTTCGCTTGGGCGAAGGATTACCAACCAGTCGCAGACAGCAGCGCATCGGCGAGCCAAGCCAGTTGCAGGATGCCCACCTCGATACCAAGGGAGTTCAACGTAGGAGCCTGGAACTGATTCTGGGATCAATGTCGAGACGGCAACTCCAACAATGGGTGAATCAAGTAAGATTTCGGAGTCAGCTGTAATAATCACAAGTGGTCGAGTTTTTAGCGTTCCACTGCGGTCTGGTATGCCGGCCCATACTATTGACCCCTGTTTGAGACTCGGTGGTGCTGGATTCACTCACCCATTCTCTCAGGCTTCAAAGGGATCAGTCGTATCATCATACCAGTCTTGTGGAGGGCGAGTCGAAATCTGAGCTGCCCACTTCAGCAAAATTGGATTCGACGGAGTGGAGCTCGCCAATCGCCCTTCAATTGCGGAACAAGCAAGGGACTGCTCAAGCTTGACAGGATGCCACGGAAAACCGCTTGAATTCGTCTCGGCGATTCGAAGCTCGCTAGTAGTTGGTTGTAGACTTGTCATACTGGTTCGGTCTCGTCGTTAACCTTGATCTTATTCAGAAGCATGCTTGATGTAAAGTGGACGTTGCTGCAGTATCGCGCCATCTGCTTTTAGCACGACCCAGTATTTCCCTTCTCTTTCGAACACTAAATTTGCAAGCGTGACATTGACGTCTGATATTGCCAATGGGTCATCGGCTCTTAATGGTCCGCTAATGCGAACGATCTCGGTTCCACTCTGCTCGTGCTCGACCGCCAATTCCAAGTTGTATTCGCCCTTTCCATTGGTCAATGTGAATAAAACAACCAGTTTTCCGTGGGCGCAGGGCATGGTTGGGGCATTGATTGTGTTGAATACGCCGACGACGATCAGTTTTTTTGTCTGTTCATCGCGGTAAACATCGTCACAGACGACAATCGAAATGCAGGTTAGTTTTTCAGGATTCGTATTCATGGCATTTTCAAAGCAGCTCATCAATAACTACGAGTATACGTCGCATTCCCACGGGCGCCAACCCAAAACTGCCCCCGGAAGACTTCAGGAACGGCTCGCAGCGGTTCAGCGACTTGACGCGGCCCACCGGGTCGTTATACTTGCATAGTGACGCAAATGAGCAAGAGACATGCGACATCCAGAACCACTGCCTGCTGCGACCTTGCCGGCATCCTCCCGCCGCGGTTCTTCAAGGCATTGGGCGATCCCAATCGAATCGCCTTGTTGGCTCGCCTCGCCGCGTGCGGCCGGCCCTGTGGCGTGACGGAGATGGCGGCCTGTTGCCCGATTGACTTCTCGGTCACTTCACGACACCTCGCGATCCTCCGGGACGCGGGGATCATCCATTCCGAAAAGCGCGGCAAGGAAGTCCACTACGCCGTGCGATTTCAGGAGATTTCCACGGCCCTTCGCGCCATGGCCGATGCCCTCGATGGCTGCTGCCCGTCGCGCAAAACGAAAGCGAAAGGAACGACCAAATGAACTCCACCAAGTCCATCCATGACTCCGTTGCCGAGGCCTATGCCAAAGCCGTTGTTGCTCCCAAATCCTCCGGCTGTTGCGGCGGCGGCACGCCCAAGGGCGTTCTCGCCAAGGTTGCCGGCTATCAGCGAGAAGAACTGGCGAAGCTCCCTGCCGATGCCGTCGTGAACTCCTTCGGCTGTGGGAATCCGCTGGCCTTCAGCGATGTTCGCCCCGGCGACGTGGTTCTCGATCTTGGCAGCGGCGCGGGGATTGATCTCCTCATCGCTTCTGAAAAAGTCGGCCCCACCGGCCGCGTCATCGGCGTCGACATGACCGATGCCATGATCGAGCGTGCCCGGGCCAACATCGCCACGGCCGGCATTACAAACGTCGAGGTTCGCAAGGGGCTGATCGAGTCATTGCCGGTCGAATCGTCCAGCGTCGATTGGGTTATTTCCAATTGCGTTATCAATCTCTCACCGGATAAGCCGCACGTCTTTGCCGAAATCGCCCGTGTCCTTCGCGCCGGCGGGCACATGCGCGTCTCCGATGTCGTTGTCGAAGATCTCCCCCTCTCTATCCGACAGAGCCAGTCTCTCTACGGTTGCTGCGTGGCCGGCGCGGTCAGCGAGTCGGCGTATCTGCAGGGCCTTCGCGACGCAGGCATGGTCGATGTCGAAGTGCGCGACCGCGCCGTCTACACCGCCGCCCAACTCCGCGCCCTCGCCGGTTCGGAGGTCCTGAACGACCCGGCCGCCGCCGAAATGCTCGGCACATTGGAAGGCAAGGTCTGGAGCGCGATCATCGTCGCACGGAAGCCATAACACCGCGTTTCGGAGTATTGCCATGAATGTCGAGCATGATGTCCGACGCCTCAACATCTTTGAACGCTACCTCAGTCTCTGGGTGGCGTTTTGTATGGTTGCGGGCATCGCACTTGGCAAGATCGCGCCGCAGTTCATCAGCGGACTTCGCCGCCTTGAGTTCGGCGCAGGCAGCCAGATCAATATCCCCATCGCCGTCCTCATCTGGCTCATGATTTACCCCATGATGTTGAAGGTGGACTTCGCTTCCGTGCTTCGCGTGCGCGAACGACCGCGCGGCCTGCTCGTAACCTGCTTCGTGAATTGGATGGTCAAACCTTTCAGCATGGCCCTGATCGGGTGGCTGTTCTTCAAGGTACTGTTTCTTCCATTGATCGGAAAAGAGTTGGCCGATCAATACATCGCGGGCGTCATCATCCTTGCCGCCGCGCCGTGCACGGCGATGGTTTTTGTGTGGAGTTACCTGACACGCGGGGACGCAGCGTACACGCTTGTTCAGGTGTCGGTGAACGACCTTTTGATGCTCGTGCTCTTTGCTCCGATCGTCACGTTTCTTGTCGCGGGGGCATCGGCGCTCACCGTGCCGTTCATGGTGCTGGTGTACGCGGTGATTGCGTTTATCGTGATCCCGCTTGTTGCCGGCTCAATCACCCGCGTTCTTCTGATTCGCTCGCGTGGCGCGGCCTGGTTTGAGTCGACGTTTCTCCCTCGCTTTCACCCCGTCGCCGTTCTCTCCCTGCTCGGCACGCTCGTGCTGATCTTCGCATTCCAAGCCGACAACATCACGTCCCGCTACCTGCATGTACTTCTCATCGCCGTGCCGATCCTGATTCAGGTCTATTTCAACTCGTCACTTGCGTACGGTCTGATGAAACTACTGCGCGTGCCCCACGCCGTCGCCGCCCCGGGCGCATTGATTGGAGCCAGCAACTTCTTTGAACTCGCTGTCGCAACGGCCATTGCCCTCTACGGCCCCGACTCCGGCGCGGCCCTGGCCACCGTTGTCGGCGTTCTCGTCGAAGTGCCCGTGATGCTGAGCGTCTGTGCATTTTGCAACCGTACGCGCCACTGGTTCCCGGCTGAATCCGCCGCCGGCTGCCCTTCGCCCGCACCGGGTTGTTGCTCAAACTGGCGCGACTTTGCTCAACCCGCAGCAGCGTAGGTTCGATGTTGGTCCGATGTTCGGCCGCCGGCGGAAGCTGGACACCTTCCGCCTTCGCCTCATACCATGCTCCCCATGAAACTCATGGTCCAAATTCCCTGCCTCAACGAAGAGGAAACCCTGCCGGCCACCATCAAAGACATCCCCCGGCAGATCCCCGGAATCGACAAGGTCGAGATCCTCATCATTGACGATGGCTGTACCGATCGGACCGTCGAGGTCGCCCGTGAGATGGGCGTCGATCACATTCTGAGCTTCCCCGGCAATCGCGGGCTTGGCCACGCCTTTGCCGCCGGCATGGACTTCTGCCTCGCCCACGGCGCCGACATCATCATTAATACCGACGGCGATAATCAGTATTACGGAGGCGACATCCCCAAACTGGTGAAGCCCATTCTTGAGGGCCGCGCCCACCTCGTCATCGGTGACCGCGAACCGGAGAAGGTGCCGCACTTTTCATTTATCAAGAAGAAGATGCAGACCGTTGGCAGCAAGGTCGTCAGTCGTCTTGCCGGCATGCACGTCCCCGACGTCCCCAGCGGTTTCAAGGCCTACAGCCGCGAGGCCGCCATGCGACTCGCGTGCTCGACCGATTTCGACCACACCGTCGATCATGTCATACAGGCCGGCCGCAAGCGGATCATCACGGTGAGTGTGCCGATTCGCACGAATGACAAGCTGCGCGAGAGCCGACTGTTCACCAACATCGGTGTCTTCATCACCCGTTCCATCGGCATCATGGTGCGGGTGTATTCGTCCTACAAGGCGATGAAGATTTTTACCATTGCGGGCAGCGTACTATTCAGCCTCGGCTTCATCCTCGGCCTGCGATTCCTGTACTACTTCTGTTTCCACGATCAGACCGAGAGCGACAAGCATGTCCAGTCGCTCATCCTTGCGGCGATTCTCCTGCTCGCGGGGTTTCAGACCATGCTCACCGGCATCGTCGCCGACTTGCTCAATTCCAGTCGCGGTGTGCTGGAGGATGTGTCGTATCGTCTTCGGCGGATGGAGTCCGACCAGCGCGGCGATTCGGGATAGTAGTCCGTGTCTACCGCGTCTGTCCGTCGCCGATGACGACGTAGCGCTGCGTGGTCAATTCTTCCAACCCCATCGGCCCGTAGGCGTGAATCTTCGAGGTACTGATGCCGATCTCGGCACCGAGGCCGAGCGAGTGGCCGTCGTTGAAGCGTGTCGACGCGTTTACGACCACGCACGAAGATTGCAGGCCTTCAACGAATCGCCGCTGATTCGCCTCGTCGACGCTGAGAATCGCCTCGGTGTGGTTCGAGGTGTGCTTTCGAATGTGCTCAATGGCGGCGTCGATGTTGTCCACGATACGCATCGCCACGATCAAATCAAGGAACTCCCGCCCCCAATCGTCGTCGGTTGCCGCAACCACTTTCGGCGAATGCGTCTGCACAGCGGCATCGCCTCGTACTTCCACGCCCTCTTTGGCGAATCGATCGAGCAGTCTTGGGACGAAGGCATTGGCAATCGCCCGATGCACCAGAATTGTCTCCACGGTGTTACACGCGGCGGGGGCGGTGATCTTCGCCGTCGTGCAGATCTCCAACGCCTTCGAAATGTCCGCCGACGCATCCACGAAGATGTGGCATACGCCCATGAAGTGCTGCACCATTGGGATTCGCGAATGCTCGTGGACAAAGCGAATCAACTCCGTGCCGCCCCGGGGGATGACGAGGTCAATCACCCCCGTCATTTTCAGGAGCGCCTTCATCTCTTCGCGGTCTGATGATGTGATGAGGTGTGCAACCTCGGGAGGCACCCCGTGCGCTTTCAGGGATTCGTGTATCAGCCCGAACAGCGCCGTGTTCGACTCGGCCGCTTCCCGCCCGCCCTTGAGCAGGCATGCGTTTCCACTTTTGAAGCACAGCGCAAACGCATCGACTGTCACGTTCGGCCGCGCCTCGTAGATCATCAGGATCACGCCGAGCGGGCATCGCACCTTGCGCACCCGCAAGCCGGTCGGCAGGACGTCGTCGCGCGTCACGCGCCCGACCGGGTCGGGCAAATCGGCAACCTGCCGAAGCCCTGTCCCCATCTGCGCTACAGCGTCCGAGGTCAGCGTCAACCGTCGAATCTTCGCCTCGGATAGGCCGGCCGCCCGCGCCGTCGCCACATCCCGAGTATTCGCTTCCAAGATGTCCCCGGACGATGCCCCAATCCGCGCCGCCAGCTCGCGCAACACTGCATTCTTGGTGTCTGTGTGGAGAGTGGCTAATACGCTTGTGGCTTGACGAGTTTTTTGGACATAGTCACGAAGCGCTTCCCAATTTGGTAATTCGCTATTCGTCATTCGCTATTCAACCAGCACCATGTCATCCCGGTGCATGATTTCCTTCACATACTCATAGCCAAGCACATCCTTGTATTCCGTCCGCGCCCGGCCCTGCAGTCGGCGGATTTCATCCGATCGGTAACTGACGAGGCCTACCGCGAGCGGCCGACCTGACTCATCCTGCACGTCCACGCGGTCGCCCATTTCGAACGTGCCCTGCACCGCCTGAATCCCCGCGGGGAGCAGACTGGCACCGCCAGCGCGTAGCGCGTCCGCCGCGCCGGCGTCCACGCGAATGGTGCCCATCGAGCGCGAACGGATGGCGATCCATTTCTTTCGCGCGGAGAGCTTCGTATCCTGCGGCGTGAACAGCGTGCCGACCTCTTCGCCTGCGAGGATGCGCTGCAACATGCCCGGCTGTCCGCCCTCGGCAATGATCGTCGGGACTCCACCCTGCCCGGCCAGGCGCGCTGCGGAGACCTTGGCCCCCATTCCGCCGACGCCGGTCTCGCTGAGTTCGCTGGAGACATGCTCCTGCACCGACGAGCCGACCTCGACCTGCGGGATCACCTCTTCGGTCCCGGCGCGATACAGCCCGCGCACGCGACTGAGTATTACCAGGAGTTGCGCTGAGGTGAGATTCGTGACCAATGCGGCCAGGTGATCGTTGTCGCCGACTTTGGATTCATCGTCGGACAGGGCGTCGTTCTCATTGATGATGGGCACGACGCCGCGCGACAGGAGCATCTGCATCGTGTGCCGGGCGCTGAGGAACCGTCGACGGTTTTCGATGTCGTCGGCCGTCATGAGGAGCTGGGCCACGTGAAGCCGATGCTTGATGAAGGCCCGCGCGAACATGGCCATGAGCCGATGCTGACCGACGGATGCGGCGGCTTGGCGCTCCACCACCGCGCTCGGCGGCTGCTCCATCCCGAGCGGCTCGAAGCCAGCAGCCACTGCTCCGGAGACGACCATGACGACGTCGATCTTCTGGTGCCGTAGCACGGTGATGTCATACGCGAGGTCTTCGATGACCTTCGCGCGCAGCCTTCCTTTGCCCGCGATCACGCCGCTGCCGACCTTGATCACGATTCGATTGATCCGCCCCAGCCGCCGCCGTGCGATGGTGAGTGGTTCCACGCTCAATTCATTTACTCCTTCGTTAACGTATTCAACCAATCCGAGCACTAAGGCGCGAGTCGCAGAGTCGCCACGGCGACCCTTGTGGCATGTCGAGCAATTGCCGTACTTGCGACCAACGCGTTGAGAACGGCTCCGCGAACCGCGGGCTAGCGCCGCGCGGCTCGGATTTTTGCGTTGCTATGCAAGCGACTTCAGCAACGCCTCCGCCGCGCGCCGCGTATCCGCCGGATTGGCGCTACCGCTCGTTGCGTAGAGGTTCACCCAATCTTTCGGCAAGCCCGCGAGTGACACCGTGCCCTTCGTTACTTCGTCCGCCACTGCGTGATGGGCGTCGCGCAGCGGCTTGCCCTGCATTACCAATTGCTCCATTCGCAAGGTCGCTTCAATCGCCCCTTGCTGCATCGATGCCGCCAATCGCTCCCTGTCAAACTCCAGTTGCTCTAGGAACGCAGTCGCCAACTCAAGCAAGGCGCCTAATTTCTCCGCCGCGTCTCGCACGACCGGTTTGATGCACTGCAAGTCCCGGTTGTAGCCGCTCGGCAGTCCTTTCATCAGAAGCATCGCCTGCATCTGTGCCGCGATGATCGCGTTTGCCTCGCCTCGCATCAGCTCCATCGCATCGGGATTCATCTTATTCGGCATCATGGAAGACCCGGTGCCGAACTCCGCCGGGTACTTCGTCCATTGCAGCATCGTCTGCGAAAACACGATGACATCGGCCGCCAGCGATTGCAGATGCAGCGATGCTTGCGACGCAATAAACAAAAACTCCAGGCACTCGTCGCGCGTCGACGTTGAATCCAGCGCATTCAGCGACGGCCCCTCGAACATGAGCGCGCCGGCCTGCAATCCGCGATCGATTCCGATTGACGATCCGGCGACCGCGCCGCTGCCCAATGGGCAGAAACGTCGCCAAACCTCGCCCGCGCCGTCCCAGTGCCGTCGCACGCGATCGAACGCCGTTGCATACTTCATGATCCAGAAGCCGGCGTTGCCCGGGGCGGCGAATTGTTGATGCGTCTGCATCGGCATCACGACGTCGCTCCATGCAATCGCGCGGCGGCAGGCCGTTTCAACGAGTCGCTGCATCGCCGTGGATGCACGTTGGCCCGCGTCAATGACGAACAGCCGGATCAACGTCGCCACCTGATCGTTTCGCGATCGCGCCGTGTGAATCTTCTTACCGGCGTCCCCGGCGCGCTTTACCAATTCGCCTTCGACCCATGTGTGCAGGTCTTCGGCATCGGACGCCGGGCAAGGCATCCCGACGTGCGTGGTCTCCAGATCGCCTACCGCGCGATCCAGCGCCTTCCGCTCGGCCGCGCTCAGAATCCCGGCGGCTGTCAGCGCTTCGGCGTGTGCCTTTTGCAGTCGCAGTTCATACGGCAGCAGGAACCAGTCGGCCTCCAGGCACCGATTTAGCTTTTCGAACGCCGGATGCAGGCTTACCCCCTGTTTCCAAAGTGCCGCCATGAGTCTCCTCCGCAAAGGGTTTGCCGATCGATGTCATCCACGTCAGGCGGATGAACCCCGCCGCATCCTGATGCGAAAAGTCGCTCTTCTCGAACGTCGCCACATTCTTTGAGAAGATGGCCGCGTCGGCGTTGATCGTGGCTGCGTAGGGCACAGGCTCCAGATGAACCGTAACGTCGCCCGACAGGTGCTGCATCGCCGCGGTGGCCGCTGCCTGCAGCATGACCCGCTGATCGGAAAAGAACTCGCCGCGATAGAGCATCGCCCCATACTGCTTCCCCAGTTCGACATACTGATCGTAGGTCGGCTTGTTCAAACTCGTCCGCGCCAAGGCATCGATCGCGACGTGCAGCAGCTTCGCCGCCGGGTTGATATAAAGCCCGCGCGACTTTACGCCGGTGAATCGATTCTCGATAACAAGATCCCACGCCCACGGCGCGGATCGGTATTCGTGGTTGAGCGTTGCCACCAGCTCCAGCAGCGACAATCGCTCGCCGTTGTACGCCACCGGCACGCCCTGCTCGAACGTGATCGTCGCGGTAAGCTCGCCGTGGCTGCCGTTTACGCCGCCCGCGAATCGGTCGTTCACGCCTTTGAGCACTTCCTCAATCCGCACCGTCGCGGAGGGATCCTCCAGAGGCCCGCCTTCGACGCTCAGATGCCACAAGTTTTCATCGAGACTGAAATCCTTCGTCAGGGCGTAGTCGCCTTCGATCCCGTGTTTGCGAAGGTACGCGATCATGTCGCTGCGGCCGCCGATGTCCCACACCTTCCACGGTGCGAGCACCTCGCACTCCGGCGCCAGTGACCGATAGGCGAACTCGAAGCGAATCTGGTCATTGCCCTTGCCCGTTGCTCCATGCACCAGCGTCGCGCCGCCGAGCTGTTTCGCCAGCCGAACCTGCTCGGCCGCGATGAACGGCCGCGCCAGCGCCGTGCCGAGGTGATAGGTCCCCTCGTACGTCGCACCCAGTCCGATCACCCACGGCAAGACGTGTTGACACATCGCCGGCCGGGCGTCGCGAATCTCGGCGGTCTTCGCGCCGAGTTGCAATGCCTTCTCGCACAACGCGGGCAAGTCTTCCTCCTGCCCGACGTCGATGAGCACGGCATGGACCTCATAGCCGCGCTCGCGCAACCACACCACGATGGTCGTGGTGTCGAGTCCGCCGGAATAAGCCAGCACACATTTCTTATCGCTCATGCTTTTCTCCAAACCAGTGAGCCAGTCGCCGCAGGGCCACAACCTGCGAACGCCGGTTCTTTGTTGCCATGAAAATCGTGTCATCGCCGGCCAGTGTCGCCGTGATCGCCGGCTCGGCCGTCGCGTCGATCTTGACCGCCAGCGGTTGCGCTGCCCCGGTCGTGGTGCGAAGGACGATCAGGTGCGGCCCGCAGGTCGTGTAATTGACGACCGCCGCTCCAAACGTCGGCTCCGGTGCGGGCCGACCGGATTGCTCGACGATCTCATATTTCCCGCGAACCTTGCGGATCTCCAGCTCAACGAGGTCTCGGCTCAGCGTGGATTGATCCACCGCCATGCCGCGACCGCGCAGGGCCTTTCGCAACTCGGCCTGCGTTCCGACCGTGCCGCTTCGCACGATCTGCCGAATCGCCTCCTGCCGCTCGTCCTTGGTCGCCTGCATCCGATGAGTATAGCATACTATGCACAAGTATGCAACATGATTTTCTGCATTTCTTAGATAGACGATCGCAGCGGACAAGGGGCGAAGCCCCCACGCGTTCGTTCGGGGTCATTGCAGGAACTCTGAGCCGGATGACTTTTGTGGAATCGCGCGCGGGACTATGATCTTGACATGCTAAATTCGTTACGAATTGAGAATTACCGGTGCTTCCATCGCCTTGAGGTTCCTCTGAAGCCACTTACAGTCGTTGTCGGGGCAAACGACACCGGCAAGTCCACGTTTCTGCGTGCGATTCGGTGTCTCAGCGGGGAATTACCTTGGGATCCAGCTGATTTTCATCGAGGTTCCGCAGGAAGTGCAATGGTATTGTCCGCTGAAACTTTAAGAGGTCGCTTCTCTCTAAGGTGGAACCCGCGAGAGAATCCAAATGAGGACAACCCTCAGCTACGGAACGAGTTCTCACCAGTGGGCTTCTACCAGTTGCCCGTTCGCGGTGTCGAATTGATTTCGGGGGGATTGTCAGAGGGAGCTAGTGCTCCGCAACTACTTGAGACTGGAACTGGAGTACCGACGCTGCTGGATTACTTCCTTAGGCGTGATAGAGTGCGATTCGATAGTATTGAATCGGCTATGCGAGACCTGATTCCGGGCTTTGAGCGCATTGAGATCGTCACTCCTGAACCGGCTCAGCGCCGAATCGATCTTACCATTGATAACGGTTTCCGCATTCATGGCGATCGCTCTTCCGCTGGCGTCCGACTCCTGATTTTCTTTGTCGCGCTTGCTTACCACCCCAACCCCCCGCGACTCATTCTTCTGGAAGAGCCGGAAACCGGCATTCACCCTAGGCGCTTGGTCGATGTGGTCCGACTCCTGCGAGAAATTACGCAAGGCAAACACGGTGGGCACAAGGTCCAAATCGTCCTGACGACCCATTCGCCATATTTGCTCGATTTGATTGATCCCGGTCAGGATCAGGTGCTTGTATTCCGCCGCGATGATGATGGAACTCGTACTGCCGAACCGGCGGACGCCGAACGGCTTCGCGATTTCCTCGAGGAGTTCATGCTTGGTGAAGTCTGGTACAACCAGGGTGAAGAAGGCCTCATCGCTCGGAAGGCATAACCATGCACATTTTTTTCGTCGGGGACGGCGAGCGCGATGCCGTGACGGTACCTACATTGGTATCGAGGATTCTAGGCCGCAACTTTGGCGAAGAATGCAGAAATTGGGCGAGATTGCATGGCGCAGGTCGCGGCTATAAGAAGAAACTACTGTTTGCCATGATCCAAGCGAGGGAAGTGCGGGCCGACGCATTGGTGGCCACGGTTGACAGGGACAGGGACAAGACCGACGCGAAAGTTGAAACTTTGCAAAATACTCGTGATTCGCGGCGATCTTGGGCTCGGTATATTCCAACAGCAGTGGGACAAGCGATTCCGCACGGTGAAGCCTGGCTCTTGGATGATCCAGCGGCCGTTCGAACGGTCTTGAAGTTGCCTACAAACCAGCAGATTCCAAACGTAACTAAGGTAAGAAGTCCCAAGTCGGAATTGGAAGACCTTTTGGCTTCAAGTTCGCGATATCGTGAGACCCCACGAAGCATCTGGGCCGACATTGCCGATGCTATTGACATTACCCGATATCAGCATTCTGAAAAGACTGGCTTTAGTGAATTCGCCGATGATGTGCGACGCGAGATAGGCCCTATCGCCTCAGAAAATTCCCCAGCAACTTCGCCCCCTCCACCGTCATGAAGCTCTCGGGGTGAAACTGCACGCCCTCGAGCGGCAGCGTCTTGTGTCGCACGCCCATGCACTCGTTCTCATCGGTCCAAGCCGAGATCTCGAACTCGGCGGGCAGAGTCTCCGGCTTGATCGCCAGCGAGTGATAGCGCGTTGCCGTGAAGGGGTTCGACATCCCTGAGAAGATCGTCCGCCCATCGTGCCGAACTTCGCTGGTCTTGCCGTGCATGATCCGACCTGCCCCCGCGACGGTCGCGCCGAAGCTGTAGCCGATGCACTGATGCCCGAGGCAGACGCCCAACACTGGTATCGTCTTGTGAAAGTGCTTGATCGCGTCGTTGCTGATGCCGCCCTCGCGCGGCGTGCACGGCCCGGGCGAAATCACCAGATGCGTCGGCCGCAACTCCTCAATCTGCGGGATCGTCACTTCGTCATTGCGGAACACGCGAATCTCGTGCCGCAGCGCCGGCTCCTCCAGCCCGATCTCTCCAAACCGCTGGACGAGGTTGTACGTAAAGGAGTCGTAGTTATCGATGAGCACAATCATGATCGTCGGTGGTCATGGTAAGGGCAGACCTCCGATTTCTCACCCCGGTATTCGCAGCGTGTGATCAGCCTTTCGTGGAGAGGTCTGCCAATCGCCGGGCGACGGCCTGCGTCTCGCGATGAGTCGGTCCGCGGGTGGCTCGCAGCGCCGATTCCACGTCAACGAGCAAGGCACGAGCCTCCTCGGTACGGCCCAAACCGATCAACGCGTCCGCCAGCGTGCGGCAATAGCGCGCACGCGTCATTTTGCTGGCGGGATCATGCGCGTCAACCGTCCGTAGCGCCTCGCGGGACAGTCGCTCCGCCATTGCCGCGTGACCGTCGCCCGCAAGCATCTCGGCGGTTTGATCGAGGAGGCTGGCGTAGAGCGCGGGAGACAAGGCACTGGGCGAGTAGGCGACGGGCGCCAGCGCGATGAACTCCCCATACGCCTCGGGTATCGCGGCGCTGGGTTGCGCTTCAAATCGCTCCATCAGGGCGCGCCACCGCGCCGCGGCCGAACCGCTGGACTGCGGTACTGTTGTCCGCCCGAACCGGGCCAGCGCCAAGTGCAGATTCCGCCACCCCGTTGCCCGGTCGCCGCGTGCACAGGAGACATCAACCAAATACGTGAGCGGCACAACGGTCGCGGCCTCGCCCATGGCCTGTGCGTTGAGCGTCATCGACTCGCGAAGCAACTCCTCTGCCCGATCCAGCCGCCCGAGGTCCGTCAGGCAATGCGCGTAATCCTCGATGCAATTGATGAGCTGCGTATCGAGCGGGGGCAGGACACGCCGACTTAACGCCAGCGCCAGTTCATATTGATCGGCCGATGCCTCAAGCCTTCCCTGGTGTCGAAGCAGTGCGGCGAGGGCGTGCAGATTCTCCGCCGCGGAATCCGATTCTCCTGCGCCGAGTCGTTGCCGCATGGCCAGTGCCTGGCGATATAGCCCTTCGGCCTCGTCATAGCGCGCCGGGCGGGAACAACGCGTCAGAGCAAAGGCGAGTGCGTGAAGACTTTGCGCGACGAGCAGATGTTCTTCGCCGTAAAGTTCCCGGCGGATGGCCAACGCCTCGCGCTGCAGGGGGAGGCCTTCCTCGTCATCCCGGAAGCTGAGGGCAGCCCCGAGCGATACCAAGCTTTCGGCCAGCTTCGCCCGGTCAAGCGGCTCACTCCGGCGATAGCACTCAATCGCCTGTCGATAGCTGCGAATCGCCTCGCTTCGTCGTCGCAGGCTGTTGTAGGTCGTGCCGATCTGATGGTGAATGCCGGCGGCGACGTCGGGCTGGTCGGCCAATTCTCGCGCCGTGAGCATCGAGGCCTCTTCAAGCACATGTAATCCTGCGGGCGTGGCTCCGAGATGCGTGGGTCCGGCGAGGGCTAGTAACTCCGTCATGACACCGTTGATCTTTTGCGAGACTTGCCGCGCCCGAGCCTCACGCTCGCGGGCAATGTTTGCGGACCGTGCTGACAACGCCGAGGAGACCGCAAGGCCGCTGATGATCACGAAGGAAGCCGCAGCGACGCCGAACGCGATTCGATGCTTATGGAGAATGGTTAAGGCTCGCTCGAATCGCCCGGCCTTGTAGGCCATCACCGTTGATCCGTCGAGATAGCGCCGAATGTCCTCGGCCAGTTGCTCCGCCGATGCATACCGCCGACGTGGTTCCTTGTGCATGGCCATGGCGACGATGCGATCGAGGGCAAGACAGCGAGGCAGCCGCTCGTCCGGGTGGGCATCGCGATAAGCCGCGCTTGGCGACATCGGATTCTGCTCACTGATGATTCGCTCGGCCTCATAGCGGGACGCGCCGCGAAGGTTGTATGGCAAGCGCTCGGCAATCAACTCATACAGCACGACGCCCAGCGAATAGATATCCGTGGCCGTCGAGATCGGTTCGCCGCGGATCTGCTCTGGGCTGCTGTAGCGCGGTGTCATGGCGTCCATCATCGTTTCGGTGGCCGACGCCGCCGGCTGATCGGTGAGGAGCTTTGCTATTCCGAAGTCGAGCAGCTTGATCACCCCGCCCGCACTGACGAGGATATTCCCCGGCTTCAAATCACGATGCACGATCAGATTCTGGTGGGCAAAATGCACGGCGAGGCACACCGCTCGAAACAGTTCGAGCCGTTCGTGCATCGGCAATTTGCCGGTGCGCACATAGTCATCGATCGGAACTCCATCGACGTACTCCATGACGAAATACGGCCGTCCGTCGTCACACGTGCCCATTTCGAGGATACGACCGATGTTCGGGTGATCGAGCTGGTCGAGAACCCGTTGTTCCCGGCGAAATGCGCGAAGCATCTTTCGTGAGTCGCGCCCGGGTGGAAGCAGCTTAATGGCCACGGTGAGGGGGCGTTCCGCTGCGTCGTCAGTGGCCTTGAGCACCACACCCATTCCGCCGACCGCGATGACGCCATCGATGCGATACCGGCCGATTCGGGTCATCGCTCCCAACACACCCGACCATGCGAGGGCATGAGTCGCCGCTCCGGGCACCGGCGCGGCCAGCCAGTCCTCATCCGGCGGCTCACGGCCGATCAGTTCATCAACGGCCCTGCGAAGCGCGGCGTCCCCGCGACAGGCTCGATCGAGCAATCGCGCGCGTCGTTGCGGCGCGCAGTCGCTTGCAGCCTCGGCAATCCGTCGGACTTTTTTCCAGGTACCGGTGTCCATGTTGCGTTTTCAACGTTCCAATTCGCGGGCCAGCCACGCCCGGGCCACGCTCCACGCCCGGCGAATGCTTCGCGTTGAGCACTTCAACGCCGCGCCGATTTCAGCATCGCTCAATCCGCCGAAATAGCGAAGCTCAACGACCTGGGCGAGTTCCGGGTCGAGTTCGCGGAGTCGATGGAGCGCCTCATCCAAGGCAACGAGGTCGACGTTCGCTTCCAACGCCGGAAGTGCGTCGGGTTCGACTGCTTCCCGCTGCGCATTTCCGCCGCGCTTGAGCGCCGAGCGCCGGCGGGCGTGGTCAACCAGGATGCTGCGCATGGCTTGCGCCGCGGCGATCAGGAACGCCGCCGTGTTCTCAGGCTTTGACGCCGTAGCCCCGGAAACGCGAAGGAAGGCCTCATGGGCCAATGCCGTGGGTTGGAGCGTGTGGTTGCCCCGTTCGCCCGCGAGATGTCGCCGGGCAAGGGCGCGCAGCGACGCATAGGTCTCGGTTGGCAGCACAACCGGCATCAGGGCGTCATTGCTGGCCGGCGGCATGTGTCACTCTCCGGGAGGTCCGAAAACGGCGGGGCACGGCGTACAAAAAAAATTGGCCGCGCACACGGGGGGATTGCGCTGATTCAGGTGGCGGAACCTGCATTCACGGTGGTCCCGGATAAGTATATCCCTGACCCCTGCTGAATCCAGTCGTGCTCCGCAACGACTCATACCCGGAAACGCGCCGACGCAGCGCGCCCGGACAGGCCGCGCGCCGTGCGCGGTCAGGTCCCGGTCAAGGCGAGCGTCACGCCAATCAGTGGAGGATGATCAATGATTCGCTCGATTCGATTCCTCGTTTGCGTCATTACCGTTGCCCTTGGTGCAACGCAGCACGCCCACGCCCGCGGTGGCGAACTGCTCGCCTGTGGATTCAATTCCGATCAGATTCATCGCTACGACGCGACCACCGGCGCATTTGTCGGCACTTTCGGCGCAGGAGGCGATCTGAATGGGCCGATCTGCGTCACGGTCGGACCGGACGGACTGCTTTATGTCTGCAGCGAGGAAGCCAACAAAGTCCTGCGCTATCATCGCACAACTTTCGCTTACATCGACGAATTTATCTTCGACGATTTGGGAACGCCAATGGTTGACGAAACCGGCGGGTTGCTCGGTCCGACGGCGGCCATCTTCGGACCCGACGGCAATCTTTATGTTGCGAGCTTCGACAACGACCAGATATTGCGCTACAACGGCACAACGGGCGCGTTCATCGACATTTTCGTTACGGCTGCCAGCGGTGGACTGAATGGCCCGGACAATGGAACGATCTTCGGTCCGGACGGGCATCTCTATGTCCCGTCTTTTTTCGGCAATCAAGTCCTTCGATACGACGGCACAAGCGGCGCATTCCTCAATGTCTTTGTCGGGGTCGGCTCAACCACCAGCGCCATGCGCAATCCGCGAACCGTCTTGTTTCGCTACGGCTGCAACGACCTGTTGGTAAACAACGAATTCGGCGGCCGCGTGCAGCGATACAACGCCACGACCGGCGTGTGGATCGACCGCTTCATTGCCAACGTGCCCGCGCCGACCGGCATGGCCATCGGTCCCGACAAGAATCTGTACATCGCCAGCCTCAATAACCACTCCATCACCAAATGGAGCGGCGTGAACGGGGCGGCCCTGGGAACCTTCGTGCCCTCCGGCAGCGGTGGGCTTAACGGCGTCGTCTATATCAAGTTCCTGCCGCTCACCGGCGATGCGAACTGTGACGGCGTGGTGAGTATTGCGGATCTTGATGGATTCGTTCAGTTGCTGCTCGACCCCGTTGCCTACGCCATTGCCCATCCGAACTGTGATGCCGCGAATGCCGACGTGACCGGCGACAACGCGACGGACGGTCTGGACATCACTGCGTTTATTACGCTTATCCAATGCCCCTGACACCGCTCAGCGCGACGACGGTTTTCCCTTAGACTCCTCCCGTTGGATCGGGAGGAGTCTTTTCCGTGAATCAGCCACGCCGCCCCGGACTTGAAACCATCTGCGTCCATCACGCCGAGGACCGCGAGGCCCAGCGCGGCGCCGCCGCGCCGCCTCTCTATCAGTGCAGCATCTTCACCTATCCCGATTGCGAATCTTTCGTCAATCGCAAGGCCCCCGGAGACGGCCGCTACGACTACACCCGCGTCGCCAACCCCACGACCGCGCTTCTCGAATCCAAAGTTGCCGAACTTGAACGCGGCGAGGCCTGCCGGGCCTTCGCCAGCGGGATGGCCGCCATCTCCGCCGGCATCCTCTCGTGTGTGAAGTCGGGCGGCCACATCATCACGGTCGAGACCGTTTATGGACCGACGCGCCGCTTCCTCTCCGACTATCTCCCGAAGTTCAACATTGAAACGACCTACATCCGCGGCACCGACATCGAGCAGTTCCAAGCCGCTCTTCGGCCGAACACGCAGCTGATCCATCTCGAATCTCCATCGAGCTTTTTCTTTGAAGTGCAGGACATGCCCGCTGTTGTCGCCCTCGCCAAGAGCAAGGGCATCGCCGTCAGCATCGACAATTCCAACGCCTCGCCGATGTTTCAGAACCCGCTCGATCACGGCGTCGACCTCGTCATGCACACCGCTTCGAAATACATCGGTGGCCACAGCGATCTCGTCGGTGGCCTTGTCGTCGCGTCGCGCGAGCGCATCGAAAAACTTGTCTCTCTCGAAGGCGAACTGCTGGGCGGTATCGCCGATCCTTTCGCGAGCTGGCTTATGCTTCGCGGCCTGCGCACCCTCGGCGTGCGGATGGATCGCCACTACAAAAGCGCCCTTACCATCGCCCGTCTGCTGGAGATGGACTCGCGCGTCGCCCGCGTCTGGTACACCGGTCTCGACTCCCACGCCCAGGCCCGTCTCGCCAAAAAACAGATGCGCGGCCACGGCTGCCTCGTGAGTTTCCAATTGCAGAACCCGACGCGCGAACGCACCTTTGCGGTGGTCGAAGCCCTCAAGCTCTTCGGCATCGCCGTTAGCTGGGGCGGCTTCGAAAGCCTCGCCATCCCCATCGAGACCCCCGACCCGGCCACCGGCAAGCCGACGTGGATCATCCGTCTGAGCATCGGATTGGAAACGGTCGAGGATTTGAAAGCGGATTTGTATCAGGCGCTGGATGTGTAGGGTCCGCCGTGCGGACCGCGACTCAAAGAGAGCGCCAAAGCAGATTCATGGTCCGCACAGCGGGCCCTACGCACTGTCCTTCCAGCATCTTCGTCTATCCATATAATGCTGTGCTTGCACCATTACACGGCACCGGCGCGCCGACTGCGCCCGCACGATTCGGAGTCACCATGTCCGCCAATCCCTTCGGTTCACGAATTTCCCTTACCACCAGCGCCGGTCCTATCGACGCCTTCAGCCTTCGCAAGCTTGCCGAGCAGAATCTGACCGGCATCGAGCGCCTCCCCTTCTCCATCAAGATCCTCGTGGAGAACATGCTCCGCCACGTCGGCAACGGCATCGTCACCGAGGCCGATGTCGTCGAACTTGCCAAGTGGAACGCCAAGGCCCCGGCCAGTCGCGAAGTGCCGTTTATGCCCGCGCGCGTTGTCTTGCAGGATTTCACCGGCGTGCCCGCCGTCGTCGATCTTGCCGCGATGCGTGCTGCGATGGTGCGTCTCGGCGGCAACCCCAAGCGCATCAACCCGCTCGTTCCCGTCGATCTGGTCATCGATCACTCCGTGCAGGTGGACAGCTACGCGCAGACCGACTCCCTCGGCATCAACGAAGACATCGAATTCGCCCGCAACATGGAGCGCTACGAGTTCCTTCGCTGGGGCCAGCGAGCGTTTAACAACTTCCGCGTCGTTCCACCCGCGACCGGCATCGTGCACCAGGTCAATCTCGAATACCTCGCCAAGGTCGTCATCCCGCGCAAGATCGGCGACAAACTCGTGGCGATCCCCGACACCGTCGTCGGCACCGACAGCCACACCACCATGATCAACGGCCTCGGCGTGCTCGGTTGGGGCGTCGGCGGAATCGAGGCCGAAGCCGTCATGCTTGGCCAGCCGATCTACATGCTCGCCCCCGAGGTCATCGGCTTCAAACTCAGCGGTCGCCTGCCCGAAGGGGCGACGGCCACTGACCTCGTCCTCACCGTCACACAGATGCTTCGCGCCCGCGGCGTCGTGGAGAAATTCGTCGAGTTCTTTGGCGACGGCCTCGCCGAACTCTCCGTCCCCGACCGCGCCACCATCGCCAACATGGCCCCCGAATATGGCGCGACGATGGGCTTCTTCCCCGTCGACGACGCCACACTCCGCTTCATGGAACTCACCGGCCGCTCGCGTGACGAGATCGACCTCACCGAGCGCTACTGCAAGGAGCAGGGTCTCTTCCGAACCAAGGGCATGCCCGACCCGGTCTTCACCGACCTCATGCACCTCGAACTCTCCACAATCGAGCCGTGCCTTGCCGGGCCGAAACGCCCGCAGGATCGTGTGCGCCTCAGCGACGTTAAGTCCTCCTTCGTGAAGGCCCTCACCGCCCCGGTCAAGGATCGCGGCTTCGGCCTTGCGCCGGCCGAGACGGATCGCCGTGCAAAGGTGGAGAACAACGGCCACAGCACCGACATCGGCCACGGCGCCGTCGTCATCGCCGCGATCACGAGCTGTACGAACACGAGTAATCCGTCGGTCCTTGTCGCCGCCGGCCTTCTTGCGAAAAAGGCAGCCGAGCGAGGCCTGACTGTGAAGCCGCACGTCAAGACCAGCCTCGCTCCCGGCTCGCGCGTCGTCACGGAGTATCTCGGAAAGGCCGGCCTTACGCCGTATCTGGAGAAGCTCGGCTTCCACACCGTCGGCTACGGCTGCACCACCTGCATCGGCAACAGCGGCCCGCTTCCAGACAACGTCGCCAAGGCCGTCACCGATGGCAACATCGTCGCCGCTGCCGTGCTGTCGGGAAATCGCAACTTTGAAGGCCGCGTGAATCCGCTGGTCAAGGCGAACTACCTCGCCTCCCCGCCGCTGGTCGTTGCCTATGCCCTCGCCGGCCGCACCGACATAAACTTCGACATCGAGCCACTCGGTACCGACACCTCCGGCAAGAATGTCTATCTCCGCGACATCTGGCCTAAGACGAGTGAGATCACCGAGACGATCTCGCAGTGCCTGAGCGCCGAGATGTTCAAGCGGCAATACGCCAACGTCTTCGACGGAAACCCGAAGTGGAACCGCATCCCCGTCACCGGCGGCGATCTGTACGAGTGGAACGATAAGAGCACCTACATCCAGCATCCGCCGTTCTTCACCGATTTGACTCCCGAACCCGGTCCGATTCAGCCGATTAAGGATGCCCGTGTGCTGGTGATGGTCGGCGACTCGGTTACGACCGATCACATCTCGCCGGCCGGTTCCATCAAGACCGACGGTCCCGCCGGGAAATACCTGCAGAGTCTCGGTGTCGGCCCGAAGGATTTCAACAGTTTCGGCGCCCGCCGTGGCAACGACCGCGTGATGACGCGCGGCACCTTTGCGAACATCCGCTTGCGCAATCTCCTCGCCCCCGGCACCGAAGGCGGCGTGACGCGCTACCTGCCCACTGGCGAGCAGATGAGCATCTTCGACGCGGCCATGAAATACAAAGAGACAAAGACGCCACTCATGGTCATCGCCGGCGCGGAATACGGCACCGGCTCTTCGCGCGACTGGGCCGCCAAGGGTGTTTTGCTATTGGGCATTCGTATGGCCCTCGCGATTAGCTTTGAGCGCATCCACCGCAGCAACCTCGTCGGCATGGGGGTTCTCCCGCTGCAATTCAAGAAGGGCGAAACCCGCGAGACGCTCGGCCTTACCGGCGAAGAGAGTTTTTCCATCGAAGGCCTCGGGAACGACTTGAAGCCGTTGCAAGATGTCACCGTTGTCGCCAAGGATGCCAAGGGCGGCGGCGAAAAGCGCTTCACCGCGACAGTGCGCATCGATACGCCGGTGGAGATTGAGTACTACCGCAACGGCGGGATTCTGCAGACGGTGCTGAGGAAGATGGTCAAGGGCGGTGCCTAGACTTTTGCTTCTCGGTTTATGCCGGCCTTGGTTTAGCTCTCTATATTCCGCGGAAGCACCACACTCACGTCGGTTCCCCTGCCCAGGGTGCTTTCAATTCTTAAGTCGCCGCCGTGGGCCTGCAGGATCGAACGGCAAATTGCGAGACCGAGGCCGATGCTCCGTGGGGCATCCGCGGGCGACGCCGATCTCGCGCGATCGACGCGATAAAACCGTTCGAAGACATGGGGAAGTTCGTTTGGCGGAATGCCCGATCCCGTGTCCGCGATGCGAATGGTCGACGTCCCATTTGACGTCGAGAACTCGATCGTCACGCGTCCCGGCCCTCCCATGTATTTGATCGCGTTGTCGATCAGGTTGCTGATGACGCGGCGGATCTTTCCCGGATCGATCGAGGCGGTGAGCGTGGATGTGGGGTCCATCCTGAGTTCGATCCCGTGGTCGGCCGCGAGCGGACGATACAGATCGACAACTTCGTCCACAATCGTGTCGACCGAGCATGGCTCCGTTCGGAGCGGTTCCTGGCCTGCGTCGAGCCGGGCCAGTAACAGCAGGTCGTCCGTGATGCGTGTCAGCACGCGATAGTATTCAAGACTTCGCTCAATGACCGCGCTCAACTGCTCGACGGATCGCGGTTGAGAGAGTGCGAATTCCGCGGTGCCGCGCAGGGCCGTCAACGGCGTTCGCAGTTCGTGCGCGGCATCGGCGGTGAACTGTTGAATGCGCTGGACGCCGGCATCAATGCGTTCGAGCATGTCGTTGAGCGTGACGGCCAATTCATCGATTTCGTCATTGGCTCCGCTTCGTGGAACGCGCAGCGAAAGTTGTTTGGCGGTGACGTTTCGCGCGGATTGCGTGATCGCGGCGACGGGGCGCATGCTGTTGCGGGCGACCACCTTGCCGCCGAAGTACGAGAGGATCGCCGCGAGGAAGACGGCCAGCGCGCAGACCCAGCGGCATAGCGCGAGCGAGCGTTCGACGCGATCCAGCCGATAGACGGCCTGAACAATGACATCGCCGTGACGATCGAACGTCACATGTTGATTGCAGAATCTGAGCGACGAATGGGTGTCGCGAAAAAATTCAAACGACGCCGTTGCCCCAGATGCGGTGTGAACCATCGGCCACGGATTGGGGAATGAATCCTCGGGATCGCTGGTGATGAGCAGCCTCCCATGCTTGTCAAGAAGTCGGAATGTCAGGTCCGCGCCGGGACGTCCACCCAGCTCGGCCCGAATCTCGCGCTCGATTTCCTTGAGATCATCATCCTCTTCGTGCTGGATGATCGCCTGGAATTCGCGGACTTCGCCCTGGAGGAATGAATCAACCTCGCGATGCAGCGACAGGTAGAGTCCGACATACACCGCCGCGCAGACGAGCACACAGATTCCCAGGGTGACCGAGGTTGCGAGAAGCGTGATGCGCGTACGAACGCTGCGTGGCAAAGGAAACTCCCCTAGTCGGCGCGAAGCACGAACCCGACGCCTCGAACCGTGTGAATAAGCGGCGTTGCATAGCCGTGATCAATCTTTTTTCGAAGGCGCGTCATCTGCACGTCGACGACGTTGGTTAGCGGGTCCTGGTTCATGTCCCAGACCTTCTCAAGGATCATGTAGCGCGTCAGGACATGGCCGACGTTGCGCGCGAGGTATTCAAGCAGGGCGAATTCCCTGGCCGACAGATCAATTCGGCGTCCCGCCCGCTCGACGTGTCGGGCGACGACATCGATCACCAGATCGCCGACGCGGATGGGGTTGGTGGCGATCGCCGATGTGCGGCGCACCAGTGCTCGAATTCGGGCCAACAACTCAGCCGGACTGAACGGTTTCACCATGTAGTCATCAGCGCCGCTGTCCAGCCCTTTGACGCGATCGTCGACGGCGTCGCGCGCCGTCAGGCAAATGACGGGCGCCTTCACCCCCTCGGCCCGCAGCGCACGCACGACGCTGAACCCATCTCGAATCGGAAGCATCAGATCGAGGACAATGACGTCGTATGCGTTTTCCCGGCCAAGTTGAATACCGGCTTGTCCGTCGGCGGCCACGTCGACCGCGATGGATGCTTCCCGAAGGCATCCCTCGATGAATGACGCAACCCCCACTTCATCTTCGACAACCAGCGCGCGCATTTCGACAGGTTTCCTCCGTCTGGGGGCCGTTGAAGGCAGATTGCTTATGCAGTCACTGGTCCCTTAGCTTAGCCCTTGCGTCGTCGGCATGCCAATCCCACAACCGAACCCGCACTGTGAAAGGCCGATTTCTTTCAGCTTTGTAATGATTCGGTAACCCATCAGAAACGGGCATTGGGTAGGATTCGTCGCGTGGATGCGTTCTGAGTATGCTTCATCGAAGCGAACCAACAGGTATTTTTTAAGGAGAAAGTTATGGTGATGTCTCGAAAACGAATCGCGATCGTCGCATGTCTGGCTTGTGGATGTCTGAGTGTGGCCATCGCGCGCGCCTTCGGCCCGTCAGAGGAGGGCGAGAGCGAACGGAAGGTAAAAGAATCTGAAGTGCCCAAGGCGGCCTTGGCAGCGCTAAAGAAACATGCCGGTGACAATGCCATCACGGAATTCGCCGAGGAAATCGAACACGGTTGCAAGTATTACGAAGGATCATGGAAGACCGCGTCCGGCCATGTCGATGTGTTGGTGACGGATGCGGGCGCATTGGTGGAAATCGAGGAGGGCGTTTCGGCGGACTCGATTCCCGCGGCGGTTGCGGCTGCGGCGGAGAAGGTCGCCGGCAAAGGCGCCAAATTGCGATACGAGAAAAAGACCATGGTCATGTATGAAGTGAAGTTCGAGAAAGACAAGCGGCGCCATGAGTTGGTGCTGTCTCCGGATGGCCGTGAACACGAACACGAAGATGAGCAGGCAGGCAAGGGCGAGGACGGGGACGACTAAGGCCGGTGAACCCGCCTCCGTTTGAGGTGCAACGAGCTTATTCTGTTGCTCATGACGGTTATCGCAGCGAACCATCCGCCTTTATGGTCAATGGAGACGGATGGTTTGCTTTTTTCTGGACACCACCCCGGATTGAACTTGGTTTTTCCTTAACACACAGCCAAAGACCGAGAGTTAAAGAAAGACTTAGCGTCGACAACGGCCCCAGCGGTGCCTTTCCTATTTGTAATGCCCTCGTTGGGGGGCTACCGAAGGCCACGCCCACTGGCCGCGGGTGATTACTTCTTCTGTGGTTGCCTTCGTGAATGGCTCCGCATTCGCCGCCGTGCCGCTGCAATGACCCCAATCGCGATCAACCAGGCCGTTTCCGGCTCCGGAAACGTGACCACGAAAATGCCGGACGATCCATCGGTGAACGACACTCGAAACGCGGCTTGGTTGTTGTCGTTCAGGCCCGATGGCAAACCATCCTGGCTTCCGCTCGAGAAGGCTGCCCAGCCGACGGAGTTTGCAAAGAGCGCACTATCGATTGTTCTAACATCGCCAGGCCGAACCTCAATCGTCTGTCCCCGCATCAACATAGGGAATAACTCTCCCGTGTCAGGATTGCCGGCCCAATATCCCGGCCTGTACCAACCGTTCTGGAGAATGTCCGCCCCCATGACCGCATATCCGTTGGCGTTGATACTGATAACAGAGCCAAGTCCAAGCTCAGAGAATCGGACGCCCGGTTCGAACCCCGGCGCCTGCATCCCGGTTTGCACCAGCAATTTCAAGAACCCCTGCAAGTCCTCCGCCCAAAACCCGTCGCGATTGGCGGACGTAATCCCTGGTCCGGACAACTGTCCTCGAAAGGCCACCTGACCACGGCCATTCATCGCGGCTTCCTTCTCGAATGGCGACACCGTCACTCCCGGAGGCTGGCCGGGAGCGGGGGTTACGCCCGTTACCGCGACATTCCGAATTACCCCGGACCGGCTGTTGTAGGCGAGAATCGAGTCTCCAATACTCGATGCTGTCCCAATCATCATCAGGTCGCCGGAGTCATTGAGTTGCGGATTTTGGAAATTATATAGTCCGTGCCCGGGAAATCCTGGTAAATCGGAATTGGCCGCCATCACCAACTGCGCGCTGCCGGGGGTTGTAATATAGATGCCCCAGTCGTCTTCAAAGGCTACCTGTCCTAAATTGTTGACCGAGTGCGCGAACGTGTGTTCACGCGGAATATTAAAATACTGGCCTGGTGCGCCGCCGGGCACTTGCATTCCAGAATACGAGTGCAGTGCCAACCCCCCCTCCGGGCCGCCCCAAAGGCCAATATTGAAATCATTCATCATTCCATGAAATGTCAAATGGCCATTGCGGCTGACATTGGGAGATTGGCTTACATCGCTATTTCCGAAAAAACGCAGGTAGGATGCGGGAGGCGTCCCGGGAAGGGGAGTCCCGCCCGGGCCGCACCTTATCATGAAATGAAGTATTCCACCGCGATCAGAAACGATGACATGCTGGCTGTTGTTATCAATGCTTTGAAAAAAGACATCGCCGCTATCGCTTAAGCGAGGACCAGAATTCAAAGACGTAATGGAACTGAGTCCATCTATTGCCTGATAGAGACGGGCTACCCGTGTTAACGAACCTCGGCCTTCCGAGAAAATCGCCTTCTTGCAACTGCCTTCGTTTAGGAAGGCGACTTGCCCAGCGTTGTTGATCGCTGGCCCCGGTTGAAATAATTGACCTGTATCAAAGAGATTACCAAATGTGGTTCCACTCTGCGCTCCCGGACATTGGTCCCCCGACAGCGCCACCGTCCGAATCGACATCTGCCCCTGCGCCACCGCAGTGGCCAGGATCACGGCGAGCATCACCGCTCGTTTCGACAACATAAAGGCCTCCGAATAAACGTATAGTACCAATTGGGGACGGTTGATGGCAAGCTTTTTGAGTGAATTGGCAGCCGGTCGGAACATTCCCGAGCCAGAACTGGTTTCAAAGAGCGTGTGTAAAACGGGTTTTGAAACAGCCTGCAGGATTATCTACTCGTGAGGTGTTATCCCTCGCTCAAAACCGAAACTCAAACGGCCCGGCCCCGATCGCGTCCTTCATCAGCATCGCGATGTAGCTGCTGCGAATCGAGTCGTGCGAATCAAGGCCCAACCAGCTCATCGTCCCTTGGATTGCCTCCTCGTTCGGCCCTTCGACCTCCACGAACAGGCCCAGTCCCGGGACTTCGTCCAGATCCACCTCGCACGCCTTCAGCCGCCACGACTCGCGCCGCTTCTCAAACACAATCCGTGGCGAAAAATCCAACCCCGCGAGGATTTCCGTCATCGCTCCCGCGTCATCGATCGCCACTTCGATCTCGGTGCGCCGCTTGAAAACTCCGTCGCGCACCGGCCCCTTGTAGGTCAGGGTCGCCGGCCGCTCGATTCCATCCAGCACATGGCACTCGCGAACTCGCAACCCGCAGCCGCTCGCCAACAGCGAACCGGCCTTGTCGTCGAAGATGCGATTCGTCTCCAGCACGCGGCCGACATATTCCGCCCCGGCCGACTTCAGCCGCGCGCGGACGACCTCGTGATCGGCGACTCGTACTTTGGATTCGATTTCGTCAGGCATGGCGGACGCGGCAATGGATTGTATTTGTGTCAAAACCCTTCGGCGTGGATGCGTCCGTGCGGCCGCGCCGAAGCAACCGGGAAGAATACGGCAATCATCGTTCTCCGGCCACTTGCGGCAGGAATGCCCCGATGGGCGGCGTTGATGGGAATGGCCGACCGTCGGCGTCGTGGTTGATCGGCGGAAATCCGTCGCTGCGGGGGAAACGCCGGCTGAATTCGCCATAGACGGAATCGGCCGCGCCGTCAGCGGTGATACGGCTCCGCGCAAATGGGCGGAAATCCAACTTGGCCGGATCCGCTACGGCAGGATCCACCTGGATCAATGTTCCCGCGACGCCGGAAGGATTCGACTCCCGGGCAAAGTCATCCACCGAGTAAAACTTTCGGCTGCCGATGTCCAGCAAGGCGCGCGGCCAAAACACGCAATTGCGAAACTCGCGGATGATCGGCATCGCCTTGCCGCGACGGCATGAAATGACCGACGGCCCTCCGCGAAAAGGATCAAGAAACAAATTATTCACCGACGCCAGCGACGCATTTTGATTCGCTGCCGCCGCGGACTCGTCCACGCACCCGACACTGATCCCATACGCACAGCGGAAAAATGTGTTGTTCACCACACGAGCCTGCACCTGTGCGAATTGCCCCACTGCGTATCCAAAGTTCGCCGAAGGCGTCGCACCGAATGGTTGAATGTGATGAAACTCGTTGCCCACCACATACACCCGGGCATCCGTGAATCGCGGCGTCCGGTCGCGCCCGAGATGCACCTCCGGCCCGCAAAGGACGCCGAACGGCCCGTCGTACACGTCGTTGTAAAGAACCCAGATGTCGTCGCTATACGGCCATGCATCGCAATGGTCGTTATTCAAGATGCTGACAAGCTGGCCTTTGCTGCTGTTGCTCAACCTCGCCGTGTGGAACCGATTCTGGGAGATGATCGCCCGCCGCGACATTTTCACATCGATGCAGTTTTCTTTGACGTGATGAACGTAATTGCCGCCAACGTAGATATCCTGCGACGGCGCCTGGGCGCTCAGTGCGTTGTTCCGCGATAGCGCGATGCCGTCTCCCTGAATATGATCGAACACGCTGTCGAGGCACCAACCGAAGCGAGAGTTCACCGCGAATTGTGTTCCGATATAGTCGCTGATTGAATCACGGCCCTTCCAGTTTCCAAGGTCGTGCACGCGCACGTCATAGACCACGCCATACTCGGTGCGATGTCGATCGTCATTGGGCGACAGTCCCGGCCCCATCTCCCCGTGGGTGACGCGAAACCCAATCCCGCATGCCCCGCCCGTCAGCTCGCTCGGCAGGCCGTGAAGCCGGCAGTGCCGAACGGCCACGTGGTGATACGTCTCCCAGGTCGGTGGATTCACGCTGGTCCGATGCTCTCGCACCAGAATCCACTCCCGTGTATTTCCCGGGCGCGAACAGTCGAAGTCGATGTTTTCGACGACGACGTAATTCCCACGAATAAGCATCCCACGCCGAAGCAGTGGCTTTTCTGACGCGCTCGCACCGCGAATGAACACCGGCCGTTTGGCTGACGTGTCGCTCGACGCGACGATCTCCAACACATTTCCGACGTCGCGCTCCGATGCCTCGCCATGGATTTCAACGATACTCCCCGCCGGCAGCGCCTGCGTCGGGATTGTTCGACGCGGTCGATCGGGCGTGCCCAGCGGGTTCCCCGAGTCGTTTCCGCGCTCGACATCGACGTAATGCGTGTACGGCCCCGACGTCGTGCGCCGATACGGCTCGGCGCCGCGTCCATAGTCAAACGTCGCACTGCGGGCGCTCTCATGATGCGACGTTGTAACGCCGAAATCGGGCGCCCGAATTCCATAGGGCGGCACATACGATGCACCCACGATTAGGTGAATCACCCCAGTGGCGCTCGCCCCCTTGTACTCAACGAGATATGAAAACTCGTCGGCTCCGCTGAATCCCGCGTTCGGCACATACACAAGATTGGGAACCGCGCCCAGCAACTGCCCTTTCGACGGCGACTTCGTGACCGTCCAGATAAACAAATCCGAGTCCGCGACTTGAGAAGGGTCGAGATCATCGACGTGGAACGCACGCAGCGAAACGTACCGCTGCCGGTCCGACAGGACGTGGTAGGTGTCGTTAAACGCCACCATGCCGGCCTGAACCGGTGAAATGCCTGTGAGAATGAGCGAAACGACCAACCACGTGGGCGCGCGAAAACGCATCGTGAACTGCCTGCGCCGTCGTGCCGGACGCCGCTTAGAACAAGGGATAGATGAACGGAGCCGCACCGGTGGTGCCGAGTGCGATGAGCACGCCGATTCCGACCATCGCGAGAAGAATCGGCAGGAGCCACCATTTCTTGTTGTGCTTCAGGAAGTCGAGGAACTCCGTGGCCAGCCCGGTGCGTCCACCGCCGGCGTGATTCATGAAGTCATTGTGGTCGGTGGGCGTCGGGAGGTTCTTTTTGTCTTGATTGGAGTTGTTAGCCGCGCTCATGGTCGAATCGTCCTCGAATTAAAACTGTCGGAAATAGCGTTTGATCGTTGCGGGCGGGTTTCGGGGAATCCAGTGGGTCGTGGCCTGCGGATTGAACTTCAACCGCAATGCGTCGCGTCCCATCATCCGCATGATGATGCCGATCGGCGTGATAACCAGGAAGAACATGATCGAGACGATCACGTAGGACATCACGAACCCGATCGGAAAGCTGACCACGGTGAGAACAATGTACAGCCAGCGAAGCGCCGCCGGCGCCGCAAAGGCAAACAGCCCGCAATAGGCCGCCAGACCGCCGAATGCATACATGCAATTCTGGTTTGCGCCGTCGCTTAATCGATGAAACATCAAGGCGTGCTGCTGGGCCAATGCCGCCAGGGCGCCAAACGCAACCAGGCCGATCAAGCCGAAGTTCCGCAACGCTCGCGGCGGCGGGTTGTAATCGATGCTGACAAATGCCATGGGTTAATCCAGTTGGAACTGAGCCAGGTACTCGGCCACCTTTTCGGGGTCGACCTTCGGCTGTTCCTCCTTGTACATGATGAAGTTTTCAACCACGAGCACATCCATGTTGCACGCCATGAAGCAGCGATAGGCGTCTTCCGGCGTGCACACGATCGGCTCGCTTCGCACGTTAAAGCTGGTGTTAATCACGACCGGGCAACCCGTCTTGTCCTTGAATCGCTTCATGATTCGATACATGCGCGGGTGGCGTTTCGGGTCCACGGTCTGCACGCGGGCCGAATAATCGACGTGCGTGATCGCCGGGACGACGGATCGCAATTGGTTCAGTTTGTCGATGCCGAACAATTTCTGGTCGCCGTTGATGGGCAGTCGTTTGTCTTCCTTCACCGGCGCGACCAGCAGCATATAGGGGCTGTCTTCATTTGGGCGCATGTCGAAGAAGTTGTGAACGTCTTCCCGAAGCACGCACGGCGCAAACGGCCGGAACGACTCGCGGAACTTCACCTTCACGTTCATGACCGTCTGCATCTTCGGCGAACGGGCATCGCCGATGATGGAGCGGCAGCCGAGGGCGCGCGGCCCGAACTCCATGCGGCCTGCACAGTGGCCGATGACCTTTTCGGAATCGATGGCCTCGGCGATTTTGTCGACCACCTCGTCTTCGCTCTCGTAATAGTGATACTTGGCGCCGACGCGGTCGAGGAACTTTCGCGTGTCTTCGTTCGTGAAGGCCGGGCCGAGCAGCGAGCCCTGCTGCGAATCGAGATCGCGCACCGGCGTTCGCTGGTTGTTGAGCAATTGGTGCCAGACGAAGAGGGCCGCGCCAAGCGCTCCGCCCGCATCGCCGGCGGCCGGCTGAATCCAGATGTTCTCAAACGGTCCTTCGCGAAGGATGCGGCCGTTGCCGACGCAATTCAGCGCGACACCGCCCGCGAGCACGAGATTCTTCGAGCCGGTCTCCTTATGAACGTGATTCGAGGCCCGAAGCATGATTTCTTCGGTGACCCACTGAATCGACGCGGCGAGGTCCATTTCGCGCTGCGTCATCTTCGACTCGGCCGGACGGGGCGGTCCGCCGAAGAGATCGTGGAAGGCCTCGCTGGTCATGGTGAGGCCCTGGCAGTAGTTGAAGTACTTCATGTTCATCCAGATGGAGCCATCCGGCTTGATGTCCATGATTTCCTTCATGATGACGTCGCGATACTTCGGCTCGCCATAGGGCGCGAGGCCCATGAGCTTGTATTCACCCGAGTTCGGCTTGAACCCGCAGTAGTACGTAAAGGCGGTGTAGAGCAGGCCGAGTGAATGCGGGAAGTGCATCTCGTGCGAGATGTGAATCTTGTTTCCCTGACCGTAACCATAGCTGGCCGTCGCCCACTCACCGACGCCGTCGAGCGTTAGGATGGCGGCCTCTTCAAAAGGCGAAGGGAAGAACGCGCTGGCGGCGTGCGACTCATGGTGCTCGGTGAAGACGAATCGGCCTTTGTATTGACCCTTGAGGCCGCGATCCATTTCGCGGGGCAGGTGGAGCTTCTGCTTCATCCAGAGCGGCATGGCCTCCATGAAGCTTTTAAAGCCGGAGGGGGCGAAGGCGAGGTATGTTTCCAACAGACGCTCGAACTTGATCAGCGGCTTGTCGTAGAACGCGACGAAGTTCAAATCTTTCGCACTGATCTTGCCTTCCTTCAGGCAGTAGTCGATCGCATTCTGGGGGAAGCGATAGTCATGCTTGATGCGCGTGAAACGCTCCTCCTGTGCGGCGGCGACCAAACGGCCGTCCTGCACGAGGCACGCAGCGCTGTCGTGATAGAACGCGGAAATTCCGAGTATGTTCATGCCTTCCATCCGCTCCGGAAAGGAATCTCAAAGGACTTTACGTTTCGGCGAACCATGTAGTTTACAGCCTTTTCACAGGTTGGCCATTCCAATTAGGCCGCGCCGTTCCTCTCTCATCGGCCGAAGAGGCATGGCCCAAGAGCTTCCTAACGGCTTATTTTGCAACGAGTTATATGCGATAACCAGTCCATCGTGATGACAGGTCAATCACGCCACAGCCCGGACTGCTGCCGGCTAATAAATATCGGAACTTGTTTCAACCGGGGGGGCGGACGTGGCAATTGGAATAGGATTTGGAAAACGGGGCAAATCAGGATGCGGCGGCTCGATTTACCAGTCGCCTAAAGGCCCAACAGTTTGTTTACAAAGAGCGGCAGGTCCGGCAAGTTTGCGAATGAGTCCTGGTTCAAGTCGCACGCACACACGTCATTGGGATTAGCCGGCATTCCGAATACGGCCTTGATGAAGCGCGCGACGTCTCGTCCGTCTACGAATCCATCTCCGTTCGCGTCGCCGGGTGCCCGCGTTGGGCACGGATCGCAGGCATCTCCCATGCCGTCCTGATCGGCATCGGCCTGGTTCGCATTGGGCGTTGTCAGGCAGTTGTCGCAGCCGTTTAGCGCTCCGTCGGAATCGATGTCACCGGGGCAACCCCCGCTGTCCACCGTTGCGCAGGTCGGTGTATTGGGACATAGGTCAAAGTCATTTCGAACTCCGTCTTCATCCTCGTCACGAAGTGAGCATCCCATGGTGTCGACGGGCTCCGTCGGCGCTGTGGCGGGGCACGTGTCGTCGCCATCGGCGAATCCGTCTCCGTCGGAGTCGAGCAATGCCGCGATGAAGAGATTGTCGTAGTACCCCTTGTCGGCCCCGCCGCCGTCGACGTGATAGAGATCCACATCGGCAATGGTCATGGTGATTCCGGGTTCGAGCAGCACTTCCTGTGCGACGATCTGCCCGTCAACAAACAGGTTTGCCTTGAGCGGCGCACCGTAGTTCAAGTCAATTCGATAGGTATGCCACGCGTTTCGAGTCACCGTGGCGCCGGTGTTGACAAAACTAAAGCCGTTCCAAATGAGGACTTGGTTTACGTTGTTAACGACCATGGCGCTCACGCGGCGCGAAACCGGGATACTGTTGTCATAGACATCGACACCCCAGGCAGCGCTGGCCGGTACCGTCGTGTCGAGGTACATGTCCCATGAAATCTGGACCACCGTGGAAGCCCCCATCGGCATGGTCGCGTTCAGCGGCTTCCACCACCAATGGGACATGAATCCGGCGGCGGCATCAATCTTCACCGCGCGCGTGCCGCTTTCGAAAACGGTGTTCTGAATAAGCGCAAGCCCGGGCGTCGCAGGGGAATCGGTGGACGTCCAGCCGTCCTGTCCCAGTAAGTTGCCGTTAACAAACACCGGGCTTTCAAATGGCGTGGTGTAGATTACCTGCGCAGAGACTGCGCGCGCTGAAAGAATGACCAAGATTGATGCCAGCCAAATGCGCATTGAGGAGAACCATGTCGGCGCACCCGCGCCGTCGGCATGGGGTGAATGGAGAGCGCAGTGTTCACAACTGGATTAGCGGACTTCTTTCACCCGACTGTCTGGTCATTTTACGCGCGAGGGGGCCGTGCATTCAAGAAACCCGGGTGCAAAAATGCCGTGCGCCGCGATTTCGGGGCGTTCATAGGCACACAAACAGGCGGAGAAGCACTCCTTACTGGACCGTGCGTCTCCGCCGATTGTCTCACATGGCTATTTATCCTCATCGCGGATGCCCATTCCGCGGCGATCCGGGTCTGCCGGCCGCTTCGGAGCGACATAGGGGTGTTCACGAATCTCGGTCAGCATGTGCTGAATCGCGTAATCAAGCTGCGGGTCGCCGCCGCTGACCATCTTCGCCGGGTCATCGATAACTTCGACATCAGGATCAACACCGTGGCCCTCAATGCCCCAGGTGCCATCCATCTCGTAATAGCCAAAGGTCGGCACCGTCGTCGATCCGCCGTCGATGAGATCAGGATTTCCGCTGATGCCGACAAGTCCGCCCCAGGTTCTCATGCCGATGAGTTTGCCAAGCTTCGCTCGTCGGAAATATGCCGGGAATGCATCGCCGCCCGAACCGGCCAGACCGTTGATCAACATGCACTTCGGTCCCTGAAGTGAATCGGGTGGCCAGGGCCAGTCGTTGCCGTCGCGGCGCGCCCAGTAGTTCGTCGTCGGGCGATTCAGCAGTTCGATGAACCGCGTCGGAATCTGACCGCCGCCGTTCCATCGCTCGTCCACGATCAGGGCCTGTTTGTCGAGCTGACCATAGAACTGGCGGAAGAGTTCGTTTTGCCCGTCGACGCCGGTGTTGGGAACGTAGATGTATCCAACCTTTCCGTCGGTCTTGTCTTCGACATATTTGCGATTGTGCTCAATCCAGTCGCGGAAGCGGATGCCGCTTTCATCGGCAATCGTTTCGACGAGCACGTCGCGGGCATCGTTGTCGAGCGTCGGCTTGGAACTGACGGTAAGCGTGATGGTCTTTCCACCAAGCCCCGCAAACGACGCCCAGATTTCCTTGGTCGTGTCCACCGGCACGCGATTGACGGCAAGGACATAGTCCCCCACCTTCACATCAACACCCGGCTGCGAAAGCGGACCACGGGCATCGGCATCCCATGCCGCGCCCTGCCGAATCTGTTTGATGCGATAGGCCCCATCCTCCAGTGCAAAATCCGCACCGAGCATTCCGAAGCCGGCCTGCGGCGCACTTTCCACGTCGCCGCCGCTGTAATAGGTGTGGCCGATGTTCAGCTCCGAGATCATCTCGGCGATGACAAAACTCACATCCTCGCGGCTGGCACAATCCTCCAGCATTTCGGCATAGCGATTGCGAATGCCCGGCCAATCGACGCCGTGCATGTTCTTCACATAGAAGTAGTCGCGCTGGAGCCGCCATACTTCGACAAAGAGTTGCCGCCACTCCGCCTTGGGGTCGATGACAACCTTCATGGCGTCGAGCGAGATCGGCTTGTCCAGCTTCTGATCGGGTGCGGCGTCGACGATGGCCAGTTTGTCGTCCTTCCGCACTGCGATCTTTTTTCCATCGGCCGAAAGCGTGAAGAATCGCATCTCGGCGAGGACGGTCTTCTCCTCTTTTTTGTCATCGTTCAGATCAAAGAGCTTGATCGCCGGTTCGCCCTCACTGCCGCGGGCCGCCGCGCGAACATAGATCAACTTGCCGTCGTGCGTCACGCCCAGCGCCGTGAATGATCCGCGCTTCGGCGGAAGGACCACGGCCCGCTGTTCGAAGCCGTCAATGTCGATGAGGAGTTTCTTCTTCTCATCCGGCTTGGACGTCGGCTGCGAAGCCGGCTGGCTCGCCGGTTGAGAGGCGGGCTGGCTCGTCGCGTCGGCCGGCTGTGTCGTCGGCGTCTCTTCGTCGCTCTTTGGCGCGAGCGGCGATTTCACGTCTTTGCGAAGCGGCACAGCCATCAACTGATCGGCGTTGGCATAGACAAACGTCGTGCCGACGTCCTCATAGATCGGCTTGCTGAAGTCGCGTGTGCTCACGTAGAAGAGATAATCGCCCTTGCGATCAAACGTCGGCAGGAAGTCGTTGAAGAAACCGCTGGTGACCTGCTTTGCCTCATTCTTCTCCACGTTGTAAAGCCAGATCGACGTAACCCGATTCGGGCCCGTCTTCGGATACGCGATCCAATTCGAATCATGCGACCAGTTGAAGCGCGGCTGATTGGCCCACGGCTCGCGGTCGATCTTCTTCGTTTCTTTCTTCGCGACGTCCGTCAGCCAGATGTCGCCGGCCTTGTCGGTTGAGACGATCCATTTCGAATCAGGCGACCAGATCGGGCTAAAGCGATAGCACGTCCCGTCCGTCGTCAGTCGAATCGGCGCCATCGGCTCGGCCCGGCTCTTGTCGTCCTTGGTTGGGTCGCCTTTGCCGTCGGCGGGGCGAATGTAAAGCTCATACTCGCCCGTCTCGTCGGAGAAATACGCAATCCAGCGACCGTCGGGGCTCCACATGGGGTCGCGCTCGGCCACGCCGTTGGTTCGCGCCAGAATGCGGGCGGTGCCTTTCTCAGCGGGCAGCGTCCAGATGTCGCCGCGGGCTTCGGCAATGGCGCGCTTTCCGGTCGGCGAGATATCCCACGCCTGAATGAACTTCGCCGCGTCAAACTCGCGCGCCCGAATCTTCGGCTTGGCGCCCGGGATCGTCACCTTCACCGGGTGCGACAACTTGGTGGCGCAGTCCAGCAGATATAACTCCGGACCCATCTGAAAGACGATCTCGCCGGTTCCCTTCGGGCCTGGTCCGATGGATGGCCACTTCACGTCAAAGTCGGCGAACTTGGTGACTTGCTCGCGCTTGCCATTGGCCGGGTCGTATCGCCAAACGTTGTTGCGATGCTCCGGTCCTTGATCCGTCATGTAGAACACAACGCCTCCCTGCCACATCGGAAGCGAGTCCGTGCCCTCCCAGTCGGTGATCTTCTTCGACGTGTTGTCCTTCAATCCAAACAGCCAGATGTCGGTCTGCATGCCGCCGCGATAGCGTTTCCACGTGCGGAAGTCGATGGTGTGCGGGGTGTATGCGAGCCACTTGCCGTCGGGGCTGATCGCGCCGTTTGCACCGTAAGGCACGGGCAACTTCGTCGCCTGACCGCCGGTTGCGGGGATGGTGAAGAGCTGCGTCTGCCGTCGAAGGCCGGCGGTGCGATTGGAATAGAAGAGCAGGTGCCCGTCGGGCGTCCAGTCGCAGAGCATCTCCACATCGGGGTGATACGTCGCGCGGACCGGCGTTCCGCCGTTCACCGACATGACGTACAGATCTTTGTTGCCGTCGTAGTTGCCGACGAAGGCGATCTGCGAACCATCGGGGCTGAACTTCGGGAACTGCTCGGCGCCCGGCGGACTGGCGATCGGCGTCGCCATGCCGCCGTCGCGTGACACCGTCCAGATGTCGTTCGCATAGACAAAGACGATGCTGTCCTTGCCCACGTCGGGATACCGCAACATGCCGGCATTGGGGCGCTGGTCGGCCCGAACAAAACTGGAGAGACAAAGGCTGAACGTGACTGCCACGAATCGACACAAGCACTTCTTCATAATGACTCCCAAAAGGGGAAAAGCGACTTCGATGTAAGTCGAAGATCCGCTGCGGCGGACCCACTGAGGCGGGACCCCTGCCCTCGCACGATTGAAAGATAAACGGAATCCAGAAACGGAGCTAACGGAGCGGTGGACGTGACAGCCGACAGTGGGATTTGAACCCACGACCCCCGCTTTACGAAAGCGGTGCTCTACCGCTGAGCTATGTCGGCGGCTGAAGGGGTATCATTTTCGATTGAAGGGGTCCCGTCAAGGAGGGCCGTGTTGAGGGTCGTGAGGACGCGGCCGTACTACGGGTTCGCGCAGGATTGATTGCTTAAGAGCTTGGTGGCAAGGGCTTCGGCATCGAATACGTCTACGATATCATCCGCGTTCACGTCCGCAGCGCGATAACTCGTCGTGCATGGCTGCGGAGGTGAAAGCACGGCATTAACCATGCCCTGCAAATCCCTGCCGTCCAGCAAGCCATCATTATTCATGTCGCCGCGACAACAAGCACAGTTGTTTGTACCAATCATCTTCTTTACGAATGGTTGAATATCACGGCCGTCAAGTTCGCCGTCATTCGACAGATCCGCTCGACATATTCCAGAGGGAGCAAGCACAATATTCCCGAGCAGCTCATCCACGAATCCGCTGATGTCGTTCAGGTCGACCGCACAATCGTTATTTGCGTCACCCGCACACTCGTTCACGTTTCCAGAGTTCGGAACGCAATTCAGCGACAATTGACCAAGGCCAACCGCCGACCCCTGGCCGCCCACGCGAATCAAGTAGCACTGCCCCATCGTTACGGGCACCGTTACTTGCGCTGCGCCGCCGGCCGCACAGGCGTCGTTGTCGCAGCCGAGCAAGGCTCCCAGCGGAGCGCAAACGCAGCCGTTATAAACGGCCAGCGCCGCGTTGTAGTTCGTCACGTTGCACAGGCTCGCCGTAAGCTGACCATCGCACACCGCCGTGTATTGATACCACACGTCTTGGTTCACCACGGTACACGGAGGATTCGGCGTGTCGGCCGGTCCGTCGGTCGATGCGCTGCCGGTGGCAAAAGACAGAACCGTGTTGCTGGTCACCAGGATTGCATTCGCACACAGATCATTCACCGGCGCGGGGCAAGTGAGCAATGAACACGGCTGTCCGCCGGTGTACATTCCCATGAGCGATTGGCATTGAGCTTGCGTAAGGACTTCGCACGTATTGTCCGGTTTGCAGCACGCGCCCATGCCCGCCGGAAGACACGTGACGGTCATGGTTCCCGTGCCGGTTGCCGCCCCCGCGCCGCCCACACGAATCAGGAATTGCTGATTGGTCGTCGTCGGGAAGGAGATCTGTGCATCATCGCCGCAGACATTATTGTGGCACGCCACGCGAAGGCCGAGATTGGGGAAGCAATTCCACGTCTGGTAGGCCGCCAGTGCTGAGTCATAGTCGGTCGCGCCGCACAGACTCACCGTGACCGTTCCGGTACATCCCGAGGTGTACTTAAACCAGATGTCCTGTCCGATGTTGGTGCATGGAGCAATGGGGGAGTCGGGCGGGCCGTCGGTCAGCGCGCCGATCGTGTTGAACACGAAGACGCCGCTGGAGATGCTGATGGCGTTGGCGCAGAGTCCGTTCGTGGGCGTGCATGGCGAATTGGTGCAAGTACCCGCCTGCCAGGTGCCGCCGCTGTTCTGGCAATTGGTCGGTGTCAACTGCTGACACGCTCCTTCGCCGAGGCAACATGCCCCGGGCGTGTTGGTTCCGCACGGCGGGCTGACGCTGCCGCATGAGATTCCCTCTGAAAAGCGAAGGTTGGACAATTGGCAATTAACAATGTTCACACCATCGACACAATTCGCTGAGGCATCATTGCAACACGCGCCGGTCACCGCCGGCGTCTGCTCGCCCAAAAGCATGAATGTCAGATCCGTATTCGAGGCCGGAGGCGGCGCACCCAGGCAGTTTCCACCGTTTCCACCCACGTTCGTCCAAAACGGCGGGGAAGGCCCGGAGCCGGTTATCTGAAAGCCCTGTTTGCTCGGTTGATTATGATTCTGTTCGGAAAACGGCCAGAACGATTCAGGCGGCCCCTGAAAGACCGGCACGATGGACAACCAATAGGGGACGTCATAAGCGACGGTGATATCGACGGGAATGTCCACCTGATACGACGGTGTGCACGCGCCGACCAGCGTCTGATTCTGCAACGATGAAGCAGGCACAAAACGAGAAGCGAGATACGGTCCGGTTTGCCCTCCGGAAATCGTGGGCACCCCTGAAGGAATGTTTGCCGGCGTGACGTTGTAATAAACGGTCACATGGACGCCCTGAAATGTCGTCGTCGGCGTCGCCGTTTCAGATCCCGGCCCCAGGAAGTAAAACACGGTGCGCACGGTCGTAATGCGGCAGTCGCTTCCCGGGCTTCCACCGGTCATCATGAAATCATCGGTCGCGGCGCCAAAGAATTCAGGCCAAGTTCCGGCGGGGCTGCTGATCTGCGATGCAGGTGGAAAGTCATCATCAAGCGCTGGTCCGTTGTCGTACATGCACGCGGTGCCGCGGGTGTTCCATGCTTGCGGCAACCGGTACCACGTCTGTCGTATGTCTGCCCCGCGCGCGCGAGAGTGGCTCGACGTCGACCTGGCCCGGTGCGTCGGCAAGGCGCTATCGTCCGCGTTGGCATTGCCTGCAAAAAAAACAGGTCCGACGAGCGCGCAGTACCCAAGCACAAAGCAAGTCAGCCGTTTGTTGCTGGGAGAATGTCCACCCGACCGAGCGGGCATGAGGCGTGCTCCTTTCCCAGCGCGCGGACCCGGATTGACCGAGTCGGGCGAGGGCGCGAGGTTCATCGCGAATCGACCTTCGTACCTAGGTCGGTTCACGCGACAGGAGGGTCCAAAAGTTCGTCCCGGAGCGCCGGGGTTCCCCTTCAAGTACCTATATGATAACGATCCGCTAACTGTCCTTGGGGGGTTTGGAGCCGATAACCACAAAAATGCCCGGGCTGGTCAACGGGAGTGCAAACGGAGGAATCAGCCCTTTCGTCGTCCGCCCCCTTGAGCGACGGGTGACGCCTGCTTCGGAGTGCCCATGTCCTGTCTACGAAACAGGTTACGCAGAATCCGGATCAGCGTATCGCCGTGCCAGTAGTTTTCCGGCAGGCGCCAATGCAGCGTCCGGCCATCCGGCACACGGATCGACCCCTTGCTCCCCGCGAAGAGCGGTTCAATTTTCTTGATCTCCCCATCGATGTGGAAGATGAGATCCGGCTCCTTGCGGATGATGTTGCGGATGTTCCACGCCGCAGCCCGCACGCGGATGTCGGTGAGCGTCAAAAGCGTGTCCACGATCTCGGGGTATCGCCCATAGGCATCAACCAAATCGGCTGCGAGTTGTTCCACATCCTGCGGCGTTCGACAGGCCGCCACGCGCCGGTAACACTCCATGCGTTGCCGGTCGGATGCAATGAAACTTCGCGGGATGTACGCCTCAACATTGAGGTCGAGATGCACGGCAACGCGTTCTCTCGTGGCGTCGCCGCGCATGCGTTTGACGCTTTGTTCAAGTAGCTGGCAATACAACTCATAACCGATCGCCGCGATGTTGCCCGATTGCTCAGGCCCGAGGATGTTGCCCGCGCCGCGAATCTCCAGATCGCGCATGGCGATGCGAAACCCCGCGCCGAGTTCGCTGAATTGTTCGATGGCCTTCATTCGCCGGGCTGCCGTGCTCGTGAGTGGTCGATCGGGGCTGAGCAGCAGATAACAATAGGCATGGTGCTTGTATCGCCCCACGCGCCCGCGCAATTGATGAAGATCGGCCAGGCCGAACATATCCGCACGATCGATGAAGATCGTATTCGCGCTGGGAATGTCGAGTCCCGATTCAATGATGGATGTGCAGACAAGCACGTCGGCCTCGCGATGCGTGAATTTGAGCATGACATCCTCAAGTTCGTCGCCATGCATCTGCCCGTGGCCGATCAGATAGCGTGCGCCGGGCACCAGGCGCGCCAATCGATCCGCCACGCCCTGAATTGAATGCACCCGGTTGTGGACGAAGAAGACCTGCCCGTCGCGATTCAGTTCACGGTTGATCGCCTCGCGGATCATCTCATCATTCCACGAGCAAACCTGAGTTGAAATCGCCCGGCGATCCATCGGCGGTGTAGCCAAGCTGGAAATATCGCGCAATCCGATCATCGCCATGTGCAGGGTGCGGGGAATCGGCGTTGCCGAAAGCGTCAGCACATCGACGGTCGATCGCAGGTGTTTGAGCCGCTCTTTGTGTTCGACGCCGAATCGTTGTTCCTCGTCGACAATCACCAACCCCAGGTCGGCGAAACCTACATCCTTCGAAAGCAGCCGATGCGTGCCGATCAGAATGTCGATGTGCCCCTTCTTCGCCGCCGCGAGGATCGTCTTTTGCTCCTTGGTCGAGCGATAGCGGTTGATGCACTCCACCTTGAACGGATATCCCGACAGACGCTCGTTGAATGTGCGGTGATGTTGATCGGCCAACACCGTTGTCGGCACCAGCACGGCCACTTGTTTGCCGTACTCAATCGCCTTGAATGCCGCTCGCATCGCCAGTTCCGTCTTGCCATACCCCACGTCGCCGCAGAGAAGCCGATCCATCGGTCGCGGCCGGGCCATGTCATTCTTGATCTCGCGTACCGCGGTGACCTGATCGGGCGTCGGCGTGTAGAGAAATGCGTTGTCGAACTCCATTTGCCACGTGGTATCCTGCGGATAGGCGATGCCGGGCTGGGATTCACGTGCCGCCTGAATGCGCAGCAAGTCGTCCGCCAGATCGGTAATCGCCTCTTCGACCTTTTGCTTTGTCGACTGCCATCGCGTGCCGCCGAGCTTGGACAGCGTGGGTCGCGTCCCTCGCGCACCGATGTATTTCTGAACGAGGTCAATCTGTGTCACCGGCACGTGCATGGTCGCGTCGTCGGCGAATTTGAGCGTGAGATATTCCTCGCTCTTTCGGGCATCGCCGCCCTTGGCCATCGTGCGCATGCCCATGTAGCGGGCGATACCGTGCAGCACGTGCACGACATAATCACCTTCCTGTAAATCGAGAAACGACTCGATCGGCCGGCCCGCGGCGACCTTGCGCATCCGGCGTTTCTGGCTGTAACGGCGGAAGACTTCGTGATGCGCGACGACCGTAACGGCCCGCTCGGATGCGTTGTTCGTCGGCGTCCAGATGAATCCGCTGTGAATCAGCCCCACCTGAGTCCGGACGCGCCCTCCTTCGTTCGCAGGTCGACCGTCCTGCGTGACGACCTGTTCGATCAATTCGCGGAGCCGATCCTCCTCCCCCTGATTATCGCAATAAACGACCGTGGACCGCTCGCCCGCCATCGTGAGAAGTTGCCGGATCGCGTCCGTCGCCTTCGTCTCGAACGGCGGCAGCGAAGCGCATCGAAGGCTGACGGTCTGTGAATCCGGCACCGTCGCGCTCGGAAACCGACTCACATGCAACCGCGAAAACGCCTCAAAGTTTTGATAGACCGCCTCCACCGGATAGTGCCCCACCGGGTTGCCGATGCGATTCAGCACTGCCCGGCCGATCTCCTGGATTTCAACCGGCTCCAAAAGCACCACGACCGTGTTCGCAGGCAGAAACGATGAGAAGTGCGTTGTCTCGCTCGGCTTCAGTCGCCCCGCATCCGGCGGCAGCGTGATCCGCACCGAATCCACGGTTCGCGCTGACCGCTGCGTGCCCACTTCGAATTGTCGAATGGACTCGATCTGATCGCCGAAGAATTCAATGCGCACCGGATCGGTGTCCGGCGACCAGAACACATCGAGGATGCCGCCGCGCAGGGCGAAGTCCCCCGGTTCCTCCACCTGGTCGAGCCGCTCAAATCCGCGCTCGACCAGATATTCCGCAATGCGCTCTGGATCAATCGTCTGCCCCACCTTGAGCGAGCGACTGTGCGCGTTCAGGCTCTCCACCGTGGGCACTGGCTGGATCAGCGCCTGAATCCCCGCCGTCACCATCGGCGGCGGTTCACCCTTCGACGGTTGATCGCACCATTGCAATAACCGCAGACACAACCGTGCCCGCTCCGCGCCGATATCGGCCGCTCCAACACCCTCCCCGGGCAGCGTCTCAAACGCCGGCATGAGATCCGGCGCCCGACCTGTCATCGTCTCGATGTCGTCGATGGCCTCGTCGGCCTGGTCGGAATGAGCAGTAAGAACGAGCAACGGGCGTTGAAGGGTATCGGCGAGAAGTCCCGCCAAAATCGGCGCAGACGATCCCCACAGCCCGGTTGCCGCAAGGGGGGTCGCGGTCGCGCCGAGCCTGGTCGCCAGATCCCTGACGGTCGGATCCGTCACGATCGCATCCGACACCTGCACGTCGCGATTATATCCGCCTCGCAGGGTTGTGGGATGCCGATGCGACTATGATGCTGCGGAGTTTCTATGGCCTACGTCATCGCTCAACCCTGCATCGGCGTCAAAGACACCGCCTGCGTCATAGTCTGCCCGGTGGACTGCATCCACCCGACCAAGGACGAGCGCGACCACGGCGATGAGGAAATGCTCTACATCGACCCGGCCGTCTGCATCGACTGCGGGCTGTGCGTGGATGAATGCCCGGTGAAGGCGATCTTTCCCGAGCATGAGCTTCCAGAGGAGTGGAAACACTTCACGAAGATCAACGCGGAGTACTACGGGCGCTAGAACCCGGCTCGACCGTCGCGCAATGAAAAGGCCCGCCGAGTGACTCGACGGGCCGTCTCATTTTGGCGCTTTCTCGAAACAGCGGCGTCTTAGGCCGCGAGGAAGTCGTCTTGCAGCTTCTCCCGAAGCTTCGCCAGGGCGCGGTTCTGGATCTGTCGCACTCGCTCTTTGGTCACGCCGATCATCATGCCGACCTGTTCGAGCGTCTTCGGCTCGACCGGCTGCTCGATCGTCGCGATCTGCCCGAGGGCGAACCGCGCCTGGAGAACCTTGTATTCCACTTCGTTGAGGTCCGCCGTGTTGGTCTGGAGGATGCCGCGAAGCTCCTCGACGCAGGAGACTTCGATGTCTTCGCGCTGCAATTCGAGGTAGTCGCTCTTCTCCAACGCCGGATCAAAGTCCGTCGGGAACCGGCTGCGATAGCGGCTCGATCGCATGGCCACGCGGCTGAAGCTCTTGAGGATCGCGCGGCAGGCATAGGTGCTGAACTTGAAGCCGCGGCCGCAGTCGAACTTATCGACGCTGCGGAGCAACGCCATGTTGCCCTCGCTGATCAATTCAGCGTAGTCAACATTGCCGAGCCGCGTTCGCTTGGCCATGGCGAGCACGAGCGGGAGGTTGGCCTGCACGATTTCGCATCGCGCGGCGACGGCCTGCTCGTGCCACCATAGCAATTCCTGAGAGGCCCGCGCGGTCAGGCGCTTTCCAATGAAGGCGTCCAAGAGACGGGCCATTCGATACCGGGCATAGTTCAACCGGAGGAAGAGCCGAAGCTCCTGCGAGCCGGTGAGGGTGGATTTGTGGATTTCAGCGTCGATCGTCTGTTCGCGAATCTCGGAGCTGTTGCACCAGGGGCGAATCGACTGCTCGCCGCCAACGGCCTTGCCAAAGAGTTCCTTGGCGGTCTTCGCCTTCGCAAACGCCGGGTGCTTTTGATAGTCGTACGGTTCCGAGAGGATTCGATTCAGGCGTTCACGATCCTCGGACTGGAACTTCGCCAGTACGGACGGGGTCGGCAAATGGGCCGTCGGTCGTGGTGCAACGCTGGGGTTGACATCATTCGGTCGGCTGTCCGGTGCCATAGCATCTGACTCCCGCGACCTCCAAGGGTCGCAATTCAGATGGCTCAGGTCCGAAAGTGCGCGGTGGGGAACGGGCCACATGATCCAACGGATCAATCAGTGGCCGACCGTCGGGCCTGATTCCTTTCGAGCTTCGTCTCATCCGGGCAAGCTGGAAGTCGCTCTCACTTCTTCCGCCCGGATTCAGGGCCTGTCTGCTACACGACCCTTGGGGGGAGGCTTTAGCAAAAACTGTCAAGTCGAATATAGCACAGGATCGCAACTAGGCAAATTATGGCTAACGATAAAATGTTTCAGCAAATAATGGGCTTGTTCTCGGCCGCTCATAAGTCCAGTAATGGCAATCTGATATGAAAGGTGCCGTCGCAAACATTTTGGGAACTTTTTTATGCAACAACATCTGTAACAAGACGCGTAAGTCTTTATATTGACAAATGCCGCTATCTGGCCACATTGTGAGGTTTTTCACATGGGTACTTTTCGGGCGAATATACCCAGTCCTGTGCAATGGCCCACAGCTAACCGGCATTATCCCTTGGGAGACAGGTATTTTCTGAGAAGTTCCGCAGTTTTTGGGTCTGCAACGTCCGCCTTGCCGAACCCCGGTTCACCCCCGGCCGCCACGCTCGCCTGCTGTGCGTCCCCATAGTTGCTGATCATCATCATGGGTGTTCCTTTCAGCGCCGGGTCCGCTTTCGCCTTCCGCAACAGTTCAATCCCTTCGCTGCCATCAGCAAAGACGAGTCGATTGAAAAGCACCAAGGCGTATGGTCGCTCGCGCATCTTCGTCAGCGCATCCTCAACAAACATCACCCGGTCGATCCGCACGTCGAAGTGCTTCGTGAGCATCCCGCGGATCATCGCGTGGTCCGGATCGCAGTTTCCAACGTCCAACAACCAGGTCTCTGCCATCGTCGAAATCCCCAAGCCACGCCCTTTGCCCGTCGATAAGGCGTGGAGTAGATTCTAACGGCCCACGCCGATGCGTGGTTGCGTCGATCCCAACGGTCCAGGCATATGAAACTCTCCCAGCGTGTCACCCATCTCGACGAGGCCGCGACGCTCGCGGTCGCCGCAAAGGCCGCGGCACTGAAGCGCCAGGGCGTCGATGTCGTCGCCTTCGGTGCGGGCGAACCAGACTTTGATACCCCCGACCGAATCAAGGCCGCGGTCAATCGCGCCCTCGCCGCCGGCCACACCGGCTATGCCAAGCCGACCAGTGGCATCCCCGAGGCCCGTGCTGCGGTGTGTGAGAAGTTCCGCCGCGACAACAATCTCACTTATTCGCCCGACGAGGTCATCATCACGGTCGGCGGCAAGGAAGCGCTCTTTCTCGCCTTCGCCTCGCTGATCGATCCGGGCGACGAGGTGATCCTGCCAGTTCCCTATTGGGTGAGCTTTGCGGAGCAGATCAAACTGTGCGGCGGCAAGGTGGTCGCGATTCAAGGCACCGATTCCAACGGCCTTCGCCTGACCCCCAGCCAAATCGCCAACGCCATCACCCCGCGGACGCGCGTGTTCGTCTTCAACAGCCCCTCCAACCCCGGCGGCTTCTCCTATTCACCGGCCGAGGTGCGGGCCATCGCTGATGTCCTCAAGGGCCGCGACATCATTACTTTCGCCGACGAAATGTATGACCGCCTGCTTTATGGCGCGCACCGCGACTATCTGAGCTTTGCAGCCATCAGTGCCGAGACGCGTGAAAAGACCATCACGTTTAACGCGGCAAGCAAGACCTACGCCATGACCGGCTGGCGCGTCGGTTTCGCGGCCGGCCCACTGGCGATCATCAAGGGCATGGCCAAACTTCAGACGCACACCACCAGCGGCACCGCGACGTTCATCCAACATGCACTCGTCGAGGCCCTGACCGGCGACCAATCCGAGGTCGAACAAATGCGCCGGGCCTTCGAAGAGCGCGGCGCGCGAATGTTCGATCGAATCAGCCGACTGCGCGATGTGACCTGCGTGAAACCGACCGGTGCGTTCTACTGTTTCCCAAATGTGTCAGCGACCTACGCCCGCCTCGGCGTTAAGAACTCCGCCGACTTCTGTACGCTGGCTTTGGAAAAGGCTCACGTCGCCATGGTGCCCGGCGTTGCCTTCGGCATGGACACCCACGTGCGACTCTCATTCGCAACCGACATGGCGAGCATTGACAAGGGGCTGGATCGTCTGGAAACGCTGATCGGCGTGCGGTAGTACGAACCCCGCAAGACTCAATTCACGATTCTCGACAGCCGACGACCGCGTTGAAGAGGCCGTGTCGTTCGATCGGTTGCACCCGTAGCCCGGCTCGCTTCATCGTCCCGGCGAGATGTCGGAAATGCGGATATCGAAGCGTCGTGAGAAGCGTGTTGTATTTCTCGGGGAAGTAATACCCCCGTCCACGCCACGACGCCGGCAGGACGGTTCGCTTGAACAGATCCCATCGAACGCGCCATCCGTGCCGCGAGTGCCGCTCCTTATCAACGATGATCAACGCCCCGCCCGGCGCAAGCCATTGACTCGCCTTCCGTAGCCATTCGTCGTCCTGGTGCTTCCGCAGATGACAGAACACCTCGACGAAGAAGACGACGTCATACGAGGAATCGGGCGTGAGCGATTCAAAGTCAGCCACGACCGCCCGGCTGCCCACCCGATTTCCGATCCGCCGATTGCACGATTGAACACACGGCGGGGCGAAGTCGAGTCCGAGGTACTCCATCGGCACCTGATTCTCATCAGATGCCGCCAACAAATACTCGGCCCAGTTTCCAACGCCGCACCCAACCTCAAGAACGCGCACCCGTCGGCCGGTAGCGCGGTGTCGCGCCTCAATCGCATTCACCACCGTCCGGCGAACGATCTCACAAAGCGGTTGTGACGGCCGCGACCGGTCGAAATCGGCATGGAGATCGACGAATTGTTCGCGAATCAGCGCCCGGCGTTGTTCATCGCGCGAACGTGGCGCAAGCGGTGCTCGCTTGCGTGTCGGATTGGCCGGTAGAGTTGCTATTGAAGGCGGCATGGTCTGTCCTCAAGGTGGTGTCGCGTATACGTCGCGCGATAATACCTTGAAGATCGACGATTTTCGGTGCTGACCCGAACGGGTGCCGACGCCGACAACAGCGATCGGCGAAGTTTGCGCCTTCTGGATAGAGCCGCCCACACGCGGGCTATTCCGCCGACGCCGTCTTGGCTTCGCTCGGCCGCCATGCGATTTCCATGGCCGCCTGTTGCACATCCATGGCGAGCGTCGCATTGCCGCCGCCCGACGCCTGCACGTCGATGCGACCCGCAAGCACGAGGTAATACCCGCGATCCGGTTCGAAGCGTGCATCGAACACGATGTCGTGCGTGTCGGTGTGTGAAGTCGGCCCCTTCATAAGCGTGCTCGTTGCGACATCTTCCGCCTTGATCGTCAGCCCGACGGAATCCTTGATGAAGAATCGAAGCGCCGATTTGCCGGTCGTCTCTATGCCGTGTGAATCAGTTGACGGGCCGCTGGTGGATTGCGTCTGAGCGAGGCGCAGTTTTAGTTTCACGGACGCATCGAGCGGTCCGCCGGTGGTGTTGTCAAACGTGTAACCAATCTGAAATTCCGCCCACGCGGATCCACCGTCGCCGGCCTGCGCCGCGCATCGGGCGCCATCCTTGCCGACAAGCGCCGCCTCGCCACGGGCCGTACCCGTCTGCCCGGAGTTGAACGAGGAATAATTGAACGCCTCCGCCGTGGGGACGACGAGCGATCCCTTGCCCGCGACGGCGCGATCCACGTCGGGCCGTTCGCTGGCAGGTTTTTTGACGACCATGGTGGTGTCGCCTTCGCCGCAGCCAAGGCCCATGAACGTCGGTACGAGGCAAAGGTAGGACAGGGAGGCAAGACGCAACGAGAGTGTTCGGTTGGTGGCCATGATGGTGGCTCAGCCTACGGCGCGAATCGGGCGGAGTAAAGCGTCCTAAGCGGGAAGGGCGGGTATGATAGTCCCCGGCCTTCTTTGCAACAGGAGCGTGTTATGGCCGGTTTTCAATTTCCCTCGGAACTGCCGTCCTTCAATGATGTCCGCACCGAATTCGACCGTCTGCTCGACCGTGTCTGGCACGTTGGCCTTAACACCGCTCCACTGGATGGACAAGACTGGGCACCGGCCATGGACGTGATCGACGAGGGCGAGCGCTACCGCATTCGCATGGAAATTCCGGGCCTGACCGGTGATCAAGTCGACGTCTCCATGCTGAACAACACGGTCACGGTCCGCGGCTGCAAAGCCGTTCCGCCGAAGCCGGGCGAAGGCCAGCGCCAACTGCGCGGCGAGTGTCGCTTCGGCAGCTTCGCAAGGCGCTACGAGTTTCCAACGCCGGTGAGCGAGGATGGAATCACCGCCACGTGCAAATTGGGCGTGTTGGAGGTGACGATTGCCAAGCGCGCGGAACCGCGCGGGCGTACGATTCCGGTCAGCGGCCAGGATTAGGGCCGGCCGATTCCCAGTTCACGCCACGGTGCGGGCAACGCGATCGCGCAGTTCGGTGATTCGCCGCGATGGATGCAGGCCGACAAACCACTCCCGCGAATTCGCGACGCGATCCGAGGCGATTTTGTTCTCCGTTTGAACGATCCGATCTCGAGCCTCGCGCGACAGCCGCGCCTCATCAAGCCCGAACGCCTTGTTGGCCCGCCGAATGCGTTCAAAGGCGGCGCTACGGGCGGCGTGGTTGTCGGCGTCTCGCTCGCGCAAATGGTTCGCTTCCGCAACGGCCGCCGTCCACTCAGCGACGAGTGCCTTATCCGGCGAAGGCACAACGCGATGCGGATTCCATTGAATGTCACGCCTGCGCTGGTGTTCGATGGCGAGATGCTTCAACTCGATGCCGAATCTCGGCAGCTCAAGTCGAAGCGTGGCGGATGCACACGCATAGGCCGGCGGCTCGACGTTAAAGAAGCGGCGAATGATGCCGTCGGTAATCTGGTCGTACTTTGCCCCGCCGATCCCGTGAATGAAAAGGTCGCACGCGAGCAATCGGGCATGAAGCGTCAGAGCAAGGGCACGTGGACGAAGTCGCCATTCGCCCAGTGCAGCGATGATTGCCTGACTCGGATCGGCCGGCGCCTGGGAACGATCGAGCGAGCCGACGGCGGTGTCCTCGGCAAAGACGTGCAGCGCCGTTCCCTGCATTGACACAAACAGACGCCGCCGCGCCGTCGCACCTCGAAGCAGCCAAAACGGCAATTCGATGCGATCGCCATGCACCGCAAGATCGGGGATTGGATGCGCTCGGCCGCGAATTCCGCGCCGTTCGCGATAATCCCCCAGCGATTCGTTATACGCCGATGCGAACCGCGCGGCCTCCAGCAGCAGATGTGCGGCAAAGGCGTGCGCCGACGGACATTCGCCGAAGGTGCGGCTGATCGGTGCGTAGTCGAGCGACACACCAAACGCCCGGTCGATGGTGCCGATTCCGCGTACCCACCGCGCCGCGTAACCCTCCATGGCTGCCGATTCGCCTGCGAACTCCTTTGAAAAATGCGACCACCGTGAATCGTCGCCGATCCCCCCGATGTTCGAAAGAAATTCGCGCCACCACGCGTCCGTCTGGTCGGGCAACTGTTCAAACGCCGACTCCCGCAAGGCTGGAAAGCCGGTCCGCGCATCGACGGACACGAATCCATCGCGGATCGCCGGGTGTTGCAGCTCGACGCCATGCGATTGATCGCTGTCAACCGCCAGAAACCGTGCCGCGCCGCCTACGCGCTTCGCCAGGTCAAACGCCGCAGCATTCTTGATCCACACGCCGGCGTGAAAAAACGCCGGTTGGTGGCCGGTCATGATTGTCGGGGCCTCGCAGACGCATGGCTGCCGCCACGCACGGATCGGCCGTCCAAGAATCATCGCATCACAAGCGGAGAGTGCCTTGCGATTGGCCTCAACCATCGCCGGAAGCGAGCCTGCCGCCGGCCAAATCACCAATTCGCCGTCCGTCGACGGTGCGGCAAGGGCGTCAATCGATGTGGTCAGGCGATGCGCCATGCGGACATGATAGGGGACTAGCGCGAGCTGTGGCGCGACCAGCGGCAACCGGCCAACTCATCGCGGGAATCCTGCGATCGGGCCATCTCGTTCTCGAAGACTTCGAGATAGTGCGCCAGTCGCGATTGCGGATCATCAAGAATGCCGCCGAAGTGGCGCGTGGGGTCGATGTAAATCAGCGGCACGGCCAATTCGCAGATTCGTGCACAGGTCATCACGGCCTGCACCCAGAATTGCATCGGAAAGGCGTAACCGACGACCGTCAGGTTCATCCGCGCCATGGCATTCACGCGATAGGCCTTGAAGCCGCAAAAGGCGTCGGTCAGTTGCAGCCCCAGCCGGTCGTTGATGATTGCAGTGATGGTCTTGTTGATCTCGCGTCGATCGGACGGGGCATCGGTGTTGCCCGGGAGCGCCGTCAGGTAGCGCGATCCAGAGATGATGTCGGCGTCATCCTGTGCCGCCCGGGCGATGAACTCGGGAATCTGGCATGGCTCGTGCTGCTCGTCGCAGTCGATGGTGATGACCCAGTCGTACCCGTGTCGATGGGCATAGGCGAATGCGTCGATCAGGCTCTGCCCATACCCGCGATTCTCAGGGTGACGAATGACGGAAATGCCGTCGATGGTGTTGAGAATGGCCGCTGTACCGTCGGCCGAACCGTCGTCAATTACCAGCACGTCGTCGCAATATCGACGAACCTCGCGGATCACCCCGGCAACATAAGCCTCCTCATTGAAGACTGGAACGGCCACGAGAACGCGCATGAACTGCAACCTTCGGCAAAGCCCCCATCGATCGGCAAATCCTGCGGATTTACTCGGTGCATCTTAGACGCGTGGCAACGAAAGTCAACGCGACGCAGGGGTCGGGTACGCCGGGCGCGGCGCGTTGCCGATATACCCGACAGCGCGCGGAGGCGCGCGTCGCAACATGACAACTCCGCCCGTACCGGGGATCGGTGCGCCGGCCGTGATTATTCGGACGTACCGATCCATGACAAGGCACACGTTCATCGTCTCAAACTCGGATCGATTCGCCGCGCGGGTCTTCGCCGCGCTGTGCATCGGGATCACACTTTTGCTCGTTGCCGCAGGGTGTCAGAATGGTGGCACGCTGAAGGTCGGCGGCCTTCGCGAGCCGACGGTCGACGACGAATTGCGGCAGGGCGATCGCCTTTACGCCGAACAGGATGAAAACGGCGCCCGGGCCGTCTATGAGCGCATTGTGTTGAAACAACCCACCCACGCCGGCGTAAATGCCCGCCTCGGCCGAATGGCATTCCAGCACGGAAACTATGACGAAGCAGTGTCGCGCTTCCGCGAAGCCATGAAGGCCGAGCCAGGCAATTTCCACTTCGCCCTGTGCCTTGCTCAGACGCTCAGTCGCATCGCCACCACGGCCATGGACCGGCCAAAGGCGATGGAAGCTGCGGCCCGCGCCTATCGCCATGCCCAGTCGCTGGATCGCACGAATTTCACCGCGACGATCCAGCTCGCCATGTGCTATCGCGAGCAGGGCGATTTCGACAAAGCCCTGGAGACCCTGCGCGAGGCAGCGCGTCTCTACCCAAACGCCGCACCGATCCACGTGCAGCTCGGAGAGATTTATCACTCGCAGAATGAATTCACCAAGGCGCTGGAGGAATACAACCTGGCCCTGAAGAACGACCCCAAGAACCTCGCCGCCCACAACGGCTGCGGCGTCGTCAACACCGCCCTCGCCTCGAAGGGCGGCGCAAAAGGCTCCCTCGCCCGCGAGCGCGCCGTCGCCCACTTCCGCCGATCGCTGGCGCTAAACACGAACCAGCCGCAAATCCGCGGAATGCTCGATCAGCTTGAGCCTTATCAGTGGAAGGCTGTGACAGTGGCGGAAGAGGCACCGGAGTAAACAAGCTGATGTCCATGATCGAGTCGGCTTGCCGAGGTCGAATTCCGGTCACCGTTTCCATGTACTGGATATTATTTCTGAATGTCGCCCTGCAGCACAATCAGGGCTAGACACTCCTAGTATAAAATCCACACGAATGACCATTGTTCCCTGGACAAGTATCTCCGTCACGGCACTTAGCATCGGTACACCCGGTCGCGCCTGCTTTGCTGCACTTGCAGGTTCCCGGTAATGCAATAACGACAACTTGAGCTGCCTCTAGCGATTCGGGCAAATAAATCCGAAACGTAGCATCAACATAGCTCGGTGGATTTCCCTCGCTGAACAAAGTCACATGCACGCGAAACTCGCCTTCAACTCTCGAGTTGAGTTCGATTTCAATCTCTGTCAATCCAAGATAGGCCGCCACATCCAATTCCTGTTCGACGAGATTCTCATTCTCATCGAAGCTCGACTTGATCGAGGTATCAAAAACAACTATCTCGGCTCCATTTCGCAGTTCCTCTGAGGCCAAATCGAGGACGCCTTCAAGAAAAGCTGGTAGCGATGGGTCGCTTTCCGAACTTGACGTGCCGTAGTCGTCCAGAATCGTTGCTATCGGCACGACATTCGATACGGGTACCAGCCTGTCCTCGTTCTGATCGATGACGGTCGGGTCGGTCGCTGCGGCCAAGGTGGTCATCGCGAAAACAGCAAACAACTGTACTCCCGTCGCATGAACCTTCATCGCGTTACTGCTTATTGCTATGCGTGGTTCAAAACCCATCAGTCAGCGGAAGCCACGGCTTTCAATTGACTGCTGTACTCGTAAACAGTATCCCTAGCCACATCGCGCCACCGTCGAACTAAGCCCGTTGAGGGGTCGATCCACAGCTCTTCTCCAGGCCTGTGCAGTCGCCCCGTGGCAACGACAAGACAAGGCGTGCCATTCAGAACTTTCATACCCTGATATGTCCCTTCCGAAATAATCCTGCCCCAAAACTCCGCACGACGACTATCCTCTCCGAGCCAAGAGCGTTGGCACTCTCCGAATAGACAGCCACTAAATCCGAGATCGTCAGTTGTGGTAAACAATGGATTCCATACATCATGTCCGAAGTCGAGTTTTGTAAGCGTGTAACTCGCGGACTTTCCTGAACGGAAACAATTTTCTTGAATGTTCATCCTGTCAAAAGCAAGCGCATCTTGATCCAAACTATAGATCAATGTCCCGCCTTTATCTCGCACCTCTAGATGATGGCGACCCTCATTTGTACACTTTGCCCTGCAAGTAATCGACATGTCAGGGTCTGTAATCCGTGCTTCAAACTCAAGTTCCTTCATTGTGCGGTAGGTCTTGCTGACCAGTGCACCCAGTTCGCTAGGCCTGCGATCTGCATCCTTTTCGTTCGCACTCGACGGTATCGCGGATGCCTCCTTCGCTGAAATGGCAAGCGGAACTGGAGCATTAGATGGCCTGGCACAGCCCAAAACCAAGACAACCGCCGCAGACCCCGCAAGGCAGGATTTCATGTTGTTCCAATTGATAAGAGTTGTCATGCCCGAAGCCCAGTTTCGACGAGACCTGAATGTACCCATTGCCCCTTTGACGCGTCAAGAAAATTATGGGTGAAAAATAAATTCTTTTAAGGGGGGGGAATGATGTGGAGATTGGCGAAATGAAGGCCTACGACTCGGGATTTTCCAGCCAAACAACGATATCTCCCGCCGTCGTAACCCCCTGAAGCGGTGCCGCAATGTCCGGCCGCGTGTCGTTGTCGATGTCGCCCAGTGCAAATCGGCCGGGTGTGAGATTGTTGAAATCAATCAGTGCATTCTCGATCCATTGCGGGTTCGGGCCGGTGCTCGTCGGCGTGAACCATCGAAAGAGTCCCGAGTTCTTCGCGGCCACCACGATGTCCACCTGCCCGTTGCCGTCGATGTCCGACGCCTTTACATCCACGGGAATCGCCGTTGCAAACTGCGCCAGCACAAATCCACTCCACGCGGCCGTTGCGTCGGATGGTCGTTGATACCAGCCAATCTGTCTCCCGACCGCGTTCATGGTCACCACGTCGCTGCGGCCGTCGGCGTTCAAGTCGGCGACGATCACGCGCGATGCCGACGGCAGATTCCCCACGCGGAACTTCGACCAGTCGGCTGCGTTCGTCGGTGTCGCCGGGTTGCGATACCACGCGATGCGCGGTTCGATATTCGCATCGGTGGAGGTGCAGATCACATCGAGCTTGTTGTCCGAGTTGAAGTCCGCGAGTGCGACGCCCGCCGCCCCCGAGCGATTCGCATTGTCTACATCCGTGCGTGTCCAGCCGGTGCCGGTCGTGATGTTCGCCGCGGGGCTTTTGAACCAGCACCATCGCGAAAAATTCTGATTGCACCCGACAACATCCGGGCCGTTCACCCCGTCGATCTCACCGATCGCCACATCCACCCACACGCCCGATGTCGCGCCGTTGCTGTTGTCGAGCGTGCTTCGCGTCCAGTCGCCGGCCGTTCGAGACGACGCGGGATTCAGAAGATACACGATCGCATTGTCACACCCCGCGATCACATCGCGCCGCCCGTCGCCGTTCAGATCGCCGATGGCCAGCGCCGCAACGCCTGCCAGATCATTTCCCGCGCCGATGGTCACGGCCGTATAGCTCTCGGTCGTATCCTGGAAAAAGATCGCCACCGTCGGCACCGAGCCGCCTTCTCCGACATACGCCGCGATGATGTCGAGCTTGGTGTCGCCGTCCATGTCCGACAGGGCGGTGAAGACGGGTCGCAAGGCCGCACTGTCATTGACGGTGCGCTGCGTCCAGATGGTCCGCCGGGGGAAGCCCGTGCCATCGTCGGGTACAAACGGACAGCCTGCCCCGCCCGCAGCGAGAAGAAGGACACTCAGACACAACCACTTGGTCACTCGCTGCGACATCAGGATGCTCCGGGGGAATCTTCCTTGGGGCGAGGCGGACGTCATAACAGTATACTCGGCCAAAGCCCGTCGGTTGCTGTGAAGCGGCCGTCCATGTCGTATCATGCCCGACCGAGTGATTCTTGGCGAGCAATCCGACCCGAATCGCATCGTATTTTCACCAACGACGCACTGCCCGGAGCCAGACTGGATGATCGACATCAAGCTGATACGTGACGAAACCGAGAAGGTCCGAAAGGCCATCCGCGACAAGAACATCGCCTGCGACTTGGACCGCCTGATCGCCGTCGACGACCGACGCCGCGCGATCCAACAGGAGGCCGACCAGCTCCGCCAGCAGAGCAACGAACTCTCCAACCAGATCGGCCTCTACAAGAACCCAAAGGGCAAGTGGTATCAGGATGCCCTCGCCAAGGGCACGACGGCCGACCAGCTCAAAGCCGAGGGCGACAAGATTCAGGCCGATTCTGCCCGCATCAAGCAGCGCATCAAGGAATTGGAGGAGGAAGAAAAGACCATCGCGGACGACTTCCGCGCCCTCATGCTCACAGTCCCGCAGATTCCTTCCGCCAAGACACCCATCGGCAAGAATGACACGCAAAACGTCGAGGTCCGCCGCGTCGGCGAGCCGCGCGCGTTCGACTTCGAACCGAAGGATCACGTCCAACTCGGCAAAGACCTGAACATCATCGACATTGAACGCGGCGTGAAGCTGGCCGGCACGCGGAATTACCTGCTGCGCGGCGCGGGCACGATGCTGCACCAGGCCGTCCTCCGTCTTGCCATGGACCTCATCATTGAGCGCGGCTTTGAACCGATGACCGTGCCCGTCGTCGTCCGCGATGAAATGATGTACGGCACCGGCTATTTCCCCGGTGGCGAGGAACAGGCCTACCGCTGCGAGCGCGATGCCAAGAGCCTCGTCGGCACCGCCGAAGTCTCACTCACCGCGATGTACGGCGATGAAATTCTCGACGAAGCACAACTACCCATTCGCCTCGCGGCCGTCTCAACGTGCTTCCGACGCGAAGCGGGCGCAGCAGGCAAGGACACCTACGGCATCTATCGCATCCACTATTTCGAGAAGGTGGAGCAGGTCGTCCTTTGCAAAGCCGACGAAGCCGAGAGCGAAAAGCATCACCACGCCATCATCGCCAACGCCGAGGCCGTCCTGCAGAAACTGGAACTCCCGTATCGCGTCATGATGGTCTGCACCGGCGACATGGGCCAGGGCAAGGTGGAAATGTACGACATCGAGACGTGGATGCCGTCGCGCAAGGGCTACGGCGAGACGCACAGCGCGTCTCGGCTGGGCGAGTTCCAGGCGCGGCGGTTGAACCTGCGATATCGCGGTGCGGATAAGAAGACGTACTTCTGCCACACGCTGAACAACACCGTCATCGCCAGCCCGCGCATCTTGATTCCGATCCTGGAGCAATATCAAAACGCCGACGGCAGCGTCACGGTCCCCGAGGCTCTGCGACCCTACATGGGCGGACTTTCGGTGATTGCCGCTCGCTGATGGACAGGCGTTTTCTCTGCGGAGCCCGCATGGCCCTTCGTGATTTGCGACGCCTGGTGTCCACAATAGAGGCGAGATTTGTTACATAGTTTCGGGCGCATTCCCCAAAGCGGGCTTAGTTTTCGATGGCCCCATTCGGTAGAATAATGGGGTCTGGATTTCTGCGATCAAGAGTGGGAACCGAAAATCCTTGCGCACAAGCAGACTTCTGACCGTCGGCCGATGCGTCGCGCGGCGTTTGCCGCCTGCATGGCCAGGGGATTTTCTCGATCTTAGAGGGTGTAAAGTGGCAAAGAATTTGCATGGCGTCCGTGGCGTACTTCCAATTCTGGCGGTCGGTGTTCTTGTGGTCGGCGTCCTGCGCCCCGATCAACTCGCGGCACAATGCACCACCATTTCAGGGGCGACCAACGTCGATATCAGCAAGCGCGTCGGCAATGAGGCTGAAACCAACATCGCGATCGACCCCACGAATCCGCTCCGATTGTTCGCGATGGCGGTACCGGCCTCAGGATCCTCGCAGTTCGGCGCCTACAGCACCGACGGCGGCGTGAACTGGACGAGCCGATTATTTCTTACCGGCGCTGACGGTATGTCCGCTTCATGTTGCGACGGGCAGCTCGCCTGGGACAACTTCGGAAACTTGTTTGTCACGTACATCAACTCAGCCGGAACAGCCGTCATCGTCGGCATGAGCACGAACGGCGGCGTTTCATTTTCGCAGATCGGCAGTTTTGCCGGCGGCGTTGATCAGCCGAGCATCGCAGTTGGCCCCGGCAGCGGCGGAGTGAACGGCTCGGTGTGGGTGGACTACAACATCAGCGGGACGATGCGTGTGCGCGGGGCGAGTGTGACGGGACTGGGTGCCGTCGGCGCCTTTAGTGCGGAAGTCAGCCCACCGACGGCAAGCGGGACGTATGGCGGAATCGCGGTCGGCCCGCTTGGTCAGGTCATGATTACCTATCAAGGCGCCAGTGGCGGACAGGGACCGACGACCATTTATTGCAACACGGATCCCGATGGCCTCGGCGGTTCCGGATTCGGCGCCAGGGTGACGATCACAAATACCAACGTCGGCGGTTTTGATTTCATCCCCGCGCAGAACGGCCGCTCGATTGATGCCGAGGCGGGACTTGCCTGGGATCGCACGGGCGGCGCCCATCATGGCCGCGTGTATCTGGTCTATACCGAAGAGACGGTGAACGAAAACAACGACACGGAAATCTACGTTCGTTTTTCGGATAACGCCGGCACGAGTTGGTCGGCGCTGCAACGAGTCAACGATGACACCCTCGGCAACGGCAAGAGCCAATTCCTGCCGTCCATTGCCATTGATCAGACGACCGGCAACCTCGCCATATCCTGGATGGATAGTCGCAACAGCGCGGGTAACAACACAGCAGAGAATTGGTCCACGCTTGGAACCTACGTCGCCGGCAATCTCACCTTTCTGCCGAATATCAAGACCAGCGCCGGTGTCTCGAACGCGAATACAGCCGGCAATGGCCTGGACTACGGTGACTATCTCGGGATCTGTTTCCACGCGAACACGTACTATCCGATCTGGTCGGACAACAGCGGCGCGGCGACGCTTCCGGGGTATGTCGGATCGCCTGCGTTCGACGTTGCGACCGCCAAGGTTACCGTCTCCATCACCAACCCAGCGGCTCCGGGAAGCCCGACTGCTTCACCCAATCGCATCTGCATCGGCCAGACCTCGACGTTGTCGGCCACGCCCGGCGTCGGAAACACTGTCGACTGGTTCACAGGTGGATGCGGAGTGACGGCGGTTCCCGGCGGCGCGACACCGGTCGTCTCTCCGGGCGTCACCACGACCTATTACGCGCGCGGACGAAACATCGCAAACGGCTGCACCGGGGCATCCTGCTCGACCGTGATCGTTACGATCGCCAACAACACCGGCGACTTCGACGGTGGCGGTGTCCACGATTCCGACTTGCCGACCTTCGTGAGCATCCTGCTCAACCCCGGCACGCCGCAGGATTGTGTTGCCGACATGAACAACGACGGTTCCGTCGACGGCCGAGACATTCCGCAGTGGGTCGCCGCATACATGATCCCCTGACGGCGGCATCACGAAACGAGATATTGAATTGCTCCGTGCGGCTGCGTGTGAAGGGCGCAGCCCTGTTGTTCCAGCGCCGTCGCCGATCGTGGGGTGATGTCGTGCGTTGTTACCGCCGCCGCCGGTTGAAAAGCAGGATCCCGGTCATTAACAGCGTGAGGGTTGCAGGCTCCGGAAGATGCACGATCCAGCCCTCGGGCTGACCTGCCGGGTTGATTCCGTTGCCGACGATCGTCAGGCCATCGGAGGAAATTCCCTGCGCCGACTCAAGCACCCAACCGGCCAAATCCATTCCAAAATCGCTGACCAGCATTTCGCGAAGCGGCCGAATCTCAGCATCACCAAGCGACCAATAGAACGCCTCGTCCACATTGAACGCATTTGCCGCGATGCCCACGACAATCGAGCCGTCCCCGCTGACTCCGCGCGCTTCGCTGAAGTTGCCGCCCGGCAGCAGGCCCAGTCCCAGCGTCCCGGTCTCCTCCGTCCAACGAAACGCCTCACTGTCAACAACGTCGCTCGTGCCGCCGCCGACAATCACAAGACCATCCATCGAAACAGCCGTTGCCCGGCTCGTGCCTTCCTTCTTTTCCTCGCGGAATGCAATCATGCCGAGGTCTTCCATGCCGCCCAGCGCGGTCCAGCGAAACGCCTCGCCTTTGCTGAAGGGCGAATCACCATACCCCACGACCACCGATCCATCCGCGGATATGGCGTTCGCGAAGCTATAGGTTCCGCCAGCTAACGTTCCGAGCGAGACCATTCCGTCGGGCTGCGTCCAGCGATAGGCAAACTGGCTGACGTCGTCATCCGCGCCGCCGACAACCACGGAACCATCGGCTGTCGTTCCCTGCGCGAAACTGAAACTCCCGCCCGGAAGCGTTCCCAGTCCGACCATGCCATCGCCCTGCGTCCAACGAAAAGCCTGATTGGCCGATCCCGTGTCGCTCGTCCCAACAACAACACTTCCATCGCCGGAGGATCCCTGCGCTGCGCCAGACACGCTGCCGCCCGGCAAATAGCCAAGGCCCATCATGCCGTCGCCGACAGTCCACCGAAACGGCTCGAAGTGTCCGCTGCCGTTTAATGCGGAACCAAAGGCGACGGTGCCGTCCAGTGAGACACCTGTTGCGTTGCTGGCCTGTCCGCTGACAAGCTGGCCCAACCCCATAAAGCTCGGTGTCCCTGCGTTGACAGGCGTCACAGCGACAACGCAGAAAATCGCCTGTGCCATTGCAGATAGGATGGCGAGACGGGCGCAAAATGACCTTGATGAATTTGATGGCAACATGAAACCCCCTCGACGATACGAGACTTTATCGCTTCCCCTCGCATGAGAGTAGATCACGTAGCATTGTACAAAACTCGGCCCGGCCAGGTCTACTACACGCAGCATGAATTAGGGCAGAACGACGCTGTGTGTGGGTCCGAATCTGCGCCGCACGGCTTTTTTCTTGTGTCGCAAGGGTCGCTCGAGCCCAACCCATCGCACCGGGCAGCTTGGCCGGCTCGACAGCCACTATCTTCTGGGCTCGTGCGTAACGAGTGCACTAATTCAATGTGCGTTCAACCACTTGAACCATGAACGAATTCGCCTTCGGGATCGGCCGGCCGCGCGGATCCTTGGCGTCGGTCATCTCAGCCGTCGGCAAGTAGAGCGTGTGCGTTCGGTGGTTCACATCCATAGTTCGTGCGCCGGGCTGTGTGTGGACCGTCTGAACGATCTCAAACTTGCCAGGCGACGTCTCCTTCGCGACCGCGAGCGTGCCGTCACGACAGCTCGCGAAGAAATAGCCGTCGTCAAATCGAGCGGCGTCAACACCGGCGCCGATGGGCAGATCGGCCAACACATTTCCATCATCCGCGTTCATGACAATCAGTTTCTGAGGATTGCGGCAACCGATAAACAGCCGACGGCGCGCAGCGTCCATGGCCAGTCCGACCGGAGCGCCTCCGGGCGACGTCGGATACCGGGCAACCACCTTCATCGCCTTGGAATCCACGACCACCACCTCGTTCTTGTCTTCAAGATTCACGAAGATCTTGCCCTTGCCATCCGCAAGGAGCGCCTCCGGCTTTCCGCCCAGCGCCACCGTCGCATCCGCCTTGCCTTTCACAGGATCGACATCAGCCGCGATGGCCACAACCGCCGCGGCATCGCCGCACGAGATGAAAACTTTCCCGGTGGCTGCATCGAACACGATCGCGTCCGCATCTTCCGCGGCCTTGACTGTCCCAAGTACTCTGTTCGTCGCGAGATCAAAGATTGTCACCGAGCCATCCTTGCCATCGGTGATGAATCCTCGACCCAGTGCCGGGGCAAGGGCCACTCCATGGTTGCGCTGCTGACCGGGTATGTCGGCGATGGTCTTACCCGTCAGCTCGTCGAGAATCATGGTGTGCGTGGACCTCGTCACATACAGCTTGTGGTGCTCGTCATCGACGGTGATGTAGTCCCAGCCGCCTTCTCCGCCGACGTGAAACGCCTTCGCCATGTGAAAGGGTTCCTTCGCCCCCGTGCTGGTCTTCGACTGCGCGGCGACAAACGATGGAATGACCAGCGTAAGTCAAACGACAAGGAAGGTACGTCGGGCGGTGTTCATGGGTTTCTCCTGTCTGGAAGTGTCGATCGAACCGGGCGCGGCGAAGTTTTTTCCCCGCGTCGGGAGCCCAAGTATAAACCCGGGGTGTTAACGAGAAGTGTCACATTTGGATTACAAATCCGTCATTTTCGCAGATTGAATTCGCGACGAGCCCTGTCTTGACATGGCGACTCGGGGGACGCGGAGCCGTTTAGGTCCTGGGCTACTTTTTCCCGGCAACCTCTGACAACACCTCATCAACCACCGCCACCATAAACTCCTCGCCAATTCCAGCACCTGCGCTGCTTCGGAATTGGCCGGTTCCGCTGTCGTGCGATCACGCGCTGCCTATTCTCAACCGATACCACTGTGCCGTCGTCACCATCTGTATGGTCTTGCGACCATTTATTGGCAAGATGAAACGGATCGCGGCGAAGTGATCGCGAAAAATCAAGTGCTGATTACTGATCGTCCCGACCGGCCCGATTGTCAATCAACTCAAAGCGCACGGATACCGTGGCCTTAACACTTATTCGTCCCAAGGCAAGCGTACTTTGGTCCGAATCTGAATTCCCAGATGGTTCTTCCTCTGTCGCCTGTGCTGTGTTGGAAATGAACTGGCCACTGCCGAACAAAAGGCTCGATTGATGATTCTCGACGATAGACAAAGGCTTTCCAATTCGGCAATCGAGTGCAGCGGCCATTCTCTCTGCCTTCTTGCGTGCGGCGATCAACGCCAAGCGACGCGCCTCCTCTCGATGCTTTCGCGCTTCACTTGATCGAAAATCGACACTGTACAAACGGTTGGCCCCCGCTGAAAGCGCCTTTGTGACAAGCTCGTCGTATCTCGTGGTGTCGTGTAGTAGTACTTGGATGGACACCGAAACTTCGTACCCCTTAAAAACGGTCTTGGAATCTTCACGCTCATATTCAGGCGAAATCTTCACATAATCCGTCTGAACATCCTTGGGGTCTATTCTCAGTTCTTTTACAAGCGAAAGAATCCTTCGAGTACGAGAATCGTTCTCCGCCTTGGCTTTGTCGAGACTCATGTCCTGAGTCTCAATGCCAAACAAGAGAACGATCTCGTCGGGCACTACCTTCAATTCTCCCGTGCCGCTCACCTCGATGCTGGGAATCATCTCAACGACGGGAGATGGCTCTCCAGCAGAGTGAACGCCAATCAAGCTGACAAACACAATCGTGGTGAATACCTGAGTCATATACACATCTCCGTTCCACGAGCCGAGCGAGTCCGCCTCAAGTAACGTCGAATCTTCATGCCGGCCTTCGCCGCGGTGCCTTCTTCTGCCGAGGAAACGCCGGTGACTTGTCTTCGATTCGACGCATGGCCTCGCGATCGAAAACACGCTCGCCACAGGCGGGACATTCGTGAAACGCCACTCGGCTGGCGACGTATGGCTTACCCCGAAACTCGCCTTTGACGTCCATGCATACCCGACGGATTTTAGCGCTGCCGCAGGTCGGACATCGATTGAGCTGAAGTGTGGAACTCATGATGCGTGCTCAGTGATTATAGCGAAGTGGCAATTACCTCTTCCCCTCAATCTCCTCCAGCGCCTCATCAATCACCGCCACCATAAACTCCGCATCCGCGCTGGTAATACACATCGGCGGCTTGATCCGCAGCGTGTTCCCATGCAGCCCGCCCTTGCCGAGCAGCAGGCCGCGCTCCCGCGCCATCTCCAGCACCTGCGCCGCTTCAGTATTGGCCGGTTCCTTCGTCGTGCGATCGCGCACCAGTTCCACGCCGAGCATCAGACCCATGCCGCGCACCTCGCCGATCAGCTTGTGCTTGTCCATCAGCGCCGACAGGCCGTTCTTAAGCTGCGTGCCCACCTTCAGCGCATTCGCCTGAATGCCCTCTTCGTCGATCACATCCAGCGTTGCCATGCCATAGGTCGCCTGCACCGGGTTGCCGCCGAATGTGTTGAAATGCAGCTTGCCCGTCAGGCTCTTTGCAATTGCCGGTGTCGTCGTCACCGCGCCAAGCGCCGTGCCATTGCCGATGCCCTTGGCCATGCAGACCATGTCCGGCATCACGCCCCAATTCTGGAAGCCCCAGAAATGCGTGCCCGTGCGACCGAAGCCGGTCTGCACCTCGTCGGCAATGCACAGCCCGCCCGCCTTGCGAACTTCCTCATACACAATCTTGAAATATTCCGGCGGCGGTGTCACCGCGCCGCCCACGCCCATGATCGGCTCGGCGATAAACGCCGCGACTTTGCCCGGCGTCGTGAACTTGATCAGCTCGCCGATATCCTTCGCGCACTTCATATCGCAACTGGGGTATGTCAACCCCAGTGGGCAGCGATAACAATACCCCGGCATCCCGTGATGCACGCCAAAGGAGTGCGGCGTCGTGTATTTCCACGTGCTGTGCGCCGTCAGGCCCATCGTCGTTTGCGACCCGCCATGATAAGCATTGCGAAGAGCGATCACGTCATAGGCGCCGGTGTGCTGCCGCGCCGTGAGGATGGCAAGGTCGTTCGTCTCACTGCCGCTGTTGGTGAAGTAAGTCACCTTTAAATCACCCGGCATGTGGTCGGCCAGCTTCTTCGCATATTGCCCGACGGTGGGGTGCAGATAAATCGTCGTCGTATGTTGCAACACGCCGACCTGCTCGCGCACCCGCTCGACGACCTTCGGATGACAGTGCCCCACGCTCACCGTCACGATCCCCGCAAACGCATCGAGGTACCGCCGCCCGGTCTCGTCCCAGAGATACTGCATGTGCCCCTCGACGGCCATGAACGGCTCTTTGTAATACGTGATTAGCGCCGGCGTCAGATACTGCTGCCGAAGCGCCAGCGTCTCGGCCTTGCTCGGGCCGGTGTAGGGGCGGGGTTTATGGTTACAGACGGGAAGCGAAATAGTCTTGGACATGTCCTGGCAATCCTTTCGTTCGGACGAGGATTGTCGTGCGGGCTAGGGCAGCGGTCAAAGAGAAGAAAACAACCTCCCTTCAATCTTGAAGATCGAACGCCATTTCGGCATAATACGAATCGGGCCTTCCATGGATAGATCATTTGGAAGCCGGTCCGCGATCTGAGGAGGTAGAGCCGTGGAACGTCGATTGAATTGCCTGTCAATCGCATCGCTTCTCTTTACGTTTGGCAACCCCGCAAATTCTACGCTTGGAGAGTGCCCCCTCGAATGGCGCAAGGGCTTGGGACCGGTTGGTGTATCAACTCCGGTACAGCGACTTACGAAATGGGATTCAGATGGCCCCGGACCGGAAAAAGAAGTCTTAGTCGTATCCGGAGATTTGTATACGGCAGGCGGCGAGCCATGCGATGAGATAGTTGTATGGACCGGCGAGTATTGGAAGCCACTCGGTTCGGGCTATACGTCAAACCTTGAGACGACTGTGTGGAACAACCAGCTAATTGCCATTGGACGCTTTTCGACTTCTCAAACCACTCCCTCAGTCGTTCGATGGGATGGCACCAATTGGCAGGCGATGGGTTTGCCGATTCAGGGGGTATCACGTGCTGCGAGCTTTCAAGGGACTCTTTATTGCGTGCGCGAATACACGCAAGAGTTCATTCGCTACGTACAATTGATGCGCTGGGATGGAGCGACCTGGCAAGACGTTGGCACGCCGACTAATGCATCGGCCCCTAGATTACTGGTAGCGCATCTCGATCGTCTGTTTCTCGTCGCAACGTTTCATGATTCGCAGTCAATAAGCTCATATTTTTCACTTCGCCAATGGGATGGCACCAATTGGTCGCCCGTCGGAGACGGTGAGGGCATAAACGGGGTCGTCAGCTCTATTGTTTCTCGCGACAATGACCTGGTGATTGCAGGGGATTTTTCGCTTCCGGGCGAGGTCGACAAGGTCGCGGTCGCAACGTGGAACGGCAATACGTGGACCCCGTGGCCGGACCAACCCTTGAGCGCGTCTGCCTTGGCGATTCATAATGGAGTATTAGTTGCAGGTGGAGCGTTTGGAATAAGTCCGAGTGGATACACCTATCACATTGCATACTGGAATGGAGTGAATTGGCAGCCGACCGACGATTGCTGGTGTGGCGACGTGTATGCGCTCGCAGAGTTCGACGGTGAGTTAGTGGTCGGCGGCCACTGCCCGTTTAGTAATAAGTGTGGCCAAGGCTTTGGCCATATTGGCAGTTGGAATGATGGCTCGTGGCGAGGACTCGGCGCGAGCCTCGGCGGGTTTGTATACACATTTGCCGAGTACAAGGGGAGTCTCGTGGCTGGAGGAAGTATCTCTAGTGCTTCGGGAAGTTTAGTCAATCGAGTTGTCAGCTGGGACGGTCGAGATTGGTCATCATTAGGCGAGGGCATTGATTTCACTCCATCCAGCGACTGCATGCTTGTTGACAATGGAAAACTAGTTGTCGGCGGCGGGAGTGATTTCGAGGCTCCGGAAAATGGATTTCTTCAGGAATGGGATGGCAAAAATTGGTCACCAAGTCATGGAGGTTACGGCGCATTGGTGCTTGCCTTGGGGCACCACAACGGCGACCTGATTTTGGGCGGAATGTCCAGCTCGCAGATCCTGCGTTGGAATGGGTCCGGCTGGAGCTCCTTTGGTGGCCAGGCAGGATACTGGGCCTATGCATTTGAACACTACAACGGCGACCTTTACGCGGCCGGGGAATTCCAGAATCCTCCGAGTGTCCGGGTGAGCGCATTGGCACGTTGGAACGGGACGTCTTGGACACCAATACCCGGGGCTATGATCGGCGGGGGATTTGCAATAGCGGTTCACAACGAAAAGCTATATGTAGGCGGCAGGTTTGATTTCACCGGAAACAACCACTTGTATAGTTGGGACGGCAACTCTTGGACACCAATGGGCCCCATTACTGGTGGCTCGACCTTTAGCCGTGTTCTCGCGCTGCGATCCTATCGCGGAAACCTGTATGCTGGCGGAGAGTTCACGTCTATCGGCGGAATTTCTGCAAATCGAATTGCCCGTTGGGATGGCACATCGTGGAACGCGGTGGGAGCTGGTACAGATGCGACCGTGCGCGCGATAACTGAGTATGACGGAGACCTGATCGTCGGAGGCGATTTCTCCACCGCTGGTGGAAACCAATCCCGCCGCTGGGCGCGTTACGGTCCTGCCGGTCCTAAACCCATCATCCAAACAGAACCGGCCTCACCAAGCGTTTGCTCAGGATCATCGGTCTCGCTTCATACGGAAGCGGTCGGTTCTGGTTCGCTTGTGTATCAGTGGCGGAAAGACGGAGTCAATTTGCAGGATACGCCGGCCGTTTGGGGTACGCAGTCCCCAACACTTGTTTTCGCTGAGGTCACGCCGGCCGACTCCGGGCAGTATGAATGCACCGTCATTCTCGACGATTGCGGACGGACCCGAACCAATAAATCTACCCTGACGGTATTTGCCACCGGAAGCGCCGATGGAAATGCCGATGGCCTCGCTGACGGCAAGGACATTCCAATTTTCGTAAAGTCGCTGACCGACTTCGCCCCCGTGAGCCAGTCACTCTGTGCATTTGACATGAACTCCGACGGCATCCTGAGTCTTGCCGACCTTGACCCATTTGTGTCGCGGTTGCTGACTTCCGACAAATAGGTACATTCGCTGGCGCAATGTTCTGTAATAGTCACCCCTTCCTCATCGACTCCACCCAGAATAGACTCCACTCGCTCGCATCACATGCGCATGGTCACGTTGAACGATCCAATTGACAGCCTGTAACTTATAAGCTACAATCTTGGTGATGTACGAAGTCTGGCACTACCTGACTGCATCCGGCAGGAATGTCATTGACGATTGGATGACAGGACTGAGAGATGAGGATGCAGAAGGGCGTATCGCCGCGAGAATCGGCCGCCTGAAGGCTGGCAACTTCGGCGACTGCCGCTCGGTTGGGGACGGCGTATGGGAACTGCGAATCGACTACGGACCGGGCTACCGTCTCTATTACGCCATCGCAGGAAAGTCGGTGGTGTTGCTCTTGTGCGGCGGTGACAAACGGGCACAAACAAGAGACATCGAGCGAGCGAAGGATTACTGGATCGACTACAAGAACAGGACGGCGACTAAATGAAAAGCAAAGCAAGCATTTCGCACGACGAGGTCATGGTTCAGAAACTGCGCAAGAACCCCAAGTTCGCCGCCGCATACATTAGAGCCGCGTTGGAAGACACCGAGGAGCCAAAGGTTCTGCTCATTGCCCTGAGGCACCTTGCCGAAGCAAGGGGCGGAATCGCCAAAATCGCCAAGGCCGCGCACGTCGAACGCGAAAGCCTCTACCGCGCCCTCTCCCCGCGCGGCAACCCAACCCTGGCCACCCTCATGGCCGTCACCAAAGCCCTCGGCCTCACCCTCACCGTCGAACCAGCCGCCTAATCCGCCCCAAGGATGTACCATCGTCGCTCGGCACATCAAGACAGTGTGCAAGTGAAGCCTCAAGCCTCAAGCCTCAAGCCTCAAGACTCAAGACTCAAGACTCAGTACTCAGTACTCAGGACTCAAGACTCAGGACTCAAGACTCAAGACTCAGTACTCAAGACTTCCTCATCCCCTCCCCCACCCCATCCAGAAAAAACTCCACCCGCCCGCAGTGCGTGCAGACATAAACATCAAACGCCTCCCGGTGCTTGAACAGTTCGAACAAGCCGCCCAGAAAGTCGAAGGCCCGCGTGCCTTCGTGGAATTGCTTCGTCCCGCCAAACTCCATCGCCACGCTGCATCGCGGGCAACTGACATGATCTCTCGTCGATGTGCTCACCGTTTCCTCCAGTCTTCCAACTCCCGGCGGCCTCGCCCTCTGGCAACGCTCCGCCGCAACCAAATACATACCACATGGCCGCCCGCCTGCCCGTTACAAACCAACCCCATTCTTGGAACCGCCATCCGCGTTGTTCCCGATCGCCCGGCCCTCCAGTGGAGCCGGAAAATGTTACAAATCCCCAAACCGCATTGGCGCTCCAGAATCGGCATTCGCCCTGAAACGCCGAACAAGATTGATAGGTGTCAATGAGAGAAAGAGAGGGGACCATCCCATGTTCAACAATGTGTCAACTCAGCTCACCGATCAAACACTGCCACGCGGTCGCTCAGTCCATCTCACCCTTGCACGCCAGCAAACGCCAGCAGTTTTCAACAGCGATGTCTCATTTTGCCATATATGCGGTTCCGCCACCCCGCGTCGCACAGCGACCCATTCCTACTTCTCTGTTCCCTGTTCCCCGTTCCCTCCGTCCCTCAAGCCGCCTTTGCGGCCTTTTGCGGGCCTTTGCACTTTTTTGCGGGGGGTATTTTTTCACTGGAGTCCACTCGTGCTATCCTCCCGCCCATGCAATTCGACTTCGTTGATCTCCCCAACCGCGTTCGTCTCGGCAAGAACGTCTACATCGCCCCGACGGCCTACGTCGGCGGCGAGGTCACCCTCGGCGACGACTGCACCGTCATGCACCACGTCGTCATTCGTGGCGACGTCTCCGCCATCACCGTCGGCGCCCGCTGCAACATTCAGGATGGCACCGTGCTTCACACCAATCGCGGTGTGCCGATGGATATCGAAGACGACGTCAGCATCGGCCACCGCGCGGTCGTGCATTGCCGTCGTGTCGGCCGCGGCACGCTCATCGGCATCGGCTCCATCGTGCTCGATGACTGCGAGATCGGCCCGGGCTGTCTTATTGCCGCAGGCGCGGTGCTTCCTCCGCGCACCATCGTGCCCGCCAACAAGGTCATCATGGGCATCCCCGGCAAGGTCGTTCGCGATGTAAATGAGATGGAGCGAACCTACTTTGCCGAGGTCACGGCCAGCTATTTGCATCTCGGCCGGTTGCACGGTTCCGGGGCCTATCCAAACCACGCGCCTTCCCCGTGAGTGCGCGGCGATATTATCGACCACGCTTGACTCAACGCGTCACAACGCAAACACTTCCCTGCAATGACCAAGCTGCCACAGCTCAGCATCTTCTTCCCGTGCTACAACGAAGAGGCCAACGTCGAGCGCACCACGCGCAACGCCGTCGACGCCGCGCGGAAGTACGCCGACCAGTGGGAAGTCATCATCGTCAACGACGGCAGCAAGGATCGCACTGCCGAAATCGCCGAACGCTTGGTGAAGGAAATCCCCGGCGTGCGCGCCGTCCACAACAATCCCAATCTCGGTTATGGCGGAGCGGTCGCCCGCGGATTGAAAGAATCCCGCATGGATTGGATCTTCTTCACCGACGGCGACGGCCAGTTCGACATGATGGAGATCGACAAACTCGTGGGCCTGCTCGACCGCTGCGATTTCCCGGTCGGCTATCGCATCAAGCGGGCCGACAATTTCCTGCGAAAGTCGAACGCCTTCTGCTGGGGCACACTGGTGCGCGCCCTCTTCGGCCTTCGCGTCCGCGACATCGACTGCGCGTTCAAGCTGCTGCCCCGAAGCCTCATCGCACAGGTGGAGCTAAAGAGTCGCGGTGCCCTGATCAGCACGGAGTTGCTCGCCCGCGCCAAGTACCGCGGCCTGCGAATCGCCGAGGTCGGTGTGAACCATTACCCCCGCACGGCCGGCCAGCAAACCGGCGCGAACTTCAAGGTCATCCTTCGCGCGTTTCGAGAGCTGTTCAAACTTCGCAAGGACATCCGGCGAGAGGGAATGCCGGGGCCGAAAGAACCGAACTAATCAGCGGCAGGGCACCCATTCCGTTTCTGACGGCGGAATCCACTTGACGTTTGTTCGTAATATTGCGAACATATGGATGGTGTCACTACCGAATGCTGTACTTCTTTCACGGGCGCGTCGCGGCGGTTGTGTCGCATGGAATTGTAAAGGAGCGCGCAGTTCCTCCAAAGGAGATTGACCTCGCATTGCATCGAAAGGCAAAGTTTGAAAGGGGGCCCGGCCGTCACCGGGCAGATTGACCATGAGCAAGAAAACGAAATCATCGATTCGATCGTCTGCAATCCGAAAGGCGTATGACCGTTACGTCGGAAAAAGCCCACGCAGGCGCGCTTACTATGCGGACGAGCTGGCTAATTCGGAGATCGCACGGAAGATCTTCATGAGCAGGACACAGGCCGGCCTTTCGCAGCGGGCGCTTGCCAAACTCGTCGGCACTACTGCGTCCGTCATCTGCCAGCTCGAAGATTCTGATTATGAAGGGCACTCGCTATCAATGCTTCATCGAATCGCTGCGGCGCTGAACAAGCGCGTCGAAATTCGATTTCTGCCCGCAAGCCCCCGACGCCGCACCGCTTGATGATTCTTCAATCTCTTCAGAGTCTCAGGGTCGTATGACCACCTGCGACTGATTCAGCACCATCAGTTCATAGACCATGTTCACATCCGCCGCGGCCATGCGCACGCAGCCCATCGACTTGTCCTGGCCGATGCTGCTCGCGTCGATGGTGCCGTGGATGCCGAAACCGGTCTTGCCGATGGCCTCACCGTCAGTGCCGTGCAGGCCGATCCATCGTTCGCCGATCGGGTTCTCCGGATCGTCCGCGAGGTAGTGTCGATTGGTATTGGGGTCGGTCCAGTCAGGGTTGCGCAGTTTGTTGTTCACCACCCATGTCCCCGTCGGCGTATACCCATTCGCGCCGAGCCCGACGGTGAACGAGCGGACATACAAGTCACCGAGGTAGATGTCCATGCGATGATCGCTCTTGTCGATCACCGCGCGAAACGGGCCGCGAATGACCTTGAGCCGCTGGCCGACCTGCAGTCGGTTCGCCTCTTTGATCTGGTTAACGCTCGCCAGCAGTTCCTCGGTGATGCCGTGTCGCGCGGAGATGCCGTTGAGCGTGTCGCCCGAGGTCACGGTGTACGTCGTGATCATCGGGTCGCCGGTGTTCGTCGCCCGGCTGAACAACAGACCCTCGGCAGCCCGGCCGAGTTCAGTGCGAATGAAGTCTTCCTCGGTAGGGGGGAGGCCGCGATCAAGGGCCTTGCTCAGGGTCGATCGAGCACCAATGAAGTCGCCCTTGCTGAGCATCGTTCGTCCGAGGTCGAGCAGCGCCAAGGCGTCGACCGGTCCGGCGGCATGAACCGCGGGAGACTCGGTCAATCGCGGAGCCGGCGTGGCGGCGACCTTGGGCGAGATCGTCATCTCGATTGAATGATTTCCGACGGACGGTGAGTTTGCTCGAACAGCCGACGCAGCATCCGACACTAGCTCATCGCCCTGCGGCGGCTCGGCGACGGGGTCGGCGGGTGGAGCGACCGACTGCACCGCGTGTTCGGCTTCCACCTTCTTGATGATCTCCGAGATGGGTCGCGTCGCGCGAAGGGGCGTCGGCTTCGAATCGGCGGTCGTGGCGGCGACCTGTTCCGTCGCCGCTGGTGTCGGCCGTGTGGCACGCCAAGCGTAGCCGCCCCAAACGAGCAGCGCGAGCGCCGCCGTGCCGACAAGCAGAGAGATCGAACGCGAACGAGACGAAGAATCCGATGCCACGAGTGGTCAACTCCTTACCGCCAAAAGGCTCACGGCCCGTCGGCTTTGCTGCCTGAAAGAAGAGTGCAGTAGCCTACCGCGCCGCACGACTGAATCAAGCGCCGAACACGCGAAACGCCCTCACAGATTTCACAAGCCGAGGCCCGCCCAGGCGAATACAATCCGTCTTCGTTCGGGGCGGGGCGGTTCCTCGTTTCGACTTTTCGACTTTTCGACTTTTCGGCGTTTCCTTTGCACACCCCCACTCGCAGCACCATCCTCGCCGGCCCCATCCGCTCCGCTGTGTTGTGGCTCGCGCTGCCGGTCCTCGGCGAACAGGCCCTGAACGCCTGCGTCGCGTGGAATGACACGCTCATTGCCGGGCGCATCTCGGCCGAAGCGACCGACGCCATCGGGCTGGCCAGCTACATCAGTTGGTTCATGGGCATGATCGGCTGGATGGTCGACACCGGGGCGACGGTGATCGTCGCCCGCGCCGTCGGGGCAGGCAACCACGACGAGGCCCGCCGGGCCACCAATCAGGCCTTCACCTTGTCGCTCCTGCTCGGTGCGGCCGGGATGGTCGGCATCTACTTCGCCGCGCCGACCATCGCCCGGGTGATGAACCTGCCGGCCGGGGCAGCGCAGATCGCCACGAGCTTCCTGCGGATCGACACGCTCGGCTACCTCGGCGGGTCGATGTCATTCGCCATGGCGGCCTGCCTTCGCGGCGCGGGGGACACGCGGACGCCGATGATGATCCTCGGCGGTGTCAACGTCGTGAATGTTGTCTTCACCTGGCTCTTCACCTTCGGCTTCGGCCCTGTTCCCGCCATGGGCACCAACGGCATCGCCTGGGGCACGGCCATCGCCCGCTGGACCGGCGGCATCGCATTTATCTGGCTCATGCAGCGCGAGGCCCGGCTTGGCGAGCGCGATCCAGCCCACGCCCGCCCGCATCAGTACCTCAAACTGTCGCTCCCCATGCTGCGGCCCGATCGTGCGATGCTCTCGCGGATTCTTTCCATCGGCCTGCCCGCGGCGGCGGATGGGGCGCTGGCCTTCAGCGGGCATTTCATCTTCACGACGATCGTGACCCGCGTGCCCTCGGTGTTCAGCCCGACCGTGCTCTATGCAGCGCACGTAGTGGGCATTCGCATCGAGTCGCTCAGCTATCTGCCGGCGCAGGCGTGGAGCGTCGCTGCGTCGACGATGGTGGGCCAGAACTTGGGTGCGGGGAACCCCGAGCGATCGCGCCAGGCCGCGAACGAAGCCGTGAAGCAGGCGGCGATGTTGCTGTCACTCACAGGCCTGCTCTACTTCTTCGCCGCGCGGCCGCTTTACATGATTCTGTCGAACGACCCCGCCGTGTGGGATTGCGGCGTGCCGGCGCTGAAGGGTCTGGCCTGCGTACAGATTCCGCTGGCGGTGCTGATCGTCTATCTCGGCGCGCTCCGCGGCGCGGGCGACACGCGCACGCCAATGCTCATCACAGGCGCCGGTGTGTTCCTGCTGCGCGTACCTGTGGCGTATCTGTGCGGCGTCATCTTGAGGGGCGGTCTGCTCGGTGCGTGGATGGGAATGTTCACCGACATCGTGGTGCGCTCGGGGCTGCTGTGGTGGAGGTTTCGAAGCGGTCGATGGGCGCGGGTGAGGGTGTGAGTCGTGTTTGCAGTTTACGGAGACTGATCATCGAGTATCGAGTACTCAATCACTCTCTGTAGTCGCTCGGTAGTCGGATCGTAGCCATACATGATCTGCCGAAGGGTTTCGATGGCCTCGAATCGTTCGTCCGGCGTCCGCTGACGCCAGTATTCCACGGAGTTCTCCGTTTTGTCCAGCGAGTCGAGCTGAAATACAGTTCGGTTTACTCCCTTGTCATCGGGCATCATTCAATTCCGGAATCGGTGCAGGGCAAGTTGTTAACGAATTCAGAAGAGAACATCGTGCAAGCGATAATGCACTTTTGCGATTCAGGCTCTTGCAACGAGACTGAAAGCAAGGTGCTCAGTCTTTTCTGGGCAATTTGATCGATTCTAGTCGCTTGTCCAATGCTTCGAGAATCTCCTGTTGCTCACACGAAAGCTGCGAAAGCGAGAAATCGCTTCGGGGATGATACCAGATCTGATCTTCTACGAATCGGCGGACAGCGAGGTTCGCCGGTGTTTGACCGAAGAATGCCAAAAGCACTTGCCGGACAAATCCAAGTTCCTCGTCGGTCATGGGTGGCTCAAGATCCTGCCCAGAATGAACAACCGTGTCGATCCACCCAGCAACATCTTGCGCGGACCTTGGGAAAAAAGTCAGGTAGTACCTCACCTCGAGCGGATCATTCGGCTTGAAGTCTGTATGTTGCCAGCGTATTCCCTCGGGAATCGCCTGCCAGCCGCCGGGCTTGATGTCCCGGTACCAATATGTATGCAAACGAAAAAACATTCGAGTGGAGGAATCTCTCTCGTTATCCACGTGTTCGCTCGAATCGACTTCGCTGAGAGCGCGACAGTTTAGGTATTGCTCAAAGTGCTTCGTAACAATGGTAAAAGAAGCCTTACCGACATTTCCCGACCACGACGACCCTGTTTGAGTGGTATAACCGAAGAACTCCAGGAGCGACCCCCCGAGCATCGAAGTTAGTCTAAAATCGATACCCGAATCATCCGGGTCGATACCGCGTTTACTTGTCAAGGCTAAGGTCATTGACATTGGTAATTGGTATTGCACATCCAGCGTCTTTACCTCACTTGCATCAAACTCCATTGTCCAAACAAAGAGGGCTTGCGTGTTCGAAAAGAATGACGGACGCGAAGTGGTCTTTTGCGCACCGGGTGTCCACCATTGCCACTTCACGTGATAGGTCGACTTTTCATCTCTTGCTATGAATCGGTAATCAGCGACCCATTGCGGTGTTTCATCGACCGTGGCTGAACCCAGTTTGGGTGGTTCGGCAAATTGTGAGTCGACGGGGAAACCAACTTGGATTGAGCACCGCTTCGACGTCAGATTTCGCAACACAAAACGACACTTGTAATCCACCTCATCCATGCCGGTGACCGATCCGTCGAACAAGAAACGGCCTCGATGTGGGGTGATGGTCACGTCGATTGAATCAAGGGCAATAGACTGAGTGGTGATCTGCCGAAGCGAATGGCCGGTACCTGCGAACACGCCTACATCGGCAGATAACGTGCCGGCCGAAAGAACGAAGTACAAACCCGTCAACCGTACGAGGTAAGTCTTTGCCATACCCAGCCCGCCTGTCATTCTGACCGCGGCTACGAAAACAACCGCAGTCGGCGCATTTGTCGCTAAACACATTCGTTCGAGCGTAGGATCTCGATTTTATGCGCCCAGCACCGCCAGCGGAATCACCCCCGCTTGCGGCATGGCTTGCTGCGTCTGTGTGTAGACGTCGTCGTATTGGCCTTCGAGATAATCTCGCTTCGGGCCGGAGCGGATGTGGTCCCACGGCAGCACTTCGTCGTAGGCCCGCTCGCGGTGGGCGTACCAGTCGGGGTTGATGCCGGTGTCTTCGAATGCACGCAGCCAGATCGAATAGTCGAAGCACTCGTCCCAGCCGTCCATCCGCGCCCCGAGTTCGTAGGCTCGCTGAATGGCTGCGCTGAGCTTGCGGTCGCCGCGCGATAGAACGGCTTCGAGAATCGATCGCTTGGGATCGTGCGTGCTGACTCGCGCCGCCTTCGTCCTGCCACTTCGCGACGCATCCGAAAGAATGCGCCGTGCGTTTTCGAAATACTCCACGCGAGGTTGCGCCGCCCATTGGAACGGCGTGTACGGCTTCGGTACGAGCCATCCGACGCTCGCGTTGATCCGCGCCGGCGGCTTGCCAATCCGCTTTCGCACGAAGGCCATCTCGACAGACAAATCGTAAATCCCGCGAATGTCATCATCGGTTTCGCCGGGGAAGCCGACCATGAAGTACGCTTTGATCCGGCTCCAACCCGCCTTGTAGCACTCGAGGATGCCGTCCATGAGGTTGCCGTCGGTGACCTTCTTGCGAATCGCCGCGCGCATCTTGTCGCGCGCTGCTTCAATCGCGATGGTCAGGCCGGCCTTGCGCACCGAGTTCGACATCCAGGGGATGTTTTGCAGCATCTTGTCGACGCGCAGGCTGGGCATGGAGATATTCACGTGGTTAGCGCCGAATCGCTCGTTGACGCGCTGCGAAAGTTCCTTGAGATGTGGATAATCCGCCGTTGAAAGGCTGAGCAGGCCGCATTCGTTGTGGCCGGTGGTGCGGTACTGCTCTTCGAGGATCTCCATAATCTTCTCGACGGAGCGCACGCCGACGGGGCGCTTGGTGTACCCCGCATGGCAGAAGCGGCAGCGCTGCGGACAGCCGCGCATCACCTCCACGGCCATGCGGTCGTGGACGACTTCGACGTAGGGCAGGAGCGGCCGCGTGGGGAAGGGGGCGTTTTCGAAATCAAGCGTCTGGCAACGTTCGATGGGAGTGAGACCTGAGTCTTGAGACCTGAGACCTGAGGCCTGAGGCTTGAGGCTCGAAGAAACCTCACGAATCGTGCCGTCGTCGTTGTACGTCACTCGATAATGCGACGGGGCGTAGGCCCACGGGAATCGCTCTGCCATGATTGGGATCATGTCGCGGCGGCGGACGCCGTTGGCCTTGAGCTCCTTGTACAACGCGAGGATCGCCGCCATGGATTCTTCGCCATCACCGATGACGACGAGGTCAACGAAGTCGGCCACCGGCTCGGGGTTGTCGGCCTGCGGACCGCCGACGATCACGAGCGGGTGTCGATCATCGCGTTCCCCCGCGCGAATCGGAATGCCCGCAAGGTCGAGCATGGCAAGGAGATTCGTGAAGCCGAGTTCGTATTGCAGCGAGACGGCGAAGATGTCGGCCTCGTTTGCAGGTTGTCGCGTGTCCCAGGTGAAGAGCGGCAGGCCCTTCGCACGCATCACTTTCTCGGCGTCGATCCAGGGCGAATAGACGCGCTCGGCGCAGACGCCCGGCGTGTGGTTGCAGAGCCAGTAGATGATCTGGCAGCCAAGGTGCGACATCCCAATCGTGTAGGCATCGGGAAAGGCGATGACCACGCGCACGTCGGCCCGCTGCCAGTCGCCCTCGCGGACAAGCTGGTTAAACTCATGGCCGATGTACTGCCCCGGCGTGGTGACGTAGGGCAGCAGTTCATCGCTGATGCGTTGTCGCAGGGTCGTCATGGTTTGGTCCGCCTGTGAATCCCGAACACGGCACGCGGAAACCGGATTGTACGTGATTATCCGGTCCTTGGAGCGGCGAGTAGCGAAGCACCCCGTTCGACAAATCGTGTCAGGGTCCCAGTTGATTTTGAGCGTGGTCGGGGCCTAGAATGTCCAGAGACATACCTCGCAAGGATTTCCGCCTGCCTCGCTGCCAGAAATCGACGCGGATTACCGCGTTCACACCGAATCGGCCGACCATTCCACCCGGCCTGGACTGATAAGGAGAATTCGCCCCCCGCCGAAAAAAAAGCGAAAGTGCTTTGCGGACAGAGGGTTGTGACCGCGTGCGACCTTGACCGGTGTCGGGGCGATGGGATATGATAAGTCAATTGGGGATCAGTAGTTCACGCCTGAATCGCGATGCGGTTCACCGCCCTACCTGCTTGCAGACCAGCGTCGGAGGATAAGCCATGTTGATTGGATCAATTCGGAGACTTCGCGTCTACGCCTTGCTCGGCCTAACCTTGGTCGTCGCGGGAATGGGCGCATCGTGTCCCGGCGGCATTGGCGGCGGTGGCGGCATTGGCGGCGGCGGTTCCCCAACACCTCCGACGGGCAATCGGCCTCCGCGTATTATCATCGTCAGTGTATCGGCCACTCAGGTTATTCAGGGCGAAAACGTTGTCATAAGTGTCTCCGGTGACGATGCCGAGGATGCCGCCGTGGCGCGCGTCTTCGCATCTTTGTCATCGAACCCGACTCAGGCCCAGGAACTCCTGATTGAAAGCGGTATTCCAATCGGTCCCGGTGCGGGCTCGGCCAACGTCGTGTGGGATACGACAACGGTGCCCGTCGGGTCGTATAGCATTTTCGCGGAAATTGACGACCGCACGTACGACCCCGCAACCAATACTGGAAATCTACCCGTCCGCGTGACGACGACGCAATCTGTATCCGTTGCGCCGGAAGGCTCGCAGCCTATTGCCGTGCCGCCCCAGCTTGTATTCGTTGATCCTTTGCCCAACCTGGGCTTGTCCGCGCAAGATGAGGTGACGATTCGGTATATTTATTCGGATACAGACAGCAATGTCACGATTACACTGCTTTTGGATAAGGACCTCAATCCAACGAATGACAATGTTGATAATCCGGGAGACCCCAACGATCCAAATACGAACATCATCATTCTCCCATCGACTGCACGGTTGGCGTCCGATCCAACATTTCCGCTTCAGGCCGATACAGACGAAATTCGAACAAATCCTCGATCGTTACTGCAAACTGCCGCGGGCGTGTTCCCTTATGTCGGCGCACCAATTGCGGGTCAGTTGAAGGAATACCGATTCACGATTGACTTTTCACAAATCCCGGTGCGAACCGACCCTTATTTCATTCGCGCATCCATTTCCGACGGCCAGAAAACCGTTAATGCATATGCTATCGGATCTCTTACGATTTCCGCGCTCGCATCCGGCTTGGTTGACGTAGCAGACATAGGGTTCCGATTGGCGGGGGCGCGTTTTCAGGGATTCAGCGAGGGCGACAATCTGGGTTCCGACTTCATTGTTGTTACGGATATTGACGGTGATTCGGTTGATGAATTCCTGATCGCCGGACGATACACGAAGCGATTTACTCAGGGGCGACTCTCACCGTTTGAACCATTGGTTGATGTTCCACAGGTTGGTGCGGGTCACTTAGTTTTTGGCCGAAAGAAAACCCCATTTCCTCCCGACACGAACAATAACGGACTGCCCGATGTTCTAGTAAACGGACAAGTTGTAGACTATCCGGTTCCGCCCGATTTTGTGATTAATCCGTACGATCCGAACAACGTAGGGCGTTTTGGCGGCATTGTGAGTATTAATAGTGTTGGCTCCTTCTTTCGTGGAACCACGTACGCAATGCCGGCAGCCTATCTCGAAGTTTTCCCGCCAATACCTTCTCCGCAAGTCGACCCACTTCATCCATTGGCCCATAGTTCCGGTTTGACATCAGTAACGCGTCTGGATATGACCGGTGATCTAATTCCTGACCTTGTCTTCGGAATTCCCTATACGTCAGCGTGGGACATGGTCGATGCGGATCCGAAGGATGGTGGATGCGATGACTCTTATGAATGTGCTGGAGATAACCGTCCCGGCTTCTGCTCAGACAATCCAAGCAATGATCAGCTTGGACCGTCGCCCCAGGGCATTGTGATTGTCGTCGACGGAACCAATGATATTGCCGGGAACTTTAGGCGTTCGATGCCGACAGAATCGGTTGGTGCACTTAAAATGACTGGTTCTGTTGACGATGACAGAATTCTGCGGAGTGCCGCGGACACTCCCAAAGGTATGCGTTTCCGAGGTGGAGAGTTTAATCTCGCAGAGGACCCCATTTCATTTGAGATTTCACTTGATTACGCCAATGAGTTTGGCGCGACGGTCGCAGCCATGCCCAGTATTGATAATGACTTCGGGGAAGACCTTTTGATTTCGGCTCCCGGTCACAACAACGGGCGAGGTCGCGTCGATGTCTGGCTTGCCAATGACTATACATCAGAGGATTTTTATGGTTCTGACGACGTAAGGTCGCTTCCCGGATACGTCGCGTGCCCCAATAATGCCTGCGTACCGTCCAATTGCAGCATGGGAACTGCTTGTATCCGTTGCAATGCGCCAACACCGTTTTTTCTGCAGATCTTCGGCGCTGACCCAGGAGACGAGCGTTTGGGATACGCAAAGTCGGCCGGACAATTCAATCAGGATGGAATTCCGGATATCTTAGCGGGCGCACCGTTTGCTGATCGAGAGCCAATCACCGGGGGCGTTCCATCGGGCCCTCAGTTGTCCGACAACGGCGTCTTCTATGTGATTTTCACGCCTGCGATAGCGATCTCGAACATCAATATTGATGATCTGAATCGGATGGAGATTCGCGGGACACATGACGGCGATCGCTTTGGACTTGTTCAGACGCCGATCAGTGACATTAACGGCGACAATATTGCTGACATTGCCTTTGCGTCTGAATTCTACGATAAGGATGTTTCCGGCTCAGCGGCAGAAGAGCAGGACGTTGGATACGTTGGTGTGATTTTTGGCAACCGTCCGCTAACGGGAGAAGTCGGTTTCTCGCCCGAGGAAGTTGGCACATCATCACTTAACGGTGTTCGCTTCTATGGCGTTGCCGCAGGCTCGCACGCAGGGCACTCGATTGCGACAGCAGGCGATTTCAATTCCGATGGTTATGGTGACTTGCTAATCGCGTGTCCCGGCGAAACCAAATTCCTCAGCGCGAGCGGGCAAACCCGCCGAGGCGTTGTGTATCTCGTGTTCGGCGGACATCACTTAGAGAACAAAAGCTTCAATCTGTCGCAGGTCGGATCGCCACAGCTACCTGGCGCAGTTTTTGTCGGCCGTGCTTTTGTTGAAGATCCGATCACGGACGTTGCCCCACTCGAAACGGTGAGTGGCGTTGGCGATGTCGATGGAGACGGATTCGACGACATCTTGATAGGCGCGCCGCGGCAGGATTTTGTAAACTTATTCTCACCTAATCAACGCCGTCTGGATGCGGGTGAGGTCTACTTGATCTATGGAAGCAACTTTGGATCAAATACAGTCCCTGGCAATTAGCAAGAGCGACGACGATCTTCTTATGTACGCAGTACGGCCGGTCCTTCGGGATCGGCCGTTTTTATGCATGGGCATTCGGCCCGCGATTTGACGCCTCCGATTCGCGGGCGGTACGCTTTCGCAATGCTCAAGGTGCTCATCGCGGACAAGTTCGAGAAAACCGGCATCGAGGCCCTCACGAATGACGGTTGCGAGGTCGTCTATGAACCCGACCTCAAAGCCGACACGCTGCGCGAGGCCCTGGTGCGGACGGCCGCGCCTGTGCTGGTCGTGCGTGGCACGCAGGTGACGGCCGACATGCTGGCGGCATCGCCGCATCTGGGGCTGATCGTGCGGGCCGGTGCGGGCTTCAACACCATCGACGTGGCCGCCGCGTCGGCGCGCGGAATCGTCGTCTCCAACTGCCCCGGTAAGAACGCCGTCGCCGTCGCCGAACTCACCATGGGCCTCATCATCGCCCTCGATCGGCGCATCGCGGAAAACGTCACCGACCTCCGCGCCGGCATCTGGAACAAGAAGGAATACTCCAACGCCCGCGGCCTCAAAGACCGCACCCTCGGCATCATCGGCATGGGGTTGATCGGCCAAGCCGTCGTGCAGCGGGCCAAGGCCTTCGACATGCGCGTGATCGCGTGGAGCCGGTCTCTGTCGCGCCACGCCGCCGCTGAGCTTGGCGTGAAGTACTGCGATGACCCCGGCGAGGTGGCCGCGAATTGCGACATCCTCAGCGTGCATCTGGCAGCCGCGAAGGAAACGAAGAACCTCGTCAATCGCGACGTGCTCGGCCTGCTTGCCCCGGGCAGTTGCGTCATCAACACCGCCCGCGCCGATGTGATGGACTACGAAGCATTGGCGGAGTTGATGGTGAAGCGAAACCTCCGCGTCGGCCTCGATGTCTTCCCCGAGGAGCCGGCAAGCGGCCAGGCCCAGTTTCTGCCCGCGATCCTCAAGGCCGGCGGCATCGTCTATGGCACGCATCACATCGGCGCCTCCACCGATCAAGCACAAGACGCCATCGCCGAAGAAACCGTGCGCATCGTGAAAATGTTCAAGAACACCGGCCAGGCGCCGAACTGCGTCAACATCGAGACGCGAAGCCCGGCCAAGTGCCAGCTCGTCGTGCGGCACTATGACAAAGTCGGCGTACTCGCCACCGTCTTGGATAAGCTACGCCGAGCCGACATCAACGTGGAAGAGATGAGCAACACCGTGTTTCAGGGGGCCAAGGCCGCCGTCGCGGTGATTCGCCTTGCCCAGCCGCCGGCCGATTCGGTGGTCAAGGACATTGCCGCAATGCACGATATGATCATCAATGTGGAAGTGAAGCCGGTGTAGGAATGGGGCAGTGCCCCTGGCACCGGCTTCCAACCGGTGCGGGTAGTTGTGGCACCGGTTTTCAACCGGTGTGAATCATGCTCACCATCCTCGTCGCCGACACCATTGCCGAAGAAGGACTCAGTCTCCTTCGCGCCACGCCGAATCTTTCCTTTGAGGTGAAGACCGGCCTCAAGCCTGCGGAGCTTGCGGCGATTGTCGGCAATTACGACGGAATGCTGATCCGTTCGAGCGTTCAGGTGACGGCGGAGGTTTTCGCCAAGCCGGGGCGCCTTCGCGTGATCGCACGGGCGGGCGTCGGCGTCGACAACGTGGACGTTTCCGCCGCAACGGCCGCGGGCGTCCTGGTGATGAACACGCCCGATGCGAACACGATTTCCACTGCCGAGCATGCCATGACACTGCTGCTTTCACTGATGCGGCATGTGCCCGATGCCCATGCCAGCACGCGTGGTGGGGGGTGGGAACGCAAGGCGTTCATGGGGAGGCAGCTTTGCGGGAAGACGCTCGGCATCGTGGGCCTCGGTCGCATCGGGTCGGCCGTGGCGGAGCGGGCGCTGTCGTTTCAGATGAATGTGCTTGCGTTCGATCCGTTCCTTCGCGGCGAAACGGCGATGGATGGTCGCGTCCGCGTGGCAAAGTCGCTAGATGAACTGCTGCCGCGCGTGGACTGTCTGACGCTGCACGCGGTGATGACGGAAGAGACGAAGAACCTGATCGGCGCGGCCCAGTTGGCAAAGATGAAGAAGTCGGCCGTCATCGTCAACTGTGCGCGAGGTGGGTTGATCGACGACGCGGCGCTTGCCGAAGCATTGAATCGCGGAATTATTTCCGGCGCGGCCATCGACGTCTTTCCGAACGAGCCGCCGGTTGGCAGCCCGCTGCTGGCCGCCAAGAACATCGTTCTGACTCCGCACCTCGGCGCATCGACGGAAGAAGCGCAGCTCGCCGTCAGTACCGATGCCGCCCAGTCGATGCTGGATTATTTGTTGCACGGCACGATTCGCGGGGCGGTGAACGTCGCCGGGTTGCCGGCCAATCTCACCGACCGCGACCGAGCCTATCTCGATCTTGCCGCGCGCATCGGCACTATTCTCGCGCCGTGGTGCGCCGATGGAATTGACCGGCTTACCCTTACTACGCACGGCGGCGCATCGCTGACGGCCCTCGGCCCGACGCTTGGGTTGACGGCGCTGGCCGAACTCATGTCGCCGCATATCGAAGGGCGACTGAATCTGGTGAACGCCGGGCCGTATGCACGCCAACGGGGCATCGAGGTGCAGCACGTCTCGCAATCGGCCGAGCGGGAGTTTCAGGAGGTCGTGACCGTGCGCGTCGAGCGCGGCGGCGAAAACCATCTGGTCGAAGGTGCTGTGTTTCTTGATGGTCGCCCGCGCATTCTGGCAATCGACGGCTATCGCATGGAAATGGTGCCCGATGGGTTGGTGGTGCTCATCTTCAATGACGACCGTCCCGGAGTGATCGGCGTCGTGGGAACGCTCTTCGGCGATCACCACATCAACATTGCCGACATGTTCCTTTCGCGACGCGACAAGACGGCCCTGATGTGCCTGAAGATCGACGGGCAGGTGCCGGACAGCCTTGTCGAGCAGTTGCGACGCAGCCCTGCAATACTCTCGGTGCGGACGATTCGGTTGCCGCCACTCGCCGCCCGTTGAACCATAAGGAATCGTGACTCATGCCGCGAAAGAAGCGTCTGACCCATCTCGACAAAAAAGGGGCGGCGCGGATGGTCGATGTCTCCGCGAAGAAGGTCACCCTTCGCAGGGCCGTGGCGAGCGCCGAGGTTCGCATGAAGCCGGCGACCATGGCGCTATTGCGCGATGGGCGATTGCCCAAGGGCGATGTGCTGGCGGTTGCGAGAATCGCAGGAATCCAGGCGGCCAAACAGGTGTCGTTGCTCGTTCCGCTTTGTCATCCACTATCGCTTGAGTCCGTCGCGGTGGACATCATCCCGGCCGCGCCCGATCGCATGAGAATCCTGGTCATGGCGACGATCCGAGCCAAAACGGGTGTTGAGATGGAGGCATTGGCCGGTGCAGCGGCGGCGGCACTGACGCTTTACGACATGTGCAAAGCCGTGGACCGGGGGATGGAGATCGGCCCCATTCGCCTGGAGCACAAGAGCGGCGGTCGGTCGGGGATGTGGTCTCGCGAGAAACCCCAACGACCAGCCGCCCGCAAGAAAAAGCGTTGACAGCGTCAGTGTCAGGCGGCTCATTTCGCCAGCTTTCAAATATTCTGAAAGATCGCACAGGCCGATTCAATTCACGCCGCCGTCTCACTAGAATTACGCCGTCTCTGTTGACGCACTATGCCGACGCTTGCCGCACATACCGACCTCATTCAGGCCGAGTTAGCCGATGTGATCGACGTGTTCGATCGCGAGATCCGGTCCGACTTGGCCTTCGTGAACGACCTGACCGGGCGGATCCGCGCCTATCGCGGCAAATTGCTTCGCCCGCAGTTGCTGCTGCTTTCGGGCAAGGCCTGCGGCGAACTTCGCCCAGAGCACATCACCCTTGCCGCCGTCGTCGAAATGGTCCACATGGCCACGCTGGTGCATGATGACGTTCTGGATGAGGCCGATGTGCGACGACGCAGCCCGACGGTGAATCGCCTTGTCGGCAATGAGGCGGCCGTCCTGCTCGGCGATTATCTGATTTCACATTCGTACCACCTGTGCAGCAGCCTCGGCTCGACGCGGGCGTCGCGGCGGATCGCCGATGTGACCAACACGGTCTGCGAGGGCGAGTTGCTCCAAATCGCCAACCGGGGGAATTGGGCGCTCAATGAGGATATATATCTGGAGATCGTCCGACGAAAGACGGCCGCACTGACCAGCGTGTGCAGCGAGCTTGGTGCCGAGTCGTCGGGGGCCTCGGCGGAGATCGTCCGCCACATGGCCGAATTCGGCATGGATCTCGGCATCGCATTCCAAATCGTGGATGATCTGCTCGATCTGACGGCGACTCAGGCTGAAATGGGCAAGTCGGTCGGGCGTGATGCGGAGATGGGAAAACTCACCCTCCCGGCGATTCGCTTCCTGCAAAGGGCCGATGCATCGGGTCGCGAGCGATTGATTAATGCGATGTCCGGAGGTGCAAACGGGGATGAATTGCAGGAGCTTCTTGGCGGAGGGGATGCCGTCGAAAGCTCCATGGACACCGCTCGGTCCTATGTGCAATCCGCTTTGCAGCACCTTTCGGTCCTGCCCGGCAGCGACGCCCGGGACGCCCTGGCTGCGGCTGCGGAGTTTGTAACCCTTCGACGGCAGTAGCCTCCCATTGCGGGTTTGGCCCGCCAATATCGCGTATCTCCTCATACGATGTGCCTTGGCCAGATCGAAGGCGAGTCAATCCATCGCCGTCCGGTATTGCTCGGATGCGCGATCGAATGGACCTCCGACACCACCGGTCTGACTGGAAACACTAAATCGCACCAAGTACGATTTGCCGTTGCCTTGTTGCGTAGCGAGTGGGAGCATGACTGAGATGTACATTGCCTGGGCCATTGCCATTTTGTACGGCCTTGCTTTGTTGTCATTGTGCAAGAGCATCTGGCGAACGATGCGGCTCGTGCAGGATCAACCGGCGTTTGATGCCCGTGCGGGCTTGTCGGGCGGACCGATGCCCCGGCTCGACGTGGTGATTCCGGTAAAGGATGAAGAGGCGCACGTCGCAGTATGTATCGAGGCGGCGCTGGCGCAGGACTATCCCGACTTCAACGTGATCGTGGTGAATGACCGCTCCACCGACGGAACAGGGCGGGTTGTTTCCGCCATCGCCGAGCGAGAACCGCGCGTGAAATACGTGGAAATTCGCGAATTGCCCGAGGGGCTGTACGGCAAGCCCCATGCGATATCGAGAATTACGCCGCACTTATCCGGCGACATCGTTGTCTTTATGGACAGCGATCTTCGCGTGCACCCCAACTGCTTCCGCGCCATTGTTCGGCACATTCAGGAGACCAGACTCGACTGGCTCGCCGTGATGGGTGCGCCGGAGTTGACGATGTTTTGGGAGCGTTTGCTCGTGCCCCTTTTTGGCGCCGTGGCCTACGCATGGTACGACCCGCGCACCATCAGCGACCCGAATTCCGACGTGGCCATCGGCAGCATGTTCATGGTGGCACGGCGATCGTCGTATGACGCAATCGGCGGACACGAGGCCGTGATTCGGGCATACGACGAAGACAGCGCCCTGCTTCGGCTCGCGAAAAAGGCCGGCCAGCGCATCGCCTACGTGCTGGCGCCGCAGCTTTACACCGTGCGTTTTTATGGAAGCCTGAAGCGCACCATTCACGGCATGACGCGCACATGCGTCGGCGGAATCAAGACGATGCCGCGCATGTTGATTACGCTTGGGGCGATTAATTTCGTGGCACTGCTGCCGCTGGAAATACTCGGCGGACTCGCCATCGCGAATGCAATCGGCACGCAGGTGCCATGGACTCCGATATGGGCGGGAATGGCAGTCGTTCATTTCTTGCTTTCGGTGGTGCTCTGCCGGCTCATCTATGACCGGTCGGGTGAGAATCGATGGCTGTCACTCCTGCATCCGCTGGGTGCATCACTGGTCCTGGCGGTCTGTTTGCGGGCCACACGCAGCTTGATCAGTGGCGGGCCGATCACCTGGCGCGGCACGACTTACCAAAAGCCCGTTTCCTGATGAATGCGGTTCGCGTTGATCGGGGGCGCAGGCCGTGGGAAGATGGACGACATGCAGTTTCTTGACCGCACATTTGGCTATTTCCGCGGCGCAGCGCCGTCGCGCTGGTTTTGGCTGGGCCTCCCCCTGTTGCTCTATAGCTGGACCATCACCGGGCCGCTCCTCTCCGACGATATGCACATGATCCTTAAGTGCGAGCGCTTTCTGCGCGGAGAGACGGCATCGCCCGAGTTGTTTCGTTTTGCCAGGACCGAGCAGGATTGGAACGATTTACGCACGCGCGGAACGGTGCCCTGGTGGATGCCCGAGCAGGGCCGACAAGACTTCTTTCGTCCGCTGAGCGAGTGGTCGTTTCTGGGCGGCGTGCAGCTCTTCGGGCGAAACGTCATCGGCCACCGACTTGTGAGCCTTGGTGTGTTCGCACTGGCAGTGTTGGCCGTGCATTGGATGTTTCGGCAGGTTCGATTCGACGCGCTTCGAGCTGGAGCCGCGGCGTTCTTCTTCGGAATCTCGCAGACTGTCACCGCGCCGACGGTGTGGATGTGCAACCGTTCAGAGATTCAAGTCGTCCTCGGCGTGGCGTTGGCCGCGGGAGCCTACTGGGCTGCATGGAATCGGCCTCGTGCATGGCACCTGCCGCTGGCCTTGATTGGTTTTTTGTTTGCGATCCTCTCCAAGGAAGTCGCCATCGCGCTGCCTGCGGTGATTGTGGCGCACGAGCTGATCGTGCGCGTTCGGCGCGACGAGCGCTTTCGTCGCCCACACAATGCCTACATCGCCATCGCAATGTGCGTGATTGCCGCCGGTTACCTGGCCTATTATCGCTATTCACGTCCGTGGGCGTTCGATTGGGGCAGCACCTATGCCGGGTCCGCCGTCTATGGCACCGGCGGCATCCTTTCGATACTCCTCTATGTCGCCGTATGGACGATCGGATTCCCGATCGACGCGCTGTTGACGGCGACTGCGGAACAGAATTTCGCCGTGGCGCTCGTTGCCGCGCTGTTGGTTTCTCCCACGCTTCTATACGTGCGTCGAAGCGCGAAGAATGATCCGGCCGCACTGTTCTTTGCACTCTGGGCCGTGTTATTCATGTTGCCGTGCCTGAAGTCCATCGCGCCGAGTAGTCGCTATCTTTGTGCAGCATCCATCGGGTGGTTCTATCTCGTCGCCGGGATGATTCTCCCTTCGCGCGAAGAGGATGTGATTGTGCCGCGGCCGCTTCGCCACCTCTACCTTGCATCAAACGGAATCGTCAGTGTGGCATGCATGGTCGGCACGGTCCTGTTTATCAACCAGGCCGAGGTAGCGGCGCGTGCTCGAATCGAAAAAATGGCGGCCGCTTGTTTGCCGCCGCTCACGGGTGGGGAGATTCTTTTTGCCACGCAGGCCGACTCCATCGTGGACAATATCTGCAGTGGCGATCGGCTGGAATATATAACCGGCCTGCGTGATGTTTCGCTCGTCTATCTGCTGCCCCCGGGCATCGGGGCGACGACCGAAGTGGAGGATGACCACACCCTGCTGGTCCGGGCCACGGATCAGTCGCTGCTTGGGGCGCGGGTGCACCGGCTTGCATTTCCACGCGACTGGACGCCGAAAGTCGGCCAGACGTTTTCGACCAAGACCTTTACCGCCGAAGTCGCCTCTGTGAGAAGTGGCGAGTTTGTCGATGCGATGCGCGTGCGGTTCAAGGAACCCCTGACGTCGCGGCGATTGCGGTTTTTCCCGGCTGATTTGAATTCCGCCGCCAAGTCCGTGAGATCGGTATCCGCCGTTCCAACGAAAGGCGCCTGATGGGCCGAATTCTGCTCAATCCGTGCGATTACTTCTTCTATGGGCAGCATCAACTGCTCACGCGCCGTTCCCTGGAAGGAAATATCGCCTTCATGATGCTCGACGTCGACGGGCACATCGAACCCGACATCCTTCGAGAGGCCCTGGCCAGAACCATGGCACGGCATCCCGCCACCATGGGAAAGCTTCGTATTACCTTCCCGCGCGGACGGCCGTATTGGAAGTTTCCGCGCAACGTGGAATCGGCCGCCCAACGCGCTGCCCGCGTCGCGTATCACCATCTGGATTTTCGCGATGCCCCCGACTGGCAACAGCGGATCGACTCGCTCTATCCGGGTGGTGAGCCTGCGGCGTGGAACCACCGTGCAGGCCCGCAGATTCGCTTCGAGCATTATTCCCTGCCTGAGTCGCGCTCGCGGATGATCTTTCGCTGGCCGCATTTCATGATGGATGCGGATGGAGCGCATTGGTTTCTCTCTGAAATGGGTCGCCACGCGCTTGAAGACCTGGCGTCGGGCGCCACGCCTCCGCTGGAGATGCCTGCAAATCTCACGAACGAGCCTCGACCGTTGGACGTGCTTCGAAACTTTTCGTTTACGCGCCGCATCGGTCTGGCCCAGCGGGGCTATTCGTTTCACCAGTCGCACGAAGGATTGACTCTGCGACCGCTGGTCACGCCGCCCGATCGACCCTGCGCCCGGCACGAGGTCATTCATCGTCACTGGACATCCGCCGAGACATCGCATCTACAGGAGCTAGCGAAGAAGTCGACGCCGTTCGGGCCTGCGCTCTACGCGCGTTATGTCGCCGCGTGCGTTATCCGCGCGTTGCATACGATGTATCTTGAAAAATGCGTGGAAACCGATGCGTATCTGATCACCATGCCGCTGCGCGTCGGCATCTCGCAGCATGATGCGAACCTGTTTGAGAAACGCCCCGTCGCCGGGAATTTCCTGGTAACGCCGATTCTTCACGGCCTGCGAAGCGAGATCGACGACCCATCGGCGCTGGCGAATCACCTGCTCGAGCAATTCAAGGATTTCCTGTCGCGACAGATGGACGTGAGCCAGTGGGCTCTGATGTGGGCAGCGTCTTACCTTCACAAATGGGCTTATTCGCTGATCTTCAAATTGCCACTCAGCATCGCCGCCTTCTCATCCGGCTTCTCCTACTATGGCGAAATCGCGCAGCCGATCCGGAGCCTGTGCGGCCGGCGCGTGATGAATCTGTGGGGCAGCGGCCCGACGACGACGCCGCCGGCCTTGAACCCTGTGTTCAGCAAATTTGAGGATCGGCTGAACCTGTGCCTGACCTATGACAAGCAGGTCATCACCGACGCGATGGCCCGGCGGTTTGTTGAGTTGATTGAAGGTCAGATGTTCGCCGCGAAGTGAGATGACACGCCATGCGCCGCTCGACGGAATGCCTGACGATTGATTCCATTCAGCCTGAGCCGGATCGCATCGCCCGTGCGGCGGATGTCATTCGCGGTGGGGGACTGGTTGCATTCCCGACGGAAACAGTCTACGGCCTCGGAGCTAATGCTCTCGATGCGACGGCTGTTGCGCGAATCTTCGAGGCCAAGGGCCGGCCTGCGAGTAACCCAATCATTGTTCACGTCGCGGATGTGCCGGCTGCAAAACAGCTTGTGTCGTCGTGGCCGAACGTCGCGAGCGTGCTGGCCGATAAATTCTGGCCCGGGCCGCTGACGTTTGTCTTGCCACGGAAGTCGATCATCCCGGATCTTGTGACGGCGGGTGGACCGACCGTCGGCATTCGGGTGCCCGCAAATGCCATCGCCTTGGCATTGCTGCGCGCCGCCGGAGTTCCGCTCGCGGCGCCGAGTGCCAACCGATCGACATGCCTCTCTCCAACGACGGCGGAGCACGTTCGCCGCAGCCTCGATGGCCGCATTGACATGATCCTCGACGGCGGACCGACGACCGGCGGATTGGAATCCACCGTGCTCGATTTGTGCGAACCGACGCCGCGCATCCTGCGACCGGGGTTGATTTCGATCTTGCAAATCGTGTCGGTCACGGGCGGCACCGTGATTCAACACGCGCGGGAGAACCCTTCGGGCGAAACAATTCGTTCGCCCGGACTGATGGAGCGGCACTATGCGCCACGGGCGAGAGTCATCTGCGTGGAAGACGGCGGAGATGAAGAGGTGTTGAAGCATGTCGCCGCAGGCGCCCGAGTCGGCTGGATCACGCTGGACGGCGCGATCAAAACTTCGGACAACGTCATCTGCATTAACTTACCATTTGAGGCTGCGGCCTATGCAGCAAGGCTCTACTCCGCCCTTCATCAATTGGACGACGCAGGCGTGGATGTCATTGTCGCCGAGCTGCCGCTCGAAGCGCCGGAGTGGTCCGCCGTGCGGGATCGCTTGATGCGAGCAGCCGCCCTTCGTTAAGTTCGATCGTTGATGAAACGTGTTTTCGCTCGCGAGTGTAGTTGAAGCCGGCCGCGCTTGCTTGTAGCCTTTGGAAATGATGCGATCCGTTTGTGTCTTTTGTGGTTCGTCGACAGGCGATGTTCCAGCGTTTGCCGAATCCGCGCGCGAACTCGCGGCGGCGATGTGCGAACGGGGCATCAAACTTGTTTATGGTGGCGGTAGCGTCGGGCTGATGGGCATCATTGCCGATGAAATGCTCGCCCGGGGCGGTGAGGTCATCGGAGTCATCCCGCAGGCCCTGTGGGATCGCGAGGTGGGCCATCGCGGCCTGACGGATCTGCGCATCGTCGGGACCATGCACGAGCGAAAAGCGCTCATGGCGGATCTGTCCGACGGATTCATCGCCATGCCCGGCGGCATCGGCACGCTGGAAGAGTTCTTCGAAGTATGGACCTGGGCGCAGTTGGGCGTTCATCATAAGCCGTGCGGATTGCTCAACGCCGCCGGCTATTTCGATGCGTTGCTGATGTTTCTGGATCACATGGTCGCACGACGACTGCTGAAATCGGAACATCGCGAAATGGTCATGGTCGAGCGCGACGCGAGCGTTTTGTTGAAGCGGTTTGAGGTTTATCAGGCGCCGGCCGTGGCGAAGTGGCTGGATCGAAAGGCGACCTAACCGGCTTTTCGCTGCGCGGCCGCGCGGTCTTCTCGCGAGGTTACCGTGTTGAAGATCAGCAATGCGATTAGCGCTGTCACGCCGATGGCCGCAAACACGTACCAAATATAGTGGGCGCTGGCGTAGGCCGCAGGCATCGGCCCCTGGCCATTGATGGCGGCCTGCCATTGAGCGTGTTGTGCCGGGTCCGTCTTGGCGAGTTTCATGGGGTCGGGGCAAAACGTATCGAGCAAATGACCCGCCGCGATGAAACCAAAAAGCCAGGAGATGCTGGTCGGCAGATTCTGAAAGCCCATGTACATGCCTTCTTCGCCGGGAGGCGCTTGTTTGCTCGCATACTCCATGAACTTCGGCGACAGAAAACACTCGGCCAACCCTTGCAGGCCGATCCCGACGATCATCATCATCGTCAGCGTGTAGATCGTGACCCCACCCGGAAGCGTGACCTCTCGGCCCAGACTTGAAATGACGATCGGCGCGATTGCAATGGCCAGCGCCGAGCATGGAATAATCGCCAGAGAGACGGCGATGGAATAGACCGGCTTGACGTGACGCACCAGATGCGTAATCCCCACCACGCAGCACACGACGACAAACGGATTGATGTTCGCAAGCCACTCGGGGTTCGCCTTCGGCCCGAGCAGGCGGACCAGGTACTTTGGCATGGAAGCGTACAACTGCCCCTGAATCATCCAGAAGCCCGCGACGATCAGGATAAGCGTCATGAAACGGCCGTTGCGAAGCACGCGAACAAACGCCCGCCACACCTCGGAGAAGGATCGGCCCACGCCACCCGCATCGGGGCTTCGATAGGCGATCGTTACCACGATCAGGGCACATAGCGCCATGCACGACGCATAGTAGTTAATGCCCACCAATCCCAACTCGACGTGGCCCAGCCATTTGCTGTCGAATCCGACCCGAAGCGGATACGCAAAGGTCTTCCCAAGGAATGCCCCGATGTTCACCATGAAATAGAAAATGGAAAATGCGCGGGGTCGGTGGGCCGCGTCCGAGCATTTTGCCGCGGTTCCCATGATGACAGGTTTGACGATCGCGCCGCCGACGGCAATGAGACCGAGTGCCGTGATGGCCGTCCATTTGAGTTGAACGGCGCCGAGAAGCGCATAACCGGCCGTCAGAAGCGCGAACGCCATGATCAGCGCAGGCCGAAATCCGATTCGATCCGCAAGCGTTCCCATGAAAGGCGGAAGGAGATAAAGAAAAAACGAAAACACCGCGGCCACATTGTTGGCCCCCACGTCGCCATAACCGACCTCGTCTGAAAGATAGCGGTTCAGCGCGATGAACATTCCATAGAACGCCGCCCGTTCAAAAAGCTCCGAGACGTTTGCAAACCAGAACGTCGCCGGGAACCGCCAACTCAGTTTGGTCGTCGTGGTTAAAGGCGCGTGCGCCATGCATTTTCTCCACACGGTCTCGCGGGGCCTGCTGGACATCCGCGCGCGTGGGGGGCATCATAGGGGGCCTACACGATCATCGAAACCAACGCCGAAGCGAGTGCCCGAATGGCCCACATCGAACCGTTTGCCGCGATCCGTTACACCAGCAACGAGCTTAGCCACCTCATCGCTCCGCCGTATGACATCCTGAGCGAGGCCGACAAGCAGATCCTCCTTGCCAAGGACGACCACAACATCGTCGCCATCGATCTTCCGCATGTCCCGCCGAAATCCGCAGGCCCCGATGAAGTCTATGACAGAGCCGCCGGCGAGTTGACCAGTTGGCTGGATATCCGCGCCATTGCCCGCGATCCGGCCCCTGCGATCTACGTCTATCACCAGACCTACAAACTCGGCACCAAGACGCTCACTCGAAAGAAGTTTTTCGCACGCCTTCGTCTCTCGCCCTTCGGCGAGGGCAGTGTGTTTGCCCACGAGCAGACCTTCGGCGGCCCGAAGGAAGACCGCTTGAAGTTGACGCTCGCCACACGCTGCAATCTCAGCCCCATTTTTGGTCTTTACCCCGATCCGGGGAATGAAGTCGCGGCCATGCTTGACGGCGCGATCGATCGCGAACCCGACCAGCTCGGCATGTTGGAGGCAATACAAAACAAACTCTGGGTTGTGACCGACGAGGACGTGATTGCAAGTGTGAAGTCCATGCTTGCCGATCGCCCCATCTTCATCGCCGACGGCCACCATCGTTACTCGACCGCGCTGATGTATCGCGAAAAGGAGATGGAGCAGCTTGTTCGAGTGCCCGAGGAGCACCCGGTGAATTACGTGCTCGCCGTCCTGTGCGGCATGGAAGACCCCGGCGCGGTGATCCAGCCCTATTTCCGTAGCATGGTCGACGTCCCGGGCCTCACCATGGAGAAACTAACGAGCGCGCTGGGAGCTGGGTTCGGCTGGACTCCGATCAACAAGCCCGCAAGCGCCGAAGAACTTTCCCGGCGCCTCGCCGCCGTCGGTCCGCAGGCCATGGCGCTGTACTTCGCCAAGGAAGGCACCTGTGCCGTGATATCTCCAGGCGATCCCGACCTTCTGGCGAAGTACGAGCCAAAGCGAAAGCCCGCATGGCGCAGCCTCGCGTATGCCATCTTCCATCGCTACATCGTTGATGAAGTTGTGCAACCCACGTTTTGCGGCGGCAAGCCCCCGACGCTGCACTATCATAAGAATATGCAGGAGTCGATTGCCGACGCCATGGAGACCGGCGGCGTTGCCGTGTTGATGCCGGCCGTGAGCATGAACCAACTCCGCGAAATCTGCCTCGCCGGCGAGTTGATGCCGCAGAAGTCGACGTACTTCTTCCCGAAGTTGGCGACGGGCATGGTGATTAACCCGCTCTATTAGTCCGTGTTGCCCCGCGTATGCCGCGAATTCGTTTAATTGCACTTGGTCTCGCACTTTTCCTGTGCCCGGGCTGTTCCTCAATCCGCGTTTGCGTCAACGCCTACACATCAGCCGCCGTTCCCATGCCGGCGGCTGGCGACGGCGCGACCATTGGCGTCATCGCCCGCACCAATCCGCCGGAGCCGCTGCTGGAGCGCGAGCTGGCGTCGAAGATTTCCCGCCTGTTGGAACAGCGAGAATACCGAATTGCCGAGCCTGACAAAGCGGATTTCGTGCTCGTGGCCGATGCGGCGATCGACGACGGAACGCCCGGCATCGAGTATCGCCCCGTCACGGCGGGCCCTGAGTACTACCGCACCTATGCATACGATCGGCGCGGGCGAATGACCGTGGTAAATTCGCGCATAGGGCCTCGAACCTACTACGTGCCGCAGTCCTACACGGACTACACGAAGGGCCTTGGCCTGACGTTGGCCAAGCGAAGTTTGCTCCCCGCGACAACTCAACCATTGGACATGGATCCTCATTCCGGCAACTCCGTCGCGTGGCGCTGCATCGCCTCGGCGTCCGGGCCGGAGTCGGATCTGCGCTGGATCGTCAATCACTTGCTGGTGGCATCCTTCAAATACCTCGGGCGCGATACCGGGCGGGAGCAGTCCATCCGAATTCCGGAGCACGCCAAAGAAATCCGGACGTTGGCGGATCCGGCGGGCGACGAAACGTCCCAACAAGACTGATAGCGTTATCACACCCTTTTTTGCCGCTTTGATTCGTTGACCGTCATCCTCTTGAACCGGCATTGCGTCTCAACACGCTGGTCGTTTTTTATTGGCATCAGGGACAGGCTCCGAAAAACGAAATTGCCGTCATTTGCCTTCGCGCGTTCCAGAGCTAGAGTTGATTAGCTCGCTTTCCATTGGGCTTGGAACGAGCTTTGGGGGAAAGACAACGCGACGCCTCGCGGTAATGCGACGTCCGGTTGTAACCGGCGTCCGTGTGATTCACTCCTCGTCGTTGTCTGATTCAACTGGTTTCACAAAAGGGGGAAGGCATGCAGTTGCGCTCTTTTACGTCGTCGATTTCGTGTTTCGTGGCTGCCGTGATGATCGTGGCGGCTCCGTCATACGCCGCACCGGTTACGTTCAGTGCCTCGTCCGGAAATCTGGCCGCGTCAGCGACGTTTGAAGTCGTCGCGGGAAAGCTGCAAGTTACGCTGAGGAACACCTCTCCATCTGATGTCATGGTGCCTGCGGACGTTTTGACCGGCGTCTTCTTTGATATAGTCGGCGGTGGCCCGACCCTGACACCGGATTCCGCCATCCTCGGAATCGGCTCGATCGTCGTCTTCGGAAGCACCGATCCAGGCAACGTGGTCGGTGGCGAGTGGGCCTATGCCGCATCACTCGCCGGCGCCCCCAACGGTGCAACACGTGGTATCAGTTCGTCTGGTCTCGGATTATTTGGAAACGGCAATTTCCCAGGTTCCAATCTGCAGGGGCCGACCAGCACCGATGGACTGCAATACGGAATCACGTCTGCCGGCGATAACACGGCCACCGGCAATACACCTGTCACCGGCACCAACGCTCTCATCAAGAACAGCGTTGTCTTCACGCTCACCGGCATCGGTGGCGACTTCAATCCGGCCGCCGTGATCGGCAATGTCTCGTTCCAATACGGCACCTCCCTCAGCGAGCCGAATATCCCCGAACCGGCGACGGCGGGCATGGCGGCATTGGGAGCCGCCTGTGCATTTCGACGCCGCAGGCCGCGCGCCGCGAGGTGACGCCGGCGTCTCATGGCCGCTCACGCGTCTGATGCGAGTCTGGCCAGGGCGTCCGCGGGCATCGTGTAGGAATCCCACATCGCGTTGTGTCGCGCGCCCAGCTTCTCGTAAAACCCCTTCGCGGATGTGTTCCAATCCAGCACAATCCACTCGGCCCGTCCATAGCCGCGCTCAACCGCGATCTCGGCGAGACGCTTCATGAGTGATCTGCCCACGCCCGCTCCGCGAATCGTGGGCCGGACAAACAGATCCTCGATATACAACCCGGGCTTCCCCATGAACGTCGAGTAGTTCTGAAAGAAAAGCGAATAGCCCACGGGTTCTCCGTCAAGGTAGGCGAGCAGGACTTCCGCCGCCGGCCGCGCTCCGAACAGCGTCGTCCGAATCGTGTCTTCGGTCGCCTTGACGTCATCCACCATGCGTTCGTATTCGGCCAACTCGCGAATCAGTTGGAAAATGAGCGGCACATCGGCGACGGTGGCCTGGCGGATTTGCACACGGGGCGAGGACATGTCCAATTCTCCGGTTTTGAGCACGGTATCAGTTTGACCGTGATGTCGGGCAACAAAAAAAAGGCGGCGCGACCGTTTGCACCGGTCACGCCGCCTGGGCTGGATCGCTTGAGCCTACCGTCGGCTGGCGGACAGGATTCGCAAAATATACCAGAACATGAGGGCTACCGACGCGAAGAGCGACAGGGCCGCGCTGACGTAACGATTCGACGGATAGTGGTGAATGATGTTGGAGGTGTCATACAAGATCGAGGCTCCCGCAACCGCCACCATCGCCGCGGAGAAAAACGTCCCAAGCGTAAACCCGAAGACAAGGGAACAGATGATGGCGACCATGGCGCTAACGCCGGCAAACATCAAGATGCCGCGCAGGAAGGAAAAGTCCTTTCGCGTGCCGAAGGCCACAAGCGTCAGGCCTGCGAACCCAAGCAACGTCGCCAGCGCCGCACTTTGAATCGCGCCCGGCGCCACACGTTCCGCGATGTAAAGCAGCGGCACGAAGATGAGCGCCTCGGCGACCACATACCCGGCCAGGCCCAGGAGCTGTGCTGTGAGCGACTGCGCAGACTGTGCAACCATATTGGCCAGCCATGAAACGAGGACAAACCCGCCCAGCACCAGGAGCCAACTGTTTCTCCCGCCCAACAACGCCCCCGCGATCCGTTCCGAAACGCCGCTCTGAAAAATGGCCACCTCCAGGCCGACAAACGCCAGGATCGCACCGAGCAGGGTCAGATAGGTTCGCGTGATGAAAACACTACGATCCTCGACTGTCAGTATGGCCGGTGCCGCGGGAACGGCGTAATAGCCGTCGCGGTCAAGGGCACTTCGTTCGCTTCGATTCAGGGGGTCGTTCATGTTATGGCCTCCGCGAGAATGGTCCGGCGGCTCCGTACCGCCATCACACTTGGATTATATCGGCGAATGGCCGAGTCAACAGGTGGCACGCGGCGTACCCTTGCTCTAACGCGGGAAAACGAACATAACCTACCTTTATGGATCATTGGACACGGCTGTCTCAATTAAGAAGCGCATGCACGGCATTTGTTGTCCTCACGCTCGGAACTGCTTCTCTCAGCAAGGCTCAGCCGGAATCGGTTCGGCCGGCAGAACCCGCGGCGGACTGGCTGAAGATCGTGCCGGGCGAGGCGCATTTCTACGCGGAAATGAGCGATCTCGCGGGCGTTCGTTCGCTGTTTCGAAATCTGGGCATCTGGGAAACCGTCCGGGAGTTAAGCGAGGCGCCGTCGAAGGGCGCCACCACTCAGCCGTGGCATCGCATGGCGGAGCAACTCCTGGGAATGGATGCCGACGCCGCCATCGACCAGGTCCTCGGCCGACGCTCCGCGCTGATCGCGACCGAACCGCAGGAATGGCAAAACGGCGTGCTGCTGGCGGAACTGGCCTCCGCAAACGACGTCGGACCTTTGCTGAAGCGTTGGAAAGCAAAGTCCATGCCCGACGAAGGCCTTGTCAAACGATACACACTGGCAGGCGGTCTTCTACTGGCCGTGCTGGATCGAACGATTGCCCTCGGACCGACCGATGATCCCGAGGGGTTGTGGGCGCGCACCGTGTTGTTGCTATCCGGTCGACGCGGGCCGAACCTCTCCGGCCGATCGGAATTCGCCGCGCTAAAGGCCCGGATGTCCACCAACTATCCGGCGTTGCTCTATGTGACGTGGCCCGAAGGAACGCCCTACGCGCTGGCGGGTTGCACGCGGCTTCTGGTCGGCGTGTCGGTGACGGGTTCTCAAATCGCATGTGAAATGCAGGGGCAACGCGCCGCGCCGGTCACGAATGACTCGACCTGTGATGTTTCCCTGCTCGGGTCGCTCCCGGCCGACACGATCGCCGTGTTGGCCGACACCTTTGATTTCGCCACGCTGGGCAAGGAGGCCGGCGCGGGGCGGTTCAACGAAGGCGCATCGTTGCTCGCGTTTTCCATCGGCGCGTTTTCCGCCCCCGATGGGGCACCGAGTGACTTGATCGCCCGTATGGGGCCTCCGTTTACCGTCGTGGTCGGCGCGAGCCGATCATCCTCGCCCATCGTCCCGACTTTCACGGTCATTTGCCCGGTCAAAGAGGGGGATCAGCACGTAAAGCAACTGGACACAGTCCTTGGGTTCCTCGCACAGGTGCTTGCAGCATCGGCGGTCACTGCCGGCGAGGAACTACGCGAGGTGAAAGTCGGGACCCACCCGGTGGGTGACGTGTCGTTGCATCGCGTCGAAGTAGGCCCGGCGCTTGCGAAGCGAACAGGACTCGATGCCCTGAAGGAGACGGAGCTTTGCTGGTGCCTTGCCGGCGGTCGGCTCATGCTCGGCACATCGCCGTCGCAAATGGAGGAGATCCTCCGGGCTTCGCAGAACAAGACGAAACGCATCGACGGCGTGACGGCGCTTCGACCTCTCCTCCCCGCAAATGGTAGTGAACTCGATGGATCCGGCACAGGCCAATGGGTCTATGTTCGCGGCGCACAGGCCGCAAAAATGCTGGAGTCATGGCTTTTGCACGTGGCGAAAGATCATCCCATGATGCTGCAGGAATCGTGGTGGCGGCGATGGGCCGAGCAGCGGCTGGAGCAGTACACGCGTTTGGGAGTGGTCCTCGAGCAGGATCCGACCAGTGCGGTGAGGACCGTCGTTCGCGAAGTGGAGCCGGATTCTCCCGCCATGGATTATCTCAAACCGGGTGACATTATTCTCGCGGCGGCGGGCCGTTCATTGACGACGACACGACCGGCCCAGGAAGTGGCCAGGCGCTATCGAGAACGCGGCATGTCCAGGCGATTTGAAGTGCGCGTGCTTCGCGGCGGCGAAACGCGCGACATTCAGATCCCCGTGCAGCCTGCAAATGCGCTTGAGCTAGAGGGATTCGACCCCATCGAGGCGATTCGACGAATCATCACACTGACGCGTCGCGTGGACGCCCTCACCGTGCAACGATTCACGGGAAAGGCCGACCGGCTGACCGCGCGGGTGACGATTCGATGGAGTGATGCAAAGTAATGGCGACTCACGCCTCGGGTTTTCGCTCCACGAGATACTTGCGGAAGTGATTCACGATTCGTTCGTTGAGTCGGATGTTGACCTCCGGCTCGGGGACCATGTGCGTGAAGCCCGGCAGGATCAGCAGGTCGCAGGGCTTTCCAGCGCGGAACAGGGCCTCGGCCATCTTCATCGTGTGCGTGAAATACACGTTGTCATCCGTGGTGCCATGAATGAGGAGCAACGGTCGGCGAAGCTGCGCGGCATAGGTCAGCGCGCTGCAGTTGCGATAGCCCTCGGCGTTGGCGGTGGGCAGCCCCATGTAACGCTCGGTGTAGTGCGTGTCGTAGTCGGCCCAGTCGATGACCGGTGCCCCGGCGACGGCACAATGAAACACGTCCGGCCGCTTCAGTACGGCCATGGCCGAGAAGTATCCGCCGAACGACCAGCCGTAGATCCCGACGCGCGTCAGGTCCATCTCCTTGTATTGGTCGCCAAGGGCGAGGACGCCGGCCGCCTGATCCTCAAGGGCGGGATCGATGAGATTCCACGAGATCGCCCGCTCCCAGTCGCGGCCGCGATTCATGGTGCCGCGCCCGTCGATGGAGACCACGATGAACCCCTGATCGGCCATCCACTGCTGGCGGATGTAGCCGCGCGCCGAGGAGTGAACAACGTTGGAATGCGGCCCGCCATAGACCGAGGCGAGTACGGGATATTTTCTTCCATGCACGAAATCTCGCGGGCGAATGATCGACGCATTCAAGATGCGCGGACCGATGTTCACGGTCGTAAGCTCGACCTTCGGAGTGAACGGCGGGTCTTCGGCGACCGACGGAAGCTCGTGTCGCACGGTTGCGTCGCGCCCGCGAATAACCTGTCGGTTCGTGCCGTCGAGGAGGGACGCCGATTCGATCCACGTATTGCAATCGCGGGAGAACTTGCCGCCGTGCGAACCCCGGCCGTCGGTGAGAGCGACGATCTCATTTCGATCGAGTGAGATTCGGAAGAGATGCGACTGAGTGGGGTCGTCGCTTGCGGAAACGATCACTTCGCGGCGGGCGCGATCGAGTGCGACCAATCCTGCGAGCTTGCGCGACCCATGCGGGATTGTTCGGACGAGTGAACCATCGGCGCGGCGGAGTTCAAGCTGCCATTCACCGCTGCGCTCGCTCGTCCAGAGAAACTCCTTGCCATCGGCCAGCCAGCGCGGCATGTCGGAATCGATATTGACCCAGGCTGCATCGGACTCTGTCAGCAATTGCGACAACTTTCCGCTGGTATGGTCGGCAAGGTACAGCGCCGCCTCGCGCTGATCCCGAGTCTGAACATACAGCGTGAGCGGAGAAAACGTGCCCCAATGTACCGACGCCATGTAAGGATACTTTTCTCGATCCCAGTCGACCCAGGTCGGTGAGCCACCGGTAACCGACACAACGCCGAGCCGCACCTTGGCATTCGGCGTTCCCGCGCGCGGGTAGCGCCAGCCCTGCGGCGCGCTCTCCGGATGTCGCGCATCGGCGATGTAGAGCTTCTCAACGTCCTTTTGATCCGCTTCTTCAAATGCCAGCCACTGCGAATCGCCGCTCCACCAATAGCCGGTGTGCCGGTCCATCTCCTCGGCGGCGACGAACTCGGCCTCGCCATGAGTGAGATCCTCGGAGCCGCCGCTGGTCACGGCCGTCTCTTTGCTGGAGGCGATGTCGAAAACATACAGGTCATGATTGCGAACACAGGCGATCTTCGTGCCATCGGGCGAGAAGCGCGGATCAAGCGCGGGGCCGGCCGCGCTTTTGGGGATCGGCGTCACCTTGCCATCGCTTCGGCGGACGACATAGAGCTGGCCGCTGAGCGAGACGAGAAGTTGCGAGCCATCCTCGGAAAGTTGGTACGACGTGAAGCCGCGTGTGCTGATGCGCATCCGTTCGCGGCGGGCCTTTTCCTCGGCGGTGAGCTGCTCCTGTGCCCCTTGGAGGATATCTTCGGCACGGAGCAATCCGCGCACCTCACCGGTCGTGGTGTTCATTTCGAAGAGGTTTCGCACGACATCGCGCGGCCCGCTGCGCAGAAAGATTGCCACGCTTCCGTCGGGCGTCAGGTCCACACCGCTTGGCTGCCCGCAGGAGAAACCGCGCGTCTCGGTGAAGTCCTTGAGAAATGTCGTATCAATGGAATGCGAAACCGTCGGCTGCGGGCCGGCACAGGCCCCGGCGAGCATGCAAAGGACAAGACCGGCGCTTCGACGAATTGGACCATGAATCACGAATCACCTCCGAGGGTAGAACGAAACGGGGAGTACTATATCCCGCGGCAGACGGAGTGCGCCGGCGGATCGGCCGCGTGCTCGCCGCGGCGGATCATCGACTCGCGCGAGTGGCTCGTGGTTTCTCGAATCAGCCCATCGCGGCGTCAAGGCGGGCGGAGACATCCTTCCAGTTCACGACGTTCCACCAGGCTTTGACGTAGTCGGCGCGCTTGTTCTGGTATTTCAGGTAATAGGCGTGTTCCCAGACGTCGCACATCAGAAGCGGCACGGAGCCGGCGGGCAGGCCGAGCTGCTGGTTCATCATGGTGACGACGACGAGTCGCTTGAGCGCGCTGTGATAGGCGAGGACGCCCCAGCCGTTGCCTTCGACGGCGACGGTCGCGGCCGTGAAGTGGGCGGTGAACTTTTCGAAGCCGCCGAAGTCGCGGGTGATGGCGTCGGCGAGCTTGCCGGTGGGCTGGCCGCCGCCGCCCTTGCCGGTGGGGGCCATGTTGTTCCAGAAGATGGTGTGGTTGTAGAAGCCGCCGGCGTGGAAGGCGAGCTGCCGCGAGAGGCTGCCGACGGCGGCGAAGTCGTTCTTATCCCGGGCCGTGGCGAGACCGGCGAGGGCCTTGTTGAGGCCGTCGGCGTAGGCCTGGTGATGTTTGTCGTGGTGAACCTTCATCGTGGCTTCGTCGATGTGGGGTTCGAGGTCTTTGTAGTCGTAGGGCAGGGGCGGAATCTTGTACTCCGTCGGCGGTGCGCCATCTTCCATTGCCATGAGCGTTGGAAACATTTCGGTGGGAAGTACGGCCAGGCCGCCGAACGCGCCGAGGCCGCCGATGAATTGTCGTCGATTGGTCATGATGGTGCTCCTTTGGTTGGTGCCGCCGGAGGTGATAATCGGGGGCGGGGGCGCAGAATGCAAGGGAGGGCGGGAAACGTCGAAAAGTCGAAAAGTCGAAACGCTGGTCGGGGGAATAGGGAACAGGGAACGGGGAACAGGGGGGAGGATGGGGTCGCTGCGCGAGGTGGGGGTGGTGGTGTAATTGCGGCAAAATGGCGTGGGAAATGAAAAACTGCTGGCGTCTGCTGGCGTTTCCCGGCACGGCAGATGCTGAGGGGGCGAGGCACAAAGGGATCGGGGAACAGGGAACAGAGGAGGAGGTGGCTGTTGCGCAGCGATGCATACAAATAATTCTGGGTTGTTACAAATAGGATTTGGGTTTTTTGTCCGACTATCGCGATGGGGCGGGCGCGAATGCGGATTGGCGTGGTGCGGGCGCGGATTGTCCGGGGTTCTCTCCATACGTCTATCAATCTTGCTCGGTGTTTCACTCGCGGCTGTGAATTGTTGTAGGTATTTGTTAGGTAAGGGGTAGGGGACGGAGACGGGCAAGAAAAGTCGAAACGTCGAAACGTCGAAACGCCGAAAGCCGAAACGCCGAATGCCGAAACGCCGAATGCCGAAAGCCGAAACGCGAAGCGTCGAAAAGTCGAAATGAGGCTGAGGGGGCATTCGCAAACTTCCAATTTTGACGGATCAGCGATGCGTGGCGGGTCCGACACCTTCAACGGTGATTTCGCGCAGCGTGTCCCGGCCGCCGAATCGCTTGGCGACATCGAGGATTTCGATGCCCGCGAGTTGGCCTTTGCCGTCGTAATCGGCGGCGATGCCTTCGGCGAGGTGCTTGGTGGTGACGGTGGTATCCTGAAAGGTGATGCTCAGTGCGTCGACTTCGGCGTCGTAGCTGATTTTCATGGCGACCACTCCCATCAGAAGTAATAAGTCTACACGGTCACGACCACGATTTCATCCGGCTCGTCGACGAACACCGGTTTGACCTGTTTTGTCCCATAAACCTTCCCGTTCCATGTGCGGCCGAACGGAAAGTCCTTGCGTGCCTCCAGGCGGTTCAACTCGGCAGGTGTCCACGGTGTGGTGCGGATGGTCTCTTCCACCTCAGGCGGTGTGAATCCTCGTTTGTGGATGTACCCCTTGGCGTGGTCAGAGAGGCGAATTGGTTTCATTGCGTGGCCTCCTTGACGAAGGGAATGTCTCCCAGGCGACTCTACGACTCGCACGAGCTGTTTCAAAACCTGTTTTGCACAGGCGAGGCGCCTGTGCCACAAGGGTTTTGAGACCCTAGTGTTTTGCCAGCCAGTCGTTTAGGTGCTGGGCCAATTCCTTGGCGTCGCGCCGTTCCATGATCTTGTCGGCGATATCGGGGCGGATTTTGAGGTTTTTCATGGCGAGGGCGACGCGCTCCCAGAGCTTGTCGCGCTTCTTGTCTGTCTCGGCCAGGTAAAGCTCGCTGACGAGTTCGCTCAATTTCGTCAGCATGATGTCGCCTTTGTTTTCGTAGTAGCGGTCGACGATTTTTTTTTGGTGGGGGGTGAAGTCGGGCATGGGTGGTTCTCTCATGCACTGGCTATTTGTCCACCTTGGTGGATGTTTCACCTGTGCCACACTGGGGGTTCATTCTCACCGGTTGGAAACCGGTGCCACAGCAATACACTGGTTGGAAACCAGTGCCACAGATCACCGGTTGGAAACCGGTGCCACAGCAACACACTGGTTGGAAACCAGTGCCACAGATCACCGGTTGGAAACCGGTGCCACAGCAATACACTGGTTATAAACCAGTGCCACAGACCACTGGTTAGAAACCAGTGCCACAGATCACCGGTTGGAAACCGGTGCCACAGCAACACACTGGTTAAAAACCAGTGCCACAGATCACCGGTTGGAAACCGGTGCCACAACAATACACTGATTGGAAACCAGTGCCACAGATCACCGGTTGGAAACCGGTGCCACAGCAATACACTGGTTAAAAACCAGTGCCACATCAACAAGCCGGTGCCACGGGGCCGAGTTTTACGCGGATTGTACCGGGCGTTGACGATTCGCCGCGTCGAGCTTGCCGAAGATCATGCGGCCGGCCGACGTTTGCAGGACGCTGGTTACGGCTACCTCCACCACGTCGCCAATTCGCCCGCGGGCCTGATCGACCACGACCATCGTGCCGTCGTCGAGGTAGCCGACGCCCTGGCCCGACTCTTCGCCGGGCTTGATGATTTTGACCATCATGCCCTCGCCGGGGAGGACAACGGGCTTCAACGCGTTGGCGAGGTCGTTGATGTTAATGATGCGGACATTTCGAATCTTGGCGACCTTGTTGAGGTTGTAGTCGTTGGTGACGACGAGGCCGTTCAGGTGCGTGGCAAGGGTGAGCAGCTTCAGATCGACCGCCTCGGCCGCCTCGGTCTTGCTCATGGTCGGCGTTTCCATGATCTCGATATCGATGTTGGCGCTGCCCTGCAGCTTGTTGAGGGCGTCAAGGCCGCGGCGACCGCGAGCGCGTTTCAGCTTGTCGGCCGAGTCGGCCACGGCCTGAAGTTCGTTGAGGATGAACCGGGGGACGATGAGCTTGGAGTCGACGATGCCGGTTTCGCAGATGTCGACGATGCGCCCGTCGATGATGACGGAGGTGTCGAGGATGAAGGGATGCTGGCCCTTGAGCTGCTTGGAGAATTCAACGTATGGAATGATGAAGCGGATGTCATCCTTGGTCTGGAGGACGAAGCTGACGCAGAAATAACAAACGACGATGCCGAAGATCACCTTCGTGATGGCGACGACGGGCTGATCCTGTCCGTTGATTGCGGCGAGGTCCGGGCGATAGGCGGAGATCAGGAGATCGAGCACCATTGCCACGACGTAAGTAATAAGCAGGCCGCCCGTCAATCCAAAGAAGAGACCCGAGATGGCCTTCAGGGATTTTTGTGCGATGCTGGAGTCGATGACGATGACGACCGCGGTCAGCACCACGGCGAGGAGGATGAGTGCCATCCGGTTTTCGGGGAGGACGTTTCCGCGCTCGACATAGGTCATGCAGACGGCGAGCAGGGTGAGAAACAGAAAAAGGCGGAGAAGCAGGCGCAGCATGGAGGTCTCCCGGGTGAATAATCAAATGTCCGGAGCGGCGGCACGTTCGCTAGCAGAATGACAAGCGCGGCGGGCATCCGCGAAGAATAATGAGAATGAAGAATCTGCCCGTTGCTGGCGACGATGCCGGTATGGGGAGCAGTATAGCACAACGGGGCTAAGTGCCGGTCATGGTTGCATGAAACTGAAGTCGATGCGGAACCCGCCCGGAGCCGTCGCATCCTGCTCGAAGGTGAAGAGCAGAAGGCCCGTGCCGGTGGTTTGGCGGATGTCGGTTCGGACACAGCTGAAATCGACGCCGTTGAGAAAGAGACGGGGTTCCGCGGTGCCTTCAGTAGGTTCCGCTGCGAGGGGGTCGCCAATGGCCGCGCCGGAGAAATTGACGCCGCGAACGAGTGCCCGTTCGTCGGTGATGTTGATGGCGGGGTCGTTGCGGTTTTCGTCGATCATTTGGATTAGCTCGTCGCCGCCGAGTGAGAACGTCTTGCGACAGGGTTGGACGACTTGCGCGCTTGCCGTATTGCCCTCCAGCCGGAGTTGGCCGAAGCCGGTGGGCAGGGTGTCTTTGTTGAGTTGGTCGTATGAACCAAAGGTGAAGATGGCGCGGAATGGCGTGTTGTTGATGAACCCAACCTGCAGGGCGCGTGGGGTGGGCGACCCGCTGGGACCGACGAAGTCGGAGGTTATGGCGTTGATATTCTGCAGGGCGTTGGGGGTACAGGAGTCGGAGACAATCACGACTAAGGTCGCGATCATGATCGCAAGCAAATGGCGTACAGGGGCTTTCATGGGGCAGGGTGCTCCTTTGAGCGAGTGTTCGCTATTAGATCGGCAGCGAAACGGCGCCAGGCGAGGTTTAGCACGGCGACCGGCGAGGACAGGCATTTCGGCGAGGAGCAGACGGGGCCATTCGGCAAATAATGCCGCAGTCCGCCGCGAATCATCCGGCATCCGCAGGGCCGCGTCCTGCATGATCCTAGGTGACGTACCACTGTGAATTCAACCGCAAGTCGCTATCAAGAAAGGTACCGGGGAGCGGAATCTCGTGGATCGCTCAGAAGGATTATCCACAGGTTGCGCAACAGCCTATAACCTATGCCCACAGTGGACGTTATCCCTTTTTGGGCCAATGCGTGCCGGCGGGAACCGTCACCTGTGAATACTTTCACGCCGCAGGTAAGGCGTGCGGAATCAACAAGATAGGGGTGGCTTAGCCCGTGATGCGGGCCTCCACGGAATCAGGCGGGGCTACTATACTCAGCCGTTTCGTCCGTGCGGTACATGCCGGTGCCGAGGCGGCATTGCGAGTTCTCACATGTTGTCAACAACGACCAGCCCTCAAGGAACAACGAATCCGCAAAGCGACACGGCGCGTCTGCTGGAGGCCCGCGATCTTGTGAAGTCCTACAGCGGGCGAACGGTTGTAAACAAGGTGAGCTTTTTTGTGGGGCAGGGGGAGATCGTCGGTTTGCTGGGGCGCAATGGCGCCGGCAAGACGACGAGCTTTCGCATGACGATGGGCATCGTGACGCCCGACGCGGGCCATGTGCACTTCCGCGGTGAGGAAATCACGAAGCTGCCGATGTTCAAGCGCGCTCAGAAGGGCGTCGGCTATCTGTCGCAGGAGAACAGCGTTTTTGTGCGGTTGTCCGTGGAGGACAATCTCCTGGCGATTCTGGAATTGAATCGATCGCTGACGGGTGCGGAACGCAAGAACAAGGCCCGCGAGCTGATGGAACAGTTCGGCCTGGCGCGCAACGCCCGGCAGGAGGCGCGGACCCTGTCAGGTGGTGAGCGGCGAAAATTGGAAATCGCCCGGGCGCTGATCACGCAGCCGGCAATCATCCTGCTCGATGAACCGTTCAGCGGCGTCGATCCGATCGCGGTGCAGGACTTGCAGCGGGAGATTCGCCACCTGCGCGAGCACATGGGGCTTTCGTTTCTGCTAACCGATCACAACGTGCGCCAGACGCTCGAAGTGACGGATCGCAGTTACATCATCCATGAGGGTCGCGTGATTGCCGAGGGCGCGCCGCGACAGCTCATCAATGACCCGGCCGTTCGCGAAGCCTATCTGGGCACGACCTTCCGTGGGGATGAGTTCGACCAGGGCCCGGCCACGCCGCCGACCATTCGCACAACTTAGCGCGTTCACGGGGCAAGCAGCAAATCGACAAATGGTTGCATGTCGCGGCCGTCGATCGTTCGATCGCGGGTGATGTCCGCGTAGCAGGCTGACTCGGCATTCAGCAACGCGGCGACGAAGGGCGCCACATCCGTTTCCGTCACCCATCCGTCGCAGTCGAAATCGCCGGCCACGATGCCGGGGCATAGGATCATCTCACAATCGTCGATCAGCCCGTTCTGGTTGCAATCGGGTTGGGCACCGCTCGCAAGTTCTTTGGCATCTGAGATTCCATTTGAATTGCAATCGGGCGAAAGCGGAGATGGCCCCAGGAAGGACTTGGGGATCGATTCGGGAACCCCCGGTTTGAACAGCGACAGCGCCACCGCACAATCGGTGACCGGCGGCGAATTCACGTCGATCGTGAAGTTGTACAAGGTGCCCCAGCGGATGGCGTTGCCGTTTGGGTTTTCGGTGTACGGGGTTGTCGTCCATGAAACCAATCCCGGTGTGAGGTCGACCTTCCAATCATCACTCGACATGGGGTCGCCGCTGTGTGAATCAACATCGTGAAATCGGGTCATCCCGATCACGGCGTCCGGCGGGAGCGCCACCGAAAACGCGTGCACGCCTCGTTCGGAGTTGAGGTTGCTGATTGCATACTCATAGCGCCAGAAACCGTTCTCCATGGATGCGGCCGACGCGGCAATCTGGATCCGTCCGTCGCCGGGAACATCGATGTTGGTCATTGAGATGGCGTTCGGGTCGAGGTCATACCACGCCTCAAGTCCGGATCGCCCCTGAACGGTGAGATCAAACGGAGAAATGACAAACTCGCGGCTGCCGGGCGGTGATTCCTGAACCAGCGCGGGCCGATACGACGCGTTATTCATGTTGTTGCCCGATGCGGCGTCATCGGCGGCCACGTAAATCGCTTCAAGGAAATAGAACGCGTCGGCGCCGGGTGTTGCAATCAGGTCGTCATCGTGAACCTGCATTCGGCGATCAAGCTCGGTGTTCGGCGGCGGCTGCTGAATGGGGAATGCAAAGTAGCCAGTGGCGGGATTTACGAGCGAGCGCGGCGTGAGGCTGGCCTGGCGTCCGTTGAGCGGAGCGCGATAGGCGTCGGAACAGCCAACGCCGAGAAGCGAACCGGAGTCAGGATCGGTGCAGAGGCTGCAATAGGTTCCGGTTTCAGCAGCGAAGCCGTGTTTGATCCACGATTTCCCAATCTGCTCAAAGCGGCCGTCGCGATAACGGTAGAGATTCTGGGCAATGACCGGATGCTGGTTCGTATTGCCATACCAGTGAAGCGGTACCGTCCCGGCATTGCAGGCGATGGTGCCGACGGAGTAGGCGGTAATGTCGCCGATCCTTGCCCATCGGACGACGTCGGTAATCGCGCCGACGATCACGTCAGGGCCTTCGCCCCGCGCATGATGGCTGATCGCCGCCACAGCCAGGCATCCTACTCCAATGAATCGTGTCACACCTTTATTGTACCCGCGCGGGAGCCGCTGATGGGGTCGTTTCTTGCACGAAAATACCAAAGAATCACGAGGACCGGCAGTGCATACTTGTCCCACGCGATGTGAGAACGAACCAGCGTCAATGCCTGTATGAGAATCAAAGCCAATTGAACCCGGTTATGTGCGAATCGCTGCACACCCAGCAACGCCAGAACCGCCAAGACCGCGACGCGCCCGACATCCGGCAGCAAGAACCTCAGCCCCTTGTCCAGATAGCCCATCGCCTCGACACCCGCGCCGGGCGCATTGCCCATTGGCGGACATATCAAGAAAAGTATCGCAATTGCCGTCGCAGTTTTCAGTGCCCGCGCCGGGGCTGCGAACGAGAAACGTTTGCGGAATAAGAGCATCTCAATCAGCACAAAGTATGCACCGATGCACGAAAGAAAATACAGCGAATGATCGACATGCCAATGCCCCGAGGCGTCTGCGCTCAGGTGGCTTTGCCGCGACATGGCCGGCGCCAGTCCGCCAAAGAACACGACCCACATCGCCAGGGTTAACGCGGCCGTCGAATAGGCAATGACGTGTCCCCGCTCAAGTTTCCGGCCGCGTGCAGCGTCCATCACTGTCGTCGAGATCATCGCCAGTGGAAACGCGACCATGTATTGCCTTGTGGCAATGGCGAGCGCAAACGAAAGTGCCGCGACGACGTGCCGCCCGTTCAGAAAGCCGATCATGCCCAACACGCCGAAGAGCGACGCGAGGATGTCCGTGTAGACGTGAATGCTGGTCCCGAGGAAATACGGGCACGCCGCCAACCCGATCAGCGCCAGCGCGGGTCGCGACCACGAATCGCTTCGCGGCCACGCCACGATCATGGCGATGATAAGTGAGCACGCAAGACATACGGCCCGCGCCGTGGCGATTCCGCCGCCGATTACATGCTCCACCGCGCCGAGCACCACAAACAAGAGCGGCGTGGTGGGCGAATCGTAATCACGAAGCAAGGCAATCGGCGGCGGAAACGATGCGGCGAATTGCTCCACCACGGGCCAGAAAAACCGCTCATCCTTGCGAATGGGAAACTGAAGGAAATCCGCGGCGACGAAAAGCCCGAGATAGGCCGCGCCCAACACCCCTGCGGTCACCAGTTTTCGCCGAGTCGATGGGGTTGGCTGCGTCATTATCGCGTAGTGTGCCGCGCTTAGTAGACGCCTTCCACCACCGTCGTTGCGAAGCCGCTGAACGGGCGCACGTTGGCCACGCCATCCCACGGGTATTTCTCGCACGGTGGCGTGCGCATGGCCTCGTCGCGTTCGAGGAAGCGCGGCATGAAAAACTCTTTGGTGAGCGTCGTCAATCGCGTGCGGCCCCACTCGCCGTACGGCACGATCGTTTTCTCATCCTTGAAATCCACGGCCTCCACCATCGCCCTCGGCTGCGGCGGGTGATAGATGATGGCGTAGTTATCAGCCGGGTCGAAGGGTTTGTGCACCGCGAGGCCCATGAGCGTATTGCCGTAGGTCGGCACGAAATCGACCTTGCCCTCGCACAACTCTTCGCGGGCAAATCGGTGGAACTGCGGCGTCATGCTGGTGCCGCCGCAGAAGATACCGGTGATGCCGGCTTGCACGAGGCTAATCTTGTCGCACAGCGCTTCGAGTAGCTTGGGCGTGGTGAACATGCAACGGATGTTTGGATGCGCTTTGAGAATCGTCAGACCCTGATCGATGATGTGATTGCGATAATCGTCCATCACACCCATCTGACCCTTCTTGATGAGCTTGATGACCCAGCGCGGGTCCATGTCGATACAGAAGCAGATGCCGCCGCGATGCTGGGCGAGGTGCTCCACGGCGAGGCGCAACCGACGCGGACCGGAGGGGCCAAGCATCAGCCAGTCGCTGCCTTTTGGGAACGCCTTGTCGTCGAGCGTCTCGCTGAACATTTCATAATCGATGCGAAAATCGTCACTGGCGATGCGGCTCTTGGGCACGCCGGTGCTGCCACCGGTTTCAAAGACGTAGATCGGCTTGCCCGCCAGCCCGCGCGGCACCCAGCGCCGCACCGGCCCGCCGCGGAGCCACTCATCCTGGAAATACTCGAACTTGTCGAGGTCTTCGTAGCGCTGGATTTCCTTGCGCGGGTCCCACGAGAGCTTCTTGGCGTATTCGATCCAGAAGGGGCAGCCCGACGCAGGGTCGAAATGCCAGGCGACGATTTCGCGCGTGTGGGCATCGAGCCGGTCCTTTGCTGCGGCAATTCGCTGTTTGAGCGGGTGCATCAATGTCAACACTCCTGACCGGGTGGCACAAGTGGTGCGATCACCGTTATGAGTGAGGGAACGTCCTTCCGCGAGATCTCCCAAATGATATCGAGGTCGAGCCGGAAGTATTCGTGGGCAATGCGATTTCGCAAGCCGACAAGGTCGCGCCACGGAACAAGCGCGTGCGCAGCCTTGAACTCGTCGGAGACGGCCCTCGCTGCCTCGCCAATCACTACCAGTTTATGGCACAGGGCGCCCTGCAACATCTTGTCTTTCATGAACTGTTCACGCGAGACGCCCTGCACGAATTCAGTGACATCGCGACACGCCAGCAGGATATCAAGCAGCCATGCGTCATCGCGTCGCATGAAGAATCTCCAGATTCTCAAGGATCGCCCGGCGTCGAATGTAATTTTCGCTCTGCTCGACGGAACGACGCGTGATGATATCCACGCGGCGTCCGAACATCGACTCCAGTTCATCTTCCATCCGGCAGAGATCAAAAAGCCCCCAATGGGCATCGGGTGCAAAGCTGACCAGGATGTCCACATCGCTCTCAGGTCGAAAGTCCTCGCGCAAGACGGAGCCAAAAAGAGCGAATTCCGTGATCTTCCAACGGCGACAAAAGTCTTGCAACGATTGATCTGGAATGCTCACCTTTGCCCGTGCAACCATGTCAAGCTCCGCTAAAGGCGCGGCCGACTCGTCGCACCTATCCCTTAAGATTATAAAGCAACGACGAGGTAGGGCGAGTCTGTCGATCCCCCAAACGCGACGGTTTCGCGAACGTGGGCGTCGAGGGTCGCCTTGGCGGCGGCAATGTTAGATTTTTGCGGCCTTGGGTTGGTCGGCGGTGATTGCGTTCATTGACGTATAATAGTCGAGGCATTGCTGCGCACCCATCCGCGTCGCCGCCATTGAACCTTGCATTCGGCGAGTCCACCATGCTTACGGATAGTGGAGATTAGAAGGAGTTCTTTCAAGCAAACCGGACGACCGGTACTTCGACCGTCTTTTCCACTGGGCAGGTTCCACGGCCAATCTCGGCAACACGACGAACGACGGATGCATCGAAATAACGAGCCCCGCATTTTTCACAAACGCCGATGGGAACATCCTCAAGCACGACAAAGCTGCCCTTGTGACGAAGGGCCTCACGGGCAACCATTCGCTCACGGACCATTCCCTGGCAATGTTCACAGGCAAAGTCGTACATACTTTAATTCTACCCTATTTCGTACACCGTGATGACCAAAAGTCGGCCCGCTTCAACGAATCTTACGACGACACCCACGGAGGTCCGCAAATCACACGCCGTTCCGACTATCACATAGCGGGTTCCTCGCGGGTCGTGCGTCAGCTCCTTTTCAATCGATCCTGTCAGTATGGCGGATTCGACATCCAACGCATCCAGATCATCCTGATCCATCTCATCATAGGCGTGTTCCGACAGGGTGTATTGTTGTTCGAGTACGGCCTCACGGATACGAATGAGCACTTCCTGCGGAGGCATTCCACATTGACCTCGGACAATCGGTCACAAAATCAAGCTTATCGCGACTACCCGGATGGGATTAGGAATGGCCGTCGCGCTACTTGCCTTGAATCGCGTACAACATTCGCCGATTCGTCACATACAGCACGCCGTTCGAGGCGACCGGTGTCGTATAGACCGAGTTCTCCATGTTGTTCGTGGCGATCAGCTTCTTTTCCTTGCCGTGATTGAAAACGAGCACGTCGCCGTCCTCGGTGCCGAGCATGACCTTGCCATCGACCACGTACGGCGAGCCCCAGATGGCCGAGTAAGTGTCGTGTTGCCAATAGCGTTTACCTGTTGCTGCGTCGAAGCAGTTGAGAAAACCAGACAGGTCCACCGCGTACACAAGGCCGTCCTTCACCGCACACGTGGAGATCGATCGGCGGAATTCTTCTCCGCCCACGTGCCAAATCTTTCCTGTGCTGGTGACGTCGCCTTTCTTGGTCGCATCGATGCAATGGAAGTGGCCGATGCCTTCGCCGTGCTCGGGGTCCTGGCCGACGCAAAGGTACACTTTGTTGTCGTGGATGACCGGCGTGGCGATGATCTCGTTCGCCGTTCCCTTGCCGCCGAGGATGTACTTTGCATCCGGCGGATTCAGGTTGTACTTCCAGATGATCTCGCCCGTCTTCGGTTCCAACGCATAGCACCAGCCGTCGCCGCCGCCGAATATGACCTGACCCTTGCCGTTAATCACGCCATAGGTCGGGCTGGACCATTGCCCATGAAACGTGTTCTTGCCGCAATAGGACTTCTCCCACGCCAACTTTCCCGTGACCTTGTCAACCGCGATGAAGTCGGGTGAATCCGGCGACGGGTGATTGAGGTGCCCCTCGTCAACGCCGTTCGCGGTCAGCGTGAAAACAAGCCCCTCGGCCACGACCGGCGACGCCGTCGCGAGGTTGTGCGGGAATACACCGAGTTCATCGATCATGTCGTAGATCCAGATGATGTCGGCGTCTTCCTTCTCGTTGTACTTCTCTTCCTTGTACGGCCCGTCGTTTTCTCCATCGAGGAAGCCCTCGGCGTCGGCGCAGATGACTTCACAGCGGTTGCTGATGTAGTACACCATTTTGCCCTCGACATAGGGCGACGAGCAGATGCCCTGTTCCGGCCAGTCGTTCACGCGGCCGGATGGCAGTTTGTCGTGCGTGGCCTGCCAGAGCATCTTGCCGGTCTTCTCATCAAGACACATCACGACGCCTTTGTCGCCCTTGATCTTCGGCCGGTGCTCGCCGGTGTTGTTCGTGCCGACATAGATGCGGCCATCGGCGATGACGGGGTTGCCGTAGGTCTGCGATCCCAGCTCGGCGGTCCACTTGATGTTCTCTTTAGTTTTGTAGTTCCACTTGGCGGGAATGTTGGTCTCATCGGAGACCATGTTCCGATCGGGTGAACCGCCCCACATTTTCCAGTCGCCGCGCTTGGTACCGGAAGGGGACTCGGCAACAAGCGATGCTGAGATCAAACCCACGGTCAAAGTACAAATGACAAATGACCAATTACCAATGCGTGAACTTCGTCCGTGAGGCATTGGTGATTCGTAATTGGCAGACTTCACTTCATTATTCATTTTCATGCACCATGTAATTGTCGACATAGACTTCCGCGCCATCGCTCTTGTCCGTTGTTCCATTCGAATAGGTAAAGATGCCGGGGCTGCCCTCTGTGTTCGGGCAGGTGTCCTCGAATTCAATCGTCCAGGATGCCGGCTCGGTCTCACCCTTCGGCCAGATCTTTCCGCCGACGTGGGCCTTGCCGTCCTTCATGACGACCTGCAACTTCATGCGATACCACTGATCGGGTTTCAACTCCATCGGCAGCTTATGACGCAGAGCGTGGGTCGGCTCATCGCGCCATCGCGATAACTCCAACTCCTTGGTCATGCCCATCAGCACCATTTCGTAGCCGCTGTTAATGAGGCCCATGTCGGGCTTGAAGCGCTTCTTGGCCAGGGTGCCGAGCATGTCGGCTTCAACCGTGTATCCGCCGGCAATGGGAGGATTGGAAAACGCCCGCATCTTCCACACCGGCGACGGCTTGCCCTTCTCCGCCAGCTTCTTGAAGCACTTCGAACCGTCGCGTTCGACAATCTTCGTCTTGCCCATGACGCCGACCCAACCCGGAGGCGGCGCATCAGGCGTCATTTTTTCGAAGTCTTCCTTGATCGGCAACTTCGGCGAGACACGCACGCGGGCCGTCGCGGTCAGCTCGCCGACCTTCGCGGTAATGAGTCCGGCTGAATAAGCCGCATCGCTCGGCGCCGTAAAAGTGCCGTCTTTACCGATCGCGCCCTTGAACCCGGGCGACAGATTCCAATTGGCCGAGCCGGCATCCGGTACGGCCGCGCCGTTTGCCGTAAAGCCTTGAATCGCGAACTTCACGGTCTCGCCGGGAGCAACCGCCAGCTCACCGGGCACGACTTGAATCGTCTTGACGGCTTCGCCGCCGGTTCCCGACTCCGCCGCCATCGCCGGAATCGAAACAGTCGGCGCTTTGGCATCCTTCGAACCAAGGCAGTACGTCGCATAGCGTGTCATGAAATAGACACGACCGCCGCAGACCGCCGGGCTTCCAAAGATTTCATCGATCGTGTTGTTCGGCCCGGCAAAGGCGACTTTGCTCAGTGCTTCGCATTTGTCGCCGGCATCCTTAATGATCCAGAACACGCCGTTCTGTTCGCCAACGTAGATCACGCCGTCCGCGGTCAACACCGGCGACCCCTTGCCGACGCGGCCAAGCTTGAACTCCCATGCCTTCTTGCCTGTCTTGGCATCCACGCAGTGCAGCATCGCCGAATTGTCCACGGAATAGATCCGACCGTTCCCGAGTGCGGGTGACGCATAGCCGGCGTCCAAACCGTCGAGCCGCCAGATTTCGCCTGACTTGGTGATATCCCCCGTTTTTGATCCATCAACACAGACGAGCCGGCCCATGAGCGTGGTGTCGAGGTTCTCTTCGCTATGGCCGAAATAAATGTACTTGCCGTCACCGACCGGCGACACATTCAGGCCGACCTTGCTCAGCGCACTCGACCAGACAACCTGCCCGGTGCGTGCGAGCATTCCATAAACCTTGCCGTCGGCATTGGGCGCGACCATGATCCGCTTGCCGTCAATGACCGTCACATACGGAATCGCATAGGTCGTATCGGCCGGTGGTCCACCCGGCTCCGCCCACCAGATCACCTGCCCTGTCTTTTTGTCGAGCGCAAGATATCGGTGACACGGCTTGGCGTGGCTGCCCCAGTTCGTGTTGAGGAAGCTGATGATGACCCGATTCTCATCGACGATGGGGTTCATCAGGCGTCCGCCGTAGCCGCTGACGCGATTGAACTCCTGCATCATCGCCCGCTTCCAGACGAGCTTGCCGTCGCGCGAAAGTGCAATGACATCGCCGCCTGTGGTGTGATTGTAGATATTCCCCGTTTCGGTATCTCCGACGACGCTCGTCCAACCGACGCGATTGGCCACAACATCCGTGAAGAAGACGTTGAAGCGATACTCCCACAGCGTCTTGCCCGTGTCGGCATCAAGGCAGATCACGCGCTCTTGCAGGCAGGTGTCGTCTCCCACCGGGCCGACAAAAAACACGCGGCCGTTCATCACGATCGGCGTGCTGCGTCCGCCCTCCGGCGATTTCCACAACAGGTTCTTTCCTTCCGGCGACCAATCCGTGACCGGGGCGTTTTCGCGGGTGTAGCCGTTTTGCTCCGGCCCGCGCCACGTCGGCCAGTCGGCAGCCGGTGCCGATGCCGTCGTTGAAACGGCAACCGCGAGTGAAACAATCCTCAGTGCGAATGAAATTCGTGTCGTTGTCATGGCAGTTCTATGGGGCTTAGGGTTGTCGGTGAATGCGTCGGGCCTTCATTTCGAAGCGGGGCAGCGTGCCCGGGTGAACCGGGTACACGTGCGGTCGAAAGTTAAAACGATCCCGGAACGCCTGCGTCACGGCGTCCACCAGATCATCGGCGGAGGCGCCCTTCGCAGGCTCAATCTCAATTCGGAGGTCCGCCATCGTATCGCGTCCCGAGACGATCACCCGATACTCGGCGATCTCCGGGAACTCGCGAAGTATAGCCTCAATCGCACTCGGATACACGTTGTTGCCGCGGATCACGAGCATGTCATCGGTCCGGCCGATGATCCCGCCTTCCAGTCGGGCGAAATGACTACCGCACGCGCATAGGCCGGTCACGAGCCGAACATGATCGCCCGTGCGATATCGAAGAACTGGAAAGCCGAGCCGACCGAGGTTCGTCAGCACCAGTTCGCCGTCAACCGTCGCGGCCGCCTCATTCGATGCCCCACGCGACCATAGCGATTTCGCGGTCACCGGGTCGATCACTTCCGCGATGAACTCCACTTCGTTGATATGCACTGAGCCGGGGGATGTTGCGCATTCGTAGGCATAGGCCCCGACCTCGGTCATGCCGACGTGATCGTAAAGTCGCGCGCCGAATGCGGCCTCCACGACTTTTCGCGTTGCCGGAATGCTGCCGCCCGGCTCGCCTGCAACAATCAGCGCGCGAACGCTGGATGCGACGAGATCGATGTCATGCTCGTTCGCAACCTGGGCAAGGTGCATGGCGTAGGTCGGAGTGCAGCAAATGACGGTCGCTTCATTCTCCATCATCAGTCGCAGCCGCGCCGACGTGGTCATGCCGCCGCCCGGAAGTGCCAGGCACCCGATGCCCACGGCCGATTCAAACGCCGCCCAGAAGCCCACGAACGGGCCAAACGAGAATGGAAACAGAATGCGGTCCGAACGCGTCACATTGGCAGCGCGAAACACCGTTTCCCAACACCGCATCCACCATTCCCAGTCTTCTGCCCGGTCCGGGCAGCGCAGTGGATTTCCACTGGTCGTTCCCGATGTCTGATGCAGCCGGCAGTAATCCTCGACGGGGTAGCTTAGATTTGTACCGTACGGCGGCCGGCTTGCCTGATCGTCCAGCAACTCCTGTCGCGTGAGGAATGGCGCGCGGAGCAGGTCATTCATCGATCCAGACCATCCTTCTCCCAATCGCGAGCGCCAAAACTCGTTTTGATTGCAGACCACCCGGGCCAAATCGCCCAGACGCTCTTCCTGATTACGAAGAATCTCGCCCGGAGAAGGATGGTGAGGATGCCCGGGTGTATGCGGCACGATGAGGACCCTTTGGCGGATATCCGGCAACAGGCGTGTACGGGCGCATCCTACGAGCGACGGCCGAATCGTGCGATGGAGAAGAGACCCACCGGGGATGCGGTGTGACCTTTCGTTACAAAGTCGGCCAGGATTTCGCCGACCACTGGGGCAAACTTGAACCCATGGCCTGAAAACCCGCCGGCCAGCCAGACGTTTCCATGGTGGGGGTGACGGTCGAGGATGAAATTCTCATCGGGCGTGTTGGTGTAGAGACAGACCTTCGATGCGGCCAGGGTTCCATCTGCGCCGGGCATGCAGCGCCGAATGTACGTCCGCACGTCGGCCTCATCTTCCGCCGTCACCTCGCGCTTCACTGTGTCGGCCGTCGTGTTCTCCCCGCCGTGGTGCCGGGCAATCTTGACCGCGCGATCAAAGGGCGTCGGCGCGGCAACGTCGATGGGAATGCCGTAATACGCGCGGTCGCCGGTGAAATGAATGAACGACGGCAGGCGACCGACGGAGAAGTTTGCGGCGTCCTGCGGCGTGTACCACGTCTGCACCTGTCGTTCGACGCGAAGGGGCAGGCCGAGGTCGCCGCAGACAATCGGGAACCACGGACCCGCCGTGATGACGAGTGATCGTGCCGTGTATTCGCCGCGTTCGGTTTCAACGGTGACGCGGTCTGCGGCCGCGCGCCAGTGCATCACACGTTCGCCCGTGCGAATCACCGCGCCGCGCTTTTGCGCCTGTGACACCATCGCGGAAATGCACCGTTCAGGCCGTAAGAATCCGGCATCGGTCTCGTAAATGCCAATGTCGCACTCGTCACAACAAAAGGCGGGAAAGCGTTCGTGGATTTCACCCGCACGCAGGACATCGTGCGCGAGTTTGTGCTCGGTGACACTTTGCAAGACGCCTTTGATGGCGGGGTGGTCGGCCGGTCCAATGTTGATGCAACCGGCCATCACCATCAGCGTTTCACCACATTCGGATTCGATGGTCCTCCAATGGTCGTAGGTCGAATGCAGCAAGGGCACGTAGCGCGGGTCTTCGAAATAGGCCTTTCGAATGACGCGGGTATGCCCGTGCGAGCTGCCCTGATCGTGGCCAGGCGCGAATTGCTCAATCCCGAGGACGGAAAGCCCCCGGAGCGACAATTCGCGGCACGCCGATGCCCCCATCGCTCCGACGCCGATCACAATCGTGTCGAAAGTCTCCTCGGCCATGGCTGCATTGGAGCCTTGGCGAGCCGCCCGGACAAGGGCTTCCCAATTCGGACATATCCGGTAGACTACGTAACCGGGGGCTGGTTCGTTCGTGGAACAACATCTTCCATCCAAGGAGACCCAATCATGTCACGCCTGAATTCCTTCCGTACGGCCGTGGTCTGTTCGACCATGCTGTGCATCGTGGGCTGTACCGGCCCGAAGATGACGCTCGAAGACCTCAAGAAAATGCCCATGCCGCCCAAGCCCGCCGAGTTGGCCCTGCTCGACCCGATGGTCGGCACATGGCAATCGACCGGCGAGATGACCATGGCCGGCATCGATCAGAAGATCATGGGCCACGGGACTCAGACCATCTCATGGGAGAATGATGGCCGGACGCTGGTTGAGCGCATGAAGTGGGAGTCGCCGGACATGGGCGCGTGCGGGACCATGACGATGATGACTTTGTATACATTAGAGGATGCGAAGGAAAAGGAGTTCAAAGTCGTTTGGGCCTCAAGCATGGGCGATATGACCATTGGAGAGACCAAATACAATGAAAAAACGAAAACATGGACCACGAAGGGTCGTGGATGGGACCCCATGATGAAAATGAACACTCAGTTCAAAATGTCGATGACCATGCCCGACCCAAGTACGATGGAATGGACCTGCGAACAGTGGGATGCCATGGGCTTCACCAAGATGATGACCATGAAGGGCACATCAAAGCGAAGGTAATCGGCGGTTGATCAGGCGATTGCCTGACGATGCCGTTCGAATGCGAACACTGGGTTCATCGCCCGGTGTTCTTTTTTTTACACCATTCGCGTTGCAACCTCGGCGGCGACTGTTGCAAGGCGAGCCTTCGTGTCTTCAATCGGTCCGTCAAGTGTTCGATACGAATCCAACACCGACAGGCACTCGTCCGCGCCCTCGCCCGCGATGCCGCAGATCGCCACGCACGGCACGTTCGCGATTTTGGCCATGCGCCCGACCGCCCCGACGACCTTGCCCATCATGGACTGCCGGTCGATGCGCCCCTCGCCGGTGAGCACGAGATCGGCATCGGCAATGGCGTTCACCATGCCAACGGCCTCCGCGACGAGGTCGACCCCCGGAACAATCATCGCGTTGGTCAACGAAAGCAGCGGCAGCGCCACGCCCCCGGCCGCCCCGGTGCCAGGCTCATCGCGCCAACGTCGCGCGCAGTAGTCCTCCAACAAGTTCGCCCAATGGAGGAGTCCCGCGTCGAGGCGCTTTACGCCCTCGGCGTCCGCTCCTTTTTGCGGGCCGAACACCGCGGCCGCGCCATTCGGCCCGCACGCCGGGTTCAGCACGTCGCAGGCGATCGTGAATTGAACGTCGTCGATGCCGGTCGGAGCGGTGTTCCAGACGATACGGTCGATCTCGCAAAGTCGTCCGCCGCCGATGTGCTCGCGAATCGGGCTGCAATCGCGGTCGAGCAGCGTCATGCCCAGCGCCTGCATCATCCCCGCGCCGCCGTCGACCGTCGCACTTCCGCCGAGGGCAAGCACGATATTCTGAATTTCAGTCTCAACGACGGTACGAATAACTTCGCCGAGGCCGAACGTGCTCGTGCGAAGTGGATCGCGCTGTTCTGGTGTTATCAGGGAGTATCCACAGACATTCGCGATCTCGATGACGGCGGTCGCGGCCTCATGAATCAGGCCGACCGTGACATCGACAGGCTCGCCGAGCGGACCGTGCGCCGTGACGCGTCGGCGCTGTCCATTCTGAGAGGTGACGAGAAGTTCGAGCGTGCCCTCGCCCCCGTCGGCCATGGGAAGCATGATGATCGTCGCGCCGGGCCGCGCATGCCGCACCCCCTCCGCCATTGCCTCCGCGGCGCAGCGGGCGTCGAGCACGCCTTTGAAACTATCGGGTGCGATGACGATCTTCAAAAAAGGCTCCCGGCAATCGGCGCCGCGCGACGCCTATCAAACGTCTAATACCTCATACCGCTTTTCTCGATACGTGGAACCAACGCTGATGCACTCCAACTCGCGCCGTCGGCACCGCTTCAACTGATGGCAGTGCCCGCAATAGGCGTGGCGCACCTTTGGATAGTCCAGCAACGCCTCACCAAACAACTCGCTGCCCATGAAGGCGTTGGCAAACTCCCAATTCGGAATCAGGCTTCGCGGAACAAGCTCGTGAAAAGGAAGGTGATGAATCGCGGCGACGACGTGTTGCGCCGAGTCGTGGACCTCGTCCAGATGCCCGCGCAGTTTGTCCACAAGCCGATGCGTGAAGGCGATGTCATCCATCGGCAACTTCACGCGCACGCCGTCCATCCAGCGCGTCGTCACGTCCCGCCCGGCCGCCGAGATGTCGTCGAACTGTTCGAGCAGGTGGCGATGATGGTTGAATTGACCCGCCGCGCCGGGCGCGATTTTGCTTTTATAGAAGCGCAGTGGAATGCTGAGTCGGGACGGACGAAAGGAATAGTCATACCACCCGACGCTGCCGACAAAAGCCACATCGCCCGCACGGAACGGAGCATCGTCAAGATAATGCACGCCATTGCGCTCGCACGCTTCCTTCAACTCAACCTCGTATCGATGAAGCGAATCGGCGCCCCCGCACGTCCAGAGTTCATGATTCCCCGCGACCAGCAGTTTCGCCCCGCGAAAGCCCTCGAACAGCCCCACCATGCGGTCCAGCATGGCCAAATCGGTCGACACACAATCGCCGGCAATAAGCAGCACATCCCCGCCTTTACGACAGATTTCTTCCGCAATGGCCTCGGTCGGGCCTTTGCTGCGGGCCACGTCGTAATGGAGATCGGCGGTGATGATGATGCGCATGGAACTGTGCAAACGTGGGATGGTTGCTCTCTTACCCGCCATACGGGATGATCGGGATGCGTCCTGATCGACGCCCGGTGATGATATCTCTCCTGTTTCACAGGGACAACCCGACTCATGGCTGACCTCGTCGTCGTCGAACAGCTTGTGAAGGCGTACCGCCTCGGCGACGAGTCGATTCGCGCTCTGGTCGGCGTCGATCTGTCGGTGGAGAAAGGGCGTTTCGTCGCCATCATGGGCGCGAGCGGCTCGGGCAAGACGACGCTGCTCCACTTGATCGGCGGACTCGATCTCCCGGACAGCGGTCGCGTCACCATTGCCGGCGAGGATTTGCATCGAATGTCGGATGAGCGTCGCACGCTCTTTCGTCGGCGGCGCATGGGAATCGTGTTTCAGGCGTACAACCTCCTGCCGACAATCAGCGCGGTGGACAACGTTATGCTGCCCCTGCTCGTCGATGGCCAGTCCGCAGGCCGGGCGCGCGAGCGGGCCGTCGAAAAGCTGCGCCTTGTACACCTCGACCACCGCCTGTCCCACCGGCCCAACGCCCTCTCCGGCGGCGAGCAGCAGCGCGTCGCCATTGCCCGATCACTGATGAACAACCCGGACCTGATCCTCGCCGACGAGCCGACAGGTAATCTCGACCCCACGTCGTCGGAGGAAATCTGGCAACTCCTCCGTTCGCTCTCGCGCGACACCGGCGCGACGATCATCATGGTCACTCACGAGCCGTCCGCCGCGGCCTATGCCGACGTGGTGCATGTGCTGAAGGCGGGGCGCTTCACCGGCACGATTCAACCGGAAGGGACAGGCGATGCGACACTGGTTGCAACTCGCTACGCGCAACTGGCGAACTAAGCCGGCGCGAACGGTGCTCACGTCGGGCGCGGTCGCCCTCGGCGTCGGCGTCGTCGTCTGGGTGACGTGCTGTTACGAGTCTGTCCGTCGAAGCGTGACCGACGCTGTTCTTGAATGGATCGGCCGCAGTCATTTGATGATTGAACCCGTCGAAGGCGTCTGGGCCGTCTTCGATGAGGAGATCGAATCGTTTGCGAAGAATCTCCCCGGCGTCGCCGCCACCACTGTACGCACGCGCGAGTACATCGAAATTGGAACGAACAGCAAGGCCGCAGCGCCTCAAGACTCAGGGCTCAAGACTCAGGACTTTTCAAGGATCGAAATCTCCGGCATCAACCCCGACAAAGAACTCGCCTTCCGAAGCTACAAGCTCAGCGCCGGCCGCTTTCTTGCTTCGACGGACGTCAAAGCAGTCCTGATGGAGAAGCTGTTGGCCGACGAGATGAAGGTCGGCGTGGGGGATGAGGTCAATCTTCGCGACTTCGACCCGCCCGGTCCGGCGACGGCATTCAAGGTCGTCGGAATCGTCGACCGCCGCCGTGCCAGCGTGAATCAGGCGCCGATGGTCTGGGGCCGGCTCGTTGATGTGCAGTCGCTTTGTTCATTGCCGAAAAAAGTGAAGGCGGTGGACATCATGCTGGCCAACCCGAGCGTGGCGTCGATACAGGAGGCAGGCACGCGGCTGCGAAAGCTGCTGGATGAGCGTGAAGTCTCACCACAGCAATCGTCCTCGGATTCGAAATCACTGGAGGTCAACACCACCGAAGCGCAATTACAGAAACTCTCCGCGGCGCAGGGGCTTCTGCAATTCGTCATGACACTCCTCGCCTGCGTCGTGCTCATGACGGCACTGTTCATCATCCTCGCATCCATGAGTATGGGCGTGAGCGAACGTGTCGCCGAGTTGGGCCTGCTCCGGTGCATCGGTGTCACGCGTGCGCAGATCGTCGGCTTTATCCTTGCCCAGACCATGCCGATCGGGGTCGTCGGCACGCTCCTCGGCGTCCCGCTCGGACTCCTGCTGCAATGGTTGACCATGCAGGCCGCGCCGGACTACGTCGGCCAAATGGCCATGAGCGCGTGGGGTCTTTCGCTCGCCATTCTCGGTGGACTCGGCACCACGCTGCTCGGCGCCGCCATACCGGCCGCGTCGGCCTTTTGGATTTCACCGGTCGAAGCCGTCCGCTCCGCCGGCACCCTGCGCGCCACGCGCTGGCTCGTGTTTTCATTCGTCGTGGGGCTTATGCTCCTTACCGGGCACGAAGTGTTAAGCCGCGCAATCGCCTCCGGCCAATCGACCTCCTACGACGTGCGGGCCATTGCGAGTCTCCTGCTGCTCTACGGCGGCTTCGTGTTCATTGCCCCAACGGTGATCGTCCTGACCGGCCGCCTCGCCTCGCGCATTGCGGCCATGCTGCTTCGCCTGAACAGTCGTCTCCTTGGGAGTGAAATCCACGATGCGCCGTTTCGATCGGCGGCGATCGCCGGCGGTCTGATGGTCGGCCTATCGCTGATTGTCGGGCTGGTCGTCTGGGGTGATTCCGTCAAGCAAGGATGGCAGTTTCCGAAAGAGTTTCCCGATGCCATGCTCTACAGCTACGACGCCCTGCCACTTGATCTTGCGCGAAGCGTAACGAACACACCGGGCATCGCGCAGTTCACCGTCTGCGACGACTTTGCGTTCTCACTCTCCAAGCCGAGCATCTTTCGCCCCTTCACGGTGCTCGATCAATTCTCTCGCTTTCTTGCCATCGACATCGACACGAGCTTTGAAATTGTCAAGCTGGCGTTTTTGGAGGGGAATGAACGCGACGCCCGGCAACGGCTCCGCGAAGGCGGTCATATTCTCATTACCCGCGAATTCGCCAAGGCCCGCAGGGTAAAGCTTGGCGACAAAGTGCGGCTGTGGGTGGATAAGAAGGAGGCGAGTTTTATCGTGGCCGGCGTCGTTGCGTCGCCGGGGCTTGATATCGCCATGAGTTTCTTCAATGCCACGACCTACTTTCAGACCTATGCCGTCGGCGCGGTATTTGGAACGCTCGACGATGCCAAGCGCCTTTTCGGTCGCGACTACGGCAAGCTTTTTCTCATGAACTTCGATTTTCCAAACGGCGACGATTCCCGACTGGCGCAGGGCGATGTCCGACCCGTCTCAATTGCGCCAAGGGATCAGGCGGTGACGGCCAAGCGAGTCTCTGAAACCGGCCGCCCCACATTCGCGCTCGGCCCCGGCCCGGTCCCGGGCGACGGTCCTGAAGAACAAGTGGCAAACGAGATGTTAAAGAAGCTCGGGTGGCCGGATAAGGCGTTTGTCACGGCGCGGGAATTGAAGCGTGAGATCGATCGCAACATCGATCGGGTTACGTTACTACTTTCCGCGATTCCGATCGTGGGGTTGCTGGTCAGCGCGCTGGGTCTTGCAAATCTCATGGCCGCCAACGTGGCCAGCCGCTCCCGCGAGATTGCCGTGTTGCGAAGCATCGGTCTGACGCGCGGGCAGTTGACACGCATGGTGCTGGGCGAATCCGTCGTGCTTGGACTGATCGGCAGCGGACTTGGCGTGGCGCTCGGTCTCGCGCTGGGGCGTGCCAGCAATGTCATGACACAGGCACTCTCAGGCTTCGCACCGCCGCTATCCGTCCCGTGGTCGATGGTTCTCGGTGGCGCGGCCGCGGCGATCGCATTGTGCGTCGTCGCCGCGCTCATCCCCGCGCGGAATGCAGGACGCACGAACATCGTGCAGGTGCTTTCGGGTGGATAATCCGGTTTGGGTGCCGCCCCGCCGACACAATAGGCCGGCGTGAATTCACCATGGGGTGCGAAACTCCCAATCCCATCTTTTTTCTTTTTCCGGTTTCGCGGCTTTACCAGTTTTCGATGGCAACGGCAGTCAGGAATCGGCATAACTCATTTTGGGATAAATACTTACGCCATCTAAGCGAGTGTTTTCTGTGACTTGCCGTCCTTGGCGATATCCCCCTATCTCCCGATCCCTTCACGACTTGGGTGAAAAACCAATTCTGATTGCCTGTGAAAAGTACTTGCGTAACCAGAACTACAGACGTTATGATAAGTTACAGCAGTTTCGTGGGCGTTCGCACGAGGTCGCCGGTGCTCAAAATACGAAGGTTACGCGCCTTTGCACTTGGGTTCCGCAGCCTTGCCGCCCCCTTCGATTCAGGCTCAATCGCCAGGGTGATTCCGTCATGAATACCGTCACCAAAAAAGACCTCATCGACCGTATTTCAGACCGCACCGGCAATAAGCGGGTGGTTGTGAAGCGGATCATCCAGCACTTCCTCGACGACATTGTGGAGGAGCTTGGCAGAGGTAACCGCTTGGAATTCCGGGACTTCGGCGTCTTTGAGAGCAAGCTGCGCCAGGCCCGAACTGCTCAAAACCCCAAGACGCTCGAGCGTGTCGAGGTTCCCGAGAAGCGTACTGTGAAATTCAAGGTCGGCCGGGTCATGAAGATGAAGCTCGGCCTCGATGGTCACCCCGCGCCCGGAAGCCGGCCCGGCTCCCTGCCTACCGGAACGTGATCACTACTTCATAAGTCCATCATCTGCGTGCGGTTACAGCCTGAACCCGTTCGCCCTGTCAAATCGCATTGACACGCGTCCCGTTCGCCCTTATCACTTATTGAGACTCAGTCTCAATTACATCGTTCCTTGAGCGGTACAATGCCGACCACTGTGATACACAAACAAGCCGTCTCTGACCTCCAGCCCGGCCAGCAGGGGAATATCGTGGCGGTGAGCGGCCCGGCCGAGATTCGCCATCGTCTACTCGAGATGGGTCTGACGCCGGGTACGCGCGTCGAGTTGATCCGCGTGGCGCCGATGGGCGACCCCGTGGAGATTCGCGTTCGCGGGTATCGCCTGAGCCTTCGCAAGTCCGAGGCGTCGGCCGTGCGAATAGACGCCGCTTGATGGCCCGACATGGCCGACACCCAATCCGTTACCGCACCTCCGTCCCGCATCGCCATTGCGGGCAACCCCAATTCAGGCAAAACAACACTCTTTAACGCACTAACCGGTCTCCGCCAGAAGGTCGCCAATTATCCCGGCGTCACCGTCGAAAAGCGCGAAGGCGAAATCGCCGGTTTGAACATCACACTGCTCGATCTGCCCGGCACCTACAGCCTGACGGCGCGCTCGCCCGATGAGCAGATTGCGCGCGATGTCATTCAAGGCCGGCTCGAAGGGGTGCCGCGCCCTGACGGTATTCTCATCGTCGTTGATGCCGCGAACCTCGAACGGAATCTCTATCTCGCCACGCAGATTCTCGACTTCGGCTGGCCCGTCGTCATCGCCTGCACGATGTCCGACCTTGCCGCCGAAAACGGATTGCACATTGACTACGCCCGCCTCTCAATGGAGCTTGGCGTGCCGGTGGTGCCGGTCGTGGCGTCGAAGGGCGTGGGTCTGGATGAGCTGCGCCACGCACTTACGCGATTGACGAAGCACGCCGAGCGTGCCCGACCATGGCCGCTGGAGCCGGCGTTTGAAGAAGCGGTGGAGCACGTGGCGACGTGTGTCAATCAATGCAATGCGCTGCCTCCTCACGCCACGCGGGCGGGGGCACTGCTGTGGCTTATGGATTTTCTCTCCGGCGAGCAGGGGAGCCGGTCGTCGGCCGAGCGGTTCCTTGCCAAGCTGCCCACGGGCTGTGCCCAGTCCATTCGGTCCGCGGCGGGTACTCTCGCTGCAAAGCATGGCGACGCTCCGGCCTCGGCCATCGAGGCCCGCTACCGCTGGATCTCCGAACTCACCCGTCGCGTCGTCACCGGTCCGAACGAGGCGGGCACCATCACCCGCTCCGATCGGCTCGACCGGCTGCTCACGCACAAGGTCTTCGGACTCGTCATCTTCGCGGCGGTCATGTTCGGTTTGTTCGCTTCGATCTTTTGGTGGGCCGAGCCGCTCATGGGGTTGATCGAGTCGGCGCAGAACGCCGTAAGTGCGGGTGTCCGGCGTGTCATGCCCGATGGTCCATTGCAATCGCTTCTCACCGACGGACTCATCACCGGTGTCGGCGCCGTCGTAAGTTTCTTCCCGCAGATCTGCATACTCTTCTTCTGCCTTGGCGTGCTGGAGGACACGGGCTACATGGCGCGGGCCGCGTTCCTCATGGATCGCCTCATGAGCCGCGTCGGGTTGCACGGCAAAAGCTTTATTCCACTGCTCTCCAGCTACGCATGCGCGATTCCCGGCATCCTGGCGACGCGCACGATTGAGAGCACGCGCGACCGATTCACGACGATCCTGATCGCGCCGTTGATGAGCTGCTCGGCGCGGCTGCCGGTGTATCTCATCGTGATCGGCGCGGTCTTTGGCGAGCGCACCATCGTGAAGGCCGGGCTGATGTTCGGCCTGTATGCGCTGGGGACGATCACCGCGCTGGTCATGGCGCTGGTTTTCAAGCGGACAATCTTCGCCGGACCTCGGCCGCCATTCATCATGGAACTGCCGCCCTATCGCCTGCCGAGGCTTCGCACGCTGATCTTGACGACGTGGGAGCGGAGCCGGTTGTTTCTCACCAATGCCGGGACGACGATCGTCGCGGTGTGCATCGTGCTGTGGGCGCTGACGTACTTCCCGCGCATGAGCGCCGCGCAGGGGGAGGCGGCCGTGAAGGCGTTGCCGGCCGCGCAGACCGAAGGACCCAGCCGCGCGGATGTGCTCGCGAGCGAGCAGCTTCGCCAGAGCTACATGGGCCGGCTGGGGCACGCGATTGAGCCGGTGATGAAGCCGATCGGGCTTGATTGGCGGATGGGCGTCGGCATTCTGTCATCGTTCCTGGCGCGCGAGGTGTTCGTCGGGGCGATGGGCATAACCTTTGCCGTCGGCGACCCCGAACAACACGGCGACACGCTGCGCGATCAGATGGCGGCGGCGACGTGGCCCGACGGGCGGCGGGTGCTGGGCGTTGCGGCGGCGTGCAGCCTGCTGGTGTTTTATGTGTTCGCGTGTCAGTGCATCAGCACACTGGCGGTCGTGCGCAAGGAGACAGGGTCTTGGCGGTGGCCGGCGTTTATGTTTGCGTATATGACCGTGCTGGCGTACGTGGCGGCGCTGTTGGTGTATCAAGTCGGCACGCGGATAATGGGCGGGGCTTGAGCGGAGCGGCTCGCTGCGCCGTAGCAACACTTTCCTTGATGAGGACATCACGATGGCAACGAAATCAAAAACAATCGGCGGCATCTCCGATGAGGCTGTTATCAAGGCGACCGGCAAGTCGTGGGCGCAGTGGATCGCGCTATTGAACAAGGCCGGATGCAAGACGATGACGCACAAGGAGATCGTGGCGGTCGTCCACACCAAGCACGGTGTCGGCCCGTGGTGGCAGCAGATGGTGACGGTGGGATATGAGCAGGCGGTGGGGCTGCGCAAGAAACACGAGACGCCCAAGGGGTTCCAGGTCGGCCGGAGCAAAACAGTGGCGGTGCCGACGGCGACGCTGTTTCGGGCGTGGGCCGATGCGAAGACGCGGGCGACGTGGCTGAAGGCTACGGGCTTCACCATTCGCAAGGCAACGCGAAACAAGTCGATTCGCATCAGTTGGAAGGATGGGACGAATGTGGAGATCATGTTCTATTCCAAAGGCGCGGGCAAATGCATGGTGACGGTGCAGCACAACAAACTGCGGACGGCGGCGGCCGGCGCGGCGATGAAGCGGTTCTGGGGGGAGCAGTTGGAGCGAATGCAGAGAGTCTTGAGTCTTGAGTCCTGAGTCTTGAGGCTTGAGACTTGAGGCTTGAGTCCTGAGGCTTGAGACCAAAACTTTGCCGCCACCTCCGTTGGCACTTTGCAATGGCAGGCAGGGGTGCCTGCCCCACTCAAACGCGACGCTGTCTTAGATGAAGGCTCGCTATTTTCCGAAGTGGAAGGTGAGTTGCGTCAGGCGCGGTTGTTGAGGCTCGGGGCGGAGGACGGATTTTCTTGGCTGGTTCTCGCGGGTGGCGGATTGGGTGGGGACGTCGACGAGGCCGTGCTTTCTTGCGGAGGCGTCGAAGAGTTGTTTCACGCTTTGCCAGTATTCGCCTTCGCCGGTCATGCGACGGCCGAAGCGCGAGTCGTTGAGTTGGCCGCCGCGCATTTCGCGGATGCGCGATTCGACGCGCTCGGCGCGGAGGGGGAGCGCAGTGCGGAGGCGCTCCATGAAGACGGGCGAGACGCTGCCGGGGAGGCGCAGGGCGGTATAGCCGACGGAGCGTGCGCCTGCTTCGGCAGCGCGCAGGATGATCGTGGGGATGTCCTTGTCGTTCAGTCCCGGTATCACCGGCCCGATCATGACGCCGACGGGGATGCCGGCGTCGGTGAGGCGACGGACGGCTTCAAAGCGACGCGAGGGAGGCGGCGTGCTCGGCTCCATCGCGCGGGCGGCGGCATCGTCGGCGAAGGCGATGCTGAGATAGACCTGTGCGCCGGCCGTGCGGTGAAGCTCGGCAAGCAATTCGATGTCGCGAACGATCAAGTAGCCCTTGGTGATGATGGAGACCGGGTTGCCGAAATCACGGCAGGCCTCGAGGCAGCCGCGGGTGATTTTGTACACGGCTTCCATCGGTTGGTACGGGTCGGTGACGCCGGAGAAGCAGATCCACTCGCGTGCCCAGGCGCGGCGTTGCAACTCTTCACGGAGGACCTGGGGCGCGTTCACCTTTACGACGATTTTTGTGTCGAAGTCGGTGCCCGCGCCGTAGCCGAGGTATTCGTGATAGGGGCGGGCGTAGCAATAGGCACAGGCGTGTTGGCAGCCGCGGTATGGGTTGATGGACCAGCGGAAGGGGATGTCGGGGCTGTCGTTTTCAGTCAGGACGGATTTGGCGGTTTCCTCATACACTTCGACCTGTGCGGCGGGCGGCTCGTCGAGCCATTCGCGAAGTTCGGCGATGAAGGGGTTCGGCGGATTATCGACGCGTCGCAGGGCCATAGCGGCATGATATTCGGTATTCGTTAGGGTTTCAAGGGGCGGCGGTTTTTTTCGCCGATGAAAAGGGTGCGATGCACGACGCAGATGCTGAGAAGATTCAAATGCGGCCGGTCGAGACGCGTTGGGGGCGCGTGGCGATGGCGCTGCCGTTTGTGCTGCTGGTCATTTCAGCGACGCGGCAGGTGAGCAGTCTCGATATTGGGTTTCATCTGCGCGGCGGGGAGTACATTCTCGATGGCAATGGCTGGCCGGGGAATGACACGTTTACCTACACCTGCCGCGAACGACCATACATTGATACGTCGTGGGGGTATCAGGTGATGGTGGCGTCGGCGCAGCGCATGGCCGGTGCGGCGGGGATTGTGGGGATGCACGTCGCGCTGTTGGTGGCGGCGTTTGGATTTGTGGCGCTCACGTGTCGGACGGCCGGCGCGGATGCATGGAGCACGGCGGCGTACTTGCTCGCGGGGGCGGTGGCGTGCGAGATGCGATATGAGGCGCGGCCGGAACTGCTGTCGCTTTGCTACATGGCGGCGCTGATCTATGTGTGTACGCGATATGCCGTTGGCAAACGGACGCCGTTGTGGGTGCTACCGGTTTTGTTCCTGCTTTGGGGGAATTCGCATTCGTTCTTTGTCGTGGGGTGGGGGATTCTTGGGTTGTTCTTTGTGACCGTTTTGGTCGGTGAGCGGAGGATTGACACGCGATTCTTGATGTGGGCCGGTGCGGCGGTGCTGGTGTGCCTGGTGAATCCGTATGGCTATCGCGGCGTGTTGTTTCCGCTGTCGCTGCTGACGCGGTTCGATCAGTCCAATGTATTTGCGCAATCCATCGGGGAGTTGTGCTCGCCGTTTTCGCTTCGGGTGACGCCGCAGATGCCGTTCTTCCCGGAGGCGCCGATCTACACGTTTCGCGTGCTTGCGGCGCTTTCAGTGGTGTCGTGGGTTCCGCTGTGGCGGGAGCGACGGTATCGGGATATCGCGCTGTCGGCGGTGTTTCTGATTATCTCGTCGAAGATGCTGCGGAACATGCCGCTGTTTGTGGTGGCGATGTTGCCGGGGCTGGCGGCCGGGATTCCGATCGCGGCGATTGTGGAACGGTTGTGGGTCGGTCGTCGGGCGGTGCCGGCCGTGGTGATGGCGTGCATGGCTCTTGTGGTCGGCGTGCGCGGGCTGCGGACGATGCACAATGCGACGTACATCGACGATCGGTTGGCGCAGCGATTCGGCACGGGGTGGAGTCGGCTGGAACAACCGGTCGATGCGGCCGAGTTCATGAAGCGGGTGAAACTGCCGGGGCCAATGTTCAATCATCTGAACTATGGCGGCTATCTGATGTGGGCACAGCCGGAGCCGGTGTTTATTGACGGGCGGCTGGAGGTGATCGGGGAGTCGTTTTATCTGGAGTACCTGAAGATTCTCAACGACGCCGGGGAGTTCGCGGCGGCGACGAAGAAATACGGGTTTCGAAGCGTGATCCTGCCGCACGCGATTGCGCCGACGCTTTTGATTTCGCTGATGAACAATACGGCGTGGCGGCTGGCGTATGTCGATCATCTGGCGGCGATCTTTGTGAAGAGCGACGCGGACGCAATGCGATTTGTCGATCCGGGACTGGCGACGATTCTTGGCGAGCGGCCGGAGGCACCGACCTTTGCGGATTTGCCGGGGCTTGGGGGCCGGGCGCGGCGGACGGGATTGGCGAATTGGTTTCACGGCGTGACGAGTCGATATGAGTATCCGCGTGAGGAGTATCAGCGGGCGCTCTTCCATTTCATTCGCGGCGACATGCCGGCGGCGGAGCGGCTTTTTGCACGCGTGATCGATCGGACGGAGGGGGCGCATTACGAGGTGTATTTGAATTTGGGGTCGGTGCTCTGGCGGCAGGGCCGGAAGGACGAAGCGCGGAAGTGTTATCGCATTGTGCTGGACGACGATGCGGGGAATGCGCTGGCGCAAAAGCGGGTCAACGAATCCGGGGGTTAACGACCATCGGCCGGGGCAAGGCTGGGTCGGGTGGCGGTGGGTTGGTGGGTGGGGGTCGGCCAGATATCGCTTGGCGTGTGGATGTCCCAGCGGTGGTCGATTTGTCGAAGGCCGGCGGCGCTCAGGTAGGCGATCTTTCCGTTCACGGTGCGCATCCAACCGGTGGATTGCGCCGACCAGGGCCATGCGAGGAATTGAAAGGCCGAGCAGATGGCGATCGCGGACATGACGCGCGATGTGGTGAGGCTGGTGAACTTTCCGGTGAGCGAGAGTGCGAGGAAGACGTAGCCGACGGGGATGAGAAGTATCACGTGGCCCGGTTCGCTCATATGAATAAGGAGGACGAAGGCGGTGAGGGGGAGAACCCAGAGGAGCAGAAAAGTAAATGCGCCGGGGAATCGTTGGGCGGTGTTTCGCAGGGAAAGTTTTGACGCGAGGAGCGCGAGCGTGGCAGCGCCGAAGACCCACACGAGGATGCCGCAGAGCTTGGCGGTGCTGCGCAGGAGGCCGTTGTACCAGCCGAGGCGAAAGGCGCTGGTTTGGAAGAGGACTTCGAGCCAGTACGAGAATTGGCCGACGGGTTTTCGTTCGACGGGGCCTTGGCCATAAAGCCACATGGCCGCGGCGAGCATGGCGGCGAAACTGAGCACGACAAGGATGAGGCCACGCAGACCGCCGCGCGAACGCAGTCGCCATGCGCCGTAGAGTAGCAACGGCCCGAGCCAGAGAACGTAGTCGGGCCGAAGCCAGGCGCAGACGGCCATCGCGGCCGATGCGTAGTGAATCCAGCGAACGTCGGTGGTGGTGATGCCGCGCCAGATGCAGCCGACGATGACGAGGCCGAGCGCGACGCCGCATGAGTATGTGAGAGCGGTGACGGAGACGAACCAGAGCAGGGGGTTCAGTCCGAAGGCAAGGCCCGTCCACCATGCGGGACCGTCGGGGACGATCCAGCGCAGGCCGCGGTAGAGGGCCCACGGTGCAAGGATCGATCCGAGAATCGACCAGAGCACGAACGCGAAGTATTTGGTTGCGCCGAGTTTCCACGTCAGAGTGCCGAGTGCGACCCAGAGTAGATAGCCCGGATGGTGCACGGGATAGGGCGCGGGAAAGCCGAGACCTCCGAGGAAGCCGGCTTCATCGCCGTGCACGGGGATCGGGTGATTGAGCACCCACAGGCGTGATGCGAGGAGGATGGCGATGAGGGTCGCGCTGCGCGAGGCGAGTTGTTGCGGGGAGAGCGCCGGGGCGATGCTTGTGGTGGGAGAATTTGTCACGGCGTGATCCTAAGACTGGACGCGATCATCGGCAAAACATAGACTCATCCGCAACTGCAGCGGCACAAGGAGGTGCGCATGGCGGCATCCACGATCAAACGCATCGGCATCCTCACCGGTGGTGGGGATTGTCCGGGATTGAACGCCGTGATTCGAGCCGTGACCAAGACGGCCATCATCGAGCACGGGTGGGAGGTCTTCGGGATTGAAGACGGCTTCCTGGGCCTTATCGAGAATCGTATACATCCGCTTAAGAAGACGGACGTCAGCAACATCCTGACGCGCGGCGGCACCATTCTCGGCACGTCGAACAAGGCGAACCCGGCGAAATTCGCGGTGGGGAAGGATGCCGTGGGGATGCCCATCTTTAAGGATGTCCGCGACAAGGCGATGGCGAATTACAAGGCGCACGAGCTTGATGCCATCGTGGTCATCGGCGGCGACGGGACCATGAGCTGCGCGGCGACGTTGCTGGGGCATGGGGCAAAATTCGTCGGCGTGCCGAAGACGATCGACAACGACCTGATGCACTCGCATATCACCTTCGGCTTCACGACGGCGGTGGAGACGGCGACGGAGGCGCTGGACCGGGTGCATACGACGGCGGCCAGCCATCATCGGATCATTGTCGTGGAGCTGATGGGGCGAAATGCGGGGTGGCTGACGCTCAGCGCGGGCGTGGCCGGCGGGGCCGACGTCATCCTGATCCCGGAGATTCCGTATGACATCGCGGTCGTGGAAGAATACTGCCGGGACAGAATGGCGCACCGAAAGGCCTGCACGATCATTGCCGCGTCGGAAGGGGCCAAGTCGCTTCATGGCCGGCAGTACATTGCGAAAACGATCGTCGACAGCCCTGACCCGATTCGATTCGGCGGGATTGCGGAGGCGCTGCGCAATCAGTTGGAGGCAACCCTCGGGATCGAGTCGCGCGAGGTGGTGCTCGGGCACGTGCAGCGCGGCGGGACGCCGTGTGCCTATGATCGCGTGCTGGCAACGCGGTTTGGATTCGAGGCGACGAAGCTGCTTGAAGCGGGGCAGTTCAATCGCATGGTGGTCGTGCAGCACGGGGAAATGACAAGCGTGCCGGTGGAAGAGGTGGCGGACAAGCAGCGTCTGGTGCCACGGGATCATCGACTGGTCGTCGCGGCGAAGGCGATTGGGACGTGTTTTGGCGAGTAATTATTTCGTCAGCGGCCATGCGAACGGCACGACCAGCATGGTCACAATGAACCAGAGGATGTTCAGCGGCAGCCCCACGCGCGCGAAATCACTCAGTCGGTAGCCTCCGGGGCCGAAGACCATCATGTGCGTTTGATAGCCGATGGGCACGACGAAGCCGCCAGATGCGGCGACGGCGACGGCGACGGCGAGGGCGCGGGGGTCGAAGTTCATTTGTGTGGCGGTAGAGAGGGCGATGGGGAAGATCAGTGCGGCGGCGGCGTTGTTGGTGAGCAATTCGGTCAGCACATTTGTAAGGATGTAAACGATAGCAAGAGCCAGCAGCGGGCCGCCGGCGTTCATGAACGGTGCGACGGCAGACACGATGCCGCGCGCGAGGCCTGTCTTTTCCATTGCGCAGGCGATGCCAAACGACGCGGCGATGACGAACAGCGTGTCCCACTGAATGCTGCGGCGTGCGGCGGCGCCGGAGATGCAACGCATGGCGACCATGGCAACGGCCGCGAGGATGGCGAAGAGGGGCTGGCCCGTTTCCATCATTTTGAACCACGAACCGCTAAAGCCGAGCCACGACGCGAAATCCGGCATTGCCATCAACAGCACCAGGCCAATCAGTATGCCGACGGAAAGCAGCGATTTGTCGTGGCGGACTGGTTCGGCCTCGGCCACTTCGCTGACGAGATAGAACGCGGGGTTGTTGCGGTGTGCCCGGACGAAGCTGGGCGAGGTTTGCAGGAGCAACGTGTCGCCGGCGCGGAGGACGATGTCGCCGATTTTTCCTGCGAGGCGAACGCCGCTTCGATGGACGGCGATAACGGCAGCGTCGTAGACGGTGCGAAAATTTGCCTCGCGGATGCCGCGGCCGATGAGCGGGCTGTTGGCGCTGACCACGGCCTCGCAGAGATTTCGCCGCTCGCTCATGGTGAATGCATGATCGCTTTCGTCGGGGGCGACGGGCGTGAGGCCGCGGGTCTTCTGCAGATCGACGATGGTGCTGACAACGCCGGCGAAGACGAGGCGGTCGCCGGCAACGAGACGCTCTTCGGGAGTGACCGGCGAGATGACTTCGTTGCCGCGCGTGATGTCTACAAGGAAGAGGCCCGGCAGATGGCGCAGGCCGGCTTCGGCGACGGACTGGCCGATCAGGGCACAGTCAGGCTCGACGCGCATTTCAACGAGGAACTCGCGGCGTGCCGCTTCGAGGCGTTCCAAAAGCTCCTGCCGCTCCGGTAGGAGCCGGGGCGTGGCAAGCGCCAGGTATGCAATCGTGACAACCGTAATGGGAATGCCGATGGCGGCGAGTTCAAAAAAACCGAAGCCGTGCAGGCCGGAATTGATCATGAGGCCGTGGACCACGAGGTTGGTGCTGGTGCCGATGAGCGTGCACATGCCGCCGGCGATCGTGGCGAAATCGAGTGGAATCAGAAGGCGCGAGGCGGCGATGCGATGTTTGCGGCACCAATCGACCACGGCGGGCATGGTCATGGCGACAATCGTGGTGTTGTTCAGGAATGCCGAGATTCCGGCGATCGGCGTGCACAGGCGGATCAGCACGGATCGCTCGCCACCGGGGAGGCCGAGGATGCGACGGCCGAATGCATCGAGCGCACCGGTTTCCCGCAGACCGCTGGCCACCACGAAAAGCGCCGCGACCGTGATCATGCCGGCATTGGAAAAGCCGGCGAGCGCTTCTTTCGGCGTGATGATGCCGGCGAGGCCAAGGGCGGTCAGACCGCCGAGAAAGATGACGTCGGAGAGATGCGCATAGCGCAGCAAACCGGCGAGCATGAGGATGAGAAGACCAAGCGTGAACCAGGCGGGCCAGGTCATGTGCGACGATGCTCCGCCCCCATGTGCGAATTAGTCTTCGCCCTGCGACTTGGTGTACCCCGGCTGATCGTTAAAGACCTGAAGCTTTTCGATGTGTGACCAGCGATGCTTCGCGGCGATTCGCTGGACGGCATCGGCCAATTGGGCCTCGGTCAATTCCGCGTTGCTGTCACGCATCATCAATCTGCAGGGATAATGATCCACGCAATCGGTAACCGCGCCGGTTGCGGGATAGACCTTGGTCCCACGATTGGTCACGACCTTGAGCAACAGCGGCGATCCTTCCAGGAGGGCGGCGACACTCTTGCCGAGGGCGTCGGCGCTGAGCGACGACTCGATGTGCAAGTCGATGCCCACCGTCTTCCGCGACGTTGCTTTCACAAAATCGGGGGCCGTGGACACCTGCGGCAGTTTGATCGGCTTCACGTCGCGAACGCGCCATTTTTCACTGCGCTTGCCGAGATTGGCAATGATGGCATCGGTGTATTCCGACGTCTTGAAACACTTCGGATTGTCGTAGCCCACGATGTCGCCGGTGCCGCGACCCGACGCGGCATTCTGCTCCAGTGTGTGCAGCACGGCATGTTCCATTTTCTGCGCTGCTTCGAACTCGCCCAGATGACGCAGCAGCATGACGCCAGTCATGATGACGGCAGTCGGGTTGATGACATTTTTGCCGGCGTATTTTGGAGCCGAGCCGTGCACCGCCTCAAAGATCGCCACATCGCTGCCGATGTTGGCCGATGGCGCGAAACCGAGGCCGCCGATGAGGGCGCTGGTCAGGTCGCTCATGATGTCGCCGTTCATGTTCGTGGTGACGATTACGTCGAACTGCTCGGGCTTCTTGACGAGCTGGTGGCAGCAGTTGTCCACGATCACGTGCCACGACTGGATGTCCGGGTATTCCTTTGCGATCTCTTCAAAGGTGCGCTTGAGCATGCCTTCGGTGAATTTCATGATGTTGGACTTCGACGCGCAGGCCACGCTCTTGCGGCCTTCGGAGCGGGCGAACTCAAAGGCGAGCCGCACGATCTTCTCGCAACCCTTGCGTGAAATGAGCTTGAGGCACTGGGCGACGCCGGGCGTCTGCATATGCTCGATGCCGGCATAAAGGTCTTCGACGTTTTCGCGCACGACGACGAGATCGATGTTGCGCCCGCTGTACGGCGTCTTAATTCCGGGCAGTTCGCGGACGGGGCGGATGTTGCCGTAGGTCTCGAAAAGCTTGCGCAGGGTGACATTCGCGCTTTTTTCGCCGTAGCCGACGGGTGTGCCGAGGGGCCCTTTCAGCACGACGCGCGTCTTGCAGACGGATTCGATTGTCTCTTGCGGGACGCCGGAGGCGATGCCCTGCTTGAAGACGCTTTCGCCGGCATGGCGAACTTCCCATTCAACCTTGGCGCCGCTGGCTTCAATAATCCGCTTCGCCGATTCGACGCATTCGGGTCCGATGCCGTCGCCGGGTATGAGAGTGACGAGTTTCTTGCCTGAGGGGGTGGTGACAAACGCCATGGGGGTCTCCGACGGAATCCTGCGCCGACGTCGCGGCTTTTTACGGTTAATAGCCCGGCAACGGTATCACGAAACGCCCAATTCGGCAAGGCGAGACGCTCCGAGATCGTCTGTTACGGCGGGCTGTTTTTGACATCGGGAGGCGTCGCGGCCGGGGATTCGGGAGGCTTGCTTTCGTCGGGTGCAGAACCGCTGAATCCCATGGCCTCAAATGCGCCCAGCGTCTTTGCCTTCATCTTTTTGAGCAGCAGCTTGGCCCACACGAACTCCGTGCCGAGGACGGCGAGGCCCGCAGGAATGACGACGACGGCCGGACCCGGCGCGACGATCATAATGATGCCGATCAGGACGATGGTGGAGCCGATGATGAAGATGACGACTTTTCGCGCGGTCTTCAGGATCATGTCCATCCCTTCTTCGAGTTATCGACGGGTGTAATCACTATAGCATGATTCGCAGGGTCGGCGCAACGGAGCGACCATGGCCGTGCGATCCGGGTCGCAATGCCGTTTAGCCGATTAAGATGGTATCGAGCGGCGGCCCGATTGGTTCGCGCCCATGGGCCGCGCCGACTCAAGGTGGTGGTCATGTCGTTTATACGAAAGCTTGCGGCGTGGGGAATGGTCGGCATGGTGGCGCTCGGCAGCGGCTGTGCCCAACCGGAGCAGAGGGTCGAGAAAAAGAAGAAGACCATCCGCGTCCGCGCGCCATACACCCGTGTTGACGTCGAGATCCCCGAAGATGATGACGAGGATGTCGATGTCAATGTCCGTGTGGATCGGTAGCGAGCGAACGTCACACCGCTTCTTGCATATCTCATAGCGCGGTACGATGACCCATTTGGTCATGGCTGAAAACGCGCAAAACAAGTCGGTCGGCGAGGAACGGGTCATCGCGATCCGCGGGGCACGCACGCACAACCTCGCCAATGTGTCGCTGGATATCCCGCGCGATCGGCTCGTCGTCGTCACGGGCCTTTCGGGGTCGGGCAAGAGCAGTCTCGCCTTTGACACGATTTATGCCGAAGGCCAGCGACGATACGTCGAGTCGCTTTCGGCGTATGCCCGACAATTTCTCGGCCAGATGGTGAAGCCCGACGTCGATCAGATCACCGGCCTGCCGCCGACCATTGCGATCTCGCAGCAGGGAGGGCGGAGCAATCCGCGCAGCACTGTCGCGACCACAACCGAGATTTATGACTTTTTGAGACTTCTCTTTGCCCGCGTCGGGACGCCGCATTGCCCGAAATGTGGCAAGGTGATCGCGAGGCAATCCGTCTCGCAGATCGTAGATGCGCTGCTCGACATGCCCGAGGGGACCAAAGCGGTGGTGCTCGCGCCGCTGGTTCGCAAGTCCAAGGGCGACCATGCGGAGGTATTGGCCCGCGTGCTACGGGATGGCTTCGTTCGCGTTCGCATTGACGGCGAAACGCATGAAATCAAAGCGGTTCCGGAGTTGGGCAAGACCAAGGCGCACACCATTGAAGCCGTGGTGGATCGCGTGGTGATTAAACGCGACATGCGATTGCGTCTGACCGAGTCCGTGGAGGCCAGCCTGCGCGTGGGCGATGGGGTCATGACGGTGTCGGCGTGTCGGCCTGGCGGCGCGGAGAAGTGGGAAGAAACGACGTACAGCGAGCGTTACTCGTGCATCGACTGCGGCGTGAGCCTGCCCGAGATGGCGCCGCGGTTGTTCTCGTTTAATTCGCCGCACGGAGCGTGCCGGGAGTGCGATGGGCTGGGCACCGTCTTGGAGTTTGACGCGGAGTTGGTCGTGTCGGACGCGTCGCGATCGCTCAACGACGGGGCCATTGAACCGTGGCGTCGGTCAGGCCAGCGAATGTCAGGTGTGTATAACCGATTGCTCGATGAGTTCTGCGAGCGATTCAAGGTGTCACCGAGCACACCGTACAAGCTGTTGCCCGAGAAGAAGCGAACGATCCTGCTGCACGGCACGACGAAGGAAGATGAGAAGGCGTTCAAGTGTCACTTCGAAGGGGCGTTGCCGAATCTGGTGCGGCGCTGGAAGGAGACCGAGAGCGAGTCGGTGAAGGATGCGCTGCACGCCTATATGACGCAGTCGCCGTGCAAGGCGTGCGCGGGGTCGCGGCTGCGCGCGGAGGCCATGGCGGTCAAGGTCGGCGGGCTTTCAATTGATGCGGTGACGGCGATGAGCATCGACGCAGCCGCGGGGTTTTTCTTAGGATTGGCATTCAGCGGTGATGCACAAGCCATCGCGGCAACGATTGTGGACGAGATTCGGCGGCGACTGAAATTCATGATCGACGTGGGCATTGGGTATCTGACACTCAATCGGACGACGGCGACGCTCTCGGGTGGCGAGGCGCAGCGGATTCGACTGGCCACGCAAGTCGGCAGCGGGCTGGTCGGCGTGTGTTACGTGCTCGATGAACCGACCACGGGGTTGCACCCGCGCGACACGGCCAAGCTGATTCGTACGCTTCGCGAATTGACGGCATTGGGAAACTCGGTGCTGGTAGTTGAGCATGACGTGGAGGCCATCGCAGCGGCCGATTGGATCGTGGATGTCGGCCCGGGTGCGGGGCTGCATGGCGGGCGCGTGCTGGTGAACGGACCGCGCGAGGCACTCATGGCATCGGGCGAGTCGATGACGGCGAAGTATCTGCGCGGTGACGTGGCGATTGAGGCCCCGGTGCAGCGGCGCGATGTCTCACCAAAAAAGTGCGTGGAGATTCGCGGTGCGTCGGAGAACAATCTGAAGGGCATCGATGTTCGCATTCCGCTTGGCGTGTTCTGCTGCATTACGGGTGTGAGCGGTTCGGGGAAGTCATCACTGGTGAATCAGATCCTGCTGCCGGCGCTGAAGAACCGCCTGGCTGACGGGCATGCCCGCGTCGGGAAGCACGATCGGGTGCTGGGTGTCAGCCAGATCGAGAAGATCATCGAGATCGACCAGTCGCCGATCGGACGCACACCGCGAAGCAACGCCGCGACGTACACGGGTATTTTCGATCACATTCGCGATTTGTTCGCGAAGACGCGTGAGGCAAAGCTGCGGGGTTACAACGCGGCGCGATTCAGCTTCAACGTGAAGGGCGGCCGATGCGAGGCATGCCAAGGGCAGGGCCTCAAGCGGATCGAGATGCACTTCCTGCCGGATATTTTCGTACAGTGCGACCAGTGTCGCGGCACGCGCTACAGCCGGGAGATGCTGGAGATTCGGTACCGCGGCAAGAGCATCGCGGATGTGCTGGAGCTGCGCGTGGAGGAGGCGATGGAGTTTTTTGAAAGCTTCAGCGCAATTCGGCAGTTGCTCGCCGCGATGCAGGACGTGGGGCTGGGGTATCTCGCGCTGGGGCAGTCGTCGACGACACTTTCTGGCGGCGAGGCGCAGCGCGTGAAGCTCGCGGCGGAACTGGGCAAGTCGGCGATGGGGCACACGCTGTATGTGCTGGATGAACCGACAACGGGGCTGCACTTTGCGGACATTCATCGACTGGTGGATGTGTTGAATCGGCTGTGCAACCTCGGGCACAGCGTGGTAGTGATCGAACACAATCTCGACGTTGTGCGACAGGCGGATTGGATTATTGATCTGGGGCCGGAGGGCGGTGAGGCAGGCGGGCGAATCGTGGCGGAGGGAACGCCGGAGACCGTGAAGGCGTGCGCGGGGAGCTACACCGGGAAGTGGCTGGCGGGAGCCTGAGTCATAAGTCTGTTAACAGCGATGGATGCTCGCGCAGCTTCTTCATCGCCTCGTAAAGCCGCGACTTCACGACGGACACCGGTATCTCCAGAATCTCGGCAATCTCGTCGCGCGAAAGGTTTTCGGCGTATCGCAGGCGAAGCACCTCGCTTTGCGTATCGGGGAGCGCGGCGACGAGGTTGTTCAAGCGTTGATGAAGTTCGTCGCGGGCCATGCGCGTCAGGTTGCCGGTCACATCCTCGCCAAACACCGACTCAGGCGGCAGATCGCCGGGAGGCGGTTTGCGTCGGCGCGTGCGCAGCACCTTGAGGCAGTGGTTCCGTGCGACACGATACAGCCAGGCACGAAAATGATCGGGCACGACATCGGATCGGAGCGTCTGCACGAAGACTTCCTGCACGGCGTCTTGCGCGTCGATCACGTCGTGGAGATAACCCATGCAAAAGCGCAGAATCGCCGGGCCGTGGATGGCCTCCAGCATTTTGGCGGCCTCCGAATCGCCGTTGCGCAGCCGAATGACAAGCGACGGAGTCAGATCGGCCGGTTGTGGGGCGTTGGTGCTCACGGGCGATCCGCCTTTCGCGTGGTCGATGCGCCGGTGCGCGATGGCGCGGTTGGTTGAGAGGCGGGTAATCGTTGGGGATTCGCGGTGGCGCCGTATTCGCGTGCTTTGTCGGGCTTTCCCCATGCCGTGTAAAGCGCGGCGAGTGCGTCTCGCGCTTCGATCGTACGGTTATGGTTCGCACCGCGATAGGCACGGATGACTGGGTAAGACTCGGCGAGCAAGATCTCGGCCTGCTGAAACGAGCCGGGCCGGATCAGGCATTCCCCGAGGGCGCTCTTGGCTTCGGCAATGAGACCGCTTTGGCCGGGGTAATAGGCGGCATAATCCTGCATCGCTTTTCGCAGGATCGGCTCAGCCTCCCGGGCCTTGCCCCGCGCGGTAAGCACACGGCCGAGCAGGATGCGGGTGTCGAGGACGGATTTGCTCTCGTTGGGCATTCTTCCTTTGAAACCCTCCAGGGCGCTGATGCAATGAGCTTCGACTTTGTTCAGCTCCTTCACTCGTGCCTCATCGGTCTTTGCGCGGCGCGCGTCTTCCCAGTTTCGGCCTGCTAATTCGAGGCGCATCAGCGCCGCCTCGACTTCGGACGTCGGCGCGAGCGCGCGTTCCCGTGCTTCACGGGCTTCGGAAAAGATGACCGTGATCCAGGCCCCAAAGCCGGTGGAAAGGGCGACGATCACGCCGATCAGGGCCGCGGTTGTTTTGTTTCGGGAAATGACTTTGCGAAGTTTGTACAGCCGGCTTGGGCGTCGTGCCGAAATCGGTTCGTGCCGGCGATAGCGTCGAAGATCGTCCGCCAGTTCACTGACCCGCTGGTAACGACGGGTGGGGTCTTTCTCAAGCCCTTTCAGCAAAATCGTCTCGATGTCGCCGCGAAGGCGTCGATCCTGCGACCCCGGGCGCGATGGGGCCTGTTCGCAAATGGTGCGCAGGGCTTCGTGCGGCATCCGCGAGGATGTGGAATAGGGCGGGCGCTCGACGAGCAATTCGTAGAGAATGACGCAAAGCGAATAGACGTCGCTGGGAATGCCGATGGCCTGCGAATCGCCCCGGGCGTGTTCGGGGCTCATATAGGCCAGCGTGCCGACGATCTTTCCCGGTTCGACAACGGTGGCGGTCATTTGACCGTTGGTGTCGGATATTCGGGCGAGGCCGAAATCGAGAATCTTCGGTTGTGCGCCGGCCTCGACAAGAATGTTCGACGGTTTGAGGTCGCGGTGAATGACGCCCTGTTGGTGGGCGTATTCCAGGGCGTCGCAGACTTTCAGAAACAGCTCCAGCCGATCATCGAGCGACAGGTTGTTTTCTTTTGCGTAGTCGAGAATTGAAACGCCGTCGACCAGCTCCATCGCGAAGAATGCCTGGCCGTCGTCGGTCGTGCCGGATTGATAGACGCTTGCGATCTGGGGATGGCGAAGCAGCGCGAGCGTGTCGGCCTCTCTGCGAATTCGGCGCGCGTCGCGTTCGTCGATGATGCAACTACTCTTCACGACTTTGAGCGCGACGCGTCGCTTGGGCGAGGGTTGTTGGGCTTCGAAGACCCAGCCTTGGCCGCCCGAGCCGATGAGTCGATAGATTTGGTAGTCGCCGATTCGCTCGGGGATTCGCACGATTGGGGCGGCGACGGACGTGGCCACCTTGCCGATGGTCTGTGTGATCTCTCGCGCCCGCTCGCGGCAAATGGGGCAGGAATCAAGGTGGGATTGGAGTTCGGGGGCGTCGCGGTCGATCCAACTGAAGAGCTGTTCCTCAGTGATCTCGCAGGGCATCAGTGGCTCCACCGCACGTCCCAGGGGGTGATGATCCGGGGGCGGCCGCTTCACCGAACCAACCCCGGTAATCATACGCAAAGTCATGTCAGAAAACAAGTTAGATTGTGACATGGAACACCCGAAAATCACTCCCGCCGACTCGGCTGGTGCGGGATCGTACTGGGTAGGAAGGCTCATCGAATCCCGTCGGAGGCGCACTCGCGGGATGTTTGCGACCGGCGGGCGACCGGGCCTACGCGGGAGTGGGCCCTGGGTCCAATGGTTGGGCCATCGACCGGGTTGTCGCCCGACCGACAGCCCGGCTGATTTGTTATAATAGATGCTGCAATGGGCAGATATCCAGTAGCTAAATAGGTGGAAGTGAGGTGCAAACATGCAAAATGCCATAAGTCATCGTCGTTCGGCCTTTACGCTGATTGAGTTGTTGATCGTCATCGCGATCATCGCGCTCTTGATTTCGATCTTGCTTCCGGCGCTTCAGGCCGCCCGAAACGAGGGCACCAAGACGGTCTGCCTCAGCAACCTGAAGGAAATCCTGCGCGGCAACGCCATGTACGACAATGACAATGGCGACAGCCGGGAGTTGCCGTGGTATTTCACCAAGCCGAATGGTGGACCGGCGTACGGGACCGCGGAAGGCATGTTTGCGACCCCGGATACGCTTACCCCGTGGGTGTTCGGTGGTTTCCGCGCTCCGCGCCCTTATGGCACGTTCAACACGGCGGACAGCAGCATTTACCCGGCTCAATTCCGCCCGATCAACAAGTACCTTGAACCGACGGCGCATTGCGATCCACAGGATGAAAACGATCGCGGCAAGGACGTGATCAAACTCTTTGTCTGCCCCGGTGATCGCTACAACACGGTGTCGACCATTGGAACGACGCCCGCATTCGCGGAAGAAGATGATCGTCCCGCCTATGACGCCCTTGGCAGCAGCTACGGGTTAAACACGCGCTGGCTCCAGGGGTATTACGGGTCAAACTTCTCCAGCGCACTCAATAATGCCACTGAATTCGCGGCCGCGAAAGCGCGAATCGCCCGCGGAACGGTGGGTGGTGCGGCGTCTCGATTCATCCAATGGGACGAGATCGGCTTTTACAGCGCGGCGCAGAATGCCGCCGAAAAACTTGAATGGAGCGGCGCCAAACCCCAACGCAACGGTTGGCATCGAAAGTTCTCATTCTGGTCGGTGGGATTTGCCGACGGCCACGCCACACACGGGTATTTTGACACACGCATCGTGTACGGCTTGGGCGGCTCGATCTGGCAGCCCGACTATTATCGCGGAACGCCTCCGTGATTCGCCGCTACAATGGCGCGACACCGAGGTGGAAAGGCGGCAGGCGTGGCGATGGCAAACTCAACCGGGACCGATTCCGTAAAGGGCGATTCGGGACCGCGCGCCGCGTTTACCCTCATCGAACTACTCATCGTCATCGCCATTATCGCACTTCTGATTTCGATCCTTCTGCCGGCCTTGCAGGCCGCGCGCAATGAAGGCACGAAGACGGTTTGTCTCGCGAATCTCAAGGAAATCATGAACGCGAACAACCTCTACGATGCCGATCATGGCGATATTCGCACGGTCCCATGGTATTACATGAGAGAGCAAAACGGTCAGATGCGTCCGGCCTGGGGGGCGGCGTCCGGGTTTTATGCCGAGCCGACCACGGTGACGCCCTGGGTCTTTGGCGGTTTCCGAGCCACCCGTATCGAGGGCAACTTCGGCACGGCGGACAGCAGCATCTATCCTGCGAATTACCGTCCGCTGAACAAATACGTTGATCCCGCTGCCAATTGCGAACCGAGCGACCCGAATGACCGCGGTCGCGATGTCATCAAGCTCTATGTCTGCCCCGGTGATCGCTTCAATACGACCAACTTTATTGGCGGCCAGGCGCTCTTCATTGAAGAGGAGACCAGTCCCGCCTACGAGAATAATGGGAGCAGCTACACGCTCAATACTCGATGGCTCCAGGGATATTACGGCATCAACTTTACCGGCCAGATATACAACCCCGCGGGGCAGCGCGAAGCCTTTGCTCGCATCGCTCGCGGAACGATCGGTGGGGCGGCCTCACGCTTCATTCAATGGGATGAGCTTGGCATGTATAGCTCCACGCAAAACGCCGCTGAAAAAGTGGCGTGGAGTGGATCGCAACCGCAGCGCGTGGGCTGGCATCGTAAGTTTTCGACCTGGTCGGCGGGCTTTGCCGACGGACACGCCGCGCACGGCTACTTCGACACCCGACAAGTGTATGGCCTGGGCGGAAGTATTTGGCAGCCGGATTACACCCGCGGCTCACCGCCGTGATTTCCGAGACACGTGGTTCACGCCATGCCTGCTTGGATTGAAACAAAGGAGTAACATCATCATGGATACGCCCGAAGCTGGTGCGCGCCGGATTCGCACGTCGCGTGCATTCACCCTCATCGAGCTGCTCATCGTGATCGCGATCATCGCCCTGCTGATTTCGATCCTGCTGCCGGCTTTGCAGGCCGCGCGAAATGAAGGGACGAAGTCCGTCTGCCTGAGCAACATGAAGGAAATCCTGCGCGGCAACGCCATGTACGACAACGACAACGGCGACAGTCGCCAGCTTCCCTGGTACTTCCTCAAGCCGGCCGGCGGATCCATGGCGCCGGCGTATGGCACGGCCGACGGCATGTATTCCGATCCGAATATCGTCGCGCCGTGGGTGTTCGGCGGCTTCCGTGCGCCGAGACCGAGCGCCGGATTTGAGACGGCCGACAGCAGCATTTACCCGGCGCAGTTCCGCCCGTTGAACAAATATGTCGAGCCGACGGCGCATTGCGACCCCTCCGATGACACCGATCGCGGCAAGGATGTGATCAAGCTCTTCATGTGCCCCGGTGATCGCTTCAACAAAGTCGGCATCATCGGCCAGCCCGCCGAGTTTGCCGAAGAGGACAATTCGCCTTCGCATGAGGCCAACGGCAACAGCTATTCGCTCAACACGCGGTGGCTGCAGGGCTACTTCGGCTCGAACTTCACCTCGGCGAACAACAACCCCACGGCCAATGCCGAGTCGTATGGACGCATCGCCCGCAACACGATCGGCGGGGCCGCGTCGCGGTTCATTCAGTGGGTCGAGGTCGGCTTCTACAGCGCGACGCACAACGCCGCGGAAAAGCTGGAGTGGAGCGCGGCCAAACCGCAGCGCGTCGGCTGGCATCGCAAGTTCTCGGCATGGTCGGCCGGCTTCGCGGATGGCCACGTGGCACACGGCTACTTCGACACGCGACAGGTCTATGGCCTTAGCGGCACGATCTGGCAGCCGGACTACTACCGCGGCACGCCTCCGTGATTCGACGGCGCGAGTGTCAGCTAATCGTCAGTTCGCGGTACTTCACGCGGTGCGGCTGGTCAGCGGCGATGCCGAGGCGCTGCTTGCGGTCGGCTTCGTAGGCCGAGTAGTTTCCGTTGAACCACACCACGTTGCTGTCGCCCTCAAACGCGAGGATGTGGGTCGCCACGCGGTCGAGGAACCATCGGTCGTGGCTGATGACCAGCACGCAGCCCGCGAAGGATTCCAGCGCTTCCTCCAAGGCCCGCATGGTGTTCACGTCGAGGTCGTTGGTCGGTTCGTCCAGCATGATGACGTTCGCGCCGGCGTGGAGCATTCGCGCGAGGTGGACGCGGTTGCGCTCGCCGCCGGAGAGTGTGCCGACGGCCTGCTGCTGATCGGAGCCGAGAAAGCCGAAGCGGGCGACGTAGGCCCGGCTGTTCATCGTTACGGGGCCGAGCTTGAGGATGTCGTCGCCGCCGGAGATGGCTTCCCAGACGGTGCTTTCGGGTTTTAGAGTGCCGCGGCTTTGTTCGACGTAGGCGAGCTTCACGGTGTCGCCGACGCGGATCGTGCCGGCGTCGGGCTTTTCGTCGCCGATGATCATGCGAAAGAGCGTTGTCTTGCCGGTGCCGTTGGCGCCGATGATGCCGACGATGGCGGCGGGAGGAATGCTGAAGGACATGCCGTCGACGAGGACGCGCTTGCCAAAGGCCTTGCGCACACCCTTCGATTCAATAACCAAATCGCCGAGGCGCGGCCCGGGGGCGATGTAGATTTCAATGTCGGTGACTTTCTTCTCGGCGTCCTGCTCAAGCATGGACTCATAGGCGTTGATGCGGGCCTTGCTCTTGGCCATGCGGGCCTGCGGTGAGCGGCGAATCCATTCCAACTCGCGCTGCAGCGCCTTCTGCCGTGCCGATTCGGTTTTCTCCTCCACCTTGAGCCGCGTTTGCTTTTGTTCCAGCCATGAGGAGTAATTGCCCTTCCAGGGAATGCCGCGGCCGCGGTCGAGTTCCAGAATCCAGCCGGCCACGTTGTCGAGGAAGTAGCGGTCGTGGGTGACGGCGATGACCGTGCCTTCGTAGCGGTCGAGGTGCTGCTCCAGCCATGCGACGGACTCGGCGTCGAGGTGGTTCGTCGGCTCATCGAGCAGCAGGACGTCGGGCTTCTGCAGCAGCAACCGGCACAGGGCCACGCGCCGACGTTCGCCGCCGGAGAGGACTTTGACCGGCATGTCGCCATCGGGGCAGCGAAGGGCGTCCATGGCGATTTCGAGCTGCGTGTCCAGCTCCCAGGCGTTGATGGCGTCGAGCTTTTCCTGCATTCGCCCCTGGCGATCGATCAGCTTGGTCATCTCGGCGTCGGACATTTCCTCGCCAAGTCGCTCGTTGATCTGATCGAACTCGGCCAGCAAATCGATGGTCGTCTTCATGCCCTGTTCGACGATCTGCTTCACCGTCAACGAGTCATCCAACTCCGGCTCCTGTTCGAGCAGGCCGACGGTGTAGCCGGGCTGGAGGGAGATCTGGCCTTCGTAATCCTTGTCGCGCCCGGCGAGGATGCGGAGGAGCGTGCTCTTGCCCGAGCCGTTCAACCCGAGGACGCCGATCTTCGCGCCGTAGAAGTAGGACAGGTAGATGTCCTTGAGGATCTGCTTTTTGTCGTGGCGTTTGGAGACGCCGACCATGGAGTAGATGATTTTGTTTGGTTCGTCGCTCATAGTCTGGGTGTTGGTTCCTGGTCCGGCTTGAATCAGACGGGGAAGGATAAGGGAATGCGGGGACCGGGGGGAGGGGGCTTAGGCACCTGTCAGGAGTTGCACGAATCCGCGGATATCGAGGCCGTTGAGGATGCCGTCGCAATTTAGATCGCCGCGCAGGAGGGGGACGGAAGGATACGTCGACGAGAAGGTCGCGGGATCGAGCAGGGCCATGACCATTGCCGTGATGTCGTTGACGTTTTGAGCGGCATCACCGTTCATGTCGGCGTTGGGGTTGTTGGCGCACGGTACACAATTCGGATAGCCCTGATAGCCCGGTGCACACTGGCTGCAACCGACGCCGGCATAGCCCGTGAAGCAGTTGCATCCGCCGAGCGTGTTGCAGGTCCCGTGGCCGTTGCACGTGGTGGATGCGAGGCAAAACGTACAGTTCGGATAGTTGTAGTAGTTGGCGGCGCATGAGCTGCAATTGGGTCCGGTGAAGCCGGTGGAGCAATTGCATCCGCCCAGGCTGTTGCACGTTCCATGACCGTTGCAGGTGGTGGAGGCAAGGCAAAACGTACAGTTTGGGTAATTGTAATAGTCTGCCGCGCACTGGTTGCAATTGGGACCGGCGAAACCGGTGAGGCAGTTGCATCCGCCCAGCGTGTTGCATGTCCCGTGGCCGTTACAAGTCGTGGAGGCGAGGCAGAACGTACAGGTTGGATAGTTGTAGTAGTTAGCCGCGCACTGACTGCAATTGGGGCCGGCGAAGCCGGTGAAGCAGTTGCAACCACCGAGTGAATTGCAGGCACCGTGATTGTTGCACGTAGTCGAGGCGGCGCAGAAGGTGCAGTTTGGATAGTTGTAATAATTGGGCGCGCATGAACTACACGTCGGCCCGGTAAAGCCGACATCGCACACACAGACTCCGCCGACCAGCGTACCGTGGTTGTTACACGCCGGATCGCCGGAGCGGGCGGTGACCGTCGTGACGACCAACGTAGCGATTGCAAGTATGAACTGTTGTCGATGTTTCATGGGCCACTCCGCCTTGACCTGTTTCTTCCCGCCAGAGCAGCGCGATGACAGTTGGGCATTATACCACGTGTGAGCGTGGTTTACCTTATCTAAACGTAATGGAGATCGGCGTGGCCGATCCGACTTCGGCACCGCCGACCCGGATGTCGGTTGTGATGCTGCCCGGTCTCGCGAGAAAAAACCACCCCCCCCGGAAAAAGCCGAAAAGCCGGGTTGGCGCCCGCAAAAAAGCGAAAAGGGATTGGGGGAAAGTCCGGAGACTTGAGTCCTGAGTCCTTAGGCGCGTGGGAACCACAATTGGGGCAAAATGCCGCAGCGTTGTTAAGAACAGCCGGCGTGTGCTGGCGTTTCCCGGCACGGCAGATGCTGAGGGGGCGAGACACAAAGGGATCGGGGAACAGAGGAAGGCACTGAGGCACTGAGGCACATAGGCACATAGGGGAGGAAGTGGTCGCTGCGCGACGTTGGTTTGTGCAAAAAAATACCCCCCGCGAAAAGGTGCAAAAGGCCGCAAAAGGCCGCAAAACAGTCCTGAGTCGTGAGGCCCGCCAGGGCGGATCTTCGACTTGCGGGACTTGGAACCGCGGATTTGCGCAGAAAAAAACTGAGTTGTTACAAAAGGGATTTGGGTTTTTTGTCCGAATATCGCGATGGGGTGGGCGCGAACGCGGATTGGCTTGGTGCGGGCGCGGAATCTCCGGGGTACTCTCCATACGCTTATCAATCTTGCTCAGCGTTTCACTTCTGGGGCGAATTGATGTAGGTTTTTGTTAGGTAAGGGGTTGGAACCGCAGGCCGCGCGGATTTTCGCCGATTTGGGGTTGGAGGGGGATCTTTATTCGCCGGATTTGGCGGGTTCAGGAGAACCCGCCCTACGCGGCTCAATATAACACAATCAGCGGGCAGACGACGACTCCATCAGGGAGTCGTAAGTTTCGAGAATCAATTCCCCCGTGCTGCCTCGCTGCCATGCGGGGCCGTCCTTGGTGCGCTCGTCGGGCGGGATGTAGCCGGTGTTGGTGAAGGTGGAGAGCATGTATTCGGCGTCGGGGCGCTCGATGCCGTAGAGGACGAAGAATGCGGCGTCGAGTTCAGCACGGAGTTGGGCGCGTTCCTGCTCCTTCCAGATGTGGACGCCGTCGCCGCGCGAGCCTTTGAACTCGCAGGCCTTGGCGAGTGGGATCATGTCCTCGGCGGTGCAGGAGAGTTTCAGGACGCGCTCGCTGATCCAGTGTTCGAGGGTTTCGCGCTTGGACCACGGGCACTTGTCCGCGTAAGTGTCGGGCGGGAGCGTCGGGAGTTGCTCGACGATGAAGAAGTTCAGCGTGATGCTCCCGATCTTCTGCCGCGTCACATAGTCGAAAGCGAACGAGTCGAAGTTGCCGAGCAGGCAGCACGAGCGGCGCGGCTCCGCGTCGGTGAGCGTGAGCACGAACTTGTTGGTGACGGCGGCCCGGGGAATGAAGGAAGCGATCATGGTCCGCTCGTTGGTCGGGCTGGTGATGTCCTTGAAGCCCATGAACCACGGCTTGTTGCCCGGTTGTCCTTGCATGGTCTTCTCGACCACGTCTTCCGCCACCCACCAGCGAGGGACTACCGCAAACTCAGGGTTCTGATGCTCAACGGGGGTAGTTTCCGCTTTCTGTCCCTGCCTCACCCAGTTTTCTTCTTCCACCAGCACGCTCGCGGCTCGGTGGTCGAAGGCCTGCACCATCTTCGCCTCGTACAACGGCAGCGCCCGCTTCTTCCCGTGGACGTAGACGTTGCCGTTCAGGGTGTACTTCTTCTTTTTCCAGACTTTGGCCTCGGCGAAGTGCTCGGCGTCGTTAGTCTGATGGAACATCGTGAAGAACTTGATCCCCCACGGATTGCCGCCCGTCTTCCGGTTCTCGTCGAACAGGATCGGCACGCGCTTGTAGATTTCACGGGTCAGGGCCGCATCGCGCCGAGTGCGAAAGATGGGGCAGGTCTTGGTGTTCGGGTTCAGGAGCTTCATGTCCGCTGCGGTAAGGGCGATGTGCCGCTGCTTATTGCTGTCGGCCACTTCGTCCACGTCGCGAGCGAAGAAAACGAAGTCGGCCTGCTCGGTCTGATTGTCGCCGCCGCCAAAGATGAGCGCGGTGAACTTGAAGGACCGGTGTACGTCCTCGAAGTGACCTTCCTTGTTCTCAAAGTCGTAGAGGGAAACCAGCGCCTTGCGGTCCATGAGATCGTTGAAGAACTCCTTGGTCGTGTCATCGGTGGCGATGCCCGAGGGGACCAAGATACCGACCATCCCGGCGGGCGCGACGATCGTGCGGGCAAGCTCGGCGAAGAGCATGTAGAGATTGACGTCCCCCTTGCCCGTGAGCGGGTAGCGGCCGCCCTTGCTCGCGGGCAGGCGGGCGTAGTCCAGCGTCTTCTGTGCTCTGTCGAGGGCGGCGAGGTACGACGCGTGTAACTCGGCGTTCGCGGTGGGCATCGCGGCGATCCGCTTCTTGCGGTCGGCGGCGCTCACGGCCTGCGCCGTCATCGGGTCGGTGAGTGAGAAGAACTCACGCTCTTGCACCTTCACTCGTTCCCACGGCGGATTACCAATCACGCAATCGAATCCTCCGGGTCCACCTTTGCCGAAGATTGTCGGAAATGTTTTTGCCCAGTCCAGGGCGTGCGGGTCGACCGACTTGTCCGAGACGAGCGAGTTGCCGTGGATGATGTGCTGGGAAAGGTCGGCGAGGGTTTTGCCTTTGCGGGCCGAGCGAATCCATAAGGCAAGTTGCGTGATCTCGATGCCCTCTTGCGAGAGGTCTACGCCGTAGAGGTTGTTGTTAAGGATGAGGTCGGGGATCGAGTCTTCGATTTTGGCCAGATCGACGGGAGAGAAGCCCGCTCCGCCCAAGCCGTGGGCGACTGTTTTGTAATGTGCATCCAAGGCCTCATACGCACGGATCAGGAAGGCACCCGAGCCGCAGGCAGGGTCGCAGACGGTGAGCGCCTTCAGACAATCCAAACATGCGGTCCAGTAGGCGAGGAGTTTCTTTTTGTCCTGGTCCTTACGGGCCTCGGGATCGAGCTTATGCTCTTTGGCGAGGGCGGCGAAACGCTCCTTGACCAGCGCATCGACCGTTCGCTCGACGATGAGGCCGGTGAAGGCCGGAGGCGTGTAGTAGATGCCGAAGCGCTTTCGCTGGGCGCTCTTGGGCATTTTTGAGAGCGGTGCGTCTGCATCTTCATCGGATTTCTTTGCGGTCTTGCCCTTGCGCTTGGTGGTCTTGGATTCGCCGTTGCCGTTCGCTCCTTCAAAGTTTGCCTTCAGAGCGAACAGGCCACCAACGCGGAGTTTTTCGAGTTCGGTGATGGATCGCTCGAAGAGGTGCCCGAGCACCTCGACATTTACTTCTTCCGAAAAGTCGAAGATTCCGAAGTTTGCGAAAGAGTTGGTCCATTTCTCGTCTTCGAGGTCGAGGGCGTTGATCGCTGGATCGTCCTTGAAGAGACCGCCGTTGAAGGCGGTGATTTCGCGCTTGCCCTTTGCGCCCTTGTCGATGGCGGTGAAGAGATCAAGGAAGTTTTCCCACGCCGGATTCTTGGCGCGGCTGTAGCGGCGGATGTCGGCCTTCGTGTCGGCCAGCGAGTTCTCCGGCAGAAGCTGACGGTCCTCGCAAAAGGCAATGAAGATGATGCGGTCCAAGAGTTTTTGGGCGATGCGGATGGATTCGTCGAGGGACTTGCCCTCTTCCTTGTTTAGATGCTCGATCAACTCCAGGCGACGCCATTGGTAGGCCTTGTAGAGGTCGTCGCCGACTTCCTTCTGACGTTTCTCGGTCTGTTGCAAAAGTGCGGCGGCGCGGGGCACTTGCGATAACTTCGATTTGAGGAGGCCGCCGCGCTCGAACAGGGCGTAGAACTCGTTGAACCGGTTGCGATCACGCAGTTCCTGAAGCGTGAACTCCTCGTAGGAGAGATTGCCCTTGTCGCGGTGATAGAGACGAATAGTTTTGAAGTTGGAGACGATGCCCCACGGGCAGCCGGGCAGGGCGTTGAGATAGTCCCAGCATTGTTGAACGGCGGTGCGACCGTTGGAACGGTCGCGGTCGAGGTCGGTTAAGGCATCCTTTAATTCGATGACGACAGTCGGGACGCGGGCGGTTGGAAACTCGCCGAGCGCGCCGTCGGCCGTACCGACGCCTGAAACGGTGAATTTGTGTTCGAGTTGGTATTTCTCGGGGCTGATGGTTTTGTGGGCATAGCCCAAGCCTTCGCCGAAGAGCTGGTCGAGGAATTGGGTGTCGATTGAGGTTTCTTTATACTTGGTCAGATCCCCATTGGTATCTTGGTCGGCCCAACGAATGGCGATCTCATGGGCGCGGTCTTGTGCGGCACCGGCGAGATCGGTCTTGTTGGCGAGTTCTCTAAGATAGCGAGGAATGAAGAGGGCGCGCTGGCGCCGGATGCGGCGTTCCAAGGCCTGCTCTTGCTCGTGAAAGAGGCGGGGGCCGTCGGTTGCTCGTGTTGTACGCCTAGCCATTCATTCTCCGGTGACAATGGTCTGACCAAAGGAACGGAGAATAATACGATGGGACGGCAGCGTAGTGATCCTCGTTTCGCTCGGCAGTGGGTTTGTTCTTTAACTTTCCGGCCATGGGTGGAAAGGCTAAAGAAGGCGGGGAGGGTGGTCAAATCGTGACCCCTTGCATTGCATGCAAGGGGTCATGAGTTCCGTGGCTCCCGTCGGGGCTGAATGGTGTACTCGTTCCTTTACCACGGGATTGCGCCGTGTGGCTACGGTCCGACGCCCCATTCGGGGTTTGTTGTTGATTGCAAGCGGAGCCGGTTAGGAGTTTCCTTTGCGGTCGCCGAGGTCGAACGCGACGATCTTCTCGCGGTCGCGGACGTAGAGGGTGCGGCCGACGAGGGTGGGGACGGTCCACGCTGTTTTCTTGAAGAGAACCGGGGACTTGGCGAGGAGGCGGTATTTCTCAGGGTCGGCCTTCACCAAAAAGAGATAGCCGTCCTCATCGAGGACGATGAGCTTGCCGTCGGCGAAGACCACGTTGGCCTTGGCGATGCCGCGTTGCCGCCAGGCGAACTCGCCGGTCTTGGCATTCACGCAGGCGAGGAAGCCGGGGCCGAAGTCGCCGCTGCTGCCGTAAACGTGTTCACCGACGCGGACGGCGTCGGCGTGCTGGATCTTGAGCTTGGGATTGAACCAGACTTCCTTTGCGGCGATCTGGCTGCCGGCTTTCTCCAACTTCACGCCGCGCGAGCCCATGCCATAGGCGGAGGAGATGAACAGGTGATTGTCCTCCGCGCACCAGACCGGCGTGGAGATGTTCGCGGTCCATTGCGTGGGGTGGGCGACGGTCCAGAGGCTCTTGCCATTGGTCGGATCGAGGCCGTCGACGCTTGTGCCGGTGAAGGCGACGATTTGCTCGATGCCTTCAACCGTTATGGCGATCAGCGACGCGTAGCCCGGCACGAATTCGCCGCCTTTCCATGCGACCGAGCCGGTGGCCTGATCGAAGGCGATGATGGCGCTTCCCTTTTCCTTGCTGACGGGCATGATGATGTTGCCCTTGTAAGCCATGGGGCTGGAGCCGTAGCCGCGCATCATCAGATCGGCCTTGAACTCGGCGTGGAGATCCTTGGACCAGACCGGCTTGCCGGTCTTCTTATCGAGGCAGAAGAACTTCGCGGTGGAGCCGACACTGTAGAGCTTGTCGCCGACGACGATGGGCGTGCTGTGCGGTCCGGGGCCGAACTCCATCTGCAGGTCCTTGGTCCAGGGCACGTCGTACTTGTGTTCCCAGCGCGTTTTGCCGGTCTTGGCGTCGAGGGCGACGATGATTTCCTGACCTTGGAGCGGGTCGGCCTTGTCGCGGATGGAATAAGTCGTGTAGAGCGTGTCGCCATCGGAGAGGACGGCGGAGTAGCCGTCGCCGAGGGGACGCTCCCAGAGCTTCGTCGGGCCTTCCTTCGGCCAGCGATTGGCGAGGCCGGTGGCGTTGCTCTTGAAGTCGCGGTTTGGGCCGCCCCACTGGAGCCAGGGTTCGGGGGCGTTTTCAGGCGTCGTCGGATCGACCGGCCCGGCCATGGCGGCGGCTTCTTCGGCCTCGCGTTTGGCCTTGGCGGCGGCGACGCGTTCGCCGATGCCGACCTTTTGCTTCTTGCGATCGGCGGCCGAGACGACGGTGTATTTGTATTTGGATTCGCTCGATATTTGCATGAGCGGGGCGGAGGGTTCCTTGGTCCACCACGGCGGGACTTCGGACTTGGCCTTGGTAGTCATGGAGAACTCGACGAAGCAGCCCATCGCGGTGTCGAAGCGGGCCGACCCGGTGAAGGTGCCGTCGATCTTGCCGAGGCGCTTGTCCTTTTCCGGTTTCTCGTCGGGGTCTTTTGTCAGTGTGCCGGTGAAGGAGACGACCGCGCCGGATTTTTCGATTCGGTCGAGCTTGCAGTCGTAGGTGACATGGACGCGGCCGACCTGCGGGTATTCGTTGGTGCGCTTGGCATTCCAGGTGTCGCCGGGTTTGACGTCGCGATTCGGAAAGAGGACGAACGGAGTTTCGGCGAAGATCGCTTTGACCTGTCCGTCGTTGATGGCATCGTCGGCCATGCTCTTGGCGACGTAATTGGCCTCGCCGAAGTCGAGGAGCTTCTTGCGGATGGCGTCGGCGCCGGTGATGGCGGATGCGCGGCCCTTTGCGTCGACGGACCATTTCAGCGGCATGTTGAGGATGGCGGCGAAGGTGTCCTTGTGGAGCGGGGAGGCGTCTTCGTAGTCCGGGTCGTCGGTGTCGTAGAGGCTCTTGATGGCCTCGCTGAATTGCGTGTATCCATAGAGCCGATCGAGCGTGGAGGAGACTTCGATGTTGTCGCCCCTGGCGGCGAGAGTCTGCATCATGCCGACGATGTTTCGCACCTTGATGTTCATGGGCTTGCCGTCGGGTCCGACGATTTCCTGGGTCACGTCATCCTCATGCTCGACGTAGTACTCGGCGACGGGGCCGGCCTTGAACTTGAGAGAGACGGTATCGGCGGCGCGGGCTGGCTGCTGCATTGCCACGAGGACCGAGAGGAGAAGGAGACCAGACGACACCTTGGTTGGCGAGAGGACCATGGATTCGCTCCGAGTGTTTATGAAGGAGAACCGGAAGAACTTGGAGGGAATGGTACCACGAGGGTGGGCGGTTGTCCCGCCAATGAATGAGGATTGGAATGGCAGAAGCGAATACTCCGGCATCACCAACCGGGAGGACCCGTCAGAGGAACGAGATTTACAGGACTTTTAGGTCTCTTTTAACGGTGGCGGCGGCAACCAATCGCAAACACGCCGGCCGCGAGCAAGAAAGCGGTTGCCGGTTCGGGAATGGTGAGTTGGTAGTTGAATGTCCCCGTGAAGTCCTCGTTGCCGCCCGCATGAAGGGAGATGGCACTGTTCATTCGGTACAGCCCCGGGGCGAGGGAGCCATTAACATCAAACGCCCCCTGACTGCCGGGCAAAAATAAGCTGTTGAAGATTCCGTTTTGCCAGACGATTCCGTCCCAGTATTGGAGCGCGACCAGACTCGACACCGCGCCGCCGACCGGAAGCGTGATGGACCCGGCAAGATGGAAATTCACGGGGTCTGCGACCGTAAATGTCAAGATCAACTCGTTGCCGGGATTACTCGCATTCATGACGGAACTGCCGAGGCCGGTTGCCGTGGCGCTGACATGGGTAAATGCACTGGCACTGATCGATTGGAAAAGTCCGATGGATCCCGTGATTGCAAATTCGTGGTTGATGTCGGCGAATACGCCGGCTCCGTAGGGTTGACCGCCCGGGAGCACGCCGCTGGTCGAGCCGGTGAATCCTGTGCCTTCGATGTCGCTAAGCACCAGCGAGACGTCGGGGATGGAGTCGGAACCGACGTGGGAATCTCCCCCGGCGCCATAAACATAGTTGTAGTTCACAAGCGAGGTGCGCGACGTAAGCGACTGGCCGTATGTCGAGCCTGTGAAGGCCGCCAGGAGTGCCAGCGAACCAATAAGAGACAATCGGATGGCACTCATTCGCCTTCTCCAAAACAGGGTGTTTCCCAAGCTGATCTTGTCGAACAGCCGCTCGACAACGCGAAACGAGTGCGAAGGGCTACAACGCCAGGAGCATGAAGTTCAGGAAGCCCTGGATGTCGTTGCCGTCGGCATCGCCGTCGCAGTCGGCATCCACGGCGTTGACATGGGCGGGATTCACGTCGAGGCCGAGAAGGACGTTCACGGCGGCGTCGATATCCAGGAAGTCGTAATCCGAGTCGATGTCAACGTCGCCAAGGAGGCAGTCGCAGGCGTTGGCCACGACGAAGGTGGCCGTGCTGCTGATGCTGCCGGTGGTGTCGTTGGCGTTGATGTCGGAGGTTTGGGTCAGTTCGCCGGCGCGACTGGGGATCATGACGAGCGTGCTGGCATTGGTCGGAGCGAGGACCTTGAACTTAAACGTGGTGACCAGCATTCCGTTGGAGGCATTCCCCGGCGCCGAGGGCAGGGTGAAAATCTGGCCTGCGGCATAGTAGGAGGCATCGCCATCGGCGTAGTTGGGGTTCAGACCGCCGGCCGGAAAGAACTCGGACGACCAGATATATTCTGAGCCGCCGTTGGGGATGTTCTCCATGAACTGGAGCTTAGTCGGATCCCATTCGAGAATGACGCTGAGACCGCTGAACTCTTCGGGAGCGGCCGTGGAGGATCGGGCGCGAAGCTGCACGGTCAGGATGGAGCCCGCGGTGCAGGCCGGGCCGGGGCTGAATATTTCAACCGGGGCAAAGAACAGATCGATGTTCGCGGTTGCCGTCGACGCAAAGGCTGCGAGTGCGAAGCAGACCGCCCACATGGCCCGCCTGGTAGATGAGCTGAGCATTTTCACGATTGGATCTCTCCTTGGCCCCACGGTTCAGGGCGCGGTTTATTTCCCATCCCCCACAAACCACTAATTGTATGTTCCCAGCGTACCGTAAAGCCAAGGAGCCTTGGAACGGTTTTTTAGGACCGCTCCAAGACTCCCCGGCAGTTTGAACTATCGATTTACATTGAATACAGCGGGATTTCGTGCGGCTTCACGCAGTCTCGTTGAGACCGTGTTGGGCAGCTGGTTCCGCTGTTCGACGATGGCGATGTCCTTGTGATCCACGACGCCGTCCTTGTTCAGGTCGAGCTTGACGGCATCGCCTGCCGGCAAGTCGCGGGTCGCGATTGACAGCTTCGGAGCCCGCAGCGGTGGCGGCTGAACCGCACAGTTGCAGGTCGAGAGGTACGGGAAGCCAAAGCCCGGCGCGACCGCCAGATTCTGGAAGAAGCTGTAATCCTGAATATTGACGTTCGCATCGTTGTTGAAGTTGGCACTTCGGTTTCCGTTGAACGGGCAGGACGGACCAGCGCCAGGACCACCGGCAACCGTCAAGACCCACCAGGTGATGTCATTGATATCGACGTCACCATCGTTGTCCGTGTCGCCTCCGCGGAGGAGATACGGCGTGAATGCGACGTACTCGTTGTTGGAGATCGACAGGGCCTGAGTGTCCCACAAGGTGTGTTGTTCATCCTTGGCACACAGGCTGTCCCACTGACCGCAGGGCAGTTCGATGACCGCGTTTCCAACGGCCGGCGCACCACCGACAAAGTGCACGTTCGCACAGATGTCGGCCGAGCAGCCATTGGCATTCTTGGCCACGAACTTGATCGGGCGGATGTAGCCTGTCGTGCCGGCGTTCACCAGGTTCAAGCGAACGGTTACATGAGCCGGTGTCACGTCACGGACCCGGACAATGCCGGTTCGCATGGCGAAGTTGCCGCACTCATCGGTCGCGGTGCAGACCACGGGCGTGTCGCCGACCGGGAAGAAGCTTCCCGAAGGCGGCTCGCAGGTTCCGACGATCGCACCCCCGCCGCACTTAGACGTCGCACTGACGGAGTAGTTGACATAGGCACCGCAGATTCCGGCGTCGGAATAGACCGTGAGAATGTCGCACTCGCTCACTTCACGCGGCGGTCCATTCGGCTGAGACGTCGGGATGAGACAGCCGATGTTCGGCGGGACATGGTTATTGACGTTGACATCGAAGCACTCGTAGGAGTACCCGTTGCCATAGCCACGAGCCGGGCCGGGGCAGTTGCCGCTATTGGCCTTTTCGTCGCAATAGCAGTAATCCCACGCCTCGACACAGAGCGATGCCGTCACCTGGCACGCGTTCATGTTGAAGATGTAAATGGATCCGGTGAGGTGAACGCCGCCACTGATGGGTTGGCTTGAGATGTTGTATTCGTAGTTGGCGTTGCCAGAGACGTACACCCAATAATCCCAATAATCAAGGTTGCAATCCTCGATGACGACATCCACCGGGATTTCCGCCGCGCAGTTGGCATCAATGTCCACCTGGGTCGGCATCTTTGTTCCGTCAATGCGCGGAGGCATGGTGTCCTGAATAATGATGACAACCTTGCATTCCGCCCGATTGCCGGAGCCGTCAACGGCTTCGTAGATCAGGACGGCGATGGCCGAGTACGGCGGACACTGCGGAATAAACGGATTTCCGGCAATGTAAACCGCCTTCAGATGAACCTGAAGCTTCTCCCTGCCGCAGTTGTCAGTCACCGTTCCGCCAAGGACTTCCTCGAAGAATTCGAGGCAGTTCACCTGCGGGTATCCCACTCGCATGCAGTCGCTGCGGGGCGGACCGTTGCAAGAAAGACCGCAGATATAGGGCAACTCATTGATGCACTCGAGGTAGATCGTCGGCGGACAGTTGATGACCGGGGGCTCCTGGTCGTCGAACGTGATGATCTGCGTGCAATTACCGCGATTCTCGCAGTCGTCATAGGCAAACCAGTTGCGGATGATCCGCTGCGGATTCGTTGCACACTCATCCCAGTAATCCACGTAGGGCTGCGTGGTGCAGTTATCCGTGGCGGTTGCGAAACCGGTGTCTTCCGGCGCCGTGGACGAACCGCAGGAGAGCAGAACGTCGTTCGGGCAGGTCATCATCGGCGGTGTTTCATCCGAGATGTAGGTCGTGGTCGTGCAATTCATGACGGACGAGTTGCCGCAGCAATCGACCGCCGAGAACTCCAGCGTGACCGAACCCGGGCAGCTCGTCAGCGAGCTGACAGGCACGCTGCCGCAGATATAAACATAGGGGCCCGAGCGGGTCGACTTCAGGTCGATTCCCCATGTCGGTTCGCCGGCCGTAACGCCTGAAGCGCTTTGGACGGACACGTTCACGCCTTCAAAGTCGATGCAGCAATTGTCGCTGAACGAGGCACAGAAGCTAATCGTTGCGGTGCATTCAGGACCCATCAGGACATACTCATCTGCCGAGCAATAATTTGCACTCGGCGGTGAGAGGTCGACGATGGTGATCTCCTGCTCGCAGGAGGCCTGATTGCCGCAGCCATCCGTTGCCGTCCAGGTTCGGATGATGACTTCCGAGCAGGAGATGCCCGTATCCGGGGCCGGGGCATCGCTGTAGCTGATCGACGGCTGCGAGGTGCAGTTGTCGGTCGCCGTGGCGAAGCCGAGGCTCTGGTTGTACATCGGATCAAGCGACTCATTGCAATCGATGGTGGCGTCTCCCGGACACGTGATCACCGGGGGCTCCATGTCGTTGATGGCAACCGTGTCGTTGCACTCGTTGGCTTCGTTGCCGCAGCAATCGAGGGCGCCGATGGCAACGGCCACATTGGCCGGACAACCGGTGAGGCCCCACACTGGAATGTAACCCGAGACGTGGAGAATTCGCGGGTCCATTGGATCCGGCGTCGCCATGTAGCTCGCTTGGCCAATCTGAACCGAGTTCGGGCTCATGGGATCAAGTACGGCGTGGACATACACGCCTTTGGCGTCGATGCAGCAGTTGTCCGTAATCGTCGCGGAGAAATTAATCTGACCGGCACATTCAGCGCCGACATTGACATCGTCCGCCGAGCAGGCCGAGATAACCGGTGCCGTGGTGTCCACCACGTAAATGTCTTGTTCGCAGATGGTCAGGTTTCCGCAGGCATCCCTGGCCTTCCAGGTTCGGATGATGAGCTTCTCCGCGGCGCACTTGCCGTTGGACACGCTGTCGCAATAGGTGATGCTCTCAACCGGCACCACGCCGCTGCAAGTATCAGAGGCCGTTGCCTGACCGGTTACTGAAGGAGCGATAAGCTCTTCCAGCGGAATGGTCGGGTTGCACTCCACGCTAAACGTCGGCGGACAGAGCGTGAAGCTCGGGCCGGTTCCATCGATGGTGAAGACGCGCGTGGCGACCGTGCTGGTCGGATTGACGGGCACGCCGTTGAGGCTCAGCTCAGAGCTGAACGAACCCTGCGTGCGGAAGGTAATGCTCGTGTCCATGCAGTCGTTTCCGGGCGCCACGTCAAAGACAATGGTGGCCAGGAGCGAGTCGGCATTCGTGCCTGCTCCGTTTGGAATGGTCGAGCTTTGCAATTGCAACTGACCAACACCGGTCTGGGCATTGGTAATCGGAATGAGAATCTGACCGAAGACCGCGGTGTTGTAGCAGCTCAGATTGCCGCGATAGTTCAGTTTGACATCGTCGAAGGAGAGGAACGCCTGGAAGCCGTTCACGTTTTGCGTGAGTTGCCGCATCCAGACTTTGACCGCGATCTGATTGTTCGCGAGCACGTAGCCGCTGCAGATCGTCTCGCCGCCGGTACCCAGGCAACCACCCGGAACTTCCAGCACGATGGAGTTGTGGTTCGGGACCGGATCGCAGGCATCGCCGAGGCCGTCCATGTCGTTGTCCGACTGGGTCGGATTCGCTGCGTTCGGGCAGTTGTCGCAGGCATCGCCGATGCCGTCCATGTCGGCATCTTCCTGCATCGAGTTCGGTGTGTTGTCGCAGTTGTCGACGCAGTCGGCCACGCCGTCCATGTCAGAGTCGGTTTCAAGATTGCCGCAGCCGCACTGGCCGGGAGCGATCTTGGCCGGATCATTCGGGCAGCCGTCGCAGGCATCGCCGGTGCCGTCCATGTCGGTATCAGCCTGATCGGGATTGGCGACTGCCGGGCAGTTGTCACACAGATCGCCCTTGCCGTCCATGTCGGCATCGGCTTGATCGGAATTGGAGATCGCCGGGCAGTTGTCGATGCAATCGGCAACGCCATCGCCATCGGAATCGGTGTCGGCCACGCCGCAACCGCAGGCACCGGGGGCGATCTTGTTCGGATCGTTCGGACAGCCGTCGTTGCAGTTGGCAGTGCCATCGCCGTCGGAGTCGGTATCGGCAATGCCGCAACCGCACTGGCCGGCGGAAATCTTCAGAGGATCAGCGGGGCAATCATCCTTGCAATCCGGAGTGCCGTCGCCGTCGGTGTCGGTGTCTGCAATGCCGCAACCACAGATGCCGGGGGCGACCTTTAGCGGATCGGCAGGGCAACCGTCGTTGCAGTCGGCCGTGCCGTCACCATCGGTGTCGGTGTCGGCCACGCCGCAACCGCAGATACCCGGGGCAATCTTGAGCGGATCCATCGGGCAGCCGTCGTTGCAGTCAGGTGTACCGTCGCCATCTGAGTCGGTATCAGGAACGCCGCAACCGCAGATACCCGGGGCGATCTTGTTCGGGTCGTTCGGGCAGTCGTCTTCGCAATTCGGCGTACCGTCACCATCGGAGTCGGTATCAGGCGTGCCGCAACCGCAGAGGCCGGGAGTCGTTTTGTTCGGATCCATCGGGCAGCCGTCGGTGCAGTCAGGCGTTCCATCGCCATCAGTGTCGGTGTCAGGCGTGCCGCAACCGCAGGCGCCGGGGGCTAGCTTGAGCGGATCATTCGGGCAACCGTCGAGGCAATTCGGCGTGCCATCGCCATCATTATCCGTGTCGGGTGTTCCGCAGCCGCAAAGGCCGGGGGTGAGCTTGTTCGCATCCGCGGGGCAGCCGTCGCAGGCATCGCCGGCGGAGTCACCGTCGGCATTCTGCTGGCCGGGGTTGGCGACGAGCGGACAGTTGTCGCTCGAGTCGGGGATTCCGTCGCAGTCGCTGTCGGCGGGCAGGCCGCAGGGGTTGGCTGCCGTGGCGCTATTACGCGGGGTGGGCGTGCCGGAAGCAAAATCGGTGCCATTTTGATTGTTTTCGGTACAGCCTGCGGCGCCGCGAAGGGCGGCCGTTGAGACCGTAAGGGTGGCTGTCGGGGCTGCGCCTTCGAAGCAATTGGCCGTAGCGCCGTAGCCTACGAAATCGATGATCTGTGATCCGGTGGGGCAAGCGCCGGAAAGCAGGGTCGTGTTATTAACGAGGGCGACCTTGCCGGTGGTGGTCGACATACCAATGGTGCCGGTGGCATCAGCGGTGGGGAGCACCGCGCCGATGGCACCGCTGGAGCCTTCCTGCACAAGGTAGTACTTGCCCGGGGCGATGGAGCCGGACAGGTCCGTCTTGATCCAGGACGTACCGGTGGCGGACGTGTATTGAACGGACCAGCCGTTGACCGACACGGTGGCCGATCCTCGGTTGAAGATTTCGATGAAGTCATTTCGGTGACTCGCTCCTGCATTTCCGCCACCGCCATAGACCTGGCTGATAACCAGGCAGGGCGACGCAGCCTCGGCCGCTTGGACGGCAAAGAAGGTACAACAAGTACAAATAAGACTGAACATCGTAATGCGTCGTGACACGTTTGTAGTCCTCATGACAGAAATCCCCTTGCGCGTGCCGTCGGCCCAACGTGGTGCGGCACTCATTGACACTATGTAAATGCGATTCAAATCGACCGGTCGTTGTCGTGACCCCGCGAGGTTCGGACGCCTCGGGCGCGAGGGGGATCAGACGAGACCTATTCTTCCCCGAAATTGTCCTGCCAAATGACTTTCACATTCGGCGGGCGGGAGACGTGGAGCGGCTGCCAGAAGTAAAAACTGACCGTCCTCCCCATGGCATCCGTACCAACGATCTTCCTGCCAATCTGCAGTTATCCCAAAAGGGAAGTTAAATGTCAAGCGAACAAGTGCACATCGGCGCTGCAAATGGTAATTCGGGGCGGCGAAAATCGACGAATCAAAACCCCAAACACTTGATTTCATACGCAAAACGACGCCTGCTGAACGGCGCGCGCGATGACAAGGGAGCGATAACGCGATGTTGATGCGGAGCGAACGCGTTATGGGCCGCATGAAAAGTGTTTAGGCGTAAGGACTTGCGTATTGGAAGCGGTCCGGGTTAAGATGAGGATGGATGGAGGGGCCGGTTGGTGATTGCGCGACCTCGGTCGCGTGGTGCCTTTTCGGGCCTGGTGCTCCACGTCTAGAAACTGTCAGGTTGCGCTGCGAATTGGCCGGCGCGCGACTCGTGGGGGGTTCCGGCTTGCCGGGATCTTGGCCATCCTCGCGTTTGATCATCCTAGCCAGGAGTGCGTCCATTATGTGTCATGGAACAACATCGTCGTCGAATGCGTCCCCGCGTGGTTGTAAGAATCCGTTGTGGGCGCTGATCGCCGGAACGCTTGTTGCGTTGCTGTTGATGCTCGCGGCGCCTGTTGAGACGCGTGCGTTTTTTGGACCGGACTCAGACGGTGACGGCATTGTGGATGGGTCGGACAATTGTCCGATCGATTTCAACCCCGGCCAGGACGACGCGGATGGCGACGGAATCGGCGACGATTGCGATTTGTGTCCGGTTGACTTTGATCCATCCAATGCCGACGTGGATAGCGATAGCGTTGGCGATGCCTGCGATTTGTGTCCGAACGATTTCGACCCGTCGAATGCGGATGCGGATGGCGACAGCGTCGGCGATGTGTGCGATCTTTGCCCGAACGATTTTGATCCTACCAATGTCGACGCCGATGGCGACGGCGTAGGCGATGCGTGCGACCAGTGCCCGGGCGTTCCCGACGTGGACACGGATTCGGATGGCGTTGCCAATTGCATCGATCTTTGCCCCAACGACTTTGATCCATCCAATGCCGACACAGATGGCGACGGCACCGGCGACACGTGCGACGGCTGTCCGAATGATCCGGCCAAGATTGATCCGGGCGTTTGTGGTTGCGGCGTCTCTGACACGGGTGACACCGATTCGGATGGAATTGCTGATTGCATCGACGATTGCCCGAATGATTTCGATCCGGGCCAGGAAGACATCGACAGCGACGGCATCGGCGATGCCTGCGACAACTGCCCGGCGGTTGCCAATAACAGCCAGGCCGATGGTGACAGCGACGGCTTCGGTGACGCCTGCGACCTCTGTCCGTTCGATTTCGACCCGACGAACGCCGATGTGGACGGCGACGGCGTTGGCGACGCGTGCGATATTTGCCCCAATGACTTTGATCCCGGCCAAGATGACACGGATGGCGATGGCTATGGCGAAGCCTGCGACAACTGTCCGGGCCTTGCCAATCCGGGCCAGGAAGATGACGACGCGGACGGCGTCGGCAACGACTGCGACGGCTGCCCAAATGATCCGAACAAGGCGGACCCGGGCATCTGCGGTTGCGGCGTGCTCGACACCGACACCGATGGCGATGGAACTCCGGACTGCAACGACGGCTGCCCGATGGACGCCAATAAGACGGCAGCGGGCGCCTGCGGTTGCGGCGTTGCGGATACCGACACCGACGGCGACGGAACCGCTGACTGCAACGACGGGTGCCCGAACGATGCCAACAAGACGACACCCGGCCAATGCGGCTGCGGCAATCCGGACACGGACTCGGATGGTGACGGCACGGCCGATTGCAACGACGGTTGCCCGAACGATGCCAACAAGACGTCCCCCGACCAATGCGGGTGCGGCAATCCGGACACCGACACGGACGGTGACGGCACGGCCAATTGCAACGACGGTTGCCCGAACGACCCGAACAAGACCTCACCCGATGCATGCGGTTGCGGCGTGGCCGACACCGACACCGACGGCGACACAACACCGGATTGCAACGACGGATGTCCGAATGACATCAACAAGGTCGCACCGGGCATTTGCGGTTGCGGCAACTCCGACACCGCCGACGCCGATGGCGACGGCACGCCGGACTGCCTCGACAACTGCCCCGGCACGCCCGATGTTGATACCGATGGCGACGGTACGCTCGACTGTGCCGACGGCTGCCCCAACGATGCGAACAAGATCGTCCCCGGCCAGTGCGGTTGCGGAAACCCCGACACCGACACCGATGGCGATGGAACGGCCAACTGCATCGACGGCTGCCCCAATGATCCGAACAAGACGGCTCCGGGAGTCTGCGGTTGCGGCACGGCCGACACCGATAGCGACGGCGACGGCACGGCAAACTGCAACGACGGGTGCCCGAATGATCCGGCCAAGATCGCGCCGGGTGCTTGCGGTTGCGGCGTTGCGGATACGGATACCGATGGTGACGGCACGGCGAATTGCAATGATGGGTGCCCCGCTGATCCGCTGAAGACAGCACCGGGTATCTGTGGTTGCGGCAATTCCGATACGGCGGATGCGGACGGTGACGGAACGGTCGATTGCCTCGACGGGTGCCCCGCCGATCCGGCCAAGACGGCCCCCGGAACCTGCGGGTGCGGCGTGTCCGATGCGACCGATACCGATGGCGATGGCACGGTGAATTGCATCGACGGATGTCCGAACGACGCAAACAAAGTCGCGGCGGGTGTCTGCGGTTGTGGTGTACCGGATACGGATAGCGACGGCGACGGCGTACCGAACTGCAACGACGGTTGCCCGAATGACGCGAACAAGACGGCCCCCGGAACTTGCGGGTGCGGCGTTGCGGACACTGACACCGATGGCGACGGCACGCCGAATTGCAACGACGGTTGCCCGAACGATGCGAACAAGATCGCAGCGGGCACTTGCGGGTGCGGCAATGCCGAAACCGACGGCGACGGCGATGGCCACCCCAACTGCGTCGATAATTGCCCGACCGTTGCGAATGCCGATCAGGCCGATGTGGATGGCGACGGGATCGGCGACCTTTGCGAGGAAGCCCCGCCGGGTCCTCAGCCGAATCCTTGCGGCGCACAGGGCACGACCTGCGGCATGGGCACGACGGGCTTGATGCCCCTGGCGTTTGTGATGTTCCGAGCCATGCGACCGACGCGGCGAAACCGCCGGAATGCTCGGCGTAACAGTTCGCGAACCATCAAAACTTCGAAATGCGACGCCTAGTGCTATCATGCCCGAACGGGCTAAGTGAGACATTTCTATAAAGAGAGTTTCGCCGGCCGCACGCAAAGGAGATTCGACCTTTGGCACCCATTCTTCGCGCCTTGCGTCGGCGTTTACTCGCCGCCGCCTTGCTCCTGTTCGCCGTCGCCACGACGGCGCGGGCGCAGTACACCTTTACCAATGTCGCCGACACCAGCAACCCGGCTATCACCGGCTTCGTCGGCCCCTTGCCTTCGTTGAACGCGGCAGGCACCCTCGGCTACTGCGTGTTCCTCGCCGCGGGAGGGCAGGAACTTCTCACTGGCAATGGAACGACGACGACACCCATTGCCGTGGCGACCGGTTCGCCCTACTTCGTCTTCGGAATTGGTTCACCAGGCTCCTATGCTCCATTGACCGCCACCGGCGCAGCGGGCTTCCGGGCGGAACTCGGTGCCGGGCAGGCAGGCCTCTATCGGAGTGATGGGACGACGACGGCGACGATCGCCTTGACGAGCGGTCCAACCTATGACTTTGTCTGGCCTCCCTCCATGAACTCGGCGGGCACGCTGGGCTTCCTCGCAAGCCTTGATACCGGTGGAGAGGGTCTCTTCACCAGCGATGGAGTGACCACGACGACTATTGCCCTGACCAGCGGCCCAGTCTTCAAATACCTTGGGGTTAATCCCATGATCAACGCGGCGGGCACGCTGGGCTTCATGGCGACCCTCGATGCCGGGGAGGACGTAGGGCTCTTCACCAGCAATGGGACGACGACGACCACTATCGCCTTGAGAAGTGGCCCGATGTTCAGCGCTTTCAATGAACCCTCGATCAACGCAGCGGGCAAGCTCGGCTTCACCGCAAACCTCGAATCAGGGGCCTATGGGGTCTTCACCAGCGATGGGACGACGACCACGACCATCGCGCTGGGAGGCCCGACCTACAGCGGCTTTGTTAGCATTGTTGCAATCGATTCCGCGGGCCGAGTGGCCTTCAACGCCGGTTTGCAGGCGGGCGGACGCGGGCTTTTCATCGGCGATGGAACGACAACGACGACGGTACTCCACACCGGCGACGCGCTCTTTGGCTCGACGGTGGTCGGTTTCGCCGTCGGCCGCGAAGCGCTCAACGACGCCGGCCAGCTCGGCTTCTATTATCAACTGGCCAACGGCCGGTATGGCGTCGCCATAGCCACCCCCGCGCCCGGCTGCCAGGTCGACACCGACGGCGACGGCACGGCTGATTGCAACGACGGATGCCCCAATGATCCGAACAAGATCGCTCCCGGCCAGTGCGGTTGCGGCAACCCGGAAACAGACACCGACGGTGACGGAACAGCCAACTGCAACGACGGTTGCCCGAATGATGCCACGAAGACGGCACCCGGCATTTGCGGCTGCGGCGTAGCCGACACGGACTCCGATGGGGACGGTACGGCCAATTGCAACGACGGCTGCCCAAATGATCCGAACAAAACGGCTCCGGGTATCTGCGGGTGTGGAACTTCCGACACCGCCGATGCCGACGGCGACGGCACCATCGACTGTCAGGATGGCTGCCCCAATGATGCGAACAAGACGGCCCCCGGCACCTGCGGCTGCGGCGTATCCGACACCGCCGATGCCGACGGCGACGGCACCATCGACTGTCAGGATGGCTGCCCCAATGATCCGAACAAGACGGCCCCCGGTACCTGCGGCTGCGGCATATCCGACACCGCCGACACCGATGCCGACGGAACGGTCGATTGCATCGACGGATGTCCGAATGATACGAACAAGACCGCGCCGGGCATCTGCGGGTGCGGCAACTCCGATGCCACCGATACGGATGCCGACGGCACGCCCGATTGCATTGACGGATGTCCGAACGATGCGACCAAGGTCGCTGCCGGCGTATGCGGTTGCGGCGTGGTAGATGCGGACACAGACGGCGATGGCACGCCGAATTGCATTGATGGCTGCCCAAACGATGTGAACAAGATCGCGGCGGACACCTGTGGTTGCGGGATTGCCGAGACCGATTCGGACGGCGACGGTGTTCCCGATTGCGTGGACAACTGCGATGCCGTGGCCAACGCCAATCAAGCTGATGTGGATGGAGACGGCATTGGCGACGCTTGCGAGGGAAACCCCGCGCCTCAGCCAGTCACGAATACCTGTGCTCAGCAGGGCACGACCTGCGGCATGGGCACGACGGGCTTGATGCCCCTGGCGTTTGTGATGATGCGAATGTTCCGGCCGACGCGTCGGACGCGGCGGAAGTAGTTCGCGTTATGTGAGTTTCAACGCGCACCGGTGGGAATGACCCGTCGGTGCGTTTTTTTTGCGGAGAGTCGCCGTTAGTTATATGCCCTGACAGGACTTATGAACCCGGAATGTTCTAGGGCCTACGGGCAGGGGCGAATTGACACCCTGAATGGGTCCGGTAGAATTGGGTGTTCGCCGTTTCGCGCGGATTCCGTGTTGAATTGGCGAGCGGCAACCCTTTGGCCCGCTGATACTTGCCGGTATTTGAGGTCGCACTGTGTACCGTAAAGTCGTTGTTTCGGTTCTGTTGCTTCTCGCGGTCGCGATCGTCGCGCCGCGCGCCGCCGCGGAGCCGACACCGAGTGCGACGCAGGTTGAATGGGAACTGTCGTTCCAGCCGGCGCAATTGATGAAGATCAGCGTCGATATGGGTTCAGGTCCGGTGAACTTTTGGTACATGATCTATACCGTGACGAACAACACGGGTAAGGACATTGATTTTCATCCGGAAATCGTCCGGGTGAGCGAGATTGAAAACGAAACGCCGGCCGACAAGGCCGCGGCGCAGCCGGATACGGCGCCGACGATCAAGGTGGACCCGGCGATTGTCGGCGTGGACTCGCGCGTGTTCAGCGCGATCAGCCAGCGCCACTCGAAGACGCACCCGTTCATGGTGACGCCGGTGAAGGCGATCGATCGGCTGCTTCAGGGGAAGGACAACGCGCGGACCAGCGTGGCGGTCTTCCCCGAGATGGACGCACGGGTGAGCAAGTTCACGATCTACGTCGGCGGGCTTTCGGGCGAACGGACCTCGCGTCCGAACCCGAAGCACGACCCGCGAAAGGGTTCCGACTCGGCGGAGAACGCGAAGTTGTATGTATTGCAGAAAACGCTGGCGATCCCGTACACGCTTCCGGGCGATGTTCGGACGCGCGGGGCGGCGACACCGGCATTGGGCCGGATGAATTGGGTCATGCGGTAGGCGTAAAGACAATCCAGAGAACATTGAAAGTTGGGTAACGGTCATGGCACATAAAAAGGGACAAGGCTCGACGCGAAACGGTCGCGACAGCAATCCGAAGTACCTCGGCGTGAAGCGGTATGACGGCCAGTTGGTGACGGTGGGCACGATCATCGTTCGCCAGAACGGCACGCCCTATCGCCCCGGCATGTACGTCGCCCGCGGACGCGATGACACGTTGTTCGCGATGCGCGAAGGCAAGGTTGTCTGGAACGGCCGTAAGGTCTCGATCGAGCCTTCGGCGGCCAACAACTAGATTTGAATCGATTTTCAAGGCCGCCTGCTCATCGGGCGGCCTTTTCGCGCGCAGCTTTCGCTTCGCGCATTACTCGTCAGACGACACGTCATGCAATTCATCGACCAGGCAGAAATCTGTGTTCGCTCGGGCAAGGGCGGCGACGGGTGCGTGAGCTTCCGGCGGGAGAAATATGTCCCCAAGGGCGGGCCGGATGGCGGCGACGGCGGCGCGGGTGGAAGCGTGGTGATTCAGGTCGATCCGCAACTGTCCACCCTGGTCGATCTCATCGGGCATGTGTATTGGATCGCGCCGCCCGGGCACCACGGAAAAGGGTCGAACTGCACGGGGCGCGACGCGGAGGATGTGGTCATTCGCGTGCCGGCGGGAACGCTGGTGTATGACCGAGACAACGGCGTGCTGCTGCGCGATCTGGTCGAGGAGGGAGATCGCGTGGTCGTGGTGCGCGGCGGGCGCGGAGGACGGGGCAACGCGTATTTCGCAAGCTCGACGCACCAGACGCCGCGTGAGTCGCAGCCGGGCGAGGCGGGCGAAGAGCGGTGGCTGCGCCTGGAATTGAAGCTGATCGCCGAGGTGGGGATTATTGGGCTGCCGAACGCGGGCAAGAGCACTTTGTTATCCCGCGTGTCACGGGCGCGACCGAAGATCGCGGATTATCCGTTCACGACGCTGGTGCCGAATCTGGGGATCGTGTCGCTGTCAGGATTTCGCAGTTTCGTGATCGCGGATATGCCGGGCCTGATCGAAGGGGCGCACGAGGGCATCGGCCTGGGCGATCGGTTCCTTCGGCACAGCGAACGAACGCGCGTGCTGTTGCACCTCATCGACTTGTTTCCGGTCGAAGGGCAGCCGACGCCGGCGGAGGCGTATCGGATCGTGCGCGGGGAGTTGGAGAAATACAGCGCCGAGCTTGCGGAGAAGCCGGAGTTGGTGGTGGCGAATAAGCTGGACCTCTCGATCGAGGAAGAAGAGCCGGCGTTGGCCGAGCTTCGTCGCGAATTGGGCATCGACGTGATGGCGATATCGGGCGTAACCGGGGCGGGAGTGGAGGACGTGGTGAATCGGCTGTGGCGGATGCTGGCCGAGGAGCGGGAGTCGGTGGCGTAATCTGTCGTTACCGAGTTGGGGGCTTATCGGGTCTTCGTTCGGGGCGGTGATGCGATGCGGCATCATGTCAATCAGCCGTTATATCAATCGTTGACCGGATTCACCGCGGCGGCGCAGATGGAATGCCCGGCATAATCCGGATCGCTTCGCGTCCCACCACGTTATTCGTCAGGTCTTGGCCACTCTTACGAGTCACACTTTTTTCAATGCGATTTTCAAATCGTTGGCCCGCGGATTGCCTCCATTCCCGGTTGAGGTCATCGCGCCCACGGCGGCGCGCCTCCGTAGGGGAGTAAGGCCCGCACAACCGGGCTATTGGGGGACATCTATGTTGAATCGACTTTTCCGAATCGCGGCCATTGCCGGCATCGCATCGATTGGCGTTGTCAGCGCCGCACAGGCTCAGGTCGGCGAGCCGACCGGCACCTTCGGCATCACCATCAAGCAGGGCGCGACGACCATCGTGAGCAATCCGAACGTCGCGGTTCCGGCCGACATCAAGATCTCGGACGGCGACGCCGAGGACTTTGTCCAGATCGGCACGATCGGCCCCATGGGCGCGCCGATCATCCTCAAGCTTGTTACGGATAACGATCCGAACTTCCGGATCGCCCACTGGTACATCGACGTGCCGGTCAGCACGGCCAACATCTACGCCCCAGGCCCCGTGAGTCTCTTCAATCCGCTGGATCCCAGCCCGATTGAAGTCGAGATCACCGGCCTGTCATTCCTCGGCACGACCAACGTCACGCCGACCCTGGTGAACAACAACACCTATGCCGTGGCCTTCATGCGGGACTTCGGCGGACGCTTTTACAATCTGCCCGACAGCATGGCGACCGGCTTCCCCGGTCCCGGCACGACGGTGCAGGTCTATGGCAGCAAGTTCTTTGACGTGAACACGTCGCAATACACGTACTCAGCGTCGAACTTCGCCCCGACGGCGACGTGGAAGTGGAGCATGTTGCCCAATCCAGGCCCGTTCGCTTCGGTCAACGACCAGTTCAACGCCAGCGTACCCAACCTCGGCAATGGCTACGTCTTCGAACTCGGCCTGAGCATGGCGTTCGTCGGCGTGCCCGAGCCATCGACGCTGAGCCTGATGATTCCCGCGGCGATCGCCATCCTGCGACGACGCCGGATGCGCTGAATCACTTGCGTTTCGGCCCCGGCCGAAACACGTTAATCGTTGGTCATCTCCGTCCGCCGCCAGTTCATTCGGCAATGCCGATTGCACTGGCGGCGGCGTTTTTTTCCGTGTGGGTGATGGACAGCATGACGCGCGTGATGCCGAGCGAGTCGGCAATCGTGCGGCAGTGGCCGGTGAGGGTGACGTGCGGCTGACCGGCGGAGTCGTTCAGAATCTCGATGTCGGTCCAGGCGATCTGCCCGCGCCAGCCGGTGCCAAGCATTTTCAGGATCGCCTCTTTTGCGGCGAATCGGCCGGCGATACGCGGGATGGGGTGCTTGTGTTTTTCGCAGTAGGCGCGCTCGGCGGTCGTGAGGATGCGCGAAAGAAACCGGTCGGGGTGTTCCCGCCAGACCTTCTCGATCCGATCACATTCAATAAGATCAATGCCGTGGGCGATCATTCGCATTGGGTCATTGTAACCTCAGCGTTGCACGTTCGGCATGTAGGACGCGCGGTCGGGTGATGCGCGGAATGGCTGGCTGGATTCATAGTGTTTCAACCGATTCTCCATTTCGCTTGTCGGACGCCGCAGTCCGCCCAATCGCGGCGATGCCGTCATTCGTTCCGCTTCGATGGCCCGTCGCTGAGTCGCGACCGCCGCCGTGTACGCTCCGGTTTCGGCTTGTGAAGCGGCGAGGGCATCGAGTACGACGCCGATGTTTCCGCCGCTGAGTTGATCGGCGCGCTCTGCCAGTTGCAGGGCCTCGGCGCCGTTTCGCATGGCGTTGTCATTCGTCGTCGCAAGCACCCAGGCAAGATCGGTCAGGGCTTCGAGAAATCCGGGGTCGATTCGGAGGGCCTCGCGCCATGAGGCGATCGCGTCGGTCGTTCGGCCGGCCGCCATTCGGGCGCAACCAAGTTGATAAGCAGCCTGGGTCATCGTGGGTGCAGCCTGCAGGGCGCGGGCAAACCACGCCATCGCTTCGTCAAGCCGTCCGCTCTGGAAATAAGTCATGGCGAGGTTCTGCATTGCGCGAGGATGATTCGGCTGAATGCGCAGGGCGTCCGTGAAGTGGCGAATTGCGTCTTCGGTGCGCCCGGACTTGGCGAGGGCCGTGGCGAGGTTGTAATGTGTTTTGGCGTCAAAAGCGCGGAGCGCGAGCGCCTTCTCGTGCTCTTGCACTGCTTCCTGGAGTCGATTCTGCGCTTCGAGGCACATGGCAAGGTAGGTGTGGGTTTCGGGTGCGCCGGGTTTCATCTCGACGGCTTTTCGGGCGAGTGGTTCAGCTTCGGCGGCGCGGCCGAGCTTGGTGAGGGCCGAAACGAGATTGAGCTTTGCACCGAGGAACGACGACTCGGCATCGACGGCGGCCTTGAATTCCTCCGCCGCCTCGGCGACGCGCCCTTTCTTCAGCTCGATGTGTCCCATCGCGACGCGGAGCGAGGCCGCATTCGGCGCATCGCGAAGCATGTGCCGCGTGAATTGCTCGTTGTCCTGCCAGAGCGCGAGATAGTTGCGCGTGCCGATCGCCATCGCGACTGACGCGAGCAGGGCCACGCCGGCCATGGCGCGGCGGCGACCCTCGATACCGCCCCTCCACCTCATGCTCATCCAGCCGGCGAGCGGCAGGAGAAGGCCGATCATCGGCAGATAGACAAATCGATCGGCGGCGATAACGGCGGTGAATCCGATGACGCCGAGCGTTGGAAAAATCATCACAAAGAAGATAAGCCAGCCGATGAGAATGGATGTCGTCCAACGGAGCGAGGCGATCAGCAACACCACCAGCGCCAGCGTGCCGATGACGCCGATGAGATAAGCAGGCGTCGAAAGCGAAAAGGCGCCGGGGAATGGATAGAAGCCCGAGAGCGCGCTGGGCCAGACCAGTTTGCGAAGATAGAAGACGATGTTGTGGCAAAGGATGAGCGGAACGGCGGCGGGGGGATAGTCCTCCGGCCGGGTGATGTCGGCTGTATTCCGCTGGGAGAGAATCGTGATAACGGCTGAGACCGCGGCCAAAGCAAACAGGGGGATCTTCTCAATGACGGCGCGGCGGGAGAATCGTTTGAGCGGCCACACATCCATCAGCAGCATGGCGACGGGCAGCGGTGTGGTGGTGGGCTTTGACAGCAACGCCAGCACGAACAGCACGAGGCAGATGGCATAGCGCCTGATGCGATGTTGGTGGTTGGGTGATGGCGCCTCCTCCGATCGCGTGTACTGAAAATAGGCGATGAGGCCGGCGAGGGCGAAGAATGCGGCGAGAACGCTCTTTCGCTCCGAAAGCCACGCGACGGATTCGACATGCATGGGATGCATGCCAAAAAGCAGGCTCACGAGTGCCGCGGGGGCGACCTGGCGAAACATCAGGAAAATAAGGACGCCGACCAACACGGTGTTCATCACGTGAAGCGCGAGGCTTGTCACGTGGAAGATGCTTTGATCCTCAGGCGTGCCGCCCATCGCGCAATCCAGCATGAGCGAGATCATGGCGAGTGGCTGGTAGTAGCCGCCGACGGTGGAGGGACGGAGGATTTCCGAGAGAAAGATCCACGCCGAGCGGAAGCTCGGTGCCTGAACATAGGGGTTGTCCGTCAGATACTGATCGTCATCGAACATTACCGCCTTCGCCGAGATTGCCGGCCAGAATACGAATGTCGTTGCGACGGCGACAAGCAGCAGGCACACGATCAGCGGCCCAGGGGGCGACGCGGCGTTTGCAGTGGTTGTGGCCGGTTTCTTCATAGAACGGCGAATCGTATCGTGGGGCGCGGCGGCGCGTCATGGCGCCTTAAAGGATTCGCGATTGATTGGTTCATGAGTGGGACGGCCGGCGCGGTAGTCGCCCAGTCGGCGATCGACCACGGCGGCGGAAGCAGGTTGGCCGATGGCGCGCCAGCGGGCCGCGCTTTTCTCGGCGGCGGCGACGGCGTCCTTAATGCGGCTGGCTTCAGCATAGGCCGCGGCAAGCGTTTCGAGGATCGACGGATCCTGGTAATTGGTTAAGACAGCGGCCCGTTCCGCGATTTGCACAGCCTCGGCGCCGTTGCGGACGGACGCTTCGTCGGCGGTTGCGAGGAGCCAAGCGAGATTGTTCATCGCCGTCAGCATGGTCGGGTCGCTCTGAATGGCCCGTCGCCATGCGTCGAGGCCTTCTCGCGTGCGCCCCGCGGAAACGAGAAGACACCCCCGTTGATAGTGCGACGGGGCATGATGGGCGTCGCAAACGAGCGCGGCGTCGAATTTGCTCAACGCTTCATCAAGCCGACCTCGGCGGAAATGGAACATGGCGTAGTTGTAGTTGATGCTCGCTGAGATTGGCCGAAGTTGTAGTGCGGTATCGAAGTTCCTTGCGGCTTCGTCAGACTTGCCCAGTCGGTCCTGAACCATGGCGAGGTTTTCGATCGCACCGGCCAGGCGCGGCGAGAGTCGTACGGCTTCCTTCAAGTGTCGCTCGGCCTCGTCGAGTTTGCCGGCGGCGGCGAGTGGCGTGGCGAGGCCGGCATGGGCGATGGGGTCTTCTTCTTGCTCGAGGGCGCGTCGATAGTAAGCAGCCGCTTCGTCGTATCTGCCGGCGCCGGAGAGAACATTTCCGAAACTGCTGAGGAGATAGGCCGACGTGGGGGCCTGGCCAACCATGTAGCGCATCATGGTTTCAGTGGTGGTCCAATTCGAGAGATAGCTGCGCGCGGCGACGGCTTCACCAACACCGATAACGGCGACGATTGCAATCAGTGCGTTTGCGCGGGCGGCGCCGCGCTTCCAGTGATGAGTGATGAACCATGCGATCGGCAACAGCAGGCCGACCTTCGGCAAATATGAAAAACGATCGGCGGCGATGGAAGAGGTGAAGCCGACGAGGCCCATCGCGGGAAGGATGACGACGAGAAAGAAACCGAACCCGACGGCCCAGGCGCGAGTGCGCCGCAGCGAGAGAAGCAGCAACACACCAACCACAACGCTTCCGAGGACTCCGATCTGAACCATGCCCTGTGAGAGATTGAACGGCTCCGGCCATGGGTAATAGGCGCTAAGCCCCACGGGCCACGCAATCTTCCATAGATAGAAAACGATGTTGTGAAACAAGAGGAGCGGCGTGGCCCACCACGGGTAGGAAACGGGGGTTACGACGTCGGCCGTACGGCCCTGAGAAATGATGGTGATGATGCCGAAGACGCCGCTGAGGGTGAGCAGCGGGATTTTTTCGAGCAGCGACCGGCGACTCCACCGATCGAGCGGCCAGAGGTCGAGCAGGCACAGCGCGATCGGCAGCATGGTGACGGTTGGTTTGGACATCAGGGCAAGCAGGAATAGTGCGATACAGGCGATGAACCATTGATTGATTGGTCGTTCGTCGCGTGAGCGAGCGTGATTGACGTAGCACGCGAGGCTTGCGAGGGCGAAAAAGGTCGCGAGAACGGTCTTGCGGTCAGACACCCACGCGATGGACTCGACCGCACCAGGGTGAAGCCCAAAGAGGAGGCCGGCGGCCGTCGCAGCCGCGAGATTGTTAAATAGAAGCGTGACGAGAAGGACGATGAGTGCAGTACAAGCGGCATGGAGTGCGAGGCTGGTGCGATGGTAGACGCGGTAATCGTCCGGGCGGGCCCCCATCGCGGAGTCGAGCATGAGCGAAATCATGGCGAGGGGCTGGTAGTAACCGCCGACGGTGGAGGGTTCGAGAACTTCGCGAAGGAATCGGCCGGCGGCGGCGGCGCTGGGGTTGCGGACGAGCGGATTGAGGTGGACGTATTGGTCGTCATCGGACATGACGGCCTGCGCGGAAAGGGCGGGCCAGTGAGTGAAGAGCGTCGCGGCGATCACAACGCCAATGACGGCGGCCACCGCGATGGGCGATGCCGAACGACCTCTGTTTCTTTCAGGTGGAATCGACGCTTGACCCATCGCGGCATTCTATCGAAGTCGGTGCGCAGGAGTAGTGCGGGGCACGACGCAAATTGAGACATACCGTACCATGTTGAATGGCAACCGGGCCATGCGATTCCCGGCCTACGTTTTCGGTGAATGATGCAAATCACGCTGCACTGCCCATGCGGAACGCGCGACCCGATCAACGCGGACAAGGTGCCCAAAGCCATGACCTGCGCGAAGTGCGGCAAGGCGTTGGCATTTGGCCCGGCCGTGCAGTGGCTTCTGATCGGCGGGCGCAAAGGCCCGGCGCGGGCGGCGGTGCCGATTCCGCGCGACGTGCGACTCTCGATCGGAAATACCCCGGCGCAATGGCTGACACTTCCGGGCGAAGAGATCGGTGATCCTCATGCGGAGATTCAACTCGGCGCTGATGACAAGCTGCGCGTGTTCCATGCACAGGGGCGAAACGGAACCTGGATCAACAGCGCGAGCATCCATGAAGGTGTGCTTCGTTCGCAGGATTCGCTTTTCATCGGGCCGTATCGACTGCGCGTCACCGCGGAGCGGCCGACGAAGGACATGGACGTGGTGGTCGATGATCGCGCTGAGCCGGTGGTTGAGCCGGCGTCGGAAGAAGGGGAGCCGACGAAGACACCGCTGATTGTGTACGATGCGGATGACGTCGAGCCGGCGCCGAAGGGGCGGTTTATCGTCGCGGGGGTCGTGGCGGCACTGGCGCTTGGGTATCTCGGGTGGTGGCTGATCGCGCCGAAGTTCTCGAAGGATATGCCTTCGTCCACGTTCTATCGATGTCCGGCGGATGGCACGGTGGTTCGCGGCGGCTGGGACGATGGATTCCCGAAATGCCCGCAATGCGGCGCATTATGCGTCGGTGGGTTAAGATACAAGGCGGAAAAGTCGGACGTGTCGCCAACGACGACCGCCCCGACTTCGCAATCGACCGGGTCAACGCCGAACAAGGGCAGCGGGCCATGAACCTCGCAAACGCACGTACACGCCGGGCCTTCACGCTGCTTGAATTGCTGACGGTGATCGCCATCATCTCCGTGTTGGTTGCGCTGGTCTTGCCGTCACTGTCGGGCGCGCGGCAGCGTGGGCGAATCACCAAGTGCGAGGCGAACATCCGCGAGATCGCGCACGCCACGCTCCGCTACGTCAGCCAGTGGGACGATGTGTTTCCCGTCAGCGCCGATTGCCTGAACAACAAATGCTTCTATTGGAACGGGCATCAATACCTCGGCTGGAATGGGACGGCGGGCAGCCCGACGGGGCGGGTGTGGAACCGCGTGTTGAATAACGAGCTGAATCTCGAACCGCAGCCGCCTGAAGGGAGCATGGCGAAGATCGCGCAGTGCCCGAGCGATCGCGGGGCATTTGGCGAAACAGGTTCGTCGAAATCGCTGTTTGAACTTTTCGGCACGAGCTATCCGCTGAATCCGATTCTGTGTCAGGGGCGCGTGTCGGACTGGAAATACCGGGCGACCGACATCGGGTTAAGCGCGGTGTTGCAGGTGTCGCGCAAGGTGGTCGTCGCGGATCATCCGGCGTTTGGACTGACCTACGACGGAGCGTGGACGGGCATAAACCCCGGCTGGCATGATTCGCTACGGCCGACGGCGGTGGTGGGGTTCGCGGACGGCCATGCCGAGTATGTGCAGGGAATCGGGGGACTGCGCGAGTGGCAGTGGTATGGCGAGGCGAGCGGGCCGGAGTTCGTGAGGCGGCTGGCGACGAAAGTCGCGTGGAACGTCTATCCCGGCGCGGAGTGATGCACGCATACCGCGCGAACGCTTTCGGCGTACAATTCTCGTATGGCAAAACAGCGAATACAAAAACTCCTGGCAGCGGCGGGGTTCGGTTCGCGCCGTGCCTGCGAAGAGATGGTGCTTGAGCGGCGCGTCTGCGTGAATGGCGAGCGGCTTTCCACCTTGCCGGCGCTTGTCGACCCGGAGACAGACTCCATCACGATTGACGGGCGGCCGATCAAGGCGCAGGGGCACGTCTATTTCATGCTGAACAAGCCGTCAGGGGTCTTTTGCACGCACAACGATCCCGATGGCCGGACGCGGGCGGTGGATTTGCTGGTTGGTGTGCGCGAGCGGGTGTACCCGGTGGGCCGGCTGGAAGCGGAAACGATGGGGCTGCTTCTGCTGACAAATGACGGGGAGCTGGCGCAGCAACTGACGCACCCGCGCTTCGGTGTGCAGAAGACCTATCGCGTCGAGGTCGCGGGGATGACGTCGGAGAATGTGCTGAACAAACTGCGATCCGGCGTGTGGCTTTCGGAGGGGCGCACCGCGCCGGCGAACATCGAAGTGATTCACGCCAATCGCAATCGGTCGATCCTGGAGATTACCCTGCGTGAGAGCCGCAATCGCGAGATTCGGCGGATGCTGGCGAAGATGGGCCACAACGTGCGCCGCATCGTCCGCGTGCGAATGGGGCGGCTCACGATCAGCAGGCTGCCGTTGGGGGCATTTCGACCGCTGACGGCCGACGAAGTGAAGTATCTGCGGTCCATTGTGGCGAAGACGCCGAGTGCACCGGAGAAAAGCTGGCGGCCGGCGCCAAGGAAGGGCACCGGCCCGCGGCGCGGTGCGCCCAAGGGTCGGCCCATCGCGCGGGCAAAGACGCCACGATCGAGCAGCCCGTCGCGCCGGATTATTCTCCCGGAGTCAAAGGCGCGGGGATGATCGTTTTCGACGTCCGACTCATCGTTGGTCGTTGACCTCGGCGGGCTTTTGAATTCGAGTTTGGGCTGACCGTCGCGACGCGCTGCATGATTGGATTTCTCAATACGACTACGCGTGTCCGGCGCCCGGTGCGGGACATTGTCGCAGGTAATCAAGCAAATCGGAAACGTTGGCCGTCGCAAGCGCCAGGCACGAATCGGCTCCACCGTAGTAGAGTCGAATTACACCCGTGACCTTGTTCAGAATCCAGCCGCAGGGAAACACCACGTCGTTGACATCCCCCTGACGTTCATAGGGCATTTCCGGCGCGAAGATCCATTCATCGCTGCGTCGAAGCACCCGACACGGATCCTCAAGGTCCAGAAGGGCCAACCCCAGACGATAGAGGCATCCGCCGGCGGTGTGGCGCACGCCGTGGTAAAGGATCAGCCAACCCTCCTTGGTCTCCATCGGTGGCGGACTGAGTCCGATTTTGTTCGCGTCCCACCACGCACCACGCCGCGCGTGCAAGATTATTTGGTGATCTCCCCAATGAATCAGGTCCGGCGAGAATGAGAGCCAGATGTGCGCGCCGGAACTGCCCGCGGAAACGGGCCGATGGATCATCGCGTACCGATTTCCGAATCGGCGTGGGAAGATGGCAGCATCCTTGTCTTCTGGAGGCATGACCGGGCCGAGTCGGGAGAACGACGTGAAGTCCTCCGTGCGCGCCAAGGACACGAGCGGGCCGCTCGGCGAATAGGAGGTGTAGGCGATGATCCACTCATTGCGATCCTCGACCCAGGTGAGCCGCGGGTCTTCCACGCCCCACGCCTCTTCAGAGTGATTGACGAGATCGGGTGGGAAGCTCGGCTTGGAATCAATCTGCCAGTTGGAAATGCCATCGTTGCTTCTCGCCACGGTGAGGTGCGAGTGGCCTCGCCGATCTTCGACGCGTACCAGCAAGATGGTCTCATCGCCGCGCTGACAGGCGCCGGCGTTGAAGACGGTGTGCGCCGGATAGGGCCAATCGCCGGCGCTGAGAATCGGGTTGTCGTTGTGACGATGAAATAGAACCCGGTGCAGACTGGGTGGCTTTGCTTCTCGAATCATGATGTTTCCTTGATCGCGTTTCTACCGAATGGACTCAACCGTTCATGCGTTGGACAGAGTGGGCTGAGGCCTTTCGACAGGCGCGAGATTTAGTTCTGAGTGGTGAACTTCCGTCCACAAATAAGCGAGGGTCGATTCCGCCCCTTGATTGCGATTCACGCCCGAAGGCTGCAATCCATCGCAACAGGCGCCCGTCCGGATATTGGCAAGCGGTTGGCCTATTACGTTTTTGCCGTGAAACCAGTCTCGCGCACGGCGGAATGTGGCGAGATACTTATCGTCGCCCAGCGAAGTCATCGCGGTGAGTGCTGCGTCGGCCATCGTGCCGGCTTCCACCGGCTGTTGATCGAAGACCGCTTTGACCTCTCCGTGCGGGTTCCACCCGTTATTTCCGACGGGCTGGAAGAGATCGTCGTCCGTCGTCTCCCGATCCAGAAAGGAAAAGGACGACGTTGCAATATCAAGAAATGATTCGCTTGGCCAGCGTCGCGCCGCGATAAAGAGGGCGTGCGGCAACACGGCATTGGCATAGGTCATCTGCGACTCGAACCAGAGCCAGTCGGGTCGCTTCGACCGATTGAAGCAATCGACGAGTCGTTGGGCTGCGGACCATGCCACGTTCTCAAGCAAATCAATCTGCGGTACACCGGCCGACCAGAGCTGCCCCCACGCGAGAATGACGTACGCCTGCGCTCGAAGGCTTCGCAGATCCGCGAGCGTCGGGAGAATCCCATTAATCAGTTCTCGGGCAAGCGCGCGGTAGTCATCGGGCAGGCGACTGCATAACACTTCAGCCAGGGCCAATACCGCCTGGCCCTGACAGTCGCCTTCGCCGTCGGTGTCGAGCCAATGACGCTGATAGCTCATCAGGTTATGAAATCCACCGCCGGATCGACGGGCGTATTCCAGGAGACTCAAGTAGCGCGTGACCCGATTCAGCATGCGCCGTTTCGGTGTCTTGCACCACAAGCGCGTGCAAAGCCTCAGGGCGCGGGCATTGTCATCGATGGTGTAGCCGCTTTCGCGCCGCGGAACGCTGTAGATGGCATGTTGTATTAACCCCGTGGAGTCCGTCATGCGGTCCAGGTGGGCCATTTCGATTCTGGCGTCAGTGTCCACTACGCACTTCCCTGCATGAGGTAGCGTGGTACGCCGCTTTGTGCCGGCACAGCCATTTGTGCCGGAACGCCCTGATGAGCCGGAACGACTCTCGCCGACGCAACCTGTTCGAACAATTTCAGGTAGTCCCGACCAACGCTCGGCCATTGCATCAGTCGGGCATACTCATAGGCATTGCGCTGAGTCTTGGTGCGCAACGCATGATTGGTAAGAAACTGAAGCGACGCATCGGCCAGAGCGGCGCTTTGTCCAAATGGAACCAGCAGCCCGCGCCCGTCGGCCAGTACTTCTTCGGCATAGAGGTAAGGCGTGCTTACGATCGGTCGACCCGAAGCCATGGCGTAGGCCAGCGTTCCACTGGAGATCTGGTCCTTTCCCACATAGGGCGTCACGTACACGTCGCAGGCCTTCAGGTGCGTCAGCAGCTCGGGCAGGCTGAGAAACCGGTTGACGAAGCGCACGTTTGCACTGACGCCGAGCTTCTTGGCCAAGTCTCGCAATCCTTCTCGATAGACTTCGCCCTCCTGCCGTTTCACCTGCGGATGCGTGGCGCCCACGATGAGATACATGATGTCGGGACAAACAGCGGCCACAGCGGGCATGGCCCGGATCATGTGCTCCAAACCTTTGCCCCGGTTGATAAGTCCAAAGGTGCAAATGACCCTTCGGCCCTCAAGCCCCAACTGGGCTTTGTAAGTCTCGTCGCCGTTCCAGGGGACCTCCGGAACACCGTGGGGGATCACTTTTATTTGCTCGGACGGCACGTTGTAGACATCGGCCAGGAGTTTCGCGGCGATGTGAGTCATGACCACCGTTGCATGACTGTGGGCCGCCAGGTGCTGAATGATCCGCCGAGGCTTGGGGGCAGGATCGGTCAGTAGCGTGTGAAATGTGGAGACGACCGGCTTGCGACAAGCGAGCACAAAATCCAGAATGTCGACGCCCCATTCACCGGAGTAGAGACCAAACTCATGCTGGATGCTGACGACGTCGCATGGACCGTCGTTCGCCACCTCCGCCGCCCGCCGATACGCACGGTGACGGCTGTTGTCGATAAAGAATGACACGCGCTGGTCACGCCGCCGCGTCGAGTGCGATTTCTGAATGGCCGCAATGGAGGAAACCGGCTTGTTCGCGGCCAAATCCACCGCATCGGCGGAGTCTTTTGTAAATGTGGCGAGCCCGCATTCTTCAGGTGGATACGTTGATACAAAGAGCGGTCGAACGGATGTCATGAGTCAACTCCCCGGTTGAATCGTATGCTCCAACGTCACGTCATTACTTGAGAAACCGATGCCCCGCGGTCCGCGTTTGGTAGATTTCGATTGGGTCAGTCACAATAAACGGGCCGACGCCACCGACCCCCCTCAAGGTCAGTGGCGCCGCCCGACAATTAATCGTTGGGGGTGCGCTGATCGCACGACCACGCAGTGCTTGCAACATCTGCACCAGGTTGGATCAGCCGCTACGGATTATCCCTTGGACTTGGCTTCGTTGACCTTGAGGGCCTGACCGCCATGGTCTTTGCCGTTCAACGCGGTGATGGCCGCCTGGGCCTCGCCTGCGGTCCCCATCTCCACGAACCCAAAGCACTTACTCGTATTGGTGTCGCGGTCCATGATGACCTTGGCGCTGAGAATGCTGCCGTGCGGGGAAAACAACTGCTGAAGATCCGAATCGCCGACGTTGGCGCCCAGGTTTCCGACATACAATTTGCTGTTCATGTTTTTCTCTCTTTAAGAAGAGCCGATCGACCCTTTGTTTTTCTTTCAGGGCCAGAGTGAAAGGGTCCGACAATTTGGACCAATAGGCGGGATTGGCGAAAGAGGAAAAACAGGTGCGAGAAGCCGTATGACTTGTAACGAGACCTGAGAAGCTCGGTCGTCGAACCAACCGGCACGATTATAGCATCGATCGCGCCGTGCAACAGCGACTTCCGTGATTTTTCGAGAATAATCCACTCAAAACTTAAAAATTGCACCGTGGGCCGGAACCTCCATTCGAATTGCGTCGCTATGCCCTCATAAGGCCGCTTTTCCGGGGGACATCGTGGCAATGAGACCGGGGTTGATGATTCTCGTTGCGACGAAAACCGTCCCCCGCACGCACTTTTTGTCCAATTCTTCGTTACGCCTTCAGAAAATTCATCGGCGCGAACGCGCCCCCGAGCACTTTTGATGAGTCGGCGCCGAGCCAGTTGCGCAGCACCGTGGCATACACATTGCGGAAATCGGTCTGCCATTTCAGATCGCCCTGATCCAGCTCCGAAGCCTCCAGTTTTGGATGCGAACCGTAGATGCCCGCACGCACCTTTCCGCCCAGCACGAACAGCGGTGCGGCCGCTCCATGGTCGGTGCCCTGCGATGCATTCTCCGCGACGCGCCGGCCGAATTCGGAAAAGCTGACGATCAACACGCGATCGAGCAGGCCGTCGGCCTTCAGGGAATCCACAAACTCCGAGAGTGCGTCGCCAAGCTGCGTCATGAGTTGTTGGTGTCTGTTCAGTTGCTGCGCGTGCGTGTCGAATCCGCCGAGCGAGACGTAATACACCTTTGTGTTCAGGCCCGCCGCAATCATGCGATGGACCATCGAGAGTTGTTGGCCGAGTTGGCCGGAGCCTCGCGCGTTCTTGCCGGGGATGGGCCGCTTGTCCACTCGTGCGGCGCGACCGCTGCCGCCGGCAGCCTGTTGGATTTCCCGGGCACTGGCTCGCGCATCCATGGCGGTGCGCTGCAGGTAGGCGAGCGCCGATGTCTCGCTGTTCATCGCGCCGGGCTTCGGTGTGCCGCCGGTCGAGTCATTGAGATGCTCGAAGGCCTCCCGACTGCGGGCGTTTGCACCCGCGCCGCGCCATGAAAGTTCCTCGGGCGTGCCAAAGGCGACCGGGTTGAACTGCTTGCCCTGCATCGCCAGTGGCGCTTCCTGCGTGATGGCGATGCCAAGTCGCGGGTTCGGGCGATCGTTGCCCTTGCAGGTGCAATCGAAGTAGCGGCCGATCCAGCCTTCGTGTTTTCGACCTTCGGGGTCGGCGGTGGACCAGATGTCAGTGGAGACAAAGTGCGAGCGATCGGGGTTGGGATAGCCGACGCCCTGAATAATCGCGAGATGCCCGGCGTCATAAAGCTGCTTCAACCCTGTCGCGCTGGGGTGAAGGCCGAGTTCGCTGGTGAGTTGCAGTGCCTTTTCCCGTGCGATGCCCAACTGCGGCCGTGCGCGATAGTAATTGTCGTCGCGATACGGAATGATCGTGTTAAGCCCGTCATTTCCGCCGGCGAGTTGCAACACGACAAGGATGCGTCCGTCGTCACCCTTGTTGCGAAAGCGGTCCAGCGGATCCCCGACGGCCCATGCAGTGCGTTCGAGAAACACGGGCACGGTTCCCGCGGCGGAAAGCAGGGCAAGGCCGCGTCGCAAGAAGTGTCGTCGCGTATGAAAGATGTCGTCGATCATGACAAACCTCGCGATCAGCTCAACTGGTACTCGGGCATGGAGACGATCAGCTTGATAAGGCCGCGGATCGCCGCTGCCTTGTCGTCATCGCCACGGGCGCGTTTCCATTCTTCGACAAACGTCTCGATCAACACAGCGCGGCGATCGGACGCCAGCGGGCGCTGCAACAGCCGCTGGGTGTAGTGGTCCACGATTTGCTCCGGCGTCGTCAGGTTCGCGGCGCGAAGGTGGGGGATCGGGTCGTAAGCCGGTTGCAGGCGATCGTCGTCGCTGCGTTCGCCTTCCTTGCCGAATGTCTCGCGAATGCGTTCGCGCATCATGCTTCGTTGGCGGCGCGACTGGTCGTTGTCAGTGCCGTCGATGAGTCGACAGATCGAGTTGTAGCGGTTGTAAAGCGTGCTGGTGGTGATCCACGATGCGCCGCCGTCCCAGCCCTTCACGTTCGGCGGCTGAAAGAGCTGTTGCCCCATGGCCCGCATGGCGAAGTTCATGGCATCCGTATCCGACGCCGGAGCCTCCAACATTCGCAGAGTGCCGATGACCAGTTCGACGGGGCTTTTGACGTGCGTGAAGCGGGCGCGGTCGCTGTAAAAGGCGTCGCACATGAACATCGCCTTCAGCACCGGCTTCATCTCAAACTTGGCGTCGCGAATCGCCTGGGCGAAGGGCTTCACGATTTTCGGCTCAGGCTCTTCATAGGCGAAGAACGTCCAGAGGCGGATGGCGAGATGCTCGGCGGCGGCGGGCTGCGCGAGGATGATGTCGATGATGTCCTCGTCCTTAAAGTCGCCGCGCTTACCCATGAAGGTCTTGATTCCATCATCATGCATCCGCGGACGAAACATGTAGTCGCCAGTTTCCAGATCGAGACTGATGCCGGTCAGGGCACGCGCCGCTTCTTTAATGTCTTGCTCGCTGTAGTGGCCGGTGCCGAGGGTGAAAAGCTCCATAAGCTCGCGTGCGTAATTCTCATTCGGTTTGCCGCGGCGGTTCTGATGTGAGTTGAGATACACGATCATGGCCGGGTCGCGCGTGACAGCCAGCACGAGTTCGCGAAAATTCCCGGCGGCGTAAGTCCGAAAGAGCTGGTTCTGGTTGAAGAGCGCCCGGCTGCTTTTCACCTCGCGAAATCCACTGGTGAAGTGGCCGTGCCAGAAGAGGACGAGTTTCTCCTGCAACGGTCGCGGCGTGATGGTCATCGTTTCGATCCACCAGTTGATGATGCGGGCCATCTGCGCCTGATCGTTGCGCTGGCGTTGGACGATCTGTTTCTGAATCTCGGCGTCTTTCTCCCCGGCACGGCGGGCACCGCGCGGCAGACGCTGATAGTCGATGTCAATCGGCAGCGGTTCCTCGCGGACCTCGTCAAAGCGGATGAGGTACTCAACCGCCTGCTCGCGTGACATGCCGGCGAGCAGTGCGATCTGCTCCGGGGTGCCGCCGAATCCCGCGCGGCGAAGCAGATGTGCGGCCATGTCGGCGTTCCACGTCTTGGCAGTGGGAAGCGTTGAGCGGACCTTGATTGTCGGCTTAAAGGGCTTGCTCGATGTCGACGGCGTTTGGCCGAGCGCAAGTGCGAGCGTAAGGAGTAGATGCGCTGTCATGGGCAATAGCGACGAAGCAGGAAAGCAATCAGGACACCGGCGGTGCCACACACTTGGATGAACGCTGCCGAGTCCGTTCTATTGTATTCCCGCCGGTGAGACCGCTATTTCAAGTGATTCGCGGTGCCCGAAGGGCTGTCGCCGGGCTTTCCGGCCCTCATGCTCACGTAATCGGGCGACGAGGCGCCACCGGAGAGGATGGTGGTGAGGGCTTCTTCCATGGACCAGTCGGTAATGCGGATTCGCTCGATCGGGACGATTTCCATGTAACCGCTGGTGGGGTTGGGCGTAGTGGGCACGAAGACCGTTGCATATTGTTGGCCGGTGGCCTTGTCGGTCACGGTGTTGGTCATGAAGCCAAGGGCCATCATTTCTTTGTGAGGAAAATCGATGAGGACGACGCGCTGAGCGGTGTCGTCGGTCTTGTTGCTGCCGGAGAGGGCCTGCACCATCCGTTTGACGGAGGTGTAAATGGTGTCGACCAATGGGATGCGTTCGAGCAGGGCCTCGAAGATTTCGATGATCCGCCGACCTGCGACATTCGTTCCGAGCCAGCCGAGCAGGTAGAGCATCAGGACGGTCAGCACGACGGCGATGGTGATCTCGTGCCACGCTGCGTTGGATGGGTCGATCCGCGTTGGCTGCGCCCCGAGATTCAGCAGGTAGAGCGCCTTGGAAACGATGTACACGAGCCAGACGCCGACGGAGAGCGCGGCGGCATAAACATACCGAATCACAAACGCCGTGACAGCCAGCGGGATGATGATGAGAACCCCCGCCACGATGCGGCCGCGAATCGTGCGCGGGCCGACGGAGGTGCCGATCCGCTTGGCGACGGCCTCTGCGGCGGTGGGGGAATGTGGCATGTGGGTTTCCGGCACGTCTTCGGCTCCGATTTCGTGGCGGAGTATATGCGGCAGGGTCGCTTGCTGCAGCGGGGGGGCGTCTTCGCGCCTGCGGTTTGTTTTTGCCCCGTGAACCGGTGAGAGATAGAATACGTCAACTGGGGCGGCAAAGCCGCGTGGTACGCTTCGCCGTGTCGTGGAGGCATTCCCATGTCAATCATCGAGCAGCAGGTGCGCGTCGCCCAGCGAAGGCTTTGGCTGAATCGCTGGCTGCATTTGTGGGGCTGGTGGCTGGCAGGGGCGGCCGTGGCGTGGCTGCTCGTCTGGATCAATGTTCGCCTCTTCGCGCTGCGTTGGCCCATGGGGTGGGGGGCTGTGGCAGGTGTGGCGGTTTCGCTCATAGGCTCGATGGTCTGCATGATCATCGCGCGCGATTCGCGCGACCGGGCCGCGGCAGCGCTCGATGAGGCCGCGGGTTTGAAAGAACGCATCTCGACCGGGCTGCATGTCTGGAACAACTCGGATGATCCGTTTGCGCAGGCGGTCGTGGCCGATGCCCAGCGGGCCGTTGCGGGAATTACAGCGCGGGCGTTCATCCCGATTCGCCTGCCGCGCTCTCTGTCCGTAAGCGCGATCTGTGTGCTCGTCGGCGTGTTGTCACTGCTGCTGCCCGAGTTCGATCTGCTCAAGAAGCGTGAGACGCGGGCAAATGACGCCGCGAAGCTGGCGGAGCTGAACAAAGTCCGCAGCGCCGTGGCCAAGCCGATCTCGACGGTGCAGAAGATCGCGGAGAAGACCGAGGATCCGAACCTTGCCAAGGAGTTGAAAGCGCTGGAGGAGGCCGCCAAGCGCGAAACCGACCCAAGCATCATCCGTCGAGAGACGGCTAAACGGTTGGACAAAGTCGAGGATGCGCTTAAGGCGCGGGCCGAGTCGGAAAAGTTCCAGGCACTGAGCGAAACAAAAAAGCGCTTCAAGCAAATGCCCAGCATGGACGACCCCAAGGGGCAATTAGGGCAGCTTTTGGAGAGCCTGAAGAAAGGCGATTTCAAACAGGCCCAGGAGCAGATCAAGAAGGCTCAGGAGCAGTTGGCGAAGAACGCGCGGGACGGCAAGACCGACCCGGAGAAGGCCGCCGAGATGGAAAAGCAGTTGAAGGAACTCGCCGAAAAAATTCAAAAGGCCGCCGAGGACAAGCAGAGCGAGCGAGACTTAAAGAACGCCGGCGCGTCCGAGGCCGACGTAAAGCGCGTCTTGGACGCCCTCGCGAAACAGGACAAGGAGCAGCTTGAGAAGCTGGCCAAAGAGCTTTCCGAGCGGATGAAGAACAATCCCCAGATGAAGGAGCAGATGGAAAAACTCATCAACAAGATGCAGACCCGCCAGGACGCCGGCAAACAGATGAAGGAAATGGCCGACAAAATGGCTGAGGCATGCAAAAACGCGCAGCAGGGCGACACGCAGGCGGCACAAGATGCGCTGGGCCAGGCCGGGCAGATGCTGAACGACATGGAGAAGATGGAGCAAAACCTCAACGACGTGGAGTCGCAGTTGTCAGAGCTAAGCGACGCCCGCGAGGAAATGAACGAGGGCGATGGCGAACCGAAAGAGGAACAAAGCGAGTGCGAGGCCTGCAAAGGCAAGGGGCAAAAGGACGGCGGCGAATGCGGCAAGTGCAACGGCACCGGCAAGAATGGCGGAAAGGGCGGCGGCAAGGGCGGATTGAAGCACGGTCACGGCAAGGGGTCCGACCCGTTTGAGACGACCGATGAAATGAAGGTCGACTACGTGAATCGCCGCGAGAAATCGCAGCAAGGCTCCGGCGGCTCCGTGATTGGCCAGGAATACATCAAGAGCGGCCAGTTGAAGAAGGCATCGCAAACCGAGTTGTACGACGCGGCGCTGGCGGCCGAGGCCGAGGCGACCGACAGCCTCGACAAGGAGCGCATCCCGCGTGCCTATCGCAGGGCCGTCCGGTCGTACTTCGATCGTTTCGGCGAGCAAACGAAGGAAGCCGGTACAACGAGCCAGCCGGCGGGTAAGTAATTTCAATGCACGTGTCCCCGCCTTTCCAAATTCGATATTCCCAGTGAGAATCCCGGCTTCGCGACATTCAACCACCCCGCCCTGATCCTCCCCTTATCAAGGGGAAGGAATAATGACGGCCGCGAGACAGGAACAGGACTTCGCAATGGCAACCCCCCCGACGCAGGTCGATCCCGCAATCCAGAAAGCCACCGACGAATTTCGCGCCAAGTTCAAACTTGTTCGCGACGAAATCGGCAAGGCAATCGTCGGTCATCATGAGATCGTGAACGGCGTGCTGACCTGCCTCTTCACCGGCGGCCATGCCCTGCTCGAAGGCGTGCCGGGGTTGGGCAAGACCTATCTGATTCGCTCGCTGGCCGAGGCCCTCAAGCTCAACTTCTCGCGCATCCAATTCACGCCCGACCTGATGCCCGCCGACATCCTCGGCACGAACATCATCACCGAGAACCCGGAGACGGGCCGACGCGGATTTCAATTCCAAAAGGGCCCGCTCTTTTCGCAAATGGTGCTGGCCGACGAAGTGAACCGCGCCACGCCCAAGACGCAGTCGGCCTTGCTGGAGGCCATGCAGGAAAAGACCATCACCGTGTCCGGGGCGCGTTACACGCTCGAGGCGCCGTTCTTCGTGATGGCGACGCAGAACCCGATCGAGCAGGAAGGAACCTACCCGTTGCCCGAGGCGCAATTGGACCGCTTCTTCTTCAAGCTCGTGGTGCAGTATTCCTCGCGCGAGGAGATTGCGACGATCCTCGAGCGCACGACCACCGGCCACAAGCCGGAGATCAAGCCGGTCATGAGCGGCGAGCAGATCGTCGGGGCCCAGAAGCTGGTGCAGCGCGTGGTCGTCGCCCCGCACGTACAGGACTACGCCATTCGCCTGACCCTCGCGACGCACCCGCAGGGGCCGTTCGCCACCGAGCAGACGAATAAGTATGTCCGGTGGGGTTCGTCACCGCGCGGGGCGCAGGCCATTTCCCTGGCAGCCAAGGTGCAGGCGTTGCTGGATGGGCGCTACAACGTCAGCTTCGACGATATTCGCAAGGTGTACCTGCCGGCCCTCCGCCACCGTGTGCTGCTGAACTTTGAGGCCCAGGCCGAGGGCATGGAGGCGGACAAGGTTCTGGCGGACATTCTCGAAAAGACACCGACCGCGGAAAAAGCCGGCTGACCGAAAGTCGCCGTGCCAATCCGAACCGCCCGTCTGGTCAGTCGTTTTCATCCCAATCCGAGCCGCGCGGCGCCAGCCCGCGGGCCGAACAACGCCGCCCGTGTGAAAGGCTTCCAAATTGAACACCAACGCGACATGCCACAAGGGCCGCCGCAGCGACTCTTCGACTTGCGCCTCTGTGCTCGGATTGGGGGCTTGCGTAAGATGCGTATCAACCTTGCGGCCGGTTCCGGGTCTATACACGATGCTCCGGATGGTCCGCGCGAATTGAGAAAAAACTCCGGTTAGGATGTCGCCATGAATCATCGAGACATGCATCACTTCATCGGTCTTGTCCCAATCCTTGCCTTCGTGGCTGTCACGTCATCACCGACACCGGTCGAGGCGAAAGAAAAGCAAGTCGTCACGGTTTCCTACGTGCTCTTGCCCGAGCGACCGCTGCCGGCCGAAATGAAAACAGTCGCCGTGATGGACTCCGGCGTGGAGAGCATCGACGGCGTAAAAGGAAATCTCCGCAGCAAGAAGTGGTCCTCGATTGCCGCCGAGTTGATCGAGTCGATGCTTCAGACTCCGTCGGTCGACGGCGAGTCGCCGCTCACGGTCGTTCAGCGCCGGGCAACCAAGAAGATTCTCGACGAGCAGGATTTGAAACTCGCGGGCATCGTCGAAGGCGATTCAGCCACGCAGGTGGGAAAACTCCTCGCGGTGAACGGCCTCATCATGAGCAAGATCGACATCCGTGTGGATACGCGTCGTCATACGAAGGAGACCCTCGACTGGACTCGGCTGCTCGGTCAAAGCGGACTCGCAGGCGGTCCGCGGCGCGATCCGAGATTTCGCCCAATGCCCGGCGGCCCGCGCGAGGGAAACCCCTACCGCCCGCAGCATCGCCCGCCGCAAGGCCCCGGCGGGGCCGACATGCCGACGAAAACCATCGAGGAGATCAGCCGCTCGCTGACGGTGCAATGTTCATTTGCACTCGTCGATGCAAACACGGGGCGCAGCATCGTTCAATTCTCACCGCCGGTCTATCAGAAGACGGACAAAGCCAAGCCGAACTTCATCTTCGGCGGTTGCGTGGACGAGGCCGACCTCGACCCGGTGGATCTCTTCATCGGCGAACTCGTGGAGCGTGCAGCGCGGGACTTCACGGGTATGCTCGCGCCGACGCGCGTGGGGTTCACGTATGAGATCGTCGGGCGCGGCAAGGACGGCGAGGATGCGATTCGGGCCATTCGTGCCGATGACTTCAGCCGCGCGGTGCAGCTTTTCGAGGCAGCCCATCGCGACGACCCGAAGGAAGACCAGACCGTGTTCGCGCTGGCCGTGACATGCGAGTTGGCCGGCGATTTCGAGCGGGCGCTGGACTACTACCGCAAGGTCTGCTCCATGCCGAAGGTCGATGATGACGATTTGGTCGTGTACCTCGCCGCCAAAGACCGGCTGGCGTCTCACATCGGAAGGATCGCCCGGGGGAAGCCCGGCCCGGCCGCCCGTCCCATGCCCTAGTCCTCTAATAGCATGTCATTTCAGGCCGAAAAGCTGCCTAGGGAATTCGCTTGACTCCTATAGGAGTGTCGATACACTCTACAGGGAGTGTAGGAGTCCTGATGGCGAAAACCGCCAAATCCAAGGCCAGCCGTACCGTCACGCTCAAGATCCCGCAGGAGCTGTTTCAGAATCTGAGCAGACTCATTGAGGACACCGGCTTTCGCAGCGTCACCGAGTTCGCCATTCACGTTCTGCGTGACGTGGCGTCGGGCGGCGCGATCCGCGAGACATCGCCGGGCCTCAGCAGTCGCGAGGTCGACGCGGTGCGCAAGCGGCTGCAAGCCCTGGGATACATCGAGTAAGGATTGCCGCTGATTCAATTCAGCAGCGAGGCGACGCGATCGCAAGCGGAGATTCCGCGCGCTCATGGAGAACGAACGATGGCCCGCAAACGCACCGGCTTCACGTTGATCGAGTTGCTCGTCGTCACCGGAATTATCGCCACTCTGATTGCCATCCTCCTCCCGGCCATGGGCGCGGCCCGCGCCCGAGGCCGGGATCTTAAGTGTCTCAGCAACCTGCGCTCGCACGCCGAGATGACCACGATTTATCTCAACGCGAGCGAAGATATGTTCCCCACGCGCACGTCCGGAGCGGCGACCGGCGGCGGCGGCGTGTTCGGCGCGTTCATGCCCCAGCGGCTCATCCTGCGATTTGAAACGCGGCCGATTGACATCTTCACCTGCCCCGAAGACACAGCGCCGGTGCGCGACTATCGCGCCGGCGACCCCGACGGTCACGATCAAAATTCGCTCGGCATCGCGGACCTCTACCACATCGATTCCCAGCGAACCATTCGCTACAGCTACGGCATCAACAACATGACCGGCATTCCGCCGGAGACGCAGGACGAAGTCGCGCTCTTCAATTCCTCGTACACGGCCTACCCGCAGCCCGTACGCACGCTGCTCTACGCCGATTGCACATGGCCGAATGCCCGCGGGCATGACAAGAAGTTGAACGACGCACCGAAGCTCAAAGGACGCGTCGCCAATGCAGGTTCGCCGTTGCGGCTGGATCGGCTCGCGTCGATCCCGCCGGACTACGACAAGCCAATTGCCGAACTTCGCCGGCATCGTCGCGGCAGCAACATCATCTTCATGGACTCGCACGCCGAATTGGTGTCCCAGCAGGATTGCTACGACAAAATTCTGTATTCGTGGTCGGAGAAGTAGGCGTGATTTAGAATCGAACGAACGCGGCGAGCGCCTTCATGCCGGCCTCGCCCGATTCCTCGGGCAGAAACTCGACGCCGAAAAGGGAGCCTTGTTGCACGGCGGCGGAGAACTCGACAGTGTGCCGAGCACGAGCGCCAATCACGGCGGCATCCAGCGGCTCGGCGTGATGGGCGTGGTCGAAGTAGAACGATTCGCCCGGATTCATGCCGACAAAAAGCGGGCAGCCATTGGTCCAGACGACCGGGCTGAAACCAATGTGCCGATTGCCGGTGCCCAGGGGCGTGTAACCCGGCGCCGAAAAAGGCGCGACCTTGCCGTGAACCAGTCCCAGCCCCGTGTGCTGGCCTTCCTCGTAGCTCACATCAAAGAGCAAATGCATACCCTGGCCGATGCCGAGCACAGGGCGGCCGGCATCAACGGCATGAAAGATGGGACGAAGCATTCCGCGATCGCGCATCGAACGGACGGCCTTCGGAAATGAATCGCAGGCGGGAAGAATGATCTTCGCGGCGCGCTCGAGGCGGTCCGCGGAATTGACAAGGATGCTATCCGCGCCGAGGTCGTCGAGCGCCTTCTTGAGGTTCGCCGTGCGGCTGGTTTCGATGTCGACAATCGCGATCATTGCGTGGCATCTACTATATCGTAACTTGCGGTGTGGGAAACAAAAAAAAGCCCGCGGGCATCGCACCCGCGGGCCTATGGTTCGCGTTGACTTACCAGGGGCTAACCCCGGCTCTTCTTCTTATTCGTCGGAGTTTTTGCTTTTGGTCACGGCCGTGTCAGCCAGGCCTCCCTTGCGCTTGACCGCGTAGAACTCGACCCGTCGATTCTGGCTGCGGTTCTTTTCGGCATTGTTGTTGGGAATCTTGGGGCGGTGTTCACCGCAATTGGCCTGAACGAGCGTGCCGTAATCGACGCCGGCTTCATGCAGGGCGCGGACGGCCGTCAGCGAGCGATGGGCGCCGAGTTCCCAGTTGTCCTTCCACTTGCTCTTCTTGATCGGCTGATCGTCGGTATGGCCGAATACGTAGATATCGCGGTCGGCAAAGCGGGATCGGATTTCCGAAGCGATCTGCTGAAGCTTGGCCCGACCGCTGGCGGTCAGGTCGGCCTTGCCCGACTCAAACAGAACCGAACCCGGCACGGAGAGGAAATCGAAACTGTTGAAGGCGGTCCACTCGCCATCCTTGACCTTCGAACCGGCGTTGCGTGCTTCGGCGAGTGCGCGGTTCAGTTGATCGATGGTGCCCTTGGCATCGCCTTCGCGAACCATGGCATCTTGCAGTGCCCGCTCTTTGTCTTCGAGGTCCTTCTTGAGTTGATCGTTCTCGGCGGTGAGATCTTCAATCTTCTTGGTCTTGGCATCGGGGCCGCAACCGGTGATGGTGATCGCGAAGAGCAGCGCGCTCAGCGGCAGCATGGACAAGAATTTGCGTGTCGTCCGTGTCATGATTCGTTCCTCCAGGGTTGAACAACGCGAACTTAGTTGTGGTGTGGTCGCACGCAACTCGCGTGCAATCAGATGCGGAATATATAGTCCCGCGAGCCGAAATCGTCAATAGAGATTGGGTGAAAAACGCGCGCTTGCTTGCACCCGTGTGAATTGTTGGGCGCGCCGCGTCGGCCGACGCCGCCTTCAGGGCTGTGACTTCTCGTCGCCCAGCGCGTTGCGGAGCTTGTCATCGATGCGCCGCTCGCGCTCCTCAAGGGATTGGCGGATCTTCTCTTGCTCGGCCTGCCGTGCCGTGTGTTCCTCATCCTTACGAAGGTCCGCCCATTCGCCCAGGACGCGTCGGGTCTTGGAGAACACCCAGAAGGCGATCATGGAAACAACGCCGGTCGCACCCATCAGCCAGAGCGTGGCGACCTGCTCACCGGCGGCGCCCGGCCAGAAGTTGGTCTTGTAGTTTCGGTTCATAAAGACGATCAGGAGCACCCCTGCAAAGACCAGAAAAAGCGCCGTAACTTTGGTGTACACAACGAATTGGCGAAAGCCCGAAGCCATAATGTCACCCTCCAAATCCATGGGACGGCTGGCCGCTTATCACAGCCCAGAGGAACCAGCCAAGCGGACCGAAGAACATCGTAACCGGGCCGAGCAGCCACAGGCTGACAAAGGCCCCGAGCGCCAGCCATGGCCCAAACGGGATCGCCCGGCTTGTCTTCTTGAAGCTCGTCGCCAACACGCCGACGAGCGCCAGGATCGCGGAGAACAGGAACCCAATGATAACCAGCCACAGCCCCCCGACCGCGCCGATCGACGCCATGATGAAAATGTCCCCGCTGCCGAAGGCCTCTTTGCCAAAGGCCCAGGTGCCGAGGATTCGAACCGTCCAGCCGACCGCGGCGGCGAGGATCGCAGCCGAAAGGGCGTGCAGCCCGCCTGCAACGTGAACGAGAATGCCTGAACCGGTGGACCCCGGCGTGCCCGATGGCGTGACGATGGAGTCCCATTCGACGCCCACACGGCCGGTGTAGCGAAGCCATACCAGAACGCCGATCCCCGCGACCAACGCCGGAAGCAGACTCACGAATTCTCGCGATGCCATGGCGCGGGCAAGGGGCCGTTCGCGTTCGAGGTCTTCGATGATTTGAGTGTCCGATTCGCGGTTCTCCAGCGACGCGAGAATAAGGATCAACAGGAATACGGCCGTGCCAAGGATGGCGCGCTGGCCGCCGGGGGTGATGGCGATGGGAAGGCCCATCGTCGCCGCAAGGGATTGCCATGCGGCAAGGCCGAGAGCGAGGCCAGTGAGCAGCAAGACCGGCACCGGCTGGAATCGCCATTCCGCGACGGTGTTTTTCGGCGAAGCCTCGATCGTGCCGGGTGATTCGCTTGCACCCTCGGGGTTTGGAGTCGTGCCTTCGTCCACGGGCTGATCCGTAGTGGGAGTCGGTTCGCCCTTCTGAAACGGCAGCGAAACCAGCCAGCCCACGCCCATCGCCAGTCCGATCGCGCACAGCGCCGGTGGCAGCATCACGGAACTCATCGAACTCTGCGATGCACCGCCGGTGGCAACAGCCTCCATCGGCAGCCCGCGAATCCCATGGGCCACGACGGCGATCGCGACCGTCAGGATCGGTATCTGGATGTGAATGGTGTAGGTCTCAATGTCCATGGCCGAGCCGGCAAGGAGCCCCGCGAAGAGAAAGAGCGCCGCGATCACCATCGGCCAATCGCCGGCCAGCGTGCCGTGGCAGCCGGGGAAGACCTTTGCGACCAGCACGGCATCCCAGATCAGGACAAAGAGGATCGCCGTCGCCGCTTCGATCACCGGGTACATCATCGAAATGGGGCTGTGGCAATCGCGACACCGCCCGCCAAGCATGAGCCAGCCGAGAATGGGGATGTTGTAGTGGGGGGCAATCTGCTTTTCGCAGGTCGGGCAAAACGACCAACGAGGCCGGGAGATCGAAAGCCCGATCGGGAGTCGATAGATCACGACATTGAGAAAGCTGCCGACGCACGCCCCGATGATGAGCACGGGAATGATGGCAAGGGAAGCGATGTCCACGATGCGCCCGACCCTACCGCGCCAACGCAGATCACGCGAGCCAACCTATCCGAGCCGCGCCCGTAAGGAAGCGGGTTCCGACCAAACCGCGCCCCGACGTAACCGAGCCGCGCCCGTAAGGAAGCGGGTTCGACTTGCTGGCATACGATTCCGCAACTCAAACCGCCCGAGAGACTTCGCTTGCGCATTACACCGCCCCACCAAGCCCAAAGGTCTTCAAGTGCGTACGCAGGCGCACCGCACCTGTAACGCGCGTACCCAACAAAAAACCCTGCGACTCCGAAGGAGTCAAATCAACGAAAACCAACGGTGCATGCTACCTCCAGCCCCGGTGGAACAGTCGCCTGAGTGACGTAGCGCCCTGGTCAGGATTCGCTCCTCCGGGAGCACCAACGGTGCGCTCCAGCCCCAGCCTGGTGCAACGCACCAGGAAAAAATCGCCCCATCCCAATAAAGCCCTGAAAGGGCGTCCTATGGCCTCTTCTTCATCCGTCTGGCCACTCGAAAGGTGTTCCCCTTTGGCATCGCTGCCTCTGCCTGTTTGATATTTTCTATCTGCTCTGGCGGGATCGCCGTGCCGCATTCCGGGCATACTCCGCTACAATTCCCACGAATACAATAGCCACAGTTGCTGCACTGATCGTATAGTCGGAGAGGAAACACCCTCCTCAATACGGGGTATGCGGACAAGGCCAAAATGAGTAGTGCCCATATCAGGGGTAGAAAATACCGTTTGATTTGAACAGATTGGGCGTTAATTCCTACTCCCGTGGCTAAGTCAAAAGCCGAGCTCGGGCTTAGTACCTTAGCCTCATAATGAGGCAGCGCAATAAATTTAAGTGGTGGAATAAGAAACGAAAGAGTCCACTTGGGGCCCAGCCGTCTTTCTGCAACCATCCTGTCTAGGTCTCCGGTGCTACCTGAATACACATCAAGCCACAAGCAAGAGTGATAGATTCCTATGTCGAATTCCTTTGAGACGTACTCGGCTCGTATCGACATGGTCGCTAGAACGGAGAACATAAACAACGATACACAAAGGATCGCTGCCCGATTGCGGTAAAAAGGGGTCATTCTTGCTCTGTAGAAAACCATGGGTAAAAAGGTGGGTAAAAAGGGGTCATTCAACTTTTCCAGTCTCTTCCCGGGGTAACTGTTTACCGTCTTGCGCGGGTCTTGACGTTAGCAGGGGTCAGGATGAACGGCATTTTTCCTGACCAAGTGCCGCGTATCAGTATTTTGATGGTGGCGAGCACGTCGCGGCCCTGTTGGTGGGCCGTGCGCATCAC
>JACRIM010000019.1 GCA_016235815.1 Planctomycetota bacterium
AGGTCTGCGCCGATGAAGTGCATGGTCTTCTCCTTCTGTGGAAATGGTTGCGTAATCAAAAAACACCGCAATGGTTTACCACGAACGCAAGGAACCGTGTGCCTCGACGCGACCTCCGCTTCATAGTTTCAAGATTGATAGTCAAGAGAGAGGAATGCGAACCACCGCCGCAAACCCGATCCGCCGCGGCCGCGCCCTCTCCGCGCCTGCTCTTTGACATCCTGCCGCCCCCCCCCTCCACTGTCACCTCTCTCCTGCTCTACCCTCTGGGCGAAGCCCCGTCCCACTTTGTCCCACTAAATCCCACTTCTTTTTCACCCCCGAAACTGGGATTCCGCACCGGCGCTATCGCCATCGCGATCATCGGACAAAAAACCCAAAATGTGCATCACCCCACACCCCGCGTTGCAAAGCAACCGCTTCCTGCACTTGGACCCTCGGCCCCTTGGCCCCTTGGCCTCTTAAACCCTCGGACCCTAACATGTAACGAACAAATGGTAATCTGGTGAATCTATGCGACCTGTAACAAATCAAAAGACCAACTGCCGCAATCCCCCCCGCCACCGATTCGAAGTTTCGGCGTGCAGTTCACTCGCCGTGGCGGGACGTTTCGACTTTTCGACTTTTCGGCGTTTCAGCGTTTCCCCACCCCTTCCCACCCGGTCCCCCGTTTCCCAGAAGTACGCCGGCAAATGCCTGCAGACGCCGGCAGTTTTCAACAGCGATGTCTCATTTTGCCATAAATGCGGCACCGCCACCCCACATCGCGCAGCGACCTACTCCTCCCCTTCGTGCCTCTGTGCCTTTGTCCCTTTGTGCCTTCTTCTGTTCCCTGTTCCCCGATCCCTTTGTGCCTCGCCCCCTCAGCATCTGCCGTGCCGGCAAACGCCAGCAGACGCCAGCACGTTCTCAATCTCCACTCGATATTGCCGCAATTGCGATTCCATCCCACGTCGCGCAGCGACCCCGTCCTTTTTCGCTATTCGCCATTTGCCATTCTGCATTCACCCCGTCCCACCTCGTCCCAGGTAATCCCAGGTATTCCCAGCTTTCTTTCCTCGTACGCCTTGGTGCCTTCGTGCCTTTGTGCCTCCGTGCCTTCATTCTCGGCGTTTCGACGTTTCGGCGTTTCGGCGTTTCCCCGCCCCACACTTCTTTACACCCCCTTACACAACTCGACCCGCTTTCTAACTACCACCCGTCAACCCCCCGTGTCTGGCTTGTTGTGATTGCTGCTCGAAGCTTCGACGGAACGAAAAAACGAACAAAACAGCCCAGAAAAAGGAGCAGTGCCATGAAACGCGTCGCCTTATTTTCAACCGTCCTGATAATGTCCCTCACCGTGAACATCCGGGCCGCCGAGGTCATCGCCACCTCCATCGCCTCCAACGGCGGATCGGCCTCCTCAACCGCCGTTGCCACCGGAAACGCCCGCGCCGAAGCCACCGCCGCCGCCACCAACGGTGGCCGCGCCGTCGCCAACTCGCAGGCCACCGGCCTCGGCAACGGGTTTGCCGTCAGCCGCGCCAACGCCATCGCCGATCACGGTCTGGCCATCAGCAACTCCACCGCCGACGCCCGCGGCTATCGCGGCGGCGTGGCGATCGCCACCAGCGACTCCACCGCGGCCACCATCGGCGGCATCGCCATCAGCAACAGCCGCGCCGACGCCGATGCCCGCTTCCGCGCTCTGGCCGACAGCCGATCCTCGGCATTGGCATTGAGCAACCACGGCGTCGCCACCAGCGACAGCCACGCGACCAGCAACGGCCGATTCGGCGGGCGCGCCACGGCCATCAGCGACTCGGTGTCCGACACGGTCTGGGGCGAGTCGCACAGCCGCGTCCGCGCCGATGCCGGCGCCCGCAGCCATGGCTCGGCCTACTCGAACGGGCTCGGCGTCAGCATGAGCGGCCCGCGACGATGGAGCAGCGCAAACGTCACGGCGGTCAGCCGGGCGGAGCGAGGTTCACACGGCCGGTCCGATGCCGTGGGCGTCGAAGTGCGACCGTAAGCAACGTTGTATCAAACTGGTCGGTGGGCCGACCAAAGAAAGGCGACCCGCCGACCAGAATCGGGAACGAGACACGAAACAAAAACAATCTGGCAGGAGACAGCCATGAACGCTTTGAAGACAACCAGGACGATTCGAATGTTTGCAACGATGTGTGTGATGATGAGTGTGGGACAGGTCGCGATGGCGGGTGAGGCATTCTCAAACGCGACGGCCACCGGCAACCGCTTCGGCCCCGGCACCGCCGCCGCGAAGGCCGGCTACACCGGCAACGGTCAGGGCTATGCCCGAACCGACACCCGCACCGGCCAGGTCAACTTCGCCAGCGGCGTGGCCATCGGCGTCGATAATCGCGGCCTTTGCTTCTCCGCGAGCAACGCCGTCGCCGGTCGATTCGGCCCCGCGATCGCCAGCAACCTCAACATCTGCATCGGCCGCGATGGCAGCGTCGCCAGCAGCGGCGGACTCAGCACGGCCCAGGGCGGACTCTCGCGAACAGTTAGCGCGGGCGGCTTCGCCCGAAACGGCCTCGGCAACGCGGTGGCCGGCTCGACGGTGGGTGGCCGAACGACCTTCGGCGGCAGAGTCACCGGCCAAACATGGTCGAACAGCATGCCCCCGAACTTCCGCGGTCGATGAGAATTGAAATCGAGTTGTCTCGGACGACGCCGCGACCTGCCTTCTCCGTCGAAGCACGCGGCGTCGTTCCCTTTTTACTGAGAGTTCTGATCGTTGTCGGAGATGATCTTGAAGACTTGTTCGGCGGACTTCGCGGAGAGCAGGCTCTCCATTACGGTGGCGTTAATCACCAGTCGGCTGAGCTTGGCGAGTGCGGAGATGTGCAGGCTGGTGGCCTTCGTCGGGCTGGCCAGGAGTGCGATTAGTTCGACCGGCTTGCCGTCGATGGCGCCAAAGTCCAGCGGCTGCGACGTGCGGCCCAGTGCGATCACCAGCTCTGAAACGGCGTCGCACTTGGCATGGGGTATGGCAAACCCGCGACCGATACCGGTGGTGCGCTGCGTTTCGCGCTCCATGACCGATGCGAGCAGCGTCTCGCGCTGCGTCGTCGCCCCCGACGCAACGACAAGGTCCACCAATTCGGCGATCGCCGCGTTCTTGTCCTTCGCGGCCAGCGGCACCTTCACAAGCGGGAGGCGTAGATGATCAGTCAGTTTCATAGTTGGGATGCTGCTTCCACTCGTTACCGACGCCGCTCAATCACGACGGCCATCCTCGTATCTGCTCCGGCGATACTTAATCGCAGACGTGGAATGGTAATTCCTGAATGCACGACGGGCAAGGCCGCATCGAATCGTGGGATTCGCTCCGCGTCAGCCGCCACCACTCGCGCATCCACAGGAAACGGCAACCGCGCCGATCGACACGCGAACCCTTGGTCATCGCGCATTAAACGCAACGACGTCGCCTCGAAACTCCCAAGGCTGGTTGCCTTTGCTGGATTTGAGCCAGACGCGCGCCATGCCGCCGGGCAGGCTTTCGTTTTGCCAGACCGTGGCACGAACGCCGCGGCCATATTCCGGGAAATCTCCCTCTGCCTGAATTGTCTTCTTGTGACAGACCATTCGCCGACCGTAGATGGACAACGTCTCATCCGGATCGTTCGCAGTCTTGGCACTCGGACTCGTCATCGGATGATCAGCGGGGTTGACCTCGGACTCGATCAGAAACTGCTGAACGCGCGACGCGTCCTTGGGGTCGCCTTCGAGGGGCGTATAGCGGCGTTCGATCACGAGCCGGTCCTCGTGCTTCGAAATCAGGGTGGCAATCATTCGGATCGGTTGCTTCTCTCCGTTGATGGTTTGAGACCCTTCAAACGTCGTCGAGGCCCCGGTGTTGAATCGGGCCCAGCGATCGTAATCCGGATTGCGGACCTTTCCGCCCGACGAAGCCGTCTCCACGCGCCGAGCCATCCCGTCCATGAGAAGCGGGGCCATGAAATGCTGAACAAACGGAGCCTTGAGGGCATCGGTATGCCCGCCGAGGTCGCCGTACTTCGCGAATTCCGGCTTCCAATTGATGTGAACCAGTTTGGAATACTGCGAGCGAGTCTCGGCCGACATCCGCCGGGGATTCTGGAACCCGCGCAAACCGGCCGAGTCGGTTTCCTTGCGATCGGCGGTTCCGGCCATCGGCACAAGAAACGCGAGCACGGCGTCCTTCTCCGACGTGAACACGTACATCCGATTGCGTACATGCTGCAGGGCGCGGGTCAGGTCGTAGTCGGCGCTGACCGACGCTCCGCACAGAAACACGTTGTCAACGTTGCAATTCGAAGGAAGCGCCTCAACGGCGAACAACGCCACGGCCGTCCCGGCGGACAGTGCCACCACATTGACCGGCGCCCCTGGATGATCGTTGCAATATTGTCGAATTTTTTGAGCACACTCCGACCCCTTCGATCGCTTGTACTCAACCGTCGATTCCTGGTCGGCCACGACGCCGCCGCCGGTGTTCCAGTCGACGATCTCGCCCGCGCCGTCATAGCCTGCGTCGAGCAATCCTCGTTTCAATCCGCCACTCCAGTTGGAGAAGGCCCCGCCGCCGCCGGCGCCGTCGAAGTAATAGACGTATCCTCGTGTCATACGCTCGGCACGATCGGGAAGCGTCTGACTGCATCCTGCGTTCAACACGAGACACGCGATGATCGCCATGCCGACATTAAAGGCCCGTACCCGAACTCCCAATGGCAAGAACGGACACGAGGTCTTTGTCGAAATCGACATAACGATTGCCATAATCAAATCCCTTGGTCAGAAGGTCATCTGGACTCGGAGTCCATATACCAAGGAAACATCGCGATTACCAAATCCGGCGCCGGGATCCACAATGACTTGCAGGTCCGGCGAGATGTGCAGCCACGGCATGATCTCAAAATTGTAATACGCCTCGATGCCCTGCTCCGACTGCAGCGATGGCAGGAGCGACTGGAGATCGTCGCTCATATTCATCAGATAGTACCCCACACCCCATTGATCGCGGGGGCGATGTGGGACCATGCCTTTTCCGCCAACGCCCAGGCTGTAGAACTGCTCAATCGGGTTCGATTCCCCGGTGGACCACCCGAATCGTCCGAAGAAGCCAACGCCTTGACTCGGATCATCCGGCTTGGTGTAGACGTACTGGTCGAAGTTGTAATAAAGGCCCCAGTCATCCGGCCGTTTTTCAGGATGGCGGATGTTGTAAATCGTATTCCCCAGTTGGATTTTTCGAAGCCACTTCGGCGTCAAGGTCCGCGACGCCAACGGCAGTCGACCGATCCGACCCGGCAACTGCAATCGTGGATCGCTTTCAAAGTCGATAAAGTCCTTCGTGGTGTAGAACCAACCAAATCGTTGATGTCCCGGCCGGCCGAAGAGTTTTAGCGTGAAATCGTACTCCTGCGCCACCGATATCCAGGTTCGATCGTGGAACGCGGTGTTGAATCCCGTAGTCGTCGCCGCGCCGTCGGGATCATTGTCGTTCACGAACGTATTAATGGTGAGCCATTTCGTGGGAATCAGGATCACACCCGCCGTCATCGCGGTGTACGGCCCCGCCGGGAACAGCACGGGATTGACCCGAAATGCGAGGTTCGAGAATTGGGCTCGTTGGTCGTGGGCGAATTCGTTTCCGTCACCCGTGGTGAGGTCCATTTTCCCGGCCACCACCACGAATTTCTCCGAGAGGGCTTGCGTCAGAAAAAACTCTGAAAGGGTCGTCTCCCCGGAATCGCCCGGGACCGGCAACAACGCCTGGTAATTCGGCGCGCCCAGCGCACCAACTTTGGAATTGATGCTTTGGCCAAACTGTGTTTCCCCACGCAGTGTGATGAGTCCGCCAGGCCACAGTCCCATGCGGGCGGTGTCAAACCTCAGGGTGTAGTCCGCTGAGCCGGAGTACCGAAAGGCGTTGTGCGTGTCCTTGCCGCCGCGGGCATTTCCCTGAAGCCATTGCGTTGCGCCCAGGTCGAACAAGATTCCTTGCTCGGCCAGTTTTGTTCGCTCGCCACCCCAGTCGCCGGTCAGATACTTGCGCGATCTCAGGTCGCCGGTGTAGTCCGGCAGCTCCTGAATAAGCGACTGCAACGCCATCGGTTTGTTTGCAGTGGATGCAGACTCCTCGGCGGCGGGCCGCGTCGTGGTCTCGCTGGATCCAGCAGGCTGCCCCGCGGCGGGCCTCGGTGCAACCGAGAACACTGCAATCAGGAACGCAACACCCAACGCCCGGATACCGAATCGCGTTTTCATGTCCTGGCTCCTTGCGGCTCTGCGAGTTCAAACGAACATATGCATGGAAAGCGGCGAGGCCGAATGAGCGGACCACAATGAATCGCCGCCTGAACACCGAGTGCTTACGAAACTGAACTCTCTTCCCTCTATTCTGCCAACTTCATGGCTACTTTCGCCTTATGTACTTCATGCGCATCCGCGGCGCCGAGTTGCACCGGCTGAACGTCGATGGTCACTTTCTCGATCTTCCCGGTAAAGGCGTTGTCGCCTTCTTTATAGTCGTCCGAGACGGGCGTCTCGCCATCCCGGCCGACATCGGCTCCTTCGTCCGCGGAGAAGATCATGGCCTGGGTGTGTTCGATTCGCCCTTCGGCGACCTTGTCTCCGTTAACGAGAATCGTACCCATGCCGCCCTTGCCCATGCCGCCACCGTCATATTTGAATTCATATCGAATCGTGGCTTTGCCGGCGGGCAGCGGTTTTGAGGCGGCGACCTTGAATCGCTTCAGGCCGAGAAAGTTGTAAGCGTACGTCGGCTTGCCATCCTTGAGATACAAACTCCATCCGCCGAAGCGGCCCGCCTGGGAAATAAGGACGCCCTCGGCCCCGCCCTCGGGAATCTGCGTCTCGGCGGTGATACTGTAAGAACGGTTCTTGGTGTTGATGAAGACGTTCTCGGTCATCCCGATCATTCCGTCGAAAACCGTCAGTGAAGAACGTCCACTCATCAGGTCGGGGCGACCCGCCAGCGCGGCATTCGTCCGCTCCAGGAATCGATCGTCGAGCGGCAACGCCTGGTTTGCGGCCGCCTCCTCGAGGAACAGAGCCTGCAACTCCCTGAGCTTTGTCGTGTTCTTCTCAGCGAGGTTGTTTGCCGAACTGAAGTCTTCGTCAACATGGAAGAGCTCCCATTTGTCTTCGGGGAATGAAGCGCGTGCCTTGGATTCCCAGGGGGCGCGATGGACCGTATGGGCCAGCCACCCGTCGTGGTAGATCCCGCGGTTGCCGAAGATCTCGAAATACTGCGTCTTGTGGCGGTCCTTCGCCTTCGCATCCGCGAACGTGTAGACCATGCTGACGCCTTCGATCGGCGTTTGCGGCGTCCCATTGACTGTTTTGGGCTGGGGCAGTCCCGCAGCCTCAAGAATGGTCGGAGCAAGATCGATGACATGATGCCATTGTGATCGAATCTCACCTTTGCCAGCGATTCCTTTGGGCCAATGGATGACCAACGGATTGCGGCAGCCGCCGTAACTTCCCGCGACCTGCTTCGTCCATGTGAAAGGTGTATCGCCTGCAACAGCCCAGCCTGCCGCGTAGTGGGGGTAGGAATCAGGCCCGCCGAGGTCGTCGTAGTGTTTGAGGATATCCTCCACCGTTTCGGGCATGCCGTTGAAGTAGGTTGCCTCGTTGAACAAGCCGTTCATCGTGCCTTCGGCGCTGGCGCCGTTGTCCCCGGCTTCGTAGAAGACCAACGTGTTGTCGAGTTGACCCAGGTCTTCGATGGCTTTGATAAGTCGACCCACTTCAAAATCTGCGTATTCGCCAAACCCCGCAAAGATTTCCATCTGGCGTGCGAAGAGACGCTTTTCGTCGGCGCCAAGGGTGTCCCAATCTTTTATGCCCGAGGGCTTGGGCGCGAGCTTGGTGCCCGGGGGGACGACACCGAGCTTGATCTGGCGGGCCAGTGTCTCCTCACGGAGCTTGTCCCATCCTTGATCGAATTTCCCTTTGTATTTTTCGATCCACTCTTTCGGCGCATGATGCGGTGCATGGGTCGCCCCCGGCGCGAAGTAAATGAAGAACGGCCGGTCGGGCGTCAGTGACTTCTGAGCGCTCGTCCAGTGGATCGCCTGATTCGTCATATCAGTCATGAAGTGATAGTTAGGGTCCTTGGGCAGCTCAACTCTGCTCATGTCTCTGTAAACGGCCGGCGCCCACTGATTCGTTTCGCCACCGATGAAACCATAGAAATGATCGAAGCCCGAACGGGTCGGCCAGCGATCGGTCGGGCCGGACGGGCTCACCTCCCATGCGGAGGTTTCATGCGATTTACCGAAGGCAGCCGTGCTAAAGCCGTTGAGCCGGAGCATCTCGGCGAGCGGGGCAACGCTGTTGGGCCGCTGGCCGGTTTGGCCGGGGAAGGCTGTCGCGGCCTCTGTAATCGAGCCCATGTTGTTCACATGGTGATTACGGCCGGTCAAAAGCGCCGCACGCGTCGGCGAACAAAGCGCGGTAGTATGAAATTGGTTGTATCGCAGCCCCCCGTTTGCCATGCGTTCGAGCGTCGGCATGTGGACAGGACCACCGAATGCACTGGACTGTCCGAAGCCCATGTCGTCGATGAGCACGATGAGCACATTCGGCGCGCCATTGGGCGCTTTGACTTCGAATCGTGGAGGTGCTTTGGCATTTCGAGCATCGAGTTCAGTAACTCGTGCAGGCTTAGGCTCGGGAATGGGAAGCGTCGTGCGGTCAAGCACATAGGGGGAATCTCCACCGGTCTGAGCGTGTGTCGTGACCGCAGCGATGGAGCAGCCGATGGCAGCAACGATTGTGGAGTAGAGTCGGTGTTTCATATGATTTCCAAAATTGATTTTAAATGAATGAGTTTCACGGGGGAAAACGTCTGATTTGCATGAGGTGCAATCCGGCTCGAACAAGATTTTCAGGCTGGTGGCTTGTCACCGGCGGATGCCTCAACGTCAATCAGTGCAATTTCAATGTAACGTCCACTCGCGTCGAACTTCAACCGGCAGTATTTCGGGCTGCCGATCTCCTTGCCCATCCTGGCATCAAAGATCTGGGCCATATTACCCGAGATTTCGCTGCGTGCCGTCAGCCGTGGCGGGCCAAGGTCGAGCGCCGCTTCGCACTCTTTCGGCGTCTTGCCGCTTACTTTCTGGTCAAACATATACTTGCGTGCCAGATCGATACCACTCGCGTCGAGCTTCACTGTCGCGACGCCGGCAATCGAATTGCGGTTCACTTCCAGCACGTAGCGCTGGTTGCCCATGACATCCATCATCCCCCCGGGATACACGCGCCATTTTCGCGGGCCGCCTACCTGGGCGAACACATCGTTCGGCTGCCCGAATTTGGCATCGGCCGCCGCCGGCGAACGGCCGATGAGTTCATCATCGAGCTTTTTTGCCTCGACGGCGTCGACCGCCTTGCCCACCAACTGAACCGCCATCCCTGTGGGCGAGTTGCAACCCACGGTGCTGCAGAGGACAGCCGCACATGCCACGGCAACGCGGGCTCCGGTCTTGGTTCTGTTCATGGTACGTGGTCCTGTTTCCAGCTACCGAGTGGAAGACTATGGTTTCGAAGATGAGTATTCCATCAAACGCTGTCCATTCGATTCGCGGGCTTTGGCAGGGGCGTTCATGTTTTGATTCCCATGCTCTCCGCAAGGCGCATGATTGGCAAGTGATTATTCCGGATGAAACCGCCAAGGGGTTGTTCGAGATCCAAGGTCACATGGACAATCGCGGAAACGATCAAGATGAGCGTGTATGTCCTTCGCCGAAGCCGACCTGATTCCGCCTCGGACCTCCCGATCAAGTACGTGCTGATCGAAGCGACGAGAATCAGCAGGGCAATCACCGGCCAGGGTACGTGATCCATGACGGCGGCCAATCGCGTCTCATGACTCCCGACTACACTGTGGAAGGCATCCATAAGCGACGCCGCCGCGTCTTTGGTTGACCCATCCCGCCCGAGTTTCGCAATGACCGCCAGCATTTCTGTTTCTCCGTCCCGCAAACGGGAATCCAGCGATCGAACATTCTGAGTAGTCTGTTGTATGGTTAAGAGCGAGACTCGTTCTTTCACTGAATCCACAATCAGCGGCTGCAGTTTTTCACGTTGTTCATCGGGCAGCATCTGACAGTGAAAATGAATTGCACGGATCGCATTCGCGTCATCAAGGATTTTCTCGTTTCGATTGTCCAGCTTGCCATAGGCCGCAGCAAAGCAAAATGCCAGAAGGAGACCGAGGATTGCCAAACACGCCTCGTCGATCAGGGCGCTCCCTCGCGCTCGACCGTCGGTTTGTTTTAGTCCTCGACGAAACCCGATTTGAAGGCAGGCGAACATCAATGCCGCACAGACGCCCGCCACCAAAAACGGATCAAAGAATGACACTTCAAACAACTGATCCATAATAAACTTGCTTCCTCACTCATCACGCTGCTTGTCCCACTGTTCTTTTGCCAATGCACAACGAAATCCGACGTGTTCCGAGCCGGTGTCCGGTGGAGTTCCGCGGCGCGCGGTCGGCCGATAGCTCTCGCAATAGCTGGGATGGCAGAGGAACGAGCCGCCTTTGATCACTCGCTCAACACACGTCGGCACGTCGCGCACCGGGTCCATCGATGTCCGCGGACCGGTCGGATTGAAACAGACGCCCTCCCTTCCGGCCGTTGAGTGTGTGTCGGCACGATACAGGTCGGCCGTCCAGTTCCACACGTTGCCGCCCATGTCGAAAAGCCCGTATCCATTGGGCGGAAACGACTTCACCGGCGCGGTGCGGGCGAAGCCGTCCTCGGCGGTGTTCTTATACGGAAACACACCGGTGAAGGTGTTCGCCATGAATTTTTCGCCCGGGCGAAATTCGTCGCCCCATGCGAAGCGCCGATTGACCGTTGCTCCGCCGCGGGCCGCATACTCCCATTCGGCCTCGGTCGGCAGGCGCTTGCCCGCCCATTTGGCATAGGCGCACGCGTCATCCCACGAAATCTGCGTGACGGGGAATTCGTCTTTCCCTTCAATGGTGCTGGTCGGGCCTTGTGGATGTTGCCAGTTCGCGCCGGTCGTCCACGTCCACCAGGCCGACATGTCCCGCAAATCAACCGGCTGGTCCGGCGGCGTGAACACCAGCGAGCCGGGTCTCAGCATTTCATCTGACGGCTTCGGTGTGCCGGGGGGGACTTGCTTCTTTAACTCCTCCCAGTCAACAGGCTTTTCGGCCGTCGTCACATAGCTGGTTGCCTTTACAAATGCGCGGAATTGCGCGTTCGTCACCGCGGTGACATCCATCCAGAACCCATCGAGTCGAACACGATGCGAGGGTCGTTCATTTGGCATCGAGTTCGCATCATCCGTCCCCATGGTGAACTCGCCGCCGGGAATCCAGACCATTCCCCGCGGCCAAGGCTTTGGCGGCACGGCCCCGCCGGAATGCGGTGCGTCGATGGGAGCGGCGGATGGTGCATTCGATGTTGGCGCCGACTCTGGCAAGACCAGGTTTGCCCGAATTCGCCTGGAGAAGTCCGCTGCTTTGTCAGCCGGCTTCGCGAGATCATTGATGCGGCTGCGTTGCTGTAACTCATCAAACGATGAGACGCCATAGTTCAGTCCGCCACACTCATATCCATAGCGCGCTGAATAACCGCTCAGCAGAACGCCGAGCGTAAATGGCGGTATCGGGGGGGCGCAACGCAGATGGGCGAAGAGGCTTGTCGTACAGTTTTCTGTTAACGCGTTGTAAAACTGTGGCTGTTCTTTCAACGAGTTAACAACGCGAAGGTAGTCCTTGAATACCGCGCGGGCCTTCTCCGGCGGAGCCGGCAACCGATAGAGGTACACCTCTTCATTGCGGTAGTTCGTTCGCAGTCGAATAAGATCGCGCTCATCCGCCACGACATAAATAAGCTCGTACTGCCGGAAAAAACCCTGAACCGTTGAATAGGATTCGCTCTTTTCCTTTCGAGTTTCGATGGAGATGGCCACGTGTTGCCCCTCGTCAAATCCAAAACTGACAAGTGCATGGGCAATGGCCGGGCCGGCCCAATACGAGAGGATCAGGTCGATCGATTTCAGGTGGGACAGGTCAAACGTACGGTCATCGTACGCAGGCGTAAAGTCCGTTTCTGATCGATAGTCGAAATTGCGGATATTGTGCAAGGTAACACGGTCGCCGTTGATGTCCGCGTAAGGCAGGACGGCTACCTCGGGAGCCCACTCGCGGACATTGGATGGTTGCAGCCTGAAAAACCATACAAGCACGCATAGAAACACCACAGCAAAGATCAGCAGACCAAGTCGACGCTTGCGAATAATGACCGCCGCCGCAAGGGAACCCAGCGCAACGACTCCGCCCAACGCCAATCGCGGCGGGGTCGCATGCAAATCTGAATAGCTGACAGCCAGCATCATCCATCCGGCCATTCCCAGGATCAGCACGCCTCCGAGAACCACAAGGATTCCGCGCAATACCCGTTGAAGCAGGCTTCGCGGCGCCAGGGCCGGCGGTGACTTCCCGGATTGCGGTGAATCCAAGCGTGTTCTCCTTATGTCAAGACACTACGGTTTGCCAGCGCACATGTAGTCGTCTCGAATCTCCCAAAAACCGTCGGCGGCTCGCTTCATGGGCCGGCCATGCTCGGCGCCCGGGTCGCGATCGTCGCGGAGGATTCGAATAATGTCCGAACTGACTGCCGGGTTGGAATGAAAATAGTCGTGACCGATCGCCCCGGCGGATACTCTTGAGTTAATGACCTGAAGCCTGTTGTATTCGAGGAGAGCTTGTCGTTGTCCTTCGCTAAGGTCCTTTGCACTGGCATCGCCGACACGAACCCGGCTCTTGAAGAGCCACACCGCCGCGCCTAATGCCTTGTCAGACTGTGACACATAAATGGTCATGCGTTCGGGAAGAAAAAACACGCCTTCCGCACCGATACGCTGAGTCGTCACATCCAAATCGAGGTCGGCCGCGGCAAGTATCAGGTTGCCCAGCTTCAATTCGTTGCGGGCGACCTTGCCCGCACTTGAATACTCGATATGCAATTCCCGCAGCGCCGTCATCGTGACATCCGTTCCACGACTGTGCGCGATGATGTGAACCTTGGTCAGTTCCGGGCACGACGCAAGCACGCGCAGGAATTGTTTCAAATGAAAGACGGTGAACTCGCCCGACTCGCGGTCATAAGCATAACTCAGCCCCGCAGGCCAACTGTAGGCAATCGGAATACCGCCGCGACCCATGAAGTGCCAAAGGTTTGCAATAACAAATGCAGCGTCGTCGAGCGAATTGTTAAACCCGTGAACAAAAACATACGCCTCGTGTCGCGAAGGATTCAAAGCGACTCGCCGGGCGATTTCCTTACTGAACAAGGCACGTGATTCGTCAAACGAGGTCTTGTAGCCCGGATCATCCTTTACGACTCCATCGACCATCGATCGCTTCGGCGGTGTCTCGGGAAACTTGCCGATCACACGAATTTCTTTGCGCGACAGCGTAAGGGGGAGTCGGCGTGACTGCGTTCGACTCTCACGGACCAGATCGGGCCACGAAACGTCATGGCCGATTCCAACCTTCAGCGATCCAAAGGACACGGCCCGCGATCGCTCGTATCCAAACTCCGGCTGGTTCTTCTTGTTAACTGTTTCCGCACGATCGGTGACAAACAGGACGTCGACATCGCTCGACTGAAGTGCACCGGGAACTCCGACGAATGGGTCGTCCTTCGCATGGGCAATGAGATTCGGTGTCGGCATCAATTGCTGCGAACAACCGCTCACCCATGCCAAACCCACGGCCACGAGGGTTCGCCTTGCAATGACTCCGATTGAATTAGACATGGTTTTTGACCTCGTTCGCCTCAACAGCCCCTTGCGTGTGATCCAAGTACAAATTGAATTGTTGCACATCATCTGGGGCGACGAGGCGTCACGGGGCCATGGCGGCAAGAAAGCAACGATATCGCCGTCATTCGTTCCGATCAACTTCTCTGCAATTTCGGGGCATCCTTGCGAGGCCGCAGTACCGAACAAGATCCTTGGGAATCAAAGGATGCTTCATCAAACCCTCGTTGCGGGTGTAGCACGCGTTTATCGCGTCTACCCTTGACCGTCCCACATGCTCGGACACATGGGGATTTGTTTTCGGGTCCCCGACGGCAAAACCGAACCCCGATCGGAGTCGCGTCCGCAATGGTTGAAACGTGGGGCAAAAGGAGATGACCATGATCCCGTTCCCAGATCGAGATGCACGAAAAGAACTGAACGACGGCCTGACGCTGATTGACCGATGGTACATCGCGGCAACCGGCAACGGCGGACTCTGGGTTCAGCCCCGCAAAGATGTGCTGAGCCTCCGCGAATTCTGCACGCTGTTGAAGCGAATTCACCGCACGTTTATCGACCAGCCCGTCAACGTCCTCGTCTTTTACTTCGACGGAGTTAATGCCCCGAGCAGCTTGTGGCAGATCGTTCAGCGTCTGATCACTGCGCTGGCCAATTCGATGAACGCCGACTGCAGAATCATTCAGACCATCGACAACGCCGCCCCCCCTGCCACCGGACGCAAGGGCGCGGTTTCAGGATCTGCACCAAAGGCCACAGGTGTTCGAACCGGCCACATGACGAAACTCGATGGAGTGTCGATTGTCATTAAACCGCGAGCGACCGCAACGGTTCGATTCGGACAAAACAGAATGATCGCCTAAGACAGCCGGTTAGAGCAGGCTCGGACCACGGAAACAGTTCCGAGCCTGCTCCCGGCCTCAGCGCGAACGTTTGAGGCCAATCCCCGAGCGTCGGAAATCTCACCTCCTGCGAACACGTATCGCATTCCGGCGTCACTTGTAATTCCAAAGAATCGCCCGGATAATCCGCAGCAGACCGAACATTAACCCTGTCCACGCGCTGCGGATACATGGCATCAGAAAAGTCCTCCCCGGCAACTGAAATCCTCGCCGGTCTTGGCACGTCAGACCCTTCACTCGTCGCGGCCCAACTACTCCCGATTGTCTACGATGAACTGCGCAATCTCGCAGCGAAGTACCTTCGTCGTGAGCGCAAGGGCCATACCCTCGACCCCACAGCCCTTGTGCACGAAGCCTACCTTCGTCTCGTTGATCAGTCGCGCGTGGACTGGCAGGGGAAAACTCACTTCTTCGCGGTCTCCGCAGAGGCCATGCGCCGAATTTTGATTGATCACGCCCGCACCCGAAAGCGCGACAAACGCGGCAAGGATTGGCGACGGGTTGCTTTTGATCACGTCGTGTCCGAGCTGGCGATCCTGGACACGGATCTGATTGACTTCCGCGATGGACTTGCGAAGCTGGCCTCGCTGGACAGCCGGCAGGCACGCGTGGTGGAGTTGCGATTATTCGCGGGCCTCTCCATGGAGGAAATCTCCACGGTGCTAAACGTATCGAAACGAACCATCGAGGGAGATTGGACGCACGCCAAGGCCTGGCTTCGCGCCGAGATGAGTTCGGAAAACGCAACGTGACCTCTGAACAATACGCGAGAATCAAGGAAATCTTCCTGGAAGCTTGTTCGCTTCCGCCGCCGCAACGCTCCTCTTACATCTCAAAGTCCTGTGCGGGCGACCACGAAGCAATTCGGGAAGTCGAGCGGCTCCTGGCGCATCACCGCCCGGCGCCTGATCCGGCTCCGGCTGTGTCCCCTGCAAACAAAGGCGAACTCAAAGAACTCGCCGCCATGCTCACGGAGCCGCCGACATTTCAAACCGGCGACATGGTCGATGATCGATATCGCATCGTTTCGTTGCTCGGCGAAGGCGGAATGGGGCGGGTGTATCGAGCCGAGGATCTTCGGCTTCACAAGACCGTCGCACTGAAATTCCTGCCTCCGCTGCATATCCTCGATCCCACCTGGCGTCGCCGCGTCGAGCGCGAAGTCAATCTCTCCCGCGCCGTCAGTCACCCCGGCGTTTGTCGAATACACGACCTCGGAGAAGTGGACGGAGCGCCCTTCATCTCAATGGAATATGTCGACGGCGAAGATCTGTCTTCGCTTCTGCGACGTGTCGGGCGGCTCACCGGCCCGCGGGCAATCGACATTGCCCGTCAGCTTTGCGCTGCGTTGGCCGCCGCTCACATTCACGGCGTACTGCATCGCGATTTGAAGCCCGCCAACGTCATGATTGACGGCAAAGGCAGGGTTCGGATCACGGATTTTGGTCTGGCGGTCTATGCAGGCCAGGTCGATCGCGCCGAAATCCGCTCGGGCACGCCCCGCTACATGGCCCCGGAACAGATTGCCGGCATCGCCGTCAACGAACGAAGCGACATCTATTCGCTCGGCCTGGTGCTCTATGAAATGTTCACCGGAAAGCCGGCATTTACCGCCAAGAACAGGGGCGATTACCTTCAGATTCATCGGACCGTCGAACCCGAACTTCCCTCCAGCCTCGTGCCCGACATTGACCCGCACGTTGAAGCTGTCATCCTCGCCTGCCTGCGTAAGGATCCCGCCGAACGGCCCGAATCGGCACTGACCGTTGCCGCCAACCTGCCCGGCGGCGACTTGCTGGCGGCCGCGCTTGATGCAGGGCAAATTCCCACACGTGAAATCCTTGCCAACGCCGCGGCACAAGGGCCGATCGATCGCAAGAAAATCGGGCTTATTGGAATCGTGGGACTCCTACTCTTCGGACTCGCTCTGATTCTTGGCCGCGACACACATCCGATCGCAACACATGGCGGTGCCAAATCACCGGAAGTCCTGGCTGAATTGGCCCGCCAACTCGCGACCTCGGCAGGCTGGCAACGCGACAACAATGTCGAAGATGGTCGCTATTTTCCGGCGGCCGATGTGGAGTCCTCCACATTTGCCGTCACAGAAGACGGCCGAGGCTTGACCCTCGCGCTCGCGCGCGGGGAAGACGTCCTCTTCCGGTTCCACCTCGGCAAATCGCAGTTAATGCGACCAACCAACGATGTTTTGTCGTTCATCATGCCGACACGAACGCCATTTCAAATTTCCTCTGATTCGGACCTGTCTTCCCTGATCATCGTAGATGGTCAGGGGCGGCCCCTGCTGCTTCAATCAAGCGAGTCCTCCGGCATTTCCAGACTTGACTCGGATTGGCAATCTCTGGTGCGCGCCGCCGGATACAACCCGCGAGACCTGCGGCAGATCAAGCCGTTGACGACTCCCGGCGGCAATCCGACGGAGCATCTTGCTTTTCGCGTTAATCCCAATACTCGGGAGGATGGCGGAGCGCGAATCGAGATCGCAACGTGCGGCCATCGCGTGTGCTTTTTTGCCGTCTTGCGTGAATCCGACAAAGATTCGCAGGGCCTGCTCTACTCGACACCCGCGCGATGGGTCGCGATTCGCACGGCTCGAAACAGCGTGCTGCTGGCACTCCTCGCTGTTGCACTGCCGCTGGCATGGCGAAACCTCGCCACCGGCGGCGATGTCGTCGGCTCGCTGCGTGTCGGTGCATTTGTATTCTTTTTGCGACTCGCCGGAAACCTGCTCTCCGCCCAGCACTTGGACGGCTTCAAAGGCCTGATCGAAAGCTGTATGAACGGCACCATCAGTGCGCTGTGCGAGGGTTTCATCGTCACGCTGTTCTATGTGTCCATCGAGTCACAGGTGCGACAACGGTGGCCCCGCACGCTCGGCAGTTGGAGCCGACTCCTGAATGGGCGTATTCGCGACAGTTTCGTCGCCCGAGACATCTTGTTTGGCTGCGTCATCGGCACGTTCTGGGCAATCCTGCTTTTTCTTGATCGACGCCTGCCCATCTGGATGGAATGGAATTCGCGTCCCCAACTCCGAATGTACCAAAGTCTTGATGATCTCATCGGCGGACGGTTTGCCGTTGCAGGGCTACTCGCATCATTGCGCGCCGGAGTCTACCAGGGGCTTGCCATTCTCTTCCTGCTGGTCATCGCGACGTGGTTAACCGGAAAACGAAAGTGGCTGGCGCTGGCGATCGTCTGGCTCGTTGGATCAATCATGTACGCGCCGACCGCATCAAGCCCCATCACTGCATGGACACTTCTATCATTGGGGCTTGTTGCCTTGAGTCTGTATGTCCTCACATGCTGGGGATTGGTCAGCATCCTGTCCGCACTGCTGGTGCTTGGCTTTTTAGGTGTCTTCCCAATCACCACAAATTACAGCGCGTGGTATGCGGGCTACGGCATTTTTGCCTGCCTCGCCACACTCGGGATAGGCCTTTGGAGCCTTTACGAGGCCTTGAGACCACCAAGCCCTGATAATCAAATCCCCCTGGCAGCCCCATTCGTGCAGGGCCGCAGCCATTCCGCCTCCCTCCTTCGGAAATAATTCGAAAAACCATTGCGGGGTCGCGGCCCACGCATCGCGTTATTCAGCGGCCAAGGGCAGCGAACGATGCCCGCGACAAGGCGTAACGCCCGCCGGGAACGTTTCCTGGAATCGCGGGAAACTCGTGTCGGGCCCCATAAGGAGTTCACGGTGAAGTATTCCCGATTGAAGAAGTGGTTGCTGGCGGCAAGTGGCTTTGCGGCTTTCCAGGTCGCCGGATGCAGCTACCTCGATCAGCTCAGGGAGTTGTTCCCCTTCCTTCCCTCTCCCTGAGTTTCTTCGCTCTCTCTCTCCTCCCTTTGCCACGCCAGCGCCGGCGGCACACGCCGCCGGCGCTGGCTCTCTGGGAGTGTTTGTTCGACCGGAATTTACCAATCGTCGGCGAAGTCGAGTTCCTCCTTGCCGGCGATCAAATCGATAGACAGTCACGATTCAGGCCCGCGTTAAGGCCGCGTGAAAAAAAATCAGACCAGGCGCTGGAGGCGATCGCGAAATGCAACGAAGGCGGCAACCCACATGCCTTCCGTGAAATCCGTTATCCGAGAGGGTGAGGTGCTTCTCCCCGTTTCTCCCCCGTGCACCTCTCCTCTCTTACGGATTTCGGCTCGCGGGTTCGCAACGATCAGTTGGCTCGGGCAGTAGACCTTGTTTATTGCTGAATGCAACGGCAATGGAGATTAGCGATGACCAAAACACTTTCAGTACATGTCGCCGGAACCGGTAGTTTTCTTCCGGGCAAACCCATCACGAATGATCGCCTTGAGGACGTCCTCGGTCGGCTGACCGACGCTCCTCCGAAGGTGCGCAGCTTTGTGGACACCATGGGCCCGCGCATGCTCGAACGAAGCGGTATCAAGGCGCGACACTACGCGGTCGACCCAGAAACCGGAAATATGACCCACAGCTTCGCCGCACTCTCCGAAGTCGCCGCTCGAAATGCACTCGATATGGCCGGCATGGCAGCCACCGAAATCGATCTCATCATCATGGCCTGCCCCTCCTATGACCAGAGTACGCCGCCTACGAGTGCGCTTCTCCAGGAGCGACTCGGCATCGCCGCGTGCGCCGAAATGGAGATCCACTCCAATTGCTCGGGCATGGGCAAGGCCGTACAAGTCGCCTACGACGCACTCTCTCGCGGCCGCTATCGCACCGCACTGATCTGCTACAGCCAGCTCTCATCGGTCTACCTGAGAAGTTGCTACTTCAACCAGCCGAAAATGGACAAGGTGAACGCCGCGCTTCGATGGATCCTGGCGGATGGAGCCGGCGCCCTCGTTCTGAAAGCGTCCGAATCTCCGGACGGCGGCCGACGCATCATCGAGACCTTTGTCGAATCCGTCGGCGGCAATCGACCGGCCGGTATGAAGGCTGGTGGCGCGGCGGCGGACCTCCTGGACCGCACCTGCCAGATTCCCGAACTCTACGACGCGGGTCGCCATCATCTCTGGCAGGACTTCAATGCGGTCAATGATTCGGCAGCGCCGCTCCTGCTTGAAGGGCTGGTCCGATTCACTGCTAAGATCGGCCTCCCGTCGAACTCGGTCGATCACTATGTGGTCTCGATCCCGTCGCTGAAACTCTACGAGGATCACATCCCCAAATTCGTCGACAAGCTCGGCGTCACCCGCGAAAACATCCAGTTCCGATGTGCCCGAATCGGCTATGTGGGCGGTGCCGCGACGCTGGTGCACCTCGATCAGATGGTGCGCTCCGGCGAAATCAAGACCGGCCAGACTGTGGTGGTACATGCCGTCGAGTCGAGCAAGTGGATGACAGCGGGGTTCGCGTTGCAGTGGTAGTCCACTCCCGATTCGTCACGCGGCGCGCTGCAACAAACGATCCCGATCATTCAATGAAGCCTGATGTTGCATTGCACACGACCAAAAGCCAAAGGATGCCATGCAACAATGGAATGGAAGATGGCGGAAGGGGTGGCGCCGGAAAGATTCACTGGAAGACGTCCGAAGATTTCTTGAACGTTGGTACTTCTTCATCTCTTCCTCGGGGCAACTGTACGTCAAGCCATTGCATCATTCGATCAACCGCCGGGATGTTCAGGACTTTCTCGATCGTCTTGATCTCTTGAGTGAGGACAACCTCCCGGAGTCCATCAGCTTCGACTTCACAACGACGGTCTTTCCCACACGCCAGGGACGGCGAATTGCCGAACTGCTCCTGCACTATGCAAAAAAGATCAACTCTCCGTACTACGTTGTCTCGGAGGACCCGCAGAAAATGGGTGTCGCCTTGATCTTGAGAACCACTTCGTGCCGCGTCGGCGGCGACCGGTCACGCGACAGTCTTGAGTGCCAACCTGTATCGCCCAACAAGTGAACACCACCAATTGGCACAGTGGTCTACGTGAAGCGGATTCACTTGTGCCGGAGAATTAGGCCTAAGAGCGCCTAACAGAATGAGCCATTGAGGCATTTGTGACAAATCAGGATGCAGCCAAGTTTGAGGAGCGCTTCGTGGATGTCGCCTCGTCGTTCGTAGCGTACCCGCAGGCGACGGGACTGATGAAGCCAACTATTGG
>JACRIM010000016.1 GCA_016235815.1 Planctomycetota bacterium
CCAGGCAACTGCGCAAGCAGGAGAACATCAAGCTCCGCCAACGCCTGCTGCCCTACCCGGTCGAAGACTCGACCCGGCGAGCAGCCGAAACCATCCTCTATTCAGGAAGCCGTTTTGTCTCACTTTGAGTGAAACATTTCAGAATGGGGTGAATTGGACACAGCGGTATCCAGTCATCAAGCCGTCGCCCCAGTGGTCCCACGCTATGGTTTATGACAGCGTTCGCAACGTGTGCGTCCTTTTTGAGGGAACTACTGCAAACGGAAGAACTTGGGAATGGAATGGAACGAATTGGACACAACGATTCCCAGAAAACAACCCGCCTCCTCGCAGGTACCACGCGATGGCCTACGACAGTGCCAGAGGATTGACGTTGCTGTATGGAGGATATACCTTTATTTCTCCAATTAACCTCGGTGATACATGGGAGTGGAATGGGACGGATTGGTCACAGAGGTTTCCGACCGACAGCCCGTCACCACGAAGATCTCACGGGATGGTTTTCGACAGTGTACGCGGTGTATCCGTGCTATTTGGGGGGTATGACACCGCGGTACTCGACGACACATGGGAGTTCGGGCATATCGAATCGACGATAGCCACTCCGACCAATGTTACTGCCTCGCCTGCCATTATCTGCCTCGGGGCAACATCGAACTTGTTTGCGAATGTCGAGGAAGGAGAAGCCGTCGAATGGCATACCGGCATGTGCGGAGGGACTTTTCTGGGCATAGGCGCACCCCTCTTAGTCACTCCTGCAACGACAACAACATATTACGCTCGCGCCCGTAACACGACGACCGGCTGCGCTAGCACTGCTTGTGCCACCGTGACTGTGACCGTCTATTCCCGTCCTGCCACACCGAACACCCCTACGGCAGCTCCCGCGACTATTTGCTCTGGAAGCATCTCAATCTTGTCGACAAGCGTTGGTGCCGGGGAAGCCGTCGATTGGTTCACGGGTTCGTGCGGGGAGACGCTGGTAGGAACCGGATCGCCACTATCGGTTAGCCCGGTGACGACCACGACCTACTACGCGCGCGCCCGCAACACGACGACCGGCTGCGTCAGCGCCGCCTGCGCCAATGTAACTGTCACGGTCAATGCGATACCTACGGCGCCGACCGGCGTCTCCGCCACGCCGGCCTCCATTTGCCAGGGAGGCTCGTCGAGCCTCACCGCGAATGTCAATGGTGGCGAGACAGTCGATTGGTATTCTGGTTCGTGTGGCGGGACATTGGTGGGAAGTGGGTCACCTCTAGCGGTCAGCCCTGCGGCGGCGACAACCTATTTCGCCCGCGCCAGAAACACCACGACGGGATGCATCAGCGCTGCCTGCGCGACAGGCGTGACGGTCACGTTCAACTCACTGCCCTCGACGCCGACGGGTACATCAGCCACGCCGGCATCGATCTGCTCGGGCGCATCATCGTCCTTGGCCGCAACCGTGCCGGTCGGCGTGACGGTGGATTGGTACAGCGGCTCCTGTGGTGGAACTCTGGTGGGCAGCGGATCGCCACTCGTGGTTAATCCGAATTCGACCACAACTTACTTCGCCCGCGCTCGCAACAGCACGACCGGCTGTATCAGTACGAACTGTGCAAATGGCGTCGCCGTCACAATCGTTTCCCCCCCCGTGATCACAGATGTTCCAGATGCCGCGATCAGTCTGGGCTTGGCGTATTCCGGCCCGACGCCGGTACTAACGCAAGGCACGCCGCCGATCTCGTGGTTGCTGGTTGCCGGCCCCCCAGGAATGACGATCTCGTCTTCAACGGGTGTCGTTTCATGGGCGACGCCAACCACAGTTGGCAGCCCCCATCTGATCACGATTCGAGCTACTAATGCCGGATGCAGCGACGACGAGAGCTGGCTTCTGACGGTCAATCCTTTGCCCGACCTGGTCGTAGATTCGGTCATCGCTCCCAGCAGCGCGACCTTTGGGCAGCAGATTACCGTGGACTGGGCGGTTCGGAACGCCGGCGGGTTGCAGGCGTTGGGGAATTGGGAAGATCGCCTTTATCTTTCAACTGACCAAACACTGGACGGCGGCGATGTCCTGCTGGCAACGGCCGCAATCGATGGACCGCTCGCACCAGCAGGCCAGTACAATCGCAATCTACAAGTCACCCTGCCAACTGACTATCAAACCACCGGAACCCGCTACGTCCTAGTGAAGACCGATGCGGCGACGGTCATTCAGGAAGCCAATGAGACCAACAACGTTGGCTCAAGCGCAGGCATAAGCCTGACGCCCACGTCCGCCCCGGACCTGCAGGTCGAGTTGGTGAGCGCCCCTTCGACGGCAGTTTTTGGTCAGACAATCGATGTGTCATGGACAACTCGAAACGCCGGCAACCTGACCGCATCCGGCCCATGGGAAGATCGCGTTTACCTCTCGACTGATCAAGTGTTCGGCGGCGGCGACACACTTGTGTTCACAAGCGCCGGAAACGGCCCGCTGGATGGTGGCACGACCTACAGCCGAAACGTGCAGGTGCCACTCCCGATCGACGTGGTCGGCAGCGGAACGCGTTACATCCTCGTCCGGGCCGACGCGACAGGCGTGATTACGGAGTCGAATGAGGGAAACAACGCTGCGTCTAGTTCTGCCATCAGCACGACGGCGACGCCGGCCCCAGACCTGGTCGTAGATTCGGTTTCGGGTACGCCGCCGAGTGCCGTCTTCGGGGATAGCGTGCCCATTTCTTGGTCGGTCTCGAACAACGGTAATGCGCCGGCGACCGGTGTATGGAATGACCGTGTCTATCTTTCAATGAACACGACCTATGAGCCCGGCGTTGACCAGCCACTGTCGACGAACCCCGTCGGTACGTCTCCATATGCGCAAGGGGCGGGTTACGCACGGAACCTGACTGTCGCGATCCCGCCGAACTACACGGATACTGGAAATTACTACCTCCTGGTCCGCGCCGACGATACAACAAGCGTTGGTAATCGGCGTGCAAAGTGGGCCCACCCTGTGAAATGAAATCGGCGTGCAAAGTGGACCCACCGTCAGCACCTCCGGATGCTGGTCTCTCGATGGAGAGACCCGCCATCACGGAGGAGAAGGATGCTTACGGTGGACGATTATGGACAGATTCGCCGGGCCCATCGGGACGGCATGAGTGTGCGGGCCGTGGCCCGGACGCTGCACCATTCGCGGCGGAAGGTTCGGGAGGCCCTGGCGTGTCCCGAGCCTCGGCCCTACACCCGCCGGACCGAGCCGCCGGCGCCGAGGCTGGGCGCGTTTCACGCCATCATTGACGCCATCCTGGCGGCCGACGAGCAGGCCCCGCGCAAACAGCGGCACACCATGCGGCAGGTGTTTCGCCGATTGGGCGCCGAACACGATTACCGCGGCAGCTACGACGCCGTGCGGCGCTACATCGGCAAGCGACAGCGGCGATCCCGCGAGACCTTCATCCCGCTGGCGCACGATTCCGGCCAGCGCCTGGAGTGTGACTTCGGCCACATCTATGTCGACTTCCCCGAGGGTCGCCGACAGGTGGCGGTGCTGATCGCTGTGTGGGCGTACTCGTATTGTCCGTTCGCCATCGCCCTGCCCACCGAACGAACCGAGGCGATTCTGGCCGGCATGGTCGAGGCCTTCGAGTTCTTCGGCTGCGTCCCCCGCGAAGTCTGGTGGGACAACCCGACAACGGTGGTTGCCGAGATCTTCAAGGGTCGCAGTCGACGACCACACCCGCGCTACGCCGCTCTGGCCAGTCACTACAACTTCGAGCCGCTGTTCTGCCTGCCGGCACGCGGCAACGAGAAGCCCCACGTCGAGAACCGGGTGTACGACCTGCAGCGGCGCTGGGCCACGCCGGTGCCGCGAATGCGCGACGTCGCCGAGTTGAATGCCTATCTGCGCCACTGTTGTCTGAAGGATCGTGAGCGAACCGTCGCCGGACAGACCCAGGCCATCAGCCAGCGCTTCGAGCAGGATCACGCTGCAGCGATGGCCCTGCCGTGTCATCGGTTCGACGCCTGCATCCACCAGGCAGCCCTGGTGGACAAGTATCAAATGGTGCGATTCGACTCGGTCCGTTACAGCGTGCCCCGGACATGGGCCTTCCAAGCCGTCACCGTCAAAGGATATGTGGACCGCGTCGAGGTGGTCGCCGGTGATCAGATCGTCGCCCGTCACGCTCGTTCCTATGAGCACGGCGAGCAAGTCCTCGATCCAATTCATTACCTGGTGACGCTCGGTCGTCGTCCGGCGGCCCTGGATCACTCCAATGTCTACCGCCAGTGGCGCCTGCCGCAGGACTTCACCTCCCTGCGCAAACGATTGGAAGCGCGTCACGGTCCGCCCGCCGGTGCTCGCCAATACATCCGCGTGCTGCAACTCCTGGCGACGCATCCCGTGGAGCGGATTGCCCAGGCCATCGGGCGCTGCAACCACCTCGAAGACCTCCACGCCGATCGCATCACCCGGCAGGTCCAGCGCCTTGCCGACCGCGACGTCCCCGGCGCCGATTCATCGCTTTCGCCTGATTGCCTGTTGTCGGTTCAGGTCCCGGTCCCGGACCTGAGCCGCTTTGATCAACTACTGTCCCGAGGAGAACTGACTCATGCCTGAATCTCACAACAAAAATCACACCCTCCTGCTCAAGGCCAACCTCAAGCAGCTCCGCCTGCCCATGATCAGCGCCGAGTTCGAGAAGCTCTCGCGCGAGGCCAGCGCTGCCGGTGAGGACTACCCTCAGTATCTGTTACGACTCACCGAACTGGAGGTCGCCGCCCGGTCCACCAATGCCCTGAAGGCCCGCATCAAGATGGCCGACTTCCCCGTGCATAAGGACTTCGACACCTACGACTTCAGCGTGCTTCCCTCACTTAACAAGCAGAAGGTCATGGAACTGGCCCGCGGCGAGTGGATCGATCAGCACTTCAACTGCTGCCTGATCGGCAACGCCGGCATGGGCAAGACGCATCTGTCCATCGCCCTGGGGCTGGCCGGTCGCCGCGGCGACGCCGGCGCGTACGATTCTTCACCGCCGCCAACCTGGTCACCCGCCTCGAAGAAGCCCAGAAGGTCTACCAACTCGACCGCCTCCTGGCCCAGCTCGACAAGGTGGACCTGCTCATCTGCGACGAACTCGGCTATCTCTCCTTCAGCCGCGGCGGCGCTGAACTGCTGTTCCAGGTCTTCGCCGACCGCTACGAACGGGCCAGTCTTCTGATCACCAGCAACCTGGCCTTCAGCGACTGGGGCCAGGTCTTCCAGGGCGAACGAATGACCGCAGCGCTCCTGGATCGGCTCACCCACCGCTGCCACATCTTCGAGATGAACGGCGAGAGCTACCGCTTCCGCGAATCGGTCAAGACCAAGAAGTCGGAGGCCGCCCGAAAGGGAAGCCCGAAGGCCGAATGACGGCATCACGATCACCGGCTGACACGGGATCTCACAAAATCACAATGATTCACAGAAAGAAAAAAGAACCAAAAAAGAAAGAGGACTGCTGCGACTGCTGCTGTTCTCCCCCTCTGCCTTGAAGGAACAAGACTTGCAGCTGCGCTACAAGAGGATACGCTACCGACCCAGGTGGGTCCGGTTTACTCGCCGATGTGGGCCCCATTCTCTAGCCGATTACCATCGGACATGGCGGCAACGGCACGATCCGTCGCGGGAGAACCGCGGCCTGCGATCCCATGACGGTCACTCAAAACTCGGAAAGCGGCGCTCAACCGGCTGGTCGTAGCTGATTGGCTGAAATCAACGATTCCTTAATTGTCTTGATCGCACAGCAACGACGATTCCGTCGCCAAGCCGATGGTCATGAACAACGCTCATTGGCCCGCAAACACGGTCTTCGCCTGGCATTGCCTATGCAGCAATGCTCGCGCGAGAATCGTAAACCGATGGAAGACAAGGAAACAGCGGGCGATGGGATTCGAACCCACGACGTCCAGCTTGGGAAAATCCACGGGCAAACCGTCAAAACGGCTTGGAAACCTCGTGCTATTCAACAAGTTAGCGACGGAAAATACTTTTCGCAAGGCTTCGCACGGTATCGCGTTTTTTCGCGTCTTATCGGGGTATTTCCCTGACTTGGGGGTAGAAGGGGTACGAACGAAGGACGTCATTGAAGCGACGCTGGACGACGCTCGTATGATGCGTTTTATGTATGCTGGGGTTTCGCCATCACTCAACGCAATCGCCCGCCAGCGCGGGCGGCATTGAGTGTTGATACTGCGATCTAACGTCGCTGGACTTCCTTAAGAGTTGGGCAGTCCAACGCAGCGCGCATCGCGTCGGTCACACCCGGCTCGTCGATCGGCACGAGATGCATCATCTCGCCGTTAGTGGCCTGGTATTGTGTCCCGAATCTTTGATACCGACCAAGGTCCATCATCAGTCGGTCGTAGCTGGCAGCCGCGAGCCACCGGGCTTGGCGTACGCCTGACACGGCTGCGATCATCGCAAGCTCGTGGGCGAGCTGGATTCCCTCGATGTCATCAGCGTGCTGAAACACCAGCGCCGCATGGTAATAGTCCCCGCCCGTGCGGACCGCGCCCTCATCGAGCAGTTTGCGCACACTCACCCGACGCTGTGCGTCGCGCTGGTACATGGTGACTCCGTCGATCGGGTTTCCCGTTCGATCGGCCTGGTCCTGCTCGTATAGCATCAAGAGATCGGAGGAATCGGGTGATGCCGGGGTGGAGGTTGCGACGTGCGCTCGCCCGGCCTCGCGCGAGGTTGGAGGGTTGCGAGCAACGTCTACGCAGCCGATTCCCAGAGTGTAAATCAGCAAGGCGACGACGAAGAATGCTATTCGCATGTGGTTTCTCCGTACACGGAAAGAAGGAGAAGCGTCAATCGATTAAGGCCTCTTCGAACTCTGTCCTTCGGCACCAAGCTGCTGAAGAGGGTTAGTGTTCGCTAGTGCCTTCCTGTCACGTTCCAGCCTTTGGGACAAAGCGCATTCCGGGCTCCGGTTCGGCGCCAAGACCATCCAGCACACGATTGATATAATTGAAGTAGGAGACTATCTGAACGATGTCGACCACATCCTCATCCCGGAATCCGGCACGGCGTAGCGCTTCAATGTCATCAGAACACATGTCGTTGGGCGTCTTGGTCAGCTTCACGGCGTAATCAAGCATCGTACGCGTCGCGGGGGCGAGTTTCGCCTGCCGATAATCCTCTTGAATCGTGCTCACCACTTTGTCGTCTTGGACCTCGGCACGGAGGTCCGCCTCATGGCTCTCCATTCAGTACAAGCAGCCGTTGACCTTTGATACAACAGTGGCAATCAGAACTCGCTGAAGCTTCGTAAGACCGCCGGGTGCGTCCATCAGGTGGCGGTAAAACTGTCGTCCAATCGACATCGTCTCCGGTCGCAGACTCTGAATCTTCACGAGATTGATTACAGCGCCGAACTTCGCGCGGCACTCGTCATAGATCGTGGCCAACACGCCCTTCGCATCCTTTTCATTGATTGTTCGTACCCAGCTCATCCGAGTTTCTCCTTTGCGGAAACAGGTAATCTTTCAATCGTCAACAGGCGAAGCGCGTTAAGCACCACCAGCAGCGACACACCCGTGTCAGCCGCGATGGCTGCCCACAGGGTGGCCTTGGCCAGAAGCGTGAGCACAACGAAGATCGCCTTCACGGCTAACGACGCGGCGATATTGACGCGGATGGTATTGAGAGTGCGGCGCGAAAGGTGGATCAGCCACGGCAACGTTGAGAGATCATCACTCATTAACGCGATATCCGCTGTTTCGATGGCCGCGTCCGTCCCGGCCGCGCCCATTGCGATACCCAGTGTGGAGCGGGCCATCGCTGGTGCGTCATTCACGCCATCGCCGATCATCGCCACTTGATGATAGCGGCCGACGAGTTCTTCCACGGCCTTGACCTTATCCTCGGGCAGCAGTTCTGCCCGTACCTCGTCCACTCCGGCCTCGCGGCCGATGGCCTCCGCCGTTCCCTTGTTGTCGCCGGTAAGCATGACAATATGTTGAATTCCGGCCGAGCGGAGATCGGAAATGTGCGTTCTGGCATTGCTCCGCATTCCGTCGGCCACGGCAATGAAGCCGCAAACGTGTTCGTTGTTGCCGATGACCACGACGCTGGACCCAGCCGACGACAGCGCCTCCAATTTCTCGTGCATTTCCGGCGTTTCCTGTCCCCGCTCCTCCAGGTAACGGTGCGATCCGATCCAAACGGGGTGTCCGTCAAGCACGGCGCTCGCCCCTTTTCCCTTCATCACTTGAAAGTCATCCGCGCGTTTTGGGCGCACGCCCAGCGCCTCGGCGTGCGCCATTACTGCTCGCGCCAACGGGTGCTCAGACCTCGATTCAATGGCCGCGGCAATCTCAATGAGTTCCGCCTCTGTGTGGCCGGAGAGCGGAACAATGTGTCGCACGGAGGGTTTGCCCTCCGTCAGGGTGCCGGTCTTGTCCATGGCGATGGCACGCAGACGGGCCGGAAGCTCCACGAAAAGTCCGCCTTTAATGAGAACGCCGTGCTTTGCCGCCGACGCCAGCGCCGCGACGATGCTCACGGGCGTCGAGATAACGAGCGCGCACGGGCACGCGATGACCAGCAACACTAACCCCTCGTAGAACCATTTCGACCAAGCACCATCGAACAGCAACGGTGGGCCGATTATCACCGCGATGGCCAACACCATTACAGCCGGCGTGTAGTACCGGGCGAATTTCTCGACCCACTGCTCGCTGGGCGAGCGACGGCTTTGGGCCTCCCCGACCATCTTGACGATGTGGGCGACAGTGGTGTCGCTTGCCACCTTCGTTGTGGCGAACTCGACGGTTCCATCACCGTTGATCGTGCCGGCAAACACGTCATCGCCTGCCGACTTCGGCACCGGCATGGATTCGCCGGTGATGGGCGCTTGATTGACGCTCGTTTGCCCTTTGGTGATCTTGCCGTCGAGCGGGAACTTTTCGCCGGGCTTCACGAGGACCAACGAGGCTACATCAACATTAGCCACGTCCATCATGTGTTCGTGCGTCTCATGCCCATCGGCGTTGTGAATCACGCGAGCCTTCGGTGGGGTTAATGCCATGAGGGCGGCGACAGCGCGGCGCGCACGGGCAACGCTCCACGTCTCAAGCAGAATCGACAATGCAAATAGGAAGGCTACGGTCGCCGCTTCAAACCACTGACCGATGACAATCGCCCCGGCCACGGCGACGACCATCAACAGGTTCATGTCCGGCCGCAATCTGCGAAGCGCCAGAAATGCTTTCGGCAAGACCAACCATACGCCCGCAACAACCGCCGCGGCGTACAACAGTTTGACGATCAGAGAAAGGGGTTCTTCGCCGTCGCTGACTGCCGCACGCAGCCCGACCGTGAGTGCGTGCGTCGCGAACCCTAGCGCCACGAGGAGTCCGCTCTCCGTGGTGAGAAGCATTCGACCGCGCCGAGCCCAGAACGTCGGCGGCTGGAGGCTATCCGTCTTCGCGCTCCACGGCTCGGCCCTCATTCCTGTTCGCTTCACCGCGGCTTGGAGGTCGTCAGGCTTGACCTTGTCTTCCGCATAGTCCACGGACATCTTCGCGTTGAGAATATCGAAACGCAGTTCCTGTATGCCGGACAGGGGGCCAAGCTCCTTCTTGAGCGTCGCCACTTCCTCGGCACAGTCCATCCCTGCGATCTTGAATTCAACAGTCTTCATTTCAGTGCTCGAACAAGATGACAAGAACCCCCAGCAGGCACAGTGCGCCGCCTAAAATTCCGCTCTCGTACTTTTCCAGAATTTGAAGCTTGAGTTTCTCCAGCCCGATGAGCGTCAACCAGGTAAAGATCACCATGCCCGTAAGCGTCGCTCCGGCGAGGATCGCGCTGAGGAGTGCGAATCCCATCCAGCCGTAGCGGATGCCGGAGAGATAGACGGGCAAGAACCCTTCACACGGGGAGAAAGTTAACAAAGCGAGCAGGCTGCCGATGGCGACCCAATCGGAAGTGGGGTTTGGTTGCTCCAGGGCGTGAAGGTGTTTCATTTCATTTGCGACGCCGTGGGCATGATCTGCTCGCTCGTGCGGATGCGGATGAGAATAATCGTGACCATGATCGCTATGCTCATGGCCGTGGTCATGGTGGGAATGTTCGTGGGCGGCATGGCTGTGTCCGTGTCCTTTTCCGCTCAGTTGTCGAAAAACATAGTACAGTCCAAAGACGATCAACGCCGCGCCCGCGATCCAAGGAAAAAGGTTTCCTATCCTTTCATTGATGGCGATGCCAAACCAGGCGATGAAGACGCCCAGCAGAGTGGTGAACAGCACGTGTCCACCACCGGCGATTGCCGTGACGGCCAAGGTCTTGGTCCGGCTCCACCGCTGCGCTCGCGACGCGAGCACAAACGGCAACCAATGCGTGGGAATGGCCGCGTGAAAGAATGCGACCGTGAAGCCCGTGGCCGCGACCGTCAGAATAACGCCATTTGTTGCGGCCATGTGCGCCTTCGAACGAATGACGGCCGCGATTTCGTCTCTCGCCGGTCGCCAATCTACGCCTTGGCATCGTGCTTCATGTATTCGTGCCCGAAGCCGGTGCATCCGACTCTGTTTCCCACGCTTCCGGCCGGGGCTGCGGGAGTCCGCTGGGATGCTTTCCGGAAAAAATACGGTAAAGCGCGGGAAGCACGACCAGGGTTAGCAGGGTGCTGGTGATCAGCCCGCCGATGACAACGGTCGCGAGCGGTCGCTGGACCTCCGCGCCGGTGCCGGTGGCGAGAGCCATCGGCACGAATCCCAGCGAGGCCACCAGCGCGGTCATCATGACGGGCCGCAATCGGATCATGGAGCCGTGGATGATCGCGTACTCAAGCGCCTCGCCGCGTTCGCGAAGCTGGTTAATGAAAGTAATCATCACGAGCCCGTTGAGAACCGCCACGCCGGATAGTGCGATGAAGCCGACGGCGGCGGAGATGGAGAACGGCATCCCGCGCATCCAGAGGGCCAGCACGCCGCCTGTCAGCCCCAGCGGCACGGCGCTGAAGACCAGCAGGGCATACTTGGCGCTTTTGAAGGTGCTGAATAGCAGCAGGAATATCAGGAAGAAGCAGATCGGAACCACGATCGTCAGGCGTTGCTTCGCGGCCACGAGGTTTTCATACTGGCCGCCCCAGTCCAACCAACTCCCTGCCGGAAGCGACACGGCCTGCACTTTCGCCTGGGCATCGTTTACAAACGATCCCAAATCACGGCCTCGGACGTTGCATTGAACGACCACGCGGCGCTTGCCGTTTTCGCGGCTGATCTGATTGGTCCCTTCGGAGACTTCGATGCGTGCAACATGGGCGAGCGGGACGAACCCTGCCTGCTTTCGCGGATTCGGACGCCGTCCAGATTCCTTACCAACACTTGTCAGGTTTACTTCGCCTGGCCTTTGCGACGGCTTGTCAGAAGGAGCCGGAAGGGGAATGGGAAGCGTTTGGAGCGTGTCCACTCGCCCGCGCAATGTCTCAGGGAGTCGAACAATGAGATCGAATCTCCGGTCGCCCTCGAATACAAGCCCTGCTTCCCGGCCACCCATCGCGGCGGCTACAACATCCTGTACTTCAGCCACGTTCAAACCGTAGCGCGCAATCGCGGGTCGATCCATATCCACGGTCATCACTGGTAGTCCTGTCGTCTGTTCGACCTTCACGTCAGCGGCTCCAGGGATTCCGCGAAGCGCTCCCGCGATCTGCTCGGCCGTCTGGCGCATTTCTTCAAAGTCATCACCATACACCTTAATTGCGACATCGCCGCGAACGCCGGCGATGAGTTCGTTGAATCGCATCTGGATCGGCTGGGTGAATTCATACACGTTCCCGGGGAGCGCTCCGACGGTCAGCTCGATGAGCTTGATGAGCTTTCCCTTGTGGCCCTCAATTTTGATTTCGTCGTGATCGTGTTCTTCGCCTTCGCCGTGCTCCGCGTGTTCGTCTCCAACATGTTCAATCTCCGTTGACTTCTCCGCGATGAGCCGGTCCATTTCCGCTTCGCTGCGCCACTCTTCGCTTGGTTTGAGTATGATGAAGGTATCCGAGACGTTGGGTGGCATGGGGTCTGCTGCCAGTTCCGCTGTGCCGGTCTTGGAATAGATGAATGCAACCTCTGGAAGCTGAGAAACTAGTTTCTCGATTCGGAACTGCATAGTCTGCGATTGCGTGAGGGAGGTCGAAGGAATCCGCATCGCGTGCATGGCGATGTCTTTTTCATCCAGCGTGGGTACAAACTCCTGCCCGAGCCGACCGAATAGGATGAGCGAACCAACAAACGCGAGCACGCCGCCGGCGACCACCCAATAGCGACGTTTCACGGCCCAGCAGACGGACGGTTCGTATGCGAGTTTCGCCCAACGAACCAGGAACATCTCGGTTTCCTTGACCTTGCCACGAATGACCAGGGCGACCATCGCCGGAACGAAGGTGAGGGACAAAACAAACGCCCCGGCCAGGGCAAAGATGACCGTCAACGCCATGGGGTGAAACATTTTTCCTTCGACGCCGGTCAGTGCGAGAATCGGAAAATAGACTATCACGATGATCGCCTCGCCGAAGGCGGTGGCGCTTCGTACTTCCTTACTGGCCTCGAAGACCACATGAATTCGCTCTTGAAGCGTCAGGTTGCGGCCGAGACGATGCTGTTCCTCCGCCAGTCGTCGGAGGCAGTTTTCGACAATAATGACCGCCCCATCCACGATGAGCCCAAAGTCAATCGCACCAAGCGACATGAGGTTTCCGCTGACCTTGCCCTGCACCATGCCCGTCGCCGTCATCAGCATCGACAACGGGATCGCAGTGGCACAGATGAGCGCTGCCCGGACGTTTCCGAGCATCAGGAGCAGCACGGCGATGACCAGTGCGGCACCTTCAACCAGGTTTTTCTGTACAGTTCGGATCGTCGCATCGACAAGCTTCGTTCGATTAAGCACCGTCTTGGCCCGGATGCCTTGCGGAAGCGAGCGCTGGATTTCGGACATCTTCGCATCCACGGCGGCCGACACCGTGCGACTATTCGCGCCGAGGAGCATGATCGCTGTTCCGACCACCACTTCTTCTCCGTTCTCGCTTGCCGAGCCGGTTCGAAGTTCCCGACCGAGGGACACTCCATCTGGTGCAACGATATCCCGGATGTAAATCGGTACGCCATCTCGCGTTCCGACGACGATGTTTTCGATTTGGCTCACCGCTTCGATGCGCCCCGTCGCCCTGACAAGGTAGGCTTCTCCCCGGTGCTCGATGTAGCCCGCGCCCGCGCTGATGTTGTTTTTTTCAAGCGCCTCGATCACGTCGGCGAAGGCGAGGCCATAGGAAATGAGCTTCATGGGGTCCGGCTGCACGTGGTACTGCTTTACATAGCCCCCAATGGCGTCAACACCGGCGACCTCTTTCACGCCTTTGAGTTGCGGGCGGATGATCCAGTCCTGGACTTCTCGCAGATATGCGGCACGCTCCAAATCCGTCGTGAGCCGATGGCCCTCCGGTGTCAAATACGCTCCTCCGGGCAGCCAGCCGGGTTTGCCCCTGGCGACCGGCGCGCCTCGACCGTGTGGATGTTCGTATTCGACCGTGTACATGTAGATTTCGCCGAGACCCGTGGCGATGGGGCCCATCGTTGGTTCTGCGCCGGGGGGCAGGAACGCACGTGCTTCGCCCAGTCGTTCGTTGACCTGCTGGCGGGCGAAATAGATGTTCACGTCGTCGTCGAAGATCGCCGTGACCTGCGAGAATCCGTTCCGAGAGAGTGAACGAGTCGATTCCAGACCTGGGATGCCGGCGAGCGCCGTTTCGATTGAAAACGTGATCTGTTTCTCCACCTCGATCGGCGAAAGCGACGGATAGACCGTGTTGATCTGCACCTGGTTGTTGGTGATATCCGGCACGGCATCAATGGGAAGTCGCTGTAATGACCAGACACCCACGGCACCTGCCAGCGCGGTAGCTAGGACAACCACCCAACGATTGCGAATGGAAAAGTGAAGTATTGCTTCCAGCATGGATGATTTCCTCTTCGCACGATCAGTGCTCGTGCTTGGCCTCACTCTTGCCAAGTTCGGCCTTCAGAATGAACGCGCCGCGGGCCACGTATTGGTCGCCCGGTCGAAGCCCTTCTGCGATCTCGACACTGGCGGCGTCGGACTTTCCAGTCACGACGAATCGAGGCTCGAAGATGCTCTGATCGTGGATGAAGACTGCCGTCTCACCGTTGAGCGTAACCAGTGCGTCCGATGGAATAACCACGTGGGCATCGGTTGCTTCGATGATGATCTCTCCGGTTATGAAAGTACCAGGGCGCCAGCGTCCGTCGGGGTTCGGCAAGACCGCTCGGGCAAACGCCGCTCGCGTCTCTTCGCTCACCACCGAGCTAACGTAAGAGATATGTGTTTCCGCAGAGGGTATTTCGGCACCGGGTTTGATCACAACTTTTTGCCCGATTCGCACCGACGGAACGTCCCGCTGATAAACCGTCAAATCCACCCAGGCGGTCGACAGGTCTGCGAGGACGAAAACGTCTGATTCCGGCGTTACCAATTCACCAAGTGAAATATGCCTCTCGATAATGGTCCCTTCAAACGGCGCGCGCAGTTCATAGCGAGCGTAATTGACATCCTTGTCAGTATGGGAGGCCTGAACTTCGGCTTCGGTTTGGCCCAGGGCATGAAGTTTCGCTTCAGCCGTGGTATGTTCGATTTCAGATTCGGCGAGCGTCTGCCGGGCCTTCAGGAGTTCCTCCTCGGGTGCGATTTTCTTGTCGAAAAGCGTCTGCACTCGTTGCAGATTCAAGCGTCCCAGCTCCAATCGTGCGCTGGCGGCGAGATCCGCTGCCTTGGCATCGGCCAGCTCGCGGCTCTCCAGGATAGCCAGCTTGTCCCCGGTTTTGACGTGGTTGCCCAGCTTGCAAAACACTTCGCGAACAACACCGCCGACTCGAGGTACGATGTGCCCAAGGGTGTCACCGTTGAGTGTGATTTCTCCAGGAAGCCGAAGAATACTGCTGATTTTTGCGGGGCTCGCCGACAGGATTTCAATCCCGGCCTCTTGGATTTGCTTTGGTGTGAGGGTGATGCGGCTTTCATAGGCGGAATACTTCCAAGTGTGAGAGTGCTCCTTGTGCAACGCTACGATCTCCACGTCGAACGAGTGCGGTTCGTAAACGGTCTTGTCGCTCATTAAGTAGTCGGCTTCCTTCGCAAATGAAAACTCCTCTACCAGTCCGCCTAATCGAGTCAACTTAACGAGCATTTTCAAATCGTCTGGAGCAATCGGCTTGCCGTTCTCAAAAGCGTACACCCTGAACTCTGGGGGCACCCCACGTTCAAAAATGGTGATCTCGACTTTAAGATCCCCATCGGAAAGCAAGCGTCCATTGTGCGGGCCTTTCGCAGCGTCCTCGCCTGGCTCTGCGTGTCCCTCACCTTGCGAATGGTCAGGGTAGGCGTGCTCGTCGTGGCCATTTTTGGCCAGGGGAATCGAGCCTGACCAGAAAACGAAACACAACCCGATGGCTCCGACGGCAATTAGGCCAAGCAATGGGCCAACGAGAAAGAGTTTGCTGATTGACTTCATAATCCGTCCCTATCCATAAAAACTGGCTTCAAAACAGAAACGCAGCAAGAATCTGCCGACTAAAATCGATCGCAAAACCGATCAAAGCTGCAATCGGGTCCCCCGATGGTGCGAAAAACGTCTGGTCTGCCGGGATACACCCCGCGATCAGGACCGCAAGCACAGAAGCTGCAGCGAGTGAAACCGTCAGTTTTCTTCTTCGCACTTTCATGGCTGTAATCCTTGTCGCGTTGAAGCCGGCGGATCGGTAAATTCCGGCGTCGCCTCAACGACCGGCTGGGACGTAGGGCTTCCCGATTCGAGTAATGTGGTTAAGGGTCGCGCTGTCAGGCGCTCAAGCTCGGCCCTTGTGATCGCACTCTCGCGATCGGCAACGACGGCATCGCGGCGAGTCGCCAGAAGGATTCGTTGTGCATCGAGAAGCACAATCAGGGAAGCACGACCCGCTTGATAGGTTTGTCGCGAGAGGTCGAGGTTTGATTGGGCCTGGGGGAGCATTTTTTCATGGTAGTACTCCGCGATCTTTCGAGCGGTCTGGGCCGCGTCCACACCTTGGCGAACCGCCTGCATGACGGCTTTTTCCAAGGCGTCCAATTGCAGGGCGCTTTGCTCATAAGCAAGTCGAGCCTTGGCGATCTGGGCTTGATTCTGGTCGAAAATAGGAAGCGTCAGATTGAACGCGGGGCCGAAAATGTTGTCGATGATTTGTGAACGCTCACCGCTCCTCTGGCCACGAGACTGAATTTCAGGAGCCGTGAGCGCCCCTGCTGCGACGGAGGCTCGCGCCGTGTCGGCACGGATTTTCCGACCCTTCAAGGCCCGCCGTTCGCTCTGTTCCTCGTAAAACCCGATTGAGAATTCCGGCAGAATCTTGGCGATTTCCAGGTTGATCCGCTGGCGTTTGGCCTCGGACTCCATCCGAAGGGATTGAATGTCCAGGCGACTGCTCAAGGCAATCTGCACGATCTGTTCGGAGTCCAGTTCAACCAACGGTGGAAGCAGGACATTCGTTGCGAGGTGCAAGTCCTCGGCGGCCTCCGTCAGTCCAAGCAATATGGCCAACCGGCGTCGAGAAGTACCAGCGTCGAGCCGCGCCCTCTGCATCTCCAGTTCCGCGCTATACACAGCGCCTCGGGCCAGGTTTACATCGAGTTCGCCCACTGCACCGGCTTGCTGTCTTGCCTTCGCCGCGTCGAGCAACTGCTCGGCGATGACGACGTTTTCTTTTGCAATCACCAGGGCCTGATCTGCGGCAACCGCCGTAAAATATGCAGAGCGCGTGTCCACAGCGAGTTGCGAGGCCTGACGCGCCACGTCGAGTATCGCAGCGTCCAGCAACCGCTGGGACGATCGCTTCCGAATTGGAATCTGCCAGAGGTCTACGATGTTTTGTGCAAAGGTCGCCTGAATGTTGGATCGACCTCCGCCCTCCGGAAACGCAACCGACAAGGCCAGCGACGGATTGGAGAACAAGCTCGATTGCACCACATCGGCCCGGGCGAAGCCGATCTCGAGGAAGGCCGCTTGCAACGACGGGTTGTTGAGCAGGCAGATTTGTACGGCTTGGTCGCATGTGATTCCTGCCTGAAGCAGTTCGCGGACTCTTTTTGCTCCGACATCATCCTCACCGGGTCGGAAGTACGAATCGGAACCGGTCGCATCAGCGATGGTCTTGCCTGCCCGATCGTAATCAGGTTTGGGATTGACCATTGCGCAGCCGCATATGCTGAGGAGCACTAGCGTAACAGCAAAAGTGCCGCATCGATGGGTCGAGGTCATTTGATTTAACTCCGAGTTTTCGGCCAAAGCACAACAGCAAATGTGATAGGGGCACCGGCATCTAGTGAAACGCGCGAAGTGTTCAGGCACGAACGGGGCAGAGAATCAGATCAGAAGGGGAAGTGGCTGTTCGGCCGCAGACCCGAGTTGATTGATCGCGAGAAGCGGAAGGCTCGAAGCGCCATCGGAGGTTAGGTCATGCGCCGATGGCGTGTTGTTGTCAAACGCCGCACTCGTGAACGTCGTATCCAGCAGGAAGCGCCACGGAAACTGGTGATGGGCCGACGAGGAGCAGAAACACGAGCTGTCACAGGACCGATCATGGCTATCGGGAGAACAGGGCGAACTATGGGAGTCATGCGATGCGGACGAGTCGGCGCACAGAACCGGACAAGCAATCGCCGCCAAGGAAAGGGCCGTGATGAGAATCAATCTTAAATACACTGTCATGATGCTAAGTAGAGACGCAGAATCCTTTACGCTGCCTTTTTGTAAACCTCGTCATGATCGTACATGAATCCCATTCGGTCGCGATGTCCATTGACGCGGGCGATTCCTCGGCGGAAGGCGTCCACGAGATCATCCACGGTTTCGA